>NZ_JAUEYN010000009.1:0-337522 GCF_032489675.1 Bradyrhizobium sp. SZCCHNR1043
GTAACTCGCCCCCAAATTTACTTGCGCGCGCGGGACGCGAAGAGTGTGCATTAAGCTGAGACGTTCATAAAGTCATAGCCTAGTCGGAATCAATCTCCTTACCCCAAGGCCCGATACCATCCACGATGTCATGATCGAGGAACTTCTTGTCGCGCCTGTCGAGATGCTTGTCCATCGCGCGCTTGAGCTCGTTCCGATTGAGCTGCACATGGGCGAGCTTAAGGGAAAAGAAGTCGCTATTGTCATAGTGCACTCCCACATCATCGCGCATCCAGGTCCAGGCGCGTGCGTCCGCTGAACGCAGAAAGAGGACCCATGCAGCGTAAGCCTCGACCGGATCATCGGCTTTGAGATAGGCAAGCCACCAGTGGCGTGCGCAGGCTTCACGCCAGCGCAGCCGCGCGGCCTTGCGCCGGATGCCGGCGCAGTCCGAATGCATTTCACCTTCTGGCCATGCTTCGGTAACCGGCAGAGCGTATCCGGTGCCAAGGCCAGCTAGTAGAGTGCCGCGCCGCTGCCGCCACACCAACGGGGATGCGCGGTCTGCCGCTACGGATTCAGCTATCCACGCGGACTTGCCGTTGTAGGACGCGGCAACGGCGACGTCGAAGAGATCGCGATCCGAATGGCAGAGCTGTAGGCTCAAGACTTCGTCTCGGAGCGACAAGACGGCCGGTGAATCGGGCGCACGAAAGATGACATGCAGCAATTCGTCGATGCTGGCTGCACCAAGATAGCGAGTGGCCATCGTCATGCGCAGCGCGCGCCACAGCGCGGCGCCGCGTTCGGGATTGTGAATGAGCAACGCCTCACATAGGGCAAGGAAAACCGTCTCGGCGAGGCGCACCCGCCGCCGGAAATCGGTGGTGATCTCGCCCGCCCCTTCGAGCCAGCGATCAAGCATATCAGGGGCATGCAGGACCACGAGTTCCATGTCGAGCGCATCAACGTTAGTGAGATAGAGACTAGCTCCTGCCTTACGCGCTTCCTCCATGCGCGCCGTTGCGGTTTCGACCGCGCGCACGTAGGCTTTGGCGCGAGCATCGGCATCGAGCGTAGCGCGCAACGATGCCATCGGGTTGCCCCGTTCGTCGGCACTGGGCCTGGGCCGCACGGAGATGACAAACGGCATAAATCTCTTCTCGGAGCGATCCACCGTTAGCGTAGATCCCGGGTCGGGCTCAGCGATTTTTTCGGCGGCGAGCACGTGACCGAGAATTTCGGCAGCAACACGGACTTCGGCCGGATCAGCGCCGCGCAAACGCGTCGCTTCGAGTAGACGCCACGGAGCGAGCCGGGGTGCCAGCTGGTCGAAGGGCAGAGCCGGTTCGGCTTTGATGAGTGCGTCAGTGCCGTAATGGTTGACCCAGATGTGAGCCAACGGATCCCATGCCCACCCGTTCGTCGCAAGGATGCGCCCAAAACGTGCAGCATGTGCCATGGTCAGCATGCGAAACAAGACATGGCGCAACTCGTGGTCGGGTTGTTCGGCCAAACCGGTGAGCCATTGCCAAGCGTTTTCGCTAAAAGCGCACCCGTGAAACGACAGGAGCACTATAAGATCGCGTTGCTGCTTCGCGGGTGCGTCTGCATACCGGATGATGAGAGCGTCCACATCCTCATTGGACGGCGTTCGCACGATCTCGACGAAATCGGCAGGGATAAATCTCAGGTCAGCGGCGATCAGCTTGTCGATCTGGCTTTGCGCATCGGCAAGATGCGCCAGTTCGATCTTGAGCAGTTCGCTTGCGGCATAGGCCTCGTGGTTGGCATCCTTGTCGCGTGCGCTCTCGCGCAACGCTTGCGCTGCCGCCGCTTCGGTCGCGCCCGCCAGAATGAAGGATTCGCTCGCGTGGATTGCGCTCCAATAGCGTGATTCCGGCGGGCATGAGGCGAAAGCGTGCAATTTGCGACGAACCAACGTGACGAGAGCGTCAGGCACACACCGGGCGAGTGCTGGCTCCATTACCTCAAACTGATACTCTGCGTGCGTGTGCCCCATCTGCCGATGGAGCTTCTCGACATCAAAAGTTGCGGCGGCTGCGCGCAATTCGTCGATCAAACCGGAGGGTGGCTGAAATGTTGGGTCGAGCCATAACTTGCTGGTGCGCTGCAGGCGGCTGTGGAGATGGCTCTCTTTGTCGTCTAGCGCGATCGCTGCGTGGCGGCGTTCCAACTCAAAAAGGCTACGGCTTGGATTCTCCAGATAGTCCTTCTCATAGGTGAATTGCCGGTCGAGGCCAGGGTCGATGGCAGCCGCCTTCTCCTCGTCGATCTCTTGGCCGGAGAGCCACAGCAGAAGCGCAGCGGCACGCGCAGAGAGCTCCGGATTAATCCCGGACTCAGGCCGGCGCGCACGGATCTCGACAGACAGAGTGCGCAGGGAGGCGGCGGTCGGTTCGGGATCGACCTCGTTCAGGTAGCACAGCCATTTCAAGCCCTGCCATGCCTCTGCGTGCCCGCGAACAGCCGAAGCAACCGCTATAGCCTCGAAGCACGGCAGAATATTAGCCAGAGGAAATCCTTCAAGGATTGAAGGCGCAGCTGTCTGCGGCCTACCATCGTCGCGATCCACCAGCTGAAGCCTGACGCCCAGAACAGTCAGCGGCCCGGACGCATCAACTCCAATTCGACTGTGGTAGCGCTGCGCGCGCCGCCGCTCAAAATCCTCGTTCGCGTTGGGCGTGTTGTCGACTTCGCGTGACACGATCGAAAACCAAGTGCAAACCCGCCCGATGATAGTCATCAATTGCGGACCTTCGATGCGCGGGATGGCACGAAGCGCGCTGATAGCCCAGAGTCGCGCGGACGCCTGGGCATGCGCGTTCGAATGCTCGACGGCATCAAGAAGCGCTTCAGGAACGCTGACCGCGAGACTGGCAAGCTCGCGACGGTGCCCGTCGGTAACATTTTGGGTTTGCAGCCAAGCGGTCACCAGAACGCCGCCAATTGGAGTCGTGGACGGCCCGCCCCGTTCAACGAAGATCGACACGGCTGCGCGCAGAATTTCGGCGCGCTGATCAAGGCCGGCAATCGGGTCTAGCCATTGGTTGACTTCGGCGTCGGCCTCCGCAAAGGTCGCCCAGTTTTTCGCATCGAGATGCGCAAGCAACGCCGCCCCAAGTGCATGAGCAACAACGGTCGGGTTGAGCTGCATGACGCCCGCCGGTCCGGGGCGCACAAAGCGCGCGTCAATGATGTCGCTGAGCCGGGCGTAGACCTCGCGCTCGGAGAGATCGGGCCGGCTTGCAGTTTCGCCGAGGCTCTTGAGCGAAAATTCCTGAATGCCGCCGCGGTAGCATTTGGCAATTTCGGCTAACCACGCTCGCCACTCATCCTCGCTAAAGGATTTGCCGGCGCGATCCCCGAAGGTATCGCGTCCGTATTCCCACAGAAGACGATGAACCGTGACCTGCCCCGCTTCGACGAGCCGATCGCGAAAACGGATAACCAGCTTGAAGAGACGCGGCGTCCGCGCCAGCTCAATGAGTTCGGGATGCAAATCCGCCTGGGTGAGGCCCTCGAAAGCGAGCATCTGACCAAGCTCGCCGGCCGCCTCGGCGTCATAGACGTCAACGACAACTGGCACTGCCGCGACCACAAGCCCGCGCAAGCTTGAGAGTCTCTCCTCGAAGTGATGCCGTCGGGTGCTTAGCATCACTCGCACCCTTCCTTCGAACGCTGTGCCTTGGGCGACCTTAAGGAGGGATAGCCACGGGACCGACGGCTCCTGATTGAGACCGTCGAAAAATACAGTGAGAACAGGGCCTTCTTCCTTGGGCCGTTTGAGCAAGTAGTCGAGGCGGCGCAACCAATGCTCGGGATCGCGGATACCGGTGAGATCGCAGAGGCGCTCAGCAAGAAAACGCTTGAAGGCCGATTCGGAAGTCCCGGCCATAGGCGCGAGAGCGGAAGATGGAACGGTGAGGACAATTGGGTGCTCGGGCATCCGCTCGCTCAACCAGTCGAGCGCGGCCCAGGTCTTTCCGACACCATCCCATCCGATGATTGCGGCTGGAGCATCGTTGCGCGCTGGACCACGCCACCAAGCGTCGAGCGCATTGTGAACGGATAGGCGACGCACCTTCTTGGCCTGCGCGCCCCCCGCGGCGTCCTGCCCCAACTCGGCATTAGACGTGCGCCGCGAGGTCCAGATGCCTTCCAGCTTGCGATGTGATTGGGATCGCAGCGTTTCGAAGCCAAGTGACCAGGCCTGCAGACTACGGCGCAGGACGGCGATGGCCTCGCCCATGACGGGCTGGAGCGCAAGCGCTTGGTCGGCCGCACGCTTCGAGAATTCGACTGCGACGAGGTCGGGATCAAACGCGCAAAGAGCTGCGAGCGGTGCAGGCTCGTGCTCTTTCCAGTCGATGACTAGAACTGGGACCCCCAGCCGCTCGCCCTTCTGGACAAGATCCTGCGCAAGTTGCTCGGGGACGCTCCGTGTGGCAACCAATGTCCACGCCTCCAGAGCCTCGTCACGCGCCAGCGCATGATCAATTTCTCCAAGCAATTCGCGGTCTCTAAGGCTGGTGTCGTCTCCGTATTTCTTACACTCCAAGCGGAATCGGCGGCCCTGCTGGCTAGCTGCACCGGCATCGCCGCCGTGCTGAAATCCCGACTTAGCGACCGCGACCGAGATGCCAAGCAACCGTCCGACAAGGCCTGCCGCAAGACTTTCTAGCTTGTGCGCGCTCCGATCTGCCTGAAGAGCGGCTTTCAGTGCTTCCTGATGGGTTCGGTCGGCAGCGCTCAGCGACATGGGGCGGGCTTTGGGACAGAAGCGGGACAGAAACTGAGGGACAGAACAAAGCGGACTTCGTGTGCGGGCCTCAAGGCATGAACGCCCGTGGCCAATGCGGAAATTGGTTATCGGTCGGTGGCGCGGCATCCGAATCCACCCGGAATCATAGCAGCCTCGGCCAGCCCCGTCTTGCGCCGCAGGCGGCGTCCCGATTGGGCGCCGCCTGCTTTCATCTAGCCGGACGCAAAGGTGGGATCGGCCAGTCCGATCCGCAGCAAAGATGCCGATTGTGGGGCGGTTCTCGGAATGCCACCTCCAAAGTCAGCAGCCTTGCAGACCGCGTCCGGGCTCCGGCACTACCCAACGAGTTTCGCGGTTTTGTTCTGACTGATGATATTTTGCCGCGCCCGGAACGATTCGAACGTCCGCCCCTCAGATTCGTAGTGTGATGTACCTCAGTTCACTCAATCACGTCTCACGGTCAGGCCCCAATGGGAGTGCTCTGGCGTACGAATAGGCCATTGTTCGCACTGCTCGGACTCGGCCAAACTGCCTAAGGAATGTTGGACCCGAGCGAGAGCAAGGCGAGAACCTTAGCCCGGCAGCAGTTTATGTGAAACTTGTAGTGAGGCGATTGGAATGATCGGCGACCTGGACGAGCGCCTTTTGCGGCTTCGCGACGTAAAACAAAAAACCGGGCTAGGCACGTCCACGATCTATCGACGTATCGCCGACGGCACTTTCCCCGTTCCTCGCAGTCTCGGTCCAAACACCGTACGCTGGCTGCAGTCCGATATCGACGCCTGGATCAAATCATTGCCGCCATCTCGCGTCCCGGCTTCGGCGAACGCCGAAGACTGAGGATATCCCCGATCTGCATCTGGTCGACCATCAGCAGGTCAGCCCAGGCCTGCGCCAGCTCGATGCGGCGGTCGAGGTGCTCGGCCCGGTTATAAGCGCCCTCGACCGCATTCTTGGGCACGTGTGCCAACATCAGATCGATGATGTGCCGATCGTGCTTGTAGCGCTCGTTCATCACCGTCGAGAACGTCGCCCGCCAGCCGTGCGGGACGTGGCGATGATGGTAGCCAGCACGGTTCAGCAAGTAGCCGATCGCATTCTCGCTGGCCGGACGATGAGCATGTCGCTGGTTGGGGAAGAGATAGGGTGTTCGCCCCGTGAGCTCGCGAAGGGCGCGAAGGACATCGCGAGCCTGGGTCGAGAGCGGCACCAGGTGATCTCTGCTCTGATCATCCTTGTACTGGAGACGGAGCTTCATCCGCTCGGCCGGCACAACCCAGATCGGAGAGTCCGGATCCAGATCGTCGAACTCTGCCCAGGGCGCCGCAATCAGCGTTCCCGGGCGCAACGCCGTCAAGGCCAATAGTCTCAACGCAAGCTTGGTGACAGGCGAGGCCGGCGTCTCGTCAGCCCGGCGCAGTACCGTCCTCGCTTGCTCGAGATCCGTAACGGCCGGTTGCCGCCCCTTCTTCAGAGGCTTCATCGCCTTCTGAACAGCAGCGGCGGGATCGTTTTCGGCCCGGCCCGATGCGATGGCGTAGACGAAGACCGCCGACATCCGCTGGCGGACGCGGCGCGCAGTCTCGACAGCGGGGCGATTCTCGATCTGACGCAGAACGGCAATCACGTTGGCCGCAGTGATGTCCCTGATCGGGATGGAGCCGAGATCGGGGAACACGTCCCGCTCCAGCGAATGGAGGACATCGAAGGCGTGCTGCTCGACCCAATGCCCCTTGTTCAGATCGTGCCATTCGCGGGCAATCGCCTCAAACGTCGACGATTGGCTTGTGGCGACCTGGAGGCGCCTGAGCCGCTTCTCGACGGCAGGATCCCGCCCCTCTCGAAGAAAGCGCTTGGCGTTTGCCGCCGCGTCCCTGGCTTCGGCGAGACCGACCGAGGGATACGGTCCGAGCGAAAGCAGCTTCTCCTTGCCATCGAACTCGTAGCGCAGGCGCCATAACTTGCCGCCGGCAGCGGAGACGTAGACGTGGAGGCCTCCGCCGTCGGTGAGCTTGTAGGGCCTGTCCGCCGCCTTGGCTTTCCGGATCTGGACGTCAGTCAGCATGATCTCACCCGCGATACCCGGTCAGCTCGGCCCGATACCCGGTTTCATACCCGGTCCAGACCGGGTTTGGATGGGTCATCCTGGGAAGGGCCGGTAACGATTCCACCACCTAATGCATTGTTAAACAAGCATTTTGGCAGGTTTTGGGAATGACTGGGATGGGTGGCTGGCGGAGAGAGTGGGATTCGAACCCACGGTACGGTTTCCCGCACACACGCTTTCCAAGCGTGCGCCTTAAGCCACTCGGCCATCTCTCCGGCGGCCCTCTCTTGGCGGGGTCGGCGGCGTTTTGCAAGCCGGGCGGGGGCTCAAGGGCTAAATTTCCTCCAAATCGCTGATAAAAATCATCAATCCGCCCTGGTCGCGGGCTCGATCGGGAGGCCGTGCCGCCCGGCCGGCCCATCATGAACCGGCCGGCCGGGCGGCACGACCACTGTTTTGCAGCCCGTCGATCCGGCTGCCGACTGAGGGATTCGCGATGCCGTCAACCTCCCCTGCCCGTCTCGCCGTCCTGCTGACGGCGGTGCTCAGCCTCGCCGCCGGCCCGGCCCGCGCCGATCAATGCACCAAGCAGGGCGTCGACGTGACCTGCGACGACGGCCGCAAGGGGGTCTGGCAGGGCGATGCGATCCTGTGGCCGGACGGGACGAAGTCGAGCCTGAAGCCGCACCCGTCCGTCATCGTCGGCAACAAGGCATCGGTGGTGGTGGGACCCGGCGTGTTCGTCGGACAGGGCAACGGGATGGTGCCGATGGACAATCCGAGCTCGCCGAACAAGCTGCGCTGCGCCGTGCTCGACGGCGTCTCCTACTGCCATTGAGCCTCGCCGCGCGGAGCGACGAGGAGCAAGTCCGGTTCAGTGATAGCGCGCGCCAGGCGACAGCATGCGGCCGGCCAGAAAACCCGCCGGAGTGGCAGGCAGGGGTTCGATCTCGACCTCGGCAGCGTCACCGTCCTGCAGCGCCTCGACGAAGTCGGCAAACCATTGCTGGATCGAATGGCGGCGCAGCTTCGTCATCATGATCTCATAGCGCATGCGGCGCTCGTTGAGCGGCATCGACAGCGCCATCGCGATCGTCCGCGCCATGCCGTCGATGTCATGCGGATTGACGATCAGCGCCGCATCGAGCTCGTTGGCGGCGCCGGCGAATTTCGACAGCACCAATACGCCGGGATCGACCGGGCTCTGCGCCGCGACATACTCCTTCGCCACGAGATTCATGCCGTCTTGCAGCGGCGTGACGACGCCGACCTGGGCGCTGCGATAGAGGCCGGCCAGCACGCCCTGACCATAGCCCTTGTTGAGGTAGCGGATCGGCGTCCAGTCGACCTCGCCATGGCGGCCATTGACCTCGCTGACGAGGCGCGCGACCTCGCTCTGCAGATTGCCATAGGCCTCGATCGATTCGCGCGACGGCGTTGCGATCTGCAGCAGCGACGCGGCGCGCAGCAGGCTCGGGTGCATCGTCCACATCCGGTCGAAGGCGTTGATGCGGTTGACCAGACCCTTGGAGTAATCGAGCCGGTCGACGCCGATGGCGAGCTTCTCGCCATTCAGGCTGCGGCGCAGCCGCGACACATCCGGATGCGCCACCGCCTTTGCCGCCTGCTGCGCAAACTTGTCGGCGTCGATGCCGATCGGGAACACGGCCAGACGTGTGCGGCCGTGCAGCGACCTGACCACGCCGTCACGCACCTGCAAGCCGAGATCGGCGCGGATGCAGGCGGTGAAACTCTCGCGATCATCCTCGGTCTGGAAGCCGATCAGATCATAGGCGAGCATCGCGGTGACGAGATCGCGGTGATTCGGCACGCTGTCGATGACGCTGCGCGCGGGCCACGGCGTATGCAGGAAGAAGCCGATCGGGCTCTTCACGCCCAGCGTGCGCAACTCCGCGCCGAGCGACAGGAAGTGATAGTCCTGGATCCAGAACAAGGTGTCCGGCTTCTGGAACCGGAGCAGCGCGCGCGCCACGAAGGCGTTGACCTCGCGATAGGAGCGATAATCATCATGCGAGACGCTGATCAGATCGCTGCGTGAATGCAGCGCCGGCCATAGCGCCGAATTGGCGAAGCCTTCGTAGTAGCCGGCATAATGCGCAGCCGGCAGATCCAGCAGCGCGAGCGCGCCTTCACCGATCTGCTCGATCTCCGCGATCGGTTCCGTCTGCGCGCCGTCGCGCACCCGACCCGAGGAACCCACCCATACTGCCCCCGATTTCTCCACAACGGGCAGCAATGCTGCCGCAAGTCCGCCGGTCATTGGCTCATTGGCTTTGCCACGGGCCACCCGATTCGAAACCACGACGAGGTTCACAGCTCCCTCCTGTTGGTCATGTCGGTTAACAGCTGTTCATCAATATGGTTCCGGGCCACCCTTTCAACCAATTGAAACCAAATTCGGGCATTCGCGCGGTGTAATCACAGCGTCAAATCAAGTCAGAACTGTTCTAATCAACAGCGACGCATTCAACATGCGACCGCTTGGCGAATGGAACTAACAATGTAGCGATGCGGAACCACTGCACGGATCGCTAGGTCGATGAATTAGTTCCACCGCCGGCGAGGCGCGCCAGGAATGCGCGCACGTCGTCCGGTGCGTCGAAATGTCCGTCGACGCCGAGCGCACGGCGGCCGACGGAGAACGAGAGGCCGGCGAAATCCGGCATGATCGCGAACACCGTCTCATCCGTGACGTCGTCGCCGATGAAGAACGGCTTGCGCCCCTTGAACGGTGCGTTCCGCATCAGCTCGCGCACGCCGCTCGCCTTGGTGAAGCCGGCATGCTTGATCTCGCACACACACTTGCCGGGCAGCACCTCGATCGGCGCCCCCGGCAACTCGGCGCGGATGCGCGACACTTCTTCGTAGATCGCCTTCTCAGCCTGCGGCGCGAGGCGATAATGCAGCGCCAGCGAGTAGCCCTTGTCCTCGAGCAGAATGCCGGGGCTGAGCCGGGCGATCGCAGCGAGCCTGCGCTTCAGCTCCTTGTCCAGCGGCGGCGCCTTGATGGCGTCCGCCTCGCCGCCGCCGCCGAGCCGCATCTCCGCGCCATGGCCGCCGACGGCGGGATAGACCTCCGGCGCGAAGATGAGATCGATGTCGTTGAGCGAGCGGCCCGAGACCAGCGCCAGCGCGCCGGAGGTTCGTTGCAGCAATGCGTTCAGGGTCTCGGCCAGGCCCGGCGGCACCCACACCTCGCGCGGCGTCGGCGCGAGATCGAGCAGGGTGCCGTCGATATCGAGCAGGATCGCCACCTCGCGAAGATGCGGCACGAGACTGGTGGGCGCCGGAACGATCTCGGCGGGCTCCGACGCAGGAGAAGCGATTAGATCGGAGTTTTCGGACATCATCAACTACTCCATGACAGCGAGCGGACGCGCCACCTGTTCGAGCGATTTGCGCTCGGCCGCGATGGCATAGCGCCAAGCGACGAGCGCCGCCACCAGCATCAGCGCGGCACCGAACAGATAGCCGCCGAACACCGCGCCGCGCGCCCCGCTGTCGAGCAGCGCGCCGAACAGCGCGGGGCCCGCGACGCCGCCGATCCCGGTGCCGATGGCGTAGAACAGCGCGATCGCGAGCGCGCGCACTTCCAGCGGAAAATTCTCCGACACGGTGAGATAGGCGGCGCTCGCCGCCGGCGACGCGAAGAAGAAGATCACCATCCAGGCCGCAGTCTGCGTCGCGGCGCTCAGCACGCCGATCGAGAACAGATAGCCGGTGAGCGCAAGCAGCACGCCGGAGACGCCATAGGTGAAGGTGATCATGGCGCGGCGCCCGAGCGTATCGAACAGGCGGCCGAGCAGCAGCGGCCCGAGCACGTTGCCGGCCGCGAAGGGCAGGATGTACCAGCCGACATGATCGGACTTGATGCCGTAGAAGTCGGTCAGCACCAGCGCGAAGGTGAAGAAGATCGCGTTGTAGAAGAACGCCTGGGCGATCATCAAGGTGAGCCCGACCAGGGAGCGCTGGCGATAAACTGAGAACAGCGTATGCGCGACCTCTCGTAACGGCGTGTGGCTACGCATCCGCAGCCGCATCCTCGGCAATTCCTTGGCGCGCGCCTCGCGGTCGTGGCCGGTGACGTCGCGTTCGATCTCCGCGACGATCCGATGCGCCTCTTCGGGATGGCCGTGAATCATCAGCCAGCGCGGACTTTCCGGAATCCACATCCGCATGACCAGCACGACGAGGCCGAGACAGGCGCCGATGCCGTAGGCCAGCCGCCAGCCGACATCCGGGCCGGTGACGTCGGGATCGAGCAGCACGATGGCGCCGACCGCACCGAGCGCGGCACCCAGCCAGAAGCTGCCGTTGATCATGAGATCGGTCCAGCCGCGATAGCGCGCCGGCACCAGCTCCTGGATCGTCGAGTTGATCGCGGTATACTCGCCGCCGATGCCGGCGCCGGTCAGGAAGCGAAACAGCGCGTAGGTCGCGATGTTCCAGGACAAGGCGGTGGCGGCCGTCGCGGACAGATAGAGCGCAAGCGTGACGAAGAACAGCTTTCGGCGGCCGATGCGGTCGGTCAGCCAGCCGAAGCCGAGCGCGCCGAGCACGGCGCCGGCGAGATAGGCGCTGTTGGCAAGCCCGATGTCGAGATTGGAGAAATGCAGCGCCGGGCTCTGCTTGAGCGCGCCCGACAAGGCGCCTGCCAGCGTCACCTCGAGCCCGTCGAGCACCCAGGTGATGCCGAGCGCCAGCACGACGCGGGTGTGAAAGGCGCTCCAGCGGAGGTCGTCGAGCCGGGCGGGAATGTTGGTTTCGATGACGCGATCCCGGCCTGCCATGTCGCCCGGCGGAGCGCCGGATTGCGGCGCTGACGTGACGACGCGGAGGTTGGGAAAGGATGCCTGTCGGGGTGCCATGGAATCCCAATGCGACGGCGCAGGTCGCACCGCATGCTCGACCGAGAGGATGAAGCAAATGCGGCAGCGAATGCCTGCCGCTGCGACTCAACGTCTCGTCGCGCGCAGGGTTCCCGGAGTGGGGCGGGGTTCGGCGCTCGACCCGCCTGGGGGCCGCAGCGTTTCCTGGGTGAGGCCCAGGCGCGCCTCATTTCAGCTGTCGTCCCGGGCAAGCGAGCGAAGCGAGCGCGACCCGGGATCCATACCGCGTGATGCAAGATTGGGGCACGCGATCAATACCGCCCGCCACACATCTGCCGCGGCGTATGGATCCCGGCGTTCGCCGGGATGACAGCGGAGGGTTTGGCCGCGGGCTCGCCAACGCACTTGCGAGCGGCGTGAAGACCAGCCTGTCGCCGCAAAACTCACGCCGCGCGGATGTTGGCCATGAAGCGGTTGAGCTCCGCGCGCAGCCGCGCGCTCTCCGAGGACAGCGACTGGGCCGAGCGCAGCACCTCCTCCGAGGCTTCGCCGGTCTGGGTCGCGCCGCGATTGACCTGCGTGATGTCGGTGGCGGCGGCCTGCGTGCCCGCCGCGACGCTCTGCACGTTCCTGGCGATCTCCTGGGTCGCGCCGCCCTGCTGCTCGACCGCGGTGGCGATCGACGCGGCAATGGTCGAGATCTGGCGGATCGTGCCGCCGATCTGCTTGATCGCCGTCACCGACTCCTGGGTCGCCGCCTGCATGCCGGAGATGTGGTTGGAGATGTCGTCGGTCGCCTTGGCGGTCTGCTCGGCCAGCGACTTGACCTCGGAAGCCACCACCGCAAACCCGCGGCCGGCATCGCCAGCGCGGGCCGCCTCGATGGTCGCGTTCAGGGCCAGCAGGTTGGTCTGCTCGGCGATCGCGGTGATCAGCTTGACGACGTCGCCGATCTCCTGCGCCGCACGCGACAGCTTGCCGATGCGCCCGTCGGTCTCCTCGGCCTGGGCCACGGCGGACTCCGCGATGCGGCTGGACT
Organism: Bradyrhizobium sp. SZCCHNR1043; assembly: GCF_032489675.1. Taxonomy (NCBI): domain Bacteria; kingdom Pseudomonadati; phylum Pseudomonadota; class Alphaproteobacteria; order Hyphomicrobiales; family Nitrobacteraceae; genus Bradyrhizobium; species Bradyrhizobium sp. SZCCHNR1043. Next base: position 12,702 of record NZ_JAUEYN010000009.1, read on the forward strand.
CGCGGACCTGGCGGCCGATCTCGTTGACCGAGGCCGACAGTTCGTCGGTCGCGCTCGCCACCGAGTGGATGCGGCCCGTGGCCTGGTCGGAGGTGCCGCTGACGCGGCTCGCCAGCGACTGCGTGGTCTCCGCGGTGCGCGTCAGGGTCGAGGCCGCCTGCTCGAGGTGCTCGGCCGAGGTCGAGACGTTGGACACGATCGAGCCGACGGCGGTCTCGAACTCGTCGGCGAAGCGGATGAGCTCGGCCCGCCGCGCGGCGCCCGCCGCCTTGTTCTGGGCGTCCTGCGTCGCAGCGTCGCGCTCGGCCTTGGCCACCGCCTGGACCTTGAACTCCTCGACCGCCGCCGCCATCTCGCCGATCTCATCGGCACGCCCGAGGCCGGGCAGCCGGACGTCGAAATTGCCCGAGGCGAGCTCGCGCATCGCCTTGCACATCGTGATCATCGGCTTGGAGATGCCGTTGCCGAGCATCAGCGCCAGCACGGCGCCGAGCGTCAGCCCGCCGATCGCCAGCATTGCGATCAGCCGCTCGATGTCCGCGATGGTGGTGTTGGTGGCGGCCTCGATGCGCTGCTGGTCGGAGGCGACCTCGGATTTCAGCCCGTTCGACAGCGCGATGATCTCGGTGCCGACGACGCTCATCTCCTGTTCGAGCTTGCCGAGCGCTTTCATGTTCTCCGACAGCTTGATGAAGGCGGCGCGGTACTGCTTGATCAGGTCGCCGAGCTCGGCGACGCGCTGGGTGATCTTCTCGTCATTGGCATAGATCGTCACCAGCGAGGTTTCCAGGAAGCGCGTGCGCGCGATGGCGCCGTCTGCCGTCTTGGCATCGGGCTTGGCGACGTAGGTCCCGACCAGCGCGGACACGGTCAGGTACTGGCCGGTGAGGTCCTTGGCCGTGGTCTGCACCGACGGCAGGCCGGCCAGCGCGGCGGTGTCTGCCAGATCATCGAACTTGAAGCGGATCTTGTTGCCGATGAGGCCGATCTGGTCGGTCGCCAGCTTCGCGTTCTCGCGGGTCAGAGCAACGATGCTCGAGAATGTCTTGGCGAAGGCCTGAAACTGCGCCTGCAGCTTGCCGACCTGCGCCCGCCGCTCGGCGCCGGTCGCCGCCATGGATTTGTCGATCGCGGCCTGGAGTGCCTGCTGGGCAGCGGTGGCCGCCGCCTCGTCGTCGGCTTTACCGGTCAGGGCATAATAACGGGCGAGCGCCTGGTACGAGACCAGCTCGCGATCGATGGTGCGGGTGGTGTCGGCTTCGGCGACGCTGCCGCGATAGGCTGCCACCGCTGCGGCGACCCGCTCGAATCCCAGATAGGAGAAGCCGATGCTGGCAGCAGAGATCGCCAGCACAACGGCGAAGCCAAGGACGATCTTGCCGCGAAAACGCAGGGTCAGAAAATTGGCACGCCGCGACTGCGGCGCAAGCTGCGCAGACATTCCCACCCCCGACACGCCATTCTTTATATTGGCCAGAAACCAAACCGCCCGGCGGCAACGCACCAGAGCGTGATCAAAACTACGTCACAATGGCTAAGGGGCGGTAAATGGACGGCATCGGCCTACGGCCTGCGCTTCACCTGCGCCGGTGCCGGCCTCGCGTGGCGCGCCACATGCGACCGGATCGCCGATGCCGCGCGCAAGACGTCGCAATGACATCGGAGACGAAAATTCGAGTTGCAAAGTCCTGAGGGCGCTGTTTCTAATCAGAATAAGAATAATTCATCGGGAGGTTACTCGTGTCGACAGTCAAACTGACGGTGAACGGCAAGGCGGTCTCGGTCGAGGCCGAGGATCGCACCCTGCTCGTTCACCTCCTGCGGGATCATCTGAACCTCACCGGCACCCATGTCGGCTGTGACACCAGCCAATGCGGCGCCTGCGTCGTCCATATCGACGGCCGTGCCGTGAAATCCTGCACCGTGCTGGCCGGCCAGGCCGCCGGCGCCAACGTCACCACCATCGAAGGCATCGCCAAGGGCGACGAGCTGCACCCGATGCAGGCGGCCTTCCGCGACAATCACGGCCTGCAATGCGGCTATTGCACGCCGGGGATGATCATGTCGGCCATCGATATTGTGCACCGCCACGGAGGCGAGCTCGACGAGAGCACGGTGCGTGAGGAGCTGGAAGGCAACATCTGCCGCTGCACCGGCTATCACAACATCGTCAAGGCCGTGCTCGACGCTGCCGGGCGGATGAAGGTCGCGCAAGCTGCCGAATGAGGCCGGCGAGAGCCGCCGTTTACCGCAATACCGAGACCACGACCGCTGCGCGCGATGGCCGCGGCGGGACAACAGAACTCCGGTAGGGGAGAGATTCGCATGGGTATGGAAGGCATTGGCGCCAGCGTCGTCCGCAAGGAGGACAAGCGTTTCATCACCGGCAAGGGCCGTTACGTCGACGACGTCAAGCTGTTGGGCATGACCTTTGCCCATTTCATCCGCAGCCCGCACGCGCACGCCAAGGTCAAGAGCATCGACTCCTCGGCCGCCGAGGCGATGCCTGGCGTGGTCGCGGTGCTCACCGGCCGCCAGATCGTCGACGACAAGGTCGGCAACCTGATCTGCGGCTGGGCCATCACCTCCAAGGATGGCTCGCCGATGAAGATGGGCGCATGGCCGGCGATGGCGCCGGAGACCGTGCGCTTCGTCGGCCAGGCCGTGGCCGTGGTAATCGCCGAAAGCAAGAACCTCGCACGTGACGCCGCCGAGGCAGTCGTGGTGGAGTACGAGGAGCTGCAGGCCGTCGCCGACATGCCCTCCGCGCTGAAGCCCGGCGCGCCGCAGCTTCACCCGGAAGCCCCCGGCAACGTCGTCTACGACTGGTCGATCGGCGACGAGGCCGCGGTCAACGCCGCCTTCGCCAAGGCCGCCAACGTCGTCACCCTGGAATTGACCAACAACCGGCTGGCACCGAACGCGATGGAGCCGCGCGCGGCGATCGCCGAGTACGATGCGGCCGAGGAGCATTTCACGCTCTATACGACGTCGCAGAACCCGCACGTCGCTCGCCTGGTGCTGTCGGCGTTCTACAACATCGCACCAGAACACAAGCTCCGCGTCATCGCGCCCGACGTCGGCGGCGGCTTCGGCTCCAAGATCTTCATCTACCCGGAAGAGATGGTCGCGCTGTGGGCCTCCAAGAAGGTCGGCCGTCCGGTGAAATGGACCGGCGACCGCACCGAGGCGTTCCTGACCGACGCGCACGGCCGCGACCACATCTCCAAGGCCGAGATGGCGTTCGATGCCGACAACAAGATCCTTGGCCTGCGGGTCAAGACCCACGCCAATTTCGGCGCCTACATGTCGCTGTTCTCGTCGTCGGTGCCGACCTATCTGTACGCGACCCTGCTGTCGGGCCAGTACAACATTCCGGCGATCTATGCCGAGGTGATGGGCGTCTACACCAACACCACGCCGGTCGACGCCTATCGTGGCGCCGGACGTCCCGAGGCAAGCTATCTACTGGAGCGGCTGATCGAGACGGCGGCGCGCCAGTTGAAGGTCGATTCGGCCGATCTCCGGCGGAAGAACTTCATCACCCAGTTCCCGCACCAGACCCCGGTGATCATGGCCTACGACACCGGTGACTTCAACGCCTCGCTCGACGCGGCGATGAAGGCGATCGACTATGCCGGTTTCCCGGCCCGCAAGGCGGCGGCAAAGGCGCAGGGCAAGCTGCGCGGCCTCGGCCTGTCCTGCTACATCGAAGCCTGCGGCATCGCGCCGTCGAAGGCGGTCGGCAGCCTCGGCGCCGGCGTCGGCCTGTGGGAGTCCGCGGAGATCCGCGTCAACCCGGTCGGCACCATCGAGGTCCTCACCGGATCGCACAGCCACGGCCAGGGCCACGAGACCACCTTCTGCCAGCTGATCGCCGAACGCCTGGGCGTGCCGATCAGCCAGGTCTCGATCGTTCATGGCGACACCGACAAGGTGCAGTTCGGCATGGGCACCTACGGCTCGCGCTCGGCCGCCGTCGGTCTCACGGCGATCCTGAAGGCGATGGAGAAGGTCGAGGCCAAGGCGAAGAAGATCGCAGCCCACGCACTCGAAGCGTCGGAAGGCGACATCGTCATCGAGAACGGCGAGTTCAAGGTGACCGGCACCGACAAGTCGATCGCGCTGCCGATGGTCGCGCTCGCCGCCTACACCGCGCACAACCTGCCGGACGGCATGGAGCCCGGATTGAAGGAGACCGCCTTCTACGATCCGACCAACTTCACCTTCCCGGCCGGCACCTATATCTGCGAGCTCGAGGTCGATGAGGCCACCGGCAAGACGTCGTTCGTCAACTTCGTCGCGGCGGACGATTTCGGCCGGCTGATCAACCCGATGATCGTCGAGGGCCAGGTCCATGGCGGCCTCGTCCAAGGCATCGGCCAGGCGCTGCTCGAGCACGCGATCTACGACAGCAACGGCCAGCCGGTCACAGCGTCCTTCATGGACTACGCGATGCCGCGCGCCGACGACGTGCCGTCGTTCAAGCTGAGCCACACCACGACCCTGTGCCCGGGCAATCCGCTCGGCGTGAAGGGCTGCGGCGAGGCCGGCGCGATCGGCGCATCCGCCGCCGTGATCAATGCGATCACGGATGCGATCGGCAACAACAAGCTGGAAATGCCGGCGACGCCCGACCGCGTCTGGCATGCGATCCACGGTTGATCATCGCTCCGGGGCGCGCGCAGGCGCGGCCCCGGAATGATCTCGATGAAAAATTCAGGGAGATTCCCATGTACGAGACGACCTACCATCGCGCCTCCTCGGTCGACGAAGCGGCGGCGCTGTTCGCCAAGGGCAGCGAGGCCAAGTTCCTGGCCGGAGGCCACACCCTGCTTCCGGTCATGAAGCAGCGCCTCGCCAGCCCGTCCGATGTCATCGATATCGGCAAGATCAAGGACCTGATCGGCGTGCAGCTGTCGGGCGACACGCTCGTGATCAAGGCGGCGACGACCTATTACGACATCATGACCAATGCCGACGTGAAGAAGGCGATCCCCGCGATCTCCTACCTCACCTCGGTGCTCGGCGATCCCGCCGTGCGTCACCGCGGCACCATCGGCGGCTCGATCGCCAACAACGATCCGGCCGCGGATTTCCCGGCGGCACTGATCTCGCTCGGCGCGACCGTGAAGACCAACAAGCGCACGATCTCGGCGGATGATTTCTTCAAGGGCCTGTTCACCACGGCGCTCGAGGACGGCGAGATCATCACCGAGGTGTCGTTCCCGGTGCCGGAGAAGGCGGGCTATGCCAAGATGCGCCATCCGGCGTCGCGCTTCGCGCTGACCGGCGTGTTCGTGACCAAGACGAAGGGCGGCGACGTCCGCGTCGCCGCCACCGGCGCCTCGCAGAGCGGCGTGATGCGCGTGCCCGCGATCGAGGCGGCGCTGAAGTCGAACTGGTCGGCCTCGGCGATCGACGGCGTCAGCATCCCGGCGAGCGGCCTGCTCAGCGACATCCACGGCTCGGCTGATTACCGCGCCAATCTGGTGAAGGTGATGGCGCAGCGCGCAGTGCAAGCCGCGGGCTGACCTCACAACGCGGATCATTCCGCGCAACGGCACAACAAAATCCACACGGCGCGCAGCGATGCGCGCCGTTTTGCTTTGCGACATACGGCGCGCTTGCGTTGGCCGGATACACGCGGGACAATCGCGGATCAGGAAACGCATCGCGCGTGATGATGTCTGGTTGATGCGGACAGCAGCCAAGCACACCCACCTCCCCTGGAGGGGGAGGGGTGAAGGTCGCGGCGACCATCTTTGTCCGATCGACCTCATCACGCGCCGAAGCACCGCAGGGACAAGACAACGTGCTCGACAAGACCGCCCCACAGACCGAGACCCGCGCCACCGGACCGCTCGCGGGCTTTCGCATCGTCGAGTTCGCCGGCATCGGACCGGGACCGTTCGCCTGCATGCTGCTGGCCGACATGGGCGCGGAGGTGGTGACGCTCGATCGCGTCGGCGCGCGCAAGACCATGAAGTCGGTCGCCGGTCGCGGCCGCAAGGTCATCGAACTCGACCTCAAGGACAAGGCCGTCATTGCCGAGGTGCTCGACTTGCTCGCCGGCGCCGATGCGCTGATTGAAGGCTTTCGTCCCGGCGTGATGGAACGCCTTGGCCTCGGCCCCGACGTGGTGCTCGCGCGCAATCCCAAGCTGGTCTATGGCCGCATGACCGGCTGGGGCCAGCAGGGACCGTTGGCGCAGGCGGCCGGCCACGACATCAACTACATCTCGATCACCGGCGCGCTGGCCGCGATCGGACCCAGGGAGCGGCCGGTGCCGCCACTCAACCTGGTCGGCGATTTCGGCGGCGGTGCGCTCTATCTCGTCGTCGGCGTGCTCGCCGCACTGCTCGAAGCCTCGAAGTCCGGTAAGGGGCAGGTGGTGGATACCGCGATGTGCGACGGCGCGGCCTCGCTGCTCGCGATGTTCTTCGACCTCACCGCGATGGGCCGCTGGACCGAGGGGCGCGAGCGCAACTTCCTCGACGGCGGCGCGCACTTCTACGGCGTCTACGAATGCGCCTGTGGCAAGTTCATCTCCATCGGCTCGATCGAGCCGCAGTTCTACGCGCTGCTGCGGCAGCATGCCGACCTGTCCGATCCCGCCTTCGACGCGCAGATGGACCCGCGCGCCTGGCCGGCGCTGAAGGAGAAGCTGGTCGCCGTGTTCAAGAGCAAGACGCGCGAGGAATGGTGCGCGATCATGGAGGGCACCGACATCTGTTTCGCGCCGGTGCTGACGATGTCGGAGGCACCGAAGCACGCGCACATGGCGGCGCGCGGCGTGTTCATCCAGCGGCATGGCGTGACGCAGCCGGCCCCGGCGCCGCGCTTCTCGCGCACGCCGTCGACGATACGGGAGCCGGAGGTGGTGGAGATTGGGGCTGTCGTGAGTGCGTGGAAGGCTGGCGGGTAAGCGATTGCGGCGCGGTCGCGCCGATCAACGCTGCGCGACAATCCCGATGCCAGTGAGTTGACGACGCCCGCGCCTCACCCTCGGTGTCGTCCCCGCGAACGCGGGGACCCATAACCACCGGCCGCAGTTTGGCGAAAATCGTCTGCGACTATGCCCTATCGATAGATCACGCGGTATGGGTCCCGGGTCGGCGCCCGACGCCGCTGGCGCGTCGTCGGGCTTGCCCGGGACGACAGTTGAGGGTTTGGCGACATCCTGCCTCCAATCACGCCGTCATTGCGAGCGCAGCGAAGCAATCCAGGGTGCGGACGGAAGTCTGGATTGCTTCGTCGCTCTGCTTCTCGCAATGACGGGCGCATCTCCTCCACCTACTCCGCCGCCTCCACCTTCAGCACGCCGCGGCGGATCTGGTCCTCTTCGATCGATTCGAACAGCGCCTTGAAGTTGCCTTCGCCAAAACCGTCGTCGCCCTTGCGCTGGATGAACTCGAAGAAGATCGGGCCGATCGCATTGGCCGAGAAGATCTGCAGCAGCACCTTGGTATGACCGCCTGCAACGACCCCCTCGCCATCGATCAGGATGCCGTTTCTCTTCAGACGGGCGAGGTCCTCGCCATGCTTGGGCAGCCTGCTATCGATGCGCTCGAAATAGGTGTCCGGGGGCGACGGCATGAACGGCAGGCCCGCGGTCCGCAGGCCCTCGACGGTCAAGTAGATGTCGCGGGCGCCGCAGGCGACGTGCTGGATGCCTTCGCCGCGATAGATCTTGAGATACTCCTCGATCTGCCCGGACTCGCCGGCATCCTCGTTGATCGGAATCCGAATCTTGCCGTCGGGGCTGGTCAGCGCGCGCGAGAACAATCCGGAGGCGCGGCCTTCGATGTCGAAGAAGCGGATCTGGCGGAAGTTGAACAGCTTCTCGTAGAAGCCGGCCCAGACATCCATGCGGCCGCGATGCACGTTGTGGGTCAGGTGATCGATGTAGTAGAGGCCGGCCCCGGTCGGGCGCGGGTTGCGCTCGCCGGTCCACTCGAATTCGAGATCGTAGGCCGAGCCCTTGGCGCCATAGCGATCGACCAGATACAGCAGGCTGCCGCCGATGCCCTTGAGCGCGGGCACATCGAGCGCCTTCCGTGATGCGGGCAGGTCGGCCGGCTCGGCGCCGAGCGCGATCGCCCGCGCATAGGCCGCCTTCGCATCGACGACGCGAAACGCCATCGATGGCGCGCACGGACCATGCGCGGCGACGAAATCGTGCCCGTGGCTGCCCGGCTCCTCATTGACGAGGTAGTTGATGTCGCCCTGACGATACAGCGTGATCGCCTTGCTCTTGTGCCGCGCCACCGCGGCAAAACCCATCAGCTTGAACAAGGCATGCAGCTCACCGGCATCCGGATGCGCATATTCGACGAACTCGAAGCCGTCGGTACCCATCGGGTTGTCGGCGGAGATAGTGGCGGGCGACGCATCGTGCGGAAACGGACCCATGGGGAGTTCTCCTTCGGCTTGATGCACCCATCATCTCCCGGATCGGGCGCACGGGGCATGCAAACCATTGTCATTCCTGAGAGAATATGCACGATCCGTGCACCATCAGAGGAAATGGCGCATGGTTTCTGTCGACACCTTCGATCTCCGCATCCTGGCTGCGCTGCAAAACGACGGCCGGCTCACCAACCAGGAGCTGGCCGATCTTGCCGGCCTGTCGGCCTCGCAGTGCTCGCGGCGGCGGATGCGGCTGGAGCAGGACGGCGTGATCGCGGGGTATCGCGCGCAGCTCGCCAGTCAGGCGCTCGGCTTCGAGCTGATCGCCTTCATCCAGATCACCTTGGCAACGCACTCGCCCGACAACGCGCAAAAGTTCCGCACGCTGGTGGACCGGGTCGACGACATCCAGGAGGCCTACGCGCTGACCGGCGATTCCGACTACCTACTCAAGGTCGTACTGCGCGATCTCAAGAGCCTGTCCGACGTCGTCAACAACGTGCTGATGCCGCACCAGAGCGTGGCGCATGTGCGCTCCTCGATCGTGCTCGATCGACTCAAGGAGAGCGCGAAGCTGCCGCTGGCGGCGCTCCCGCATGGCTGACGCCGCCGTGGCGCAAATCGAGGGAAATGCGTCATTCACCGTCATCGCTCGCTCTGCGACACTCGCCGGGTTTCAATTACCCGCGAGACGACCATGGCCCTGCAGCTTCGCCCCAACTGCGAGTACTGCGACAAGGACCTGCCACCGCAGGCGCAGGACGCGCGCATCTGCTCCTACGAATGCACCTTCTGCGCCGACTGTGTCGAGACGAAGCTGTTCAACGTCTGCCCGAACTGCGCCGGCGGCTTCGCGCCACGGCCGATCCGGCCCGCGCGAGAATGGCGGCCGGGCGTCTGCACGGTGAAGCAGGTGCCATCGGACAAGCGCGTGCATCTGAAATATGCGGCCGAGGACGTCGCGGCCTTCGTGGCTGGTATCAAGAGCGTGGCGCCGGAAGAGCGCTGATCTCTATCCCCGTCATTCCGGGGCGCGCGCAGCGCGAGCCCGGAATCCATACTCACGATCGAGATTTTGGATGGAAGGCTTAGCCACGGGCGGCTCGCGTCACCACATCCGCCTGTGGTTATGGATTCCGGGCTCGGCCCTGCGGGCCGCCCCGGAATGACGGCGGTGGGTGGAGTGGCTACTCGGCCGCGACGATCGTGCCTTCGACCTCGCCGAAGCCGACCCGATAGCCGTTGCCCTGGCACCAGCCGCGCATGACGAGGGAATCGCCATCTTCCAGGAACGTGCGCTTGATTCCACCAGGGAGCTCGACCGGCTCGGTGCCGTTCCAGCTGATCTCCAGCAGGCTGCCGCGCTGATGCTTCTCCGGACCGGAGATGGTGCCGCTCCCCAGGAGATCGCCGACGCTCATGGCGCATCCGGAGGAGGCGTGGTGCATCAGCTGCTGCACGCTCGACCAGTACATGTATTTGAAATTGGTCTGCGAGATGTCCTGCGCAGCGTTGCTGCCGGCAGCGCGCAGCGCCACGTCGAGTCCGAGATCGTAGTTCTGCGCAGACGCCTGCTGCAGATAGGGCAGCGGCGTCGGATCCTGCGCCGGCCCTTGAACGCGAAACGGCTCCAGCGCCTCCCGGGTCACCACCCAAGGGCTGATCGAGGTCGCGAAGACCTTGGCCTGGAACGGGCCCAGCGGCACATACTCCCACTGCTGGATATCGCGTGCGCTCCAATCGTTGAGCAGCACGAAGCCAAAGATCATCGCTTCCGCCTGCGCCTCGCTCAGCATCTCGCCGAGCGGCGACGACTGGCCGATGACGACGCCCATCTCGAGCTCGAAGTCGAGCCGCTTGCACGGCCCGAAGCTCGGCACCTCGGCGCTCGGCGGCTTCAGTTGCCCGCGCGGCCGGCGCACTTGGGTGCCCGACACCACCACGGTCGAGGCGCGGCCGTTGTAGCCGATCGGCATGTGCAGCCAGTTCGGCTGCAGCGCATTGTCCTTGCCGCGGAACATGACGCCGACATTGGTGGCGTGCTCCTTCGACGAATAGAAGTCGGTGTAGCCTGCAACGTGGAACGGCAGATGCAGCCTGACATCCTGGCGCGGCAGCAGCGCGCGGCTGCGCAATGGCTTGTCGTCGCGCAGACGTGGATTGTCATCGCGCAGCAGCGCGCTGATGGCCGCACGGGTCTTCGACCAAACGGCGGGGCCGAGCGCCATGAAGGCATTCAGCGAGGATTGCGCGAATACCTCGTAAGCCGGCGACAGATCGAGCAGGCCTTCATCCTCGAGCACGGCAAGATCGAGCACGACATCGCCGATGGCGACACCGACGCGGGGCTTCGGCGAATCGGCCGCGGAGAACACGCCGTAAGGCAGGTTCTGGATCGGGAAGTCGGAGGTCGGCTCGACCGGGATGAAGGAGCGGAGCGAAGGATCGTTGGGGTGAGGCAAGATGCGTCTCCAAACCACGTCGTCATGCCCGGGCTCGTCCCGGGCATCCACGTCGCAAGGCGTCAAGAAGGTCGTGGATGGCCGGGTCAAGCCTGGCCACGACGGTGTCGAAATAATTCGCTCTACGGCTTGGTCGGATCGAAACGCTTCTCCAGCCCGTTCCAGCAATCCGCGTAGTCGCTCTGCAGCGTGCCGGACTCCGCCGCATGCCTGGTGATGCGCTGCGGGAAGCGCGTCTCGAACATGAAGGCCATGGTGCCGGTGAGCTTAACCGGCTTCAACTCGCCATTGCTGGCATGATCAAACGCCTCGCGGTCCGGGCCATGCGGCAGCATGCAATTGTGCAGGCTCATGCCGCCGGGCACGAAGCCCTGCGGCTTGGCGTCATAGACGCCGTAGATCAGGCCCATGAACTCGGACATGATGTTCATGTGGTACCACGGCGGACGGAAGGTATTGTCGGCCACCATCCAGCGCTCGGGGAAGATCACGAAATCGATGTTGGCGGTCCCGGCGGTCTCCGACGGCGACGTCAGCACCGTGAAGATCGACGGATCGGGGTGATCGAAGCCGATGGCGCCGACCGGCGAGAAGGTGCGCAGGTCATATTTGTACGGCGCGTAGTTGCCGTGCCAGGCGACGACGTCGATCGGCGAATGCTTCAGCTCGGTCTTGAACAGCGCCCCGCCCCATTTGACGTAGAGCTCGGTCGGCGTGTCCTTGTCTTCATACGAAGCCACCGGCGTCAGGAAGTCGCGGGCATTGGCGAGGCAGTTGGCGCCGATGGGGCCGCGCTCCGGCAGGGTGAAGGCCCCGCCATAATTCTCGCAGAGATAGCCGCGCGCAGGGCCCGCCGGAATCTCGACCCGGAACTTGACCCCGCGCGGGATCACCACGATCTCGCCGGGCTCGGCGTCGATGCGGCCGAACTCGGTGACGAACAGCAGGCGTCCCTGCTGCAGCACGAACATCAGCTCGCCGTCGGCATCGTAGAAGTGCTGGTCGACCATCGACCTGGTGATGACGTAGACGTGCGTCGCCATGCCGGCCTGCGTCGCGGCGTCGCCCGCCGTCGTCATGGTCTGCACGCCCTGCAGGAACGTCACATCGCCGGACGGAATCGGCGCCGGATCCCAGCGCAGCTGCTGCACCGTGATTTCCTGCTCATGGCAGGGCGCGGTCCGCCACAGGCCGGCATCGACCTTCGCAAAGCGTCCGGAATGCTTCACCGAGGGCCGAATGCGATACAGCCAGGAGCGCTCGTTGGAGCCGCGCGGCGCGGTGAACGGCGAGCCAGACAGCTGCTCGGCGTAGAGCCCGTAGGCGCAGCGCTGCGGCGAGTTGCGGCCGATCGGAAGCGCGCCCGGCAGCGCCTCGGTCTCGAACGAATTGCCGAAGCCGGACATGTAGCCCGGCGTGACCTGTCCCGATGCGCGGTGCAACCGGTCAGGCGATGTGTTGATGTTCATCATCCTTCTCCTTGCAGGCGGGCCCACATCTCGCGGTCGCGCTCGGCGGTCCAGATCACGGGATCGTCGATGCCGCTGGCTTCGTCATAGGCGCGCGACACGTTGAACGGCAGGCAGTGCTCGTAGATGGCGAAGCTCGAGAATTTCGGATCCATCACTTCGCGCGTGGCGGCCATGGACTCCTTGAGGCTGCGCCCCCTGGCGACCGACATCTCGGCCGCGCCATACAGCGACGAGACGAAGTCGCGCGTCATCGCGATCGCCTCGCGCACCGTGGTCTCGCCCTTCAGCGCGTCGCCGCGGCCGGGCGCGATCGCCTTGGGATTGAAGTCGCGGATCTCGTTCAGGGTCGACGGCCATTCGCGCAAATAGGCGTCGCCGCAATAACAGGCCGAGTGATATTCGATGAGATCGCCGGAGAACATCACCTCGGCGTCCGGCACCCAGGCGACGATGTCACCGGACGTATGGCCCGCACCGAGCTGGATCAGTTGCACCTCGCGCTTGCCGAGATGGATCGTCATCTCGCCTTCGAAGGTGAGCGTCGGCCAGGTCAGGCCAGGAATGCTCTCGGCATCCTGGAATAGGCGCGGGAAGCGGCCGTATTCGGAGTCCCAGTCCTGCTGTCCCCGCTCCACGATCAGCCGGCGCGTCTCCTGCGACGCAACAATGCCCTGCGCGTGATAGGCCGAGGCGCCGAGCACGCGCACCGCGTGGTAGTGCGACAGCACGACATATTTGATCGGCTTGTCGGTCACCGTCCTGACGCGCTCGATCACCTTGTTGGCCATCGCCGGCGTCGCCTGGGCATCGAACACGATGCAGCCGTCGTCGCCGACGATGACCGCCGAATTCGGATCGCCCTCTGCAGTGAATGCATAGAGATCCGGGCCGATCTCCGAGAAGGTGACCTTCTTCTCGGCGAGATCCGTGGTCGATGCGAAACCTTTCGCCATCACTTCATTCCTTGTGTGCGCAGCAGCCTATTGCTGCTGCTGTTGTTGCTGTTGGCCGGCATCCGCCATGCTGCGTTTCGCCAGCGCGATCGCCTCGCCCAGCACACCGATGTCACCGATGTGATTGGCGAGGATCAGGACCAATGCCGCATCGAGGTCGGCGCTTTCGAGGTCCGAGAGGCCCCGATGGACTTCGACGATGGCGCGAAAGGCATCGTCGGGCTTGGCGAAATTGGAGGCGGTCGAGAGTGTCATCGTTGCGGCTCCTCAGCTCAGGCCGGAGGCGCGTGCGACCGCCGCCGCGATCGCGGCGCGGCGCGGATGCCGGAAGCGCGCCGCGACATAGCCGTCCGGACGCAGCAGATAGGATGTGCCGGGTTCGGCCCCGTAACGCTTGCCCGCGAAACCCTCGCCATCGGCAAGTCCATTCGGACCGCCGATGCTGACGACACCGACATCGTCGGGCACATCGATCGCCTCACCATTGGCAAAGGACAGCAGGGTGAAACGCCGGCCCTGAGCATTGAATGCATCGGTGAGATGAACGTGCCGTCCGTCTGCCGTCTCGAGCGGCGCATCCGGCATCGATGTTCCCGGACAAGGGCCACTGCGCCAAGCCTCGTCGTCTTCGGTCGACAGCGGCGTCTGGTAGACCGAGGGAACCGACAGCCGGCCGCCATTGACCATGCGCTTGCCGAATTCGGTGTCCCTGGCGAGCGCGAGCACCACCTTGCGCAGCCGCGCCTCCTGGTGCGAGTTCGGCGCCATGAAATCCGTCGCCCGCGTGGACTCGCGAATGTTTTCGTCGGCCGCTGCGCTTCGCTCCAGATGATAGGTTTCGAGCAGCGCCGCGGGCGAGGTACCGCGCAGCACGCGATCGAGCTTCCAGGCCAGGTTCTCGGCATCCTCCAGCCCCGAATTGGCACCGCGCGCGCCGAACGGCGAGACCTGATGGGCGGAATCGCCGGCAAAAACGACGCGACCATGAATGAAGCGCTCCATGCGCCGGCACTGGAATTTGTAGAGCGAGATCCATTCGAATTCGAACTGATCATGGCCGAGCATGCGCGCGATCCGTGGCCGCACATTCTCCGGCTGCTTCTCGACGTTGGGATCGGCATAGCGGCTGAGCTGCAGGTCGATGCGCCAGACATTGTCCGGCTGCCGGTGCAACAGCGCCGAGCGCCCGGCATGGAACGGCGGATCGAACCAGAACCAACGCTCGGTGGGGAATTCAGCCGTCATCCTGACGTCGGCGATCAGGAACTGATCCTCGAACACCTTGCCGGAAAAACCCGCGCCGACCATCTGGCGCAGCGACGAGCGCGCGCCGTCGCAGGCGATCACATATTGCGCCGACAGCCGATAGGGGCCATCCGGCGTCTCGATCGTCAGCACGACATGATCGTTGCGCTGCTCCAGCGCCGTCACCTTGTTGCGCCAGCGCAGCGAGATCTCCGGCAGCGCGTTGACGCGATCGACCAGATAGGCCTCGGCGTAGAACTGCTGCAGGTTGATGAAGGCCGGCCGCTTGTGCCCGGGCTCCGGCAGCAGATTGAACTGATAGAGCTCGGACGGACCGTGAAAGATGCGGCCGACGTTCCACACCACGCCCTTGTCGACCATCCGGTCGCCGACGCCGAGGCGATCCCAATATTCCAGCGAGCGCTTGGAGAAGCAGATCGCGCGCGAGCCCTCGCCGATACGGTCGGCATCATCGAGCACCACGACCGCATGGCCGCGCTGCGCAAGATCGATCGCGAACGACAGCCCGACGGGACCCGCACCCACGACGACGACCGGATGCGCGGCCGGCGTGGCCTGATCCTGGTCTTCGTGCCGACGATAGCCGAACTGAACCTTCGCCTGGCTCGCGCCCTGCCCCGGATTGGCTTGCACCATGGCTTGCTCGCCTTGTGGTTTTCTTGGACTTTCGAAACGACGACTTTCGAAGCGACCGACATTTCCTCGGGCGAGGCCATTCGGCCGTCTTGCCAGATAGTCTCACCTGCAACTATTCTAAAGCCGACGGCTTCGGCCGCGTCAACTCAAAAATCGGAGCGCGATCTTGGCGAAGCCATCCAGCGCGGCGTCCGGGCGGCAGGCGAAGCCGGTCGAGGATGACCGAAATGCCGCAGTGCCGCAGGAAGACGAGCGGCTCGACCTGTTCAAGTTCGCGCCATTCCGGCTCAACCGTCTGGCCGCCGAGGTCAGCGCGGCGCTCGCCATCGAATATCGGGAGCGCTATGGGCTCGACATTCCGGAATGGCGCGTGCTGGCGACGCTCGGCTTCCGCCGCGAGGCCTGCAGCGCGCAATATGTCGCGGCGTGCACCCGCACGCACAAATCGACCATCAGCCGGGCCGTGACGTCGTTGCTGGAGCGGCGGCTGATCGAGCGCGTCGAGAACGCCGAGGATCGCCGCGAGTTCCGTCTGCGCCTGACACGTAAGGGCAAGACGCTTTACGAGGAGCTGATCCCGCGTTTGCAGCAGCGCGAGCGCGAAATCATGGCATGCCTGTCGGCCGACGAGCGCAAGACGTTCGACCGCCTGATCGGCAAGATCGAGGAGAGCCTCGATCTGATCCAGACCAGCGAGGAGGCCGATGCGAAGCAGGCCTATTGAGCCGCGCTTCGTCGGGTGGGCAAAGCGCCGAAGGCGACCGGTGCCCACATCCTTCGTCAAACGACAGCGATGGGCACGGGGGCGCGCGAGACTGCCGTCGACGACGAGCAAGGCGCCGCGCGCCTTTGCCCGCCCTACTTGTTAGTCGCCGACGATCGCCGCCGCTCCTCGACTTCGACCACGTCGGCGCCCTCCCCACGCCAGCGCAAAATCTCCATCGCCAGCACCGGGTGATTGAAGCCCTTGAGATGCAGGTCGTCGATCGGCCTGGCATCGACCGACTGTTCGACCACGCCGAACACCCGGCGCGACACGATCACTTGTCCTGCCTTGGCCTCGTCGCATAGCCGCGAGGCGAGATTGGTGACGCTGCCGATCGCGGCGTATTCGAGCCGGTGCTCGAAGCCGACCTGGCCGAGCGTCGCATATCCCAGTGCGATGCCGACGCCGAACCCCAGGCTGTGGCCGCGATTTTTCCAGCGCTCCGTCAATTGGCCGATCTCGTCGCGCATTTCGAGCGCCATCTTCACCGCGCGCATGGTGTGATCCTCGAACGGGATCGGTGCATTGAACAGGATCATCACGCCGTCGCCGGCATAGCGATCGAGCGTGCCCTCATATTTGAAGATCAGCTTGCCGAGCGCGGCGTGATATTCACGCAGCACGTTCATCGCCTCTTCGGGCT
This sequence comes from Bradyrhizobium sp. SZCCHNR1043, assembly GCF_032489675.1. Lineage (NCBI taxonomy): Bacteria > Pseudomonadati > Pseudomonadota > Alphaproteobacteria > Hyphomicrobiales > Nitrobacteraceae > Bradyrhizobium > Bradyrhizobium sp. SZCCHNR1043. The sequence continues at coordinate 29,312 of NZ_JAUEYN010000009.1, forward strand.
CGGTCGTCTCGGTAAACGCGGTGAAGCCGCGCAGATCGCAGAACACCACCGTGACCTCGCGGCGGTGGCTTTCCAGCAGCGCATCATGGCCGTCCGACGACGCGATGATCTGCGCGACCTGCGGCGCCAGGAAGCGCTCCAGCCGTCTGATCCGCTCGATCTCCGCCAGTTGCTTCTCGACCCGCTCCTCGAGCGACTTGTTCCATTCGCGCAGCTGCTCGGTCTGCTCGGTGAGCTTTTCGGCCTGCTGCTGCACCGTCGCGTGGGTCAGCGCGAGCTCGCGGCCCTTCTGATCGACCTCGGTGAACAGTCGTGCGTTGCGCATCGCCAGCACGGCCTGGTTGGCAAACGTTCGCATCAGTCCGATCAGGTTCGGCGGGAACGTGCCGGCCGACCGCCGGAGCACCACGAGCGCGCCGAGCACGCCCTGCTGATCGACCAGCGGCGTGAACAGCACGGCGTGAAAGCCGGCGGCGACCGCGACGTCGCGCAGCGGGTGATCGGGCGCGTTTTCGAGCTCGGCGATCGCGATCGGCTCGCCGCTGCGCACGGAGTCGGAGAGCAGGCTCGTCCGCTCGTCGAGCACATTGTGCGGGCCGTCCCGGTCGACACCCTTGGCCTCCACCAGCCTGAAGCGGCGTTCGGCGGCCTCATAGGAATAGATCAGCACGGCGTCGGTCTTGGTGATCTCCAGCGCCCGGGCCGCCACCGTCGGCAGCACGGCATTGAGATCGAGCGAGGAGGCCACCGCGCGGCCGACCTCCTCGAGCACCTTCAGCTCATTGATCGACTGAGCCAGATCGCGCGTGCGTTCCTCGACCTTGGCTTCCAGCACGGCATAGGACTGCGCGAGCTGGCCGGCCATGCTGTTGAACTGATCGGCGAGCTCCTCCAGTTCGTCATGCGTCTTCACCTCGATGCGCTGAGCGAAATCGCCGGCGCCGAGCTTGCGCGCGCCGGCGCGCAACGCGGTGATCGGGACGAGCATGCGTCGCGCCAGCAGCGAGCCCGCGAGGATCGCAACGGCAAGACCGAGCGCAATCAACAGCGCACCGCGCAACAGCTGATCGCGGATCGGCGCCAATGCGTGCGCGGTAGACTGTTCGAAGAACACGGACCAGCCGAGCTTGGGGAGCGTCGCGACCGCCGAGAGCACGGCGTGCCCGGCGCTGTCCGTGCCGGAGGCCAGCGGCTGGCCATCCGGCGTGAGCACCGCCGCGACCTGCGGCAGCTTGGAGAGGTCCTGACCGACCGCCGGCCCCCTCGCCGAGCTCGCCAGCACCTGGCCGCGCGGATCCACCACGTAGGCGGTGCCGACCTTGCCGATCTGCGCCTCGGTCATGAAGTCTTCGAGAAAGTCGAGGTCGATGTCGGCCACGGTCACACCGGCATTGAAGCCGGAATGCGCGACCGAGATCGACATCGTCGGCTGCGCACCCTTGAAGGTCACAGCGGAGAAATTGCTGCCGTGCGTGACCGTGTCGGTGAAGCGCAGGTCGCGCGACAGATCGTTGCCCGAGGAGAACGCGATCGAGGTGCGTGAGACCCGGAGCTGCTCGCGACCCTGGCCGTCGAGCTGATAGAGCTGCCGCACGGCCGGCGCCTGGCTCAGCAGTTGCACATAGTCGGCGCGGCGGAGCTCCAGCGTATTGGCGCTCGCCCGCGTCACCCAGCTGATCTGTCGCTGCAGATCCGAGAGCGCCTGATCGATCCGCCGGGCGCTGGCGTCGGCCTTTTCGGCCATGGCGGCGGTCAGGCTCGCCTTGGTGGACTGATAGCTGATCCAGGTTTCGGTCGCGCCATTCACGGCCAGGACGAACACGACGAGCCCGACCAGCGACACGACGTATTTGGCGAACAGGCCCTGCCGCAACGACCAGCCTCTGTTCTCGACCTCGTTCATCCGGACCCCTCACGCGCGTCATCGCCGAGGTCAGCCTCGGACAAGCGCGTCCGCTGCCGTCCTCGCGGCAGCGACACCTCGGAGACGGGACCGCTCGAGTGCGAGACGGTCCGTCGCCGGCATCCGTTTAGCACAGAATGACAAGCAGAGCCGCGCGCAGTGCGCGCACCCGCACCGGCCGTTGTTTGCGCGGTTGGCCTTGAACCCCTCCACCGCTCGGAGGAGATCCCTCCGGATTCGGTTGCCTGCGGTTCTATATTACCTATTGAAGATTCGCTTCAGTACATCGTTCATCGGCTGGCTGTCCTGCGCGCCGTCCTGCCGAGGCTCGGCGGGGGCGGCCTCCGCCGGGCCCTGGCCGGCATCGCCCGAAGACAGCGGAACAGCGCCGCCCTGGGGCGCAACCAGCGTACGGCCGCGGCCCTTGGCCTGCGGCTGCGCGCCCTGCTGCAGCCCTTGCTGAATCAGATTGCCGATCGCCGATCCGAGATCACCGCCGAGCAGGTCGGATTGGCCGGCCGCCGGGGCCTGCGCGTTCGGAGCCACCGTCGATGGCGCGCCATTCGAACCGGCGTTGGGCGCAGCATTTCCGATGAGGCCGCCGATGCCGTTGATCAGATTGTTCAGCCCGGCTCCGTCTTTGCCGAACAGGCCTTGGCCCATCTGCTTGAGCCTGGCGTAGGCAGCATCCGGATTGTCGAGGATGCCGGCGATGTCGGGGTAGAAGCGCGGCTGACTCCAGGGGCCGTCGATGACGACGGGAATCCCAAGGCCGATCGGCTCCGAGGTGCGGCCCTGCCCCTCGGTCGTCATCACGAGCTTCGGCTCGACGCGCATCGCCAGCGCCCGATTGCCCAGATCGATCGTCCCCGCACCGGTGACCTTGACCAGCGGTCCGACCAGGTTGAGGTCACTGGTGGCGGCCTGCCCGCGCTCGACCTGGAACGAGGCCGAGAGCTGCGTGAGATCGGTCGTCAGCTCCTTCGAATCCTGCCATCCCGATAGCGGATTGGCCGTCAATGAGCGGATCATCTGCGCGACGTTGATGCCGCGGATCGCGCCGTCCTGGAACAGCAGGAACGCCGAACCGCTCAGGTTGCTCATGAGAGCCTGCTGGCTGGCGCCGCTGGAGCGCAAGGCCAGCTTGCCCTGCATCCGCGCATCGAGCTTGTCGAATCCGGCGACGCTCGAGAGCAGCGGCAGCGCGCGGATGCCGACGAGATCGCAGTGCATCGCATAGGCCGGATTGCCCGTGGAGGCGTCGATCACGACCTCGCCACTGGCCTGCCCGTCATAGGCGCCAAGATTGGCGACGGTCGCCTTCAGCAGGCCGCCGGCCAGCGAGGCTTCGAGATCAAGCGGACCGAGGCGAGCCCCGGAGAGAACGACATCCGTCGCCGACAGCTTCACGCGCGCATCGACGTAGTTGAGACCGCGCAAGTCGATTGCCGCCGTGCTCCATCCCGACACGCCGGCAGAGCCCTGCCCCGCAGGCGCCCCCAAGTCGAGCCGGCGAACGTCGAGATCGACCTTCACCAGCGGCTTGCTCGCGAGATCGACCGAGGCCCAGCCGTTGAAATCGCCATCGCCAAGCGTACCGCTGAGGCCGTTGATCATCACCACCGGGCCATTCAGCCGAACGTCGGCGCGGCCAGCAAGGACTCCGCGAAATGCATTGGCCATGTCGATCTTGAAGTCGACCGGCAGCGTCTGGCGGTCGATTGGCAGTGCAGGCGCCGCCGCTGTGACGTCGAACGTCACCGGGCGGCCGCCGGCACGGGCCGCGCCCGTGATCTTGACCTTGCCGTCGGACAGAGACGCCGTCGCGCCGATGCCCTCGAGCCGATTCTCGACGCGGTCGCGCGGGTTGGAGAGGATGACAGCGCCGTCCCTGACGGTGACCCGTTCGATCCGGACCGCAGGCACCGCTTCCGACTTCGCCGAGGCACGGCTGCGCGGCGCGTTGTCCCGCAGCCGTTCGCGCAGCAGCGGCAGATAGAGTGTGGGCTTGTCGATGATGATCTCGCCGATGTCGGGCCGGCCGGACCACAGGCTCGACAGCGCCACGTCGGCCTGCAGCGTGCCGATCGTCAGCCGATTGTTGCCGTCCCGCTCCTTCGGATCCTGCAGGGTGATGTCCGTCAGGGTCGCATGCAGCGACGGCCACAGGCTGACGCTTGCCGAGCCGGCGATGCTCAGGCGATAGCCGGTGTCACGCTCGACGCGGTCCTGGATGGCGACCGTGAGGAAGCTCGCCGGAAGTCCAAAAGCGAGCGCCAGAGCGAGCACGACGATGACGGCGCCAATCAAACCGCCTGCGATCTTCAATGCCTTCATGTCGATGTCCCAAGCGCAAGGCGCGAGCGGTCTCCACGGGTTAGCGTGCGGCAACGCCGACCCGGTTCAATCCGAATTTTTCTCGGAACGAAGACCGCTCCGAGAGCGACCAACATAGTCGTGAGCACGTGCGCCATTATGTGACTTATGACACACTTCCGCCCGGGCGGATTCTGTAACTCGGGCTTTGAACCACTGCCGAAGGTATAGTGATGAGCAAGCAGGCCGAATTTGCGGTCATTCTGAAGATGAACCCGATGTTCGCCGACCTCGGCGCGGACGAGCTGCAGCGAATCTCGAGCCTCTGCCACACCCAGCATCTGTCGTCGGGCGAGGTGCTGTTCCAGAAGGGCGATCCCGGCAATGCCCTGTTCGGGGTGCGGCGCGGCCAGATTCGCATCGAGACCGGCGCCACCGACGGCAGCCGACTGACCCTCAACTTCATGGGACCCGGCGATCTGTTCGGCGAGGTCGCCGTGCTCGACGGGCAGGAGCGCACGGCGGACGCCACGGCCGGTGAAGCGTCCGAGCTGTTCGTGCTTCGCCGCGAGGATTTCCTCAGCTTCCTGGAACGCGAGCCCAAGGTAGCGATCAGGATCATTCAGCTGCTGTGCCAGCGCATCCGCTGGCAGAGCGAGCGAATGGAGGAATCGGTGCTGCAGCCGCTGCCGGTCCGGCTGGCACGCCGGCTGTGCGCGCTGGCGGAGGATTTCGGCTCCGAGGTTCATATCTCGCAGGAACAGCTCGGCGTCTTCGTCGGCGCGGCGCGTGAAAGCGTGAACCGCCAGTTGCAGGCCTGGCGCAAGGACAAGATCCTGGATCTGCAACGCGGCCGCATCCTGCTGCATGACCTGACGAAGCTGAACACGATCGCACGCAACGAGTAGCAAGCCGGGCGCCCAGCTTCGTTCACCGCGAATTTGTCGATTGCGGGTCCGGTCCATGGCGGGAACCGCCCGTCGTGCATCGTTTGGTATCGGCATCGGCCAAACATGATCGCAATTGGGCCACCACGCCTCACAATTTGCGACATGAACTCTTTTTAACAATTCTAACAGGGTTCAATCCGGCGGCGGAGAGTTCCATTTGCTCGCGCGCGGCTGCGCGCGGGTGGAGCTTTGCGCGCCAGGCGAGCGTGGTTGGAAGTAAAGTCATGAGTCTTGCGTTGCCGGCGATCGCGATCGAGGCCAGTGGTTCGGTTGGCCGTTGGCGCAAAGCTCTCGCGGTCTGGATCGACGCCGTGGAGGATGGTTGGGCCGTTCCGGCCTTGATCGTCGGGTTCGTCGCGGTCTGGATGGTGTATTTCTCGATCGCCTATCTGGGAGGCGATCTCCACCAGGACGTGATCGAAACCTGGTCGCTCGGACGCAGCTTCGACTGGGGCTCGACCAAGCATCCGCCGCTGATGGGCTGGGCCGCGCGGGCCTGGACCACCGTGTTTCCGCTGACCAACTGGTCGTTCAACCTGCTGGCGCTGACCAACGCGGCGGTCGGCCTCTGGGCCGTCGACCTCATCACCCGGCGTTTCGCGCGCGGTGACAAACGTCTGGTCGTACTGCTGCTGCTCATGCTGCTGCCGGTCTATCAACTGCATGCGCAGCGCTTCAACGCCAACGCCGTGCTGCTGTCGAGCTGGCCGCTGGCGACGTGGTGCTTCCTGCGCTCGTTCGAGACGCGTCACGTCGGCTGGGCCATCGCGGCCGGCCTGACCGCGGCGCTCGCCATGCTCGGCAAGTACTACGCGGTCTTCCTGATCGCGGGCTTCGCGGTCGCAGCGTTGTGTCACGGCGAGCGTCGCGCCTATTTCACCTCGTCCGCGCCCTGGATCGCGGCGCTGTCCGGCCTGGCCGCGCTCGCACCTCACATCTATTGGCTCGCCACGACCGGCGCCCAGCCGTTCTCGCATGCGATCGAGCATCACGTCGGCAAGACCGCCGCGGCCGCCCTGGTCGAGGGCAGCGGCTTCCTGTTGGCGATGGCCGGCATCGCCGGTATCCCCGGCCTCATATGGCTCGCCATGACGCGGCCTCGCCCCACCCGCCTGCTGAACGATGCGCTCAGCCTCGAACCCGGGCTCCGGCTGCTGGCGACAATCAGCATCGGGACCGTTGTGTTCCCCACACTGGTCTCGGTCGTGTTCGGCACCGACATGCCGCCGCTGTGGGGCCTGCAGGGCGTCTTCCTGTTCGTCATCGTGATCGTGTGCGGCGCGAGCTATCACGCTCCCCGCGACATCACGATCAATCTCGCCGCGGCGACGATCGCGATCGCGGCATTCGCGGCCACCGTCGTGGCGCCCCTCCATGCATTGTACCGGAACTACGTTCCGTTGAACGAGGGCCGCAACTTCTATGAGCCGGCCGTGACCGAGCTCGACCGCCTGTGGCGGACGGCGTCGAACGGCGTCCTTCCCGCTGTCGGCGGCGACGACGGCCTTGCTTTTGCCGCCGCGTTCTACAGTCCCGACCATCCGCGCTATGAAATGGCGCTGGTGCACCCGCACGAGCTGCAGCCTCCGTCCAAAGTGCTGACCGCGCAGGGCTGGGCGGCGCTGTGCTACGACTCCGACATCTCCTGCATCTCGGGCATGCAAGCTGCGGCGGCGCAGGCGCGACGTTCGGTGCGGGCCGACTTCACGCTCCGGACCAAGCTGTTCGGCCTGGAGGGCGCGAGCCAGGGCTTCGTTGCCCTGATCGTTCCGCCTGAGACCGCCGCGCCGCTCGAGAGCACGCCGAGCGAGGCCCACGATCTCAGCGCACGCCGCCGCATGCCCTCGACCGCGAACTGAAACAGCTCGTTCCGGCACGTCATCTCATTCCGCGGCCGGCGACATCGCCGACGGCGGCGGCTTTGGCTGATGCCCCACCTCCGGTTCATGGCCGGACTGCGCCTCGTCGGCGGCCTCGCCGGAGGAGACGATCAGCTTGCGGCCGAGCCGGGCGAACAACGCGCCGACATCGTCCATCACCAGGAACATCGCCGGCACGAACAACAGCGACAGCACGGTCGAGAACACCAGCCCGCCGATCACCGCCAGCGCCATCGGCGAGCGGAACTCGCCGCCGGCACCGACCGCGAGCGCGCTCGGCATCATGCCGGCGACCATCGCGATCGTGGTCATCACGATCGGACGCGCCCGCTTCATGCCGGCATCGATGATCGCCTCGTCGCGCCTGATCCCGGCATGGATCGCCTCGACCGCGAACTCCACCAGCATGATCGCGTTCTTGGTGACGATACCCATCAGCATCATCATGCCGATATAGACCGGGATCGTGAGCTGCTTGCCCGTGAGCATCAGAGCTCCGATCGCCCCGCCGATCGACAGCGGCAGCGAGAACAGGATCGTGATTGGCTGCAGGAAGGTGCCGAACAGCAGCACCAGCACGGCGTAGACGATCATCAGGCCCGCCGTGATCGCCGTGATGAAGCCGGAGGCCAGCTCGTTCAGGCTTTCGGCGTCATCGGACGGGATCAGCTTGACGCTGGCAGGCATGCTCTTTCTGACCGGCAGCTCATCGATCTGCTTGGTTGCGTCACCGAGCGCCGCCAGCCCGACGAGGTCGGCGGCGACGGTCGCCTGCCGCCCGCGATCGTAGCGGCTGATGCTGGTCGGCCCCTGGTCGAGCTTGATGTCGGCGACCACCGCCAGCGGCACGCCGCCCTTTTCGCCGTACTGGCCGAGCGGCACCCGCAACTGTTCGAGGATCTTCACGTCGCTGCGCGCTGCATCCTCGAGCTGCACCCGGATCGGGACCAGCCGGCCGCCGGCGTCATACTTCGCCAGCGCCGGTCCGACATCTCCGATCGTGGCGACGCGGATCGTCTGCGACAGGCTTTCGGTGGACACGCCCAGACGAGCGGCCAGGTCGGCGCGCGGCTGCACCCGCAATTCCGGCCGGTCGAGCGAAGTGTCCGACACCACGTTGGAGATGATCGGAATCCGCTTCATCTGCGAGGCGAGCTCGCTCGCAACGTTGTCGACCAGCTTGGGATCCGAGCCCGTCAGCACCAGCTTGATCGGGCGCAGACCGTTTTCGTCGGTGAACCAGAAACGGATGTCCGGAATGGTTTCGAGATCCTTGGTGATCTCGAGTTCGAGCTCTTTCTGGGTGATCTTGCGCTCGGTCTTCGGCGTGTAGTTGACGATCATTCCGGCGCGACGAACCTCCATCGCGCCCTGAAGCCGGCCGCCGTCGACGAACACGCTGCGGACCTCTGGCCGCTTGCGCAGGCGCGCGACGATGTCCTCGGTGACCTTCTCGGTGTAGGCGAGCTGCGCGCCTGGCGGCAGCTCGATCGCGAGCAGCGATCGCGCCGCGTCCTGGGCAGGCAGGAACCCTTGCGATAGCAGCGTCGTGCTCCAGATCGAGCCTGCGAAGATGCCGATGCCCAAGAGAACCGTGACAAAGTAGTGCTTCACCGACCATGTCACGATGCGCTGATACGCACGCAGGATGAATCCCGGCGGCGGATCGTCATGGTCGTGATGCTTGAGGAAGTAGGCCGCCAGCATCGGTGTGACGAAGCGCGCCGCCAGCAGCGAGAAGAACACCTGCACCGAGACGGTGATGCCGAACTGCTTGAAGAACTGGCCGGCAATGCCGGACATGAAGCTCGCCGGCGCAAAGATCGCGATGATGGTGAGGCTGATCGCGATGACCGCGAGCCCGATCTCGTCGGCGGCATCGAGCGCGGCGCGATAGGGCGACTTCCCCATCCGCATGTGGCGCACGATGTTCTCGATCTCGACGATGGCGTCGTCGACGAGAATGCCGGTCGACAGCGTGATCGCCAGGAACGAGACCATGTTCAGCGAGAAGCCGAGGATGTCCATCGCCCAGAAGGCGGGGAAGATCGACAGCGGCAGCGAGATCGCCGCGATCACCGTGGCCCTGAAGTCGCGCAGGAAGAGGAGCACGATGATGACGGCCAGGATCGCGCCCTCGAACAGGGTCGAGATCGCGGCCTCGTAGTTGCCTTTGGTGAACTCGACCGAGGTGTCGATCAGCTTCAGATCGACGTCGGGATGGGCGGCCTTCACCTGGTCGATGCGCTTCTGCACGGCGGCCGCGACGACCACGTCGCTGGCTCCCTTGGAGCGCTTGATGCCGAGCGCGACCACCGGCTCGCCGTTGAAGCGCGCAAAGGTACGGCGATCGGCGATCGTGTCGGTGACCGTCCCGAGATCGGCGAGCCGGACCTCGCCGCCGCCGAACAAGGGAATCATCGTGTTGGACAGCTCGTTCAGCGTTTTCGCGCCGGCAAGCGTGCGGATCGCCTGGTCGTTCTTGCCGATCTCGGCGCGGCCGCCGGCGACGTCGACATTGGTGCCGCGCAGGCTCTGGCTGACATTGACCGCGGTGAGCCCCATGGCCTGCAGCCGGTCGGGATCGAGCGAGACCAGGATCTCGCGCTCGACACCGCCGATGCGCTCGACCTGGCTGACGCCGCGCACGCCCTGCAGCTCGCGCTTGACCACGTCGTCCACGAAGAACGACAGCTGCTCCGGCGTCTTGCCCGGCGAGATCGCCGCATAGGTGACGATCGGCAGGCCGATCTTGTCGACGCGCGAGATCAGCGGCTCGGTGACGTTCTGCGGCAGATCGGAGCGCACCCGGGTCACGGCGTCCTTGACGTCGTTGATGGCGCGATCGGTGTTGGTCTCGAGCGCGAACGTAATCGTCGTCACCGACAGGCCGTCGGTGATCAGCGACTGGATGTGGCGCGCGCCCTCGACGCCGGAGACGCCGTCCTCGATGATCTTGGTGACCTGGGATTCAAGCTCCGAGGGCGCCGCGCCGAATTGCGCCACCGCGACCGAGATCACCGGAATGTCGGCGTTCGGCAGCCGCGTGACCGCGAGCTTGGTGAAGCTCATCCAGCCCAGGATCAGCAGGATGATGGAGAAGAGGATCGATGGCAGCGGGTTCCGGATCGACCATGCCGAAATATTCAGTGCCATCAGCGTACCCGCGTGCGATCGATGTCTTCGGCAAACATGGTCTTGATCTGGTCGCCGTCGTGCAGCGAGCTGCCGGCGTCGGCCACCACGATTTCACCCTCTGTCAGACCGTCGAGGATTTCGCTCGATGTATCCGACACCAGGCCGACCCGCACCCGGCGGGTCTCGATCGTGTTGCCCTTCACGACCTGGATGGTGAGATGATCGATCGCCGTGTTGGGCACGGCGACGCCGCAGCTCCGCCGGGCATCGATATTGGCGCGCGCGAACATGCCAGGCTTGAGCGACGGACTGCTGGTCAATGCGATGCGGACATGGCCCAGCTGGGTGGTCCGGTCGACCTGCGGTGCCACCACGCGCAGGCGGCCGACAATGTCGGGAAGGTTGTCACGGGTGATGCGCACCGGCGCGCCCGCGCCGAGCTTCAGGAGATGAATGCTCGGAACTTCGGCGTCGAGCTCCAGCTCGTTGTTGACGGCGATACGGAACATCGGACCGGCCTGCGGCGAGGCCGGCGCACCGGCGATCGTGCGGACCTCGGTGACGAGTCCTGCCGCCGGCGCACGCAGCGACACCGGCCGGTTCGCGGCCGCCGCCGGCGCTCCCGGCTGCGGCGGTGGCGGCGTCAGGCGCGCCAGCTCCTGGTTCTCGGTGACGGTGTCGCCCTCCTTGACCAGGACGTCGATGACTCGCGAGCCTTCCTGGTCGGCGCCGACCACCGCCTCGCGGCGGGCCATGACGAAGCCGGTGACGCGCACGAGATCGGAGAAGCAGGCCTTCACCGCCTTGGTCACCAGCACCTGGGCCTGCATCGGCGGCTCCTCGGCAGCGTGATGGGAACGATGCTCGTACCAGTAATAGCCGGCGAACAGAGCCACGAAGACGACCGCGCTGGCCGCGGTCTTGAGGGATTTTGGCAGCTTCATCGGCAGGTGGATCCGGTCGGCGCGAGATGCGGGTTATGGATGCTGCGAATTTGGCGCGGGGCGCCCCGACAAGGCGATGCGCCCCACAATCCTGCGGGACGCATCCGTTCACTTCGATCTCCGGCCACGCGACCCCCGACGGCGCTTGATGGACGCGGCGCTACTTGGCCGCCGCCGTCTTGCTCTGCATGTTGACGACCTGAACGCGGCGGTTCACCTCGGCGAGCGGCTGGCTCGGATCCTTCAGCTTGCTCTTGCCGTAGCCCACCGTCACCAGGTCGGCGCCGGCGATGCCGAACTTCTCGACCAGATAGCGCTTGATCGAATCGGCGCGGCGCTCGGAGAGGTCCTGATTGTAGGCCTCGCCACCGGCGGCATCGGTATGACCGGCGACGACGAAGGTCGACCCCTTCAGCTCGGCGTTCGTCAGCGCCCGGCCGAGCGCCTGCACCGACGGCAGCGACTTCTGGCTGATGTTGGCGGAGTTGTAGTCGAAGGTGATCTCGAGATCGATGTTCGGCTTGGTCCTGGCGACCGCCGCGATCTCCTCGCGCTCGGCTGATGACAGCGAGCGCGTCGAGCGGCCGCGAATGCTCTGCAGGAACTTGTCCTGTTCCGGCGCGACCGCAGGCGCGGCCTCGGACGGTGGCGACATCGACAGTCCGCGGGTCAGCGGCCTCTTCGGCCCGGCCAACGCGCGGACGATCTGATCCTCGCTGACATCATCGGCCGCGAACGCCGGCATCGCGCTCAGCGACGCGGCTGCGCTCAGGACCGTCGCGGCCAGGAGAGCCGTCAGGCCGGCGGTCCTGGTCGAATTCGTTTTCGGTGCGGTCATTGCCATCCCTCCTCACGCGAACTGATCATCCCGGTGTCCGTCGCGAAGGCCCGCTCGCGACACCCGGCTGTCCGCTGTTATGTCGGTCCGGCCTGCCGCATGGTTCGAGCCGGCCGGCCGACGCGCGCAAGAAATCAGCGCACGCCGTAAGCTTCGAACTCGCGGACGATGTTGGGGTCCATCGCCTTGGCGTTGGCGATGTCGAGCGCGCCCTCCTGCGCGGCACCGTTGCGCTGCTTGGCGAGGCCCCGGCCGTACAATGACGACGTCAGCCGCGGATTGATCTTCAGCGCCGCATCGAAATCGGCGATCGCGTTCTTGACCGCGCCGCTCTTGAGGTTGACCAGCCCGCGGCTGTCGAGAGCGTCGACGAAATTCGGCCGCAGCCTCAGCGCCTCGTTGCAATCGCGCAGCGCAGGCTGCAGCTCGCCGACGACGGTGCGGGCCCAGCAGCGGTTGTTGAGCGCCTCGACGTCCTTCGGATTGATCCGGATGGTGTCGTCGAAATCGCGGATCGCCTGCGCGTAGGCGCCCTTGCTCGCATACACCTGGCCGCGCCGGTACAGCGCACCGGCATCCTCCGGATTGGCCGCGATCTTGGCGCTCAGGCTCTTGATCGTCGGATCCTCGGCGAACGGATCCTGCGCGGGCGCTGCCGGAGCGGCGGGGGCCGCGGGCGCAGCAGGCGCGGCGGGTGCCACGTTCGCGATCACAGGAGATGGCGCCGGCGGCGCTGGAGCAACCGGCGGCGGAGGCGGCGGGGTATCCACCTTCTGCACCGGCGTCGGCTGCGGCGCGGGCGGAGCCGGCGGCAGCGGTGACGGCACCGGCGGCGCCACCACGACCTGTGTCGGGGTCGGCGCAGGCGCAGGTGCAGGTGCGACACTGCTCTCGGCCGGCGGCGTCGGCCTGACGCCGTTGCCCGGCACGAAGGAGAAGTCCTCCGCCAGCGACGACGAGATCCACGGCACCTGCTCGCTGCGCGACGCGCGGGTGACGCCGACGCGGGTGCGGTTCAGCGTCTCCTCGGCGGTGAGATCGGGAACGCGGATCTCCTTCAGGAGCTCCTGCACGAACAGGCTGCGATCGCGCCCGCCATCCGTCACGACAGCGGACAGCGCCGCCGAGTACATCACCAAAGTACCGCTCGGTGCGATGACCGGAGCGAGCCCGGCCGAGGCGGTGCGGAACCTGCGCTCATAGGGATTGCGGCGGGAGGCATCGAGCAGCGCGATCTTCACGCCGGCGCCGCGGCTGTTGATCTCCTGCAGCACCTGCTCGAGGCCGATGCCGTCGCGCCGCACGTCGGCCTCCTGCCAGATCTGCGCGTCGACCGGGATCATGTAGCTCTGCCGGCTCGACTGGATGCCGTAGCCGGAGAAGAACAGCAGCGCCACCGAGCCCGGCTTGATCTTGCCATAGAGCCGATCGAGGCCGCGGCGCATCGCGTCGCCGCCGGCATTCTCCAGCGTCTCGACGCTGAAACCGTCGCGCTTCAACTCGTCGGTGAGATCGCGGGCATCGTTGACCGGTTCCTTGAGCGGCGCCTCGGCATCGGGATATTTCGCATTGCCGATCACCAGCGCGAAGCGGTCGCCGGCCGCGCGCGCGGGCCAGGAGACCACGGCCGAGACCACGGCCGAGAACGCGACGGAGAACATCAGGCCGAGCGGCAACAGCAGGCGGAAAGTCATCACGATGGCGGTCCAGCGGTCAGCAATCAGGCGCCGTCCAGCTTGCGCCGCGGCGACCATATCCCACGCGTCAGGCATTATCAAATCGCCGTGACGGCACGTCAACCGCTTGCAGAGGTTGACGAATCGTCTGAGGCGACGACCGCCCGCAGGAGCCTCTTGCGAGCTGCGGGTCATGACACGAGCGGACCATGCAACGATCCCAATGGCTTGAAATGTGAGATGCCTCACGCTGTGTCGCGGCAGCGCGCCGTCCGGTTCGACGAGCACCGCGATTGACCTCGATGCGATTGACCTCGATCCCTGCCGATGGCTCGATGGCGGCCGTGCCCAACCAACGAGAAGGCCATCATGGGGAACGCTGCCGAGATCTACGCGCTGCGCTATGCGACGATGTCGCCGCGCACGCCGCACATGAACTTCCTGCAGCCCGATCCGCACGACAGCACGGCGCAGGACCTCGACTATTTCGTGTGGCTGATCCGCCGTGACGGGCGCGACATCCTGGTCGATACCGGCTTCAACGTCGCGGAGGCCGAGATCCGCCACCGCACCCTGACGCGCGATCCGATCGACGCGCTCGCTTCCTTCGGCGTCGACGCGGGCGGCATCCGCGACATCATCGTGACGCACCTGCACTACGATCACGCCGGCAATCTCGACCGCTTCCCGAACGCGCGCTTTCATCTGCAGGAGCGCGAGATGGCGTATGCGACCGGCCGCTGCATGTGCAACGGCATGCTGCGCTACCCGTTCACGGTCGAGCACGTCACCACCATGGTGCGCCACGTCTATGGCGACCGCGTCACCTTCCACAACGGCGACGGCGAGGTCGCGCCCGGCGTCACCGTGCACCGGGTCGGCGGCCATTCCGACGGGCTGCAGGTGGTGCGCGTCGACACCGCGCGCGGCCCGGTGGTGCTCGCCTCCGACGCCGCGCATTACTACGCCAACCTGCAGCGCCGCAGCCCGTTTCCGATCGTGCTCAACATCGGCGACATGATCCAGGGCTGGGAGATCATCGAGCGCCTCGCCGGGCATCCGGATCGATTCATTCCGGGCCACGATCCGCTGGTGACCGAGCTCTATCCGCGCGTGAGCGAGACGGCCGATGCCTACGCGCTGCATGTGGCGCCGTCGCGGTCGTTTGCGAGATAGTGGCGCGGCAGGACCAGGTGACGTGACACGATGAGCGTCGTTTCCGCCATCTCGAAGCGCTGCCGATTTGCTGCGCCGTCATCGTCCGGCTTGATGGTAGCCCGGAGACATAGCCGACACCTGATTCGGCGCACGGGCTGTGCAAACAAATATGCCCCCGCGTTCTCGCGGCGCGTTTCGCGTCCGAGCTGTGATCATCGGGACACCCTCTTGAAGCAGAGGGCGCAGGGAGAGCCAGGCCTCGGCTGAGGCCTGCGGTCCGCCTGCGAGAAAAAATGCAGGCGGCAGAACCACAGGTACAGCCGGAATGACCCGGCCCTCCCTGCGCGATGGCTTTACGATTTATACGCAGTCTCCTCGGTGACCGGCTTGTTTGCCACCGTGGCGACAACGCGCGCATGACGCGCATTGCGCGGACCTCAGCGTCGGGAGGCCAGGACCCTGCGACTTCACCGTCCGCGGCGTGGCGTACGTCGGCATGCTCTCAGCACGCTGCACCACATCGCGGCCATCGCATCCCACCCCAACGCGTCGTGACGTTCGCGAAAGCGCCCCTCTTCAACGAGGCGGGACGGGCGTAAATCTCCACCCGATTTGCCCGACGGCGCAAGCGATTTCTTTTTTACCGAACATCTGGACAGGGCAAATCAGCTTGAAACGGCTAGACAAATTCGTCTTTTGCGACCAAGGATTGAGCGGTATTTCGATGAGACGATTTGGCCGCGATGGGGGCATTCTGTGGTTTCTCAGATCGCCGGCAGGACGACATCAAATCGAGAGCCTTGCCACCGGAAATCTGCTCGATGCGCAACATCAGTCAGGATGCATTCCGTCGCATCCGCCTTCCCTTTCCCCCAGGCGAGGTTCGGCGGGAATTGATCGGACGGCTGGAAGCAAGCTTTACCCAAGCCGACCGCCTCGAAGCCGAGGCGGCGCGCGCACGGGCGCTGCTCGACCGGCTGGAGGCGGCGATCCTGACCAAGGCATTCAAGGGCGAGCTGGTGCCGCAGGACCCGAACGACGAGCCGGCCAGCGTCCTGCTCGAGCGCATCCGCGCGCAGCGCGCGGCGGCCGCGCCCCCGAACGGGAAGCGAGGTCGGCGGGCCCCCCTGTCAAATGATCGGCTTTCGTTTTGAACGGGGGCGACCGCCCCCTCGAAGCGGCCGTCAGCGACTGACGAGCACTTGAGGAACTGGGTTTCGCATCAGCATGTACGTCTCCGAATAGAGCGAGCCGCTGACGTTGCTCATCGGTGCGGCGCCGATCAAGACCTCCTTCTGCTGTGACTCGCTGTCGGGCAGGATCACGTGGAAACGCAGGCAGGCCAGCATGAGATCGCCGTTCTTCGGCGCGGGTGTGAGATCGAAAGCAGTTAACCTGCCGTCCCGGACCTCGTAGCTGATCGCACGCGTGGGCCCCGAAAAGCCCGACGCGGCGGCGCCAGCTCCACCGTCCTCCAACGTGTCGAGCGCGAGGAGACTCATTTCACCTGGCTTGATCACCAGAGGCGTGAAGACATAGTTCAAAAGCGCCTTCATTCCATGCTCATCGCACGACGGCTCTGGCCTCTCGTTGCCGGGACGAAACCAGACGGTGAGGTTGATCTTGGTAACCGCCACAGGCCGGTTGCCAGCGTTGACGAAGACGAGATTTTAGCTCAGCCCGCTCAGCTCCTGCGCTTTCGACGACACCGACATGAATGGGATATTGTTGATGACCACGCGGAGGTCGTCCCTGGTCCTCACCACGGTCGCATACAGGCTCGCCGCCGATAGCAACAGCGCCAGCCACGCCACCGGCGAGCCGATCCACTTCGACCAATCGACACCTGGCTTGGGCGGCGGCCACAGGCGGTCGCGCAAATGCTCCGGGGTCATGTTCGGGCCAGCTTTCCGGTTGCGGTGGACGCGATTATGCGCGCTGGATGGGCGTTGGCAATGTCCGGGCGGCGGCGTAGCGCGTGCTTGTTTGGCTTTGCTACCGTCTCCTCATGAGTTGCGTCGTCATTGCGAGGCGCAGTTGCGCCGAAGCATTCCAGAATGGCCCCGCGGACATCGTCTGGATCGCTTCGCTGCGCTCGCAATGACGTAGGGTTGGCATGGTGCGCTCAGCCGTCGTCCCGGGCAGGCAGCATCGCGCGATGGCGCGGCGTGGCACTGACTAGGGCCCCCACGCGCCGCAGCGGTTGTCGGGGCGCGGTGTCAGCGCCCCGTCTGCCTCAAACGACTTCCTGGGGTTATGGGTCCCGGCTCAAGGCCGGGACGACGGCGGAGGTTGCCGATGCGGCTTGGGTCCATTGAAGGCCGGTGGAAATCGCAGCCACGTTCAATGCAGCTCCACCTTCGCCTTCTTCGCGAGGTGGTCGCCGAGGAATCGCACGTCCCAATTGGTCAGCCGCACGCAGCCATGCGACTCCGACTTGCCGACCTTGGACGGCTCGGCGGTGCCGTGGATGCCGTAGCCGATGCCGACCGACAGGCCGATCCAATAGGCGCCGACCGGGTTGTTGGGGCCGGGCTTGATGGTGAACGGCTTGCGCGCCTTCACACCCTTGAACTTGTAGTCGGGGTTATAGCGGTAGTTCGGGTTGGCATCGATCGAGATCACCTTGAAGCTGCCGACCGGCGTCGGCTTCTCTTCGCTGCCGACCGTGGCGGGAAACACCGCCACCAGCTTGCCGTCCCGGTCGAACGCCTGCACGGTGCCGGCGTCCTTGCTGATGTCGAGCCGCATGATTTTCGGCGCGGCGTCGTCCGGCTTCATCACATTGGCGACGGAGATCTGCTCGCCCTCCTTGTCGAAGCCGGCCTTCGGATTGAGCGCCGACAGCAGCGCTTCGCTCATGTGGAATTTCTCGGCCAGCGCCTCGCGCGGCGAGGTGTAGCCGAGCGCCGGCAGGTCCTTCATGTCCTCCATGTGATGCGGCAGCTTCTTCAGGAACGGCCCTTTCACATCGTCGCGGGTGATCGTGTAGGAGACGATGGCAGGCGCCTGGTCGCCGCGCAGCAACGCATCCCACAGCTCGGGCTTCAGCTTCGCATCACCGGCAAGGCCCTGATCGCCCGCAAGCCCCTTGGCGCGCGCGAACGCGGCGAGCGCCTTGCGCGCATTGTCGCCGAAGCGGCCGTCGATCTCGCCGGGCGAGACGCGCGCGCGATCGAGCAGCACCTGGGCGCGGATCGCCACTGGGTCCATCTTCTCCTCGGCCGGCGGCCGCTTGCGCAGCTCGGCACCGTTGACGGCGTCGGCGGTGAGCTCGGCGGAGACCGCAGGCGTGACGACGACGGCGCAGAGCAGAAGCGGTATCCAGGGCCGAAGCATGAGCGTGAGTCTCAAGTGGAGATGGCTGACATCGGCAGCGTCAACGTGGACGCTGCCGAGAAGTTCGGGGGGCGTCGGCTGAACGTCGCGGCGTCCTGGCGCGACTACCAGGGACGCGGGTCGGCTGGCCCGGCGGCTGCGCGTCTGCTATCCCGACCGCGGCCGCTGAATGAATGGATTTTCGCGAGGATCGGTTTCGCATGGGACATGCCGCAATTGCCGCCACGATGCGCCGGATGCCGATGCTCGCCGCCGCCGGCCTGCTGGCCATGATCCAGGCTGCGGCGGCAGCCGAGGACACCGCGCCGAGGGGCGCCGCGGTCAGCGTGCTCAAGGCGACCAAGGCCTGCTTCGACAACACCGTCGAGGTGTCCGGCATGGTGCTGGCGCGCGACGAGACCGCGGTCAGGCCCGACCGTCCCGGACTGAAGGTCGCGGAGGTGCTGGTCGATGCCGGCGACACCGTCACGGCCGGACAGAACCTGGCGCGGCTGACGCCGCCGGAGGGCGGCACGATCATGATCCAGGCGCCGGTGGCGGGCACCATCCTGTCGTCGAGCGCCACCATCGGCGCGTTTGCCTCCGGTCGCGGCGAGGCGCTGTTCTCCATTCTCGCCCGCAACGAATATGATCTCGTCGGCCTGGTGCCGAGCGCGCAACTCGCCAAGCTCGCGGTCAACCAGACGGCGCGGATCCGCATCGTCGGGGCCGGCGAGGTCGAAGGCAAGATTCGAAGGGTCGCGCCGACCGTCGAGCCGAACAGCCAGCTCGGCCAGGCCTTCATCGGCATCAACGGCACGGCGCGGCTGCTGGTGAATTCGTTCGGGCGCGCCGTGATCAAGATCGGCCAGAGCTGCGGCGTCGCGGTGCCGCTGACCGCCGTGCTGTACGACCCGGACGGCACGGTGGTGCAGGTGGTCCGCGCCCAGCGCATCGAGACCAAGCGGGTCGAGATCGGCCTGATGGCCGGCGGCCAGGTCGAGATCCGCGACGGCCTGGCCGAGGGCGACGTCGTGGTCACCCGCGCCGGCGCGCTGCTGCGCGAAGGCGATCCGGTGCGGCCGGTGATGGCGAGCAATTGACGGACACGGCCGAGTCCTGCGAGACATAGCGGGGAGACCGCGCCAGACGCGGTCCGCTCCCCTCCCCCGTGCGGGGAGGGGTCGGGGGTGGGGGTTCTCCGAGTCGCACTCGACGTGATAAGCGCGCGAGCTCCAGGGAAATCTTCAGCGATCTAGGATCGCTATCCCTGCCAAAGCGGCTTGTAGGGAAGGCTCAAGCCAACGACGCGCGGCGCCTGCGAACCCCCACCCCCAACCCCTCCCCGCAAGGGGGAGGGGAGCTGACCGTCAGCTTGGTGAGAGCGGGGCAGACGCTCCGAGCGTCAGATGTGTTGGACGAGAGATGGAAAACCGCCGCCTCAGCTGCCGGCGTTGGCGACGTCGGCGCTGAAGCGGATGTCCTCGACCAGCGAGGACGACACGGTCGGCACCTGCTCGCCGTCGGAGCTGCGCGCGATGGCGTTGCGGGTCTTGTTGAACACGGCCTCGGCGCTCGGGCTCTTGCCGAACTGATTGAGCAGCTCGCCGACCAGCACGCTGTTCTGGCCCTTCGGATCGTCCAGCACCTTGCCGGGCGTCGCCGACGACAGGATCAGCGCATTGGCAGGCGCATTGATCGGCGCCAGGCCGTGCGAATAGGCGCGGAAGCGGCGCTCATAGGGATTGCGGCGCGCGGCGTCGATCACGACCAGTTTGGCGCGCGCCCCCTGCTCGCGGACCGTATCGAGCAGGCCCTCGATGCTGGTGCCGTCGCGGCGCACGTCGGCCTCCTTCCAGATCTTGGCATCGACCGGGATCATGTAGCTCTCGCGTCCCGCCTGGATGGCGTAGCCGCCGAAGAACAGCATCACGACCGAGTCCGGCTTGATCCTGGCCTTGAGGCGCTCGACCGCGCGGATCATGTCGTCCTTGTTGGCATCCTCGACGACATCGACGTCGAAGCCGTCGCGGCGCAGCGCGCCGGTCAGCGCCCGGGCATCGTTGATCGGCTGGACGAGCGGCGCATTCGCATCGGGGTAATGACCATTGCCGATGACCAGCGCGAGGCGCGCGCCGTTGCCGGTCGCCACGCTGCTCTGCTCGGAGGCTGCCGCCTTGGGCGCCTCGAGCGAACGCTTGTTGAGGGCAGCATGCGCACCGATCGCGAGCGACACCGTGCAGAGAAGCGCGGCGGCGATCACGGCCGATCGGCGGGAGAGAGAAGGCTGCCTTGCGGTCATCACGTCAATCCTGGTCCGAGCCTGCCCAAGCGTGACCAAAGGGGCGCACCCTTTGGTCGCGCTGGCGCCTCTGAGGTTTGAGGGGTTGCGAGACGATGTGTCGTCGAATTGCGCGCAATTTGCGGCACCGCAACGAGGAAAGGCTTAACCCGAACCCGCATCCCAAGCAACATCGGAACAGCCTTGACTTTTCAAGCACTTGAAGAGAAACGCAAATTTAACCATGGCGCCGATCTCCAAAGGGCCCTGGGCGGACCGCCGGGAAGCCATATTGCCGCCCAATCCGCCTCGCGCCGTGACCGCCGTCACGTTGTCTTTGGCCGTCCAGCGTGTCAGTTTGCCTCATGCATGCGCGTGACGCGCCGTTGCCGGGCGTCTCGAGCAGCGCATGCCGTTCGTCCCGCCTCCGACAACCCGCGAGTCCTCGCTTGAGTTTCCAGTATTTCGCCGGCGCGGCCTGCCGCGCACTGACGGCCCGGAAGGATGGGCCGTCGCTGTACGAGGTCTGCGATCCCATCCTGCGCCGGCCCGGCAGCGGCGACCCGCATCTGTCGAAATTCTACCGGACCGCGCTGGGGAACCCCGCGCTGCGCGCATTGCTGCGCCGTGCCGGCCTGCCCGAGTTGAACGATCCCGCTGTTCTCAATGCGCTGCGCGACGCGCTGGTTCTCGCCCGCGACAATCCGACGCCGGACTGGGAGCAGGTCGGCCGCCCGATCGCCGATCTGGTCGACAGCGTCGCCTTGCATCACCCTGCCCCGCCGCGCCGGACCGCCGCGGCGGCGGCCATGCCGCCGGAAGGCGAGATCGACCGCGTGATCCGGGCCTGTGGCGCCGACCTGCTCGGCTCGTTCAGCCGCAATGGCTTCATCCCGACCTATGCCGCCTTCAACCTGATCGGCGATCCCGACATGAAGGGCCGCGAGGTGCTGATGGCGCTGCAGGGGCTGGACGCGCGCGGCTACAAGAACTCGACATTGCTGTTCAACCTCGCCCGCGTCTTCATCGCGCGCTCGCCGGCGGCGGCCGTCATCAATCCGCCGTGGCGCGGCATCGCCGAGCCGATGTGGGAGCCGGTGCAGATCCGCCACCGCTCGGCCTATTACGACGCGTTCTTCACCGAGGCGCTGCTGAGCTATCTGGAGACGGGCCTCGCCTCGTCGGAGCAGACGACCGCGGCGCGCACGGCGATTTCGGCCATGGTCGAGTTCTGCCTGACCGTCAGCCGCGAGGAGGTGCGCGGCGCCGACGGCAAGAGCTACAATGTCGTCACCGCGCTGGCGCCGCCGCCGCATCCGCGCTTCTCGCGCTTCTTCACCCAGATCAAGCAGGACCTCGGCTTCGGCGTCTACGTGCCGGATTGCGACACCACGGCGTGCTCGTTCTCGGCGGCGACGCAGGCCGGCTCGGACGATCCGATGCTGAACCAGCCGCTGCTGGATTTCTATGCCGGCTACCAGGTGCGCGCCGGCGGCAACGAGCCGCGCGTGACGGTGCCGATCAACGACAACATCGACTATGAGGGCGGCATCGCGACCTGGATCGACAGTCTGGCCGGCGAGCGGCCCTACGGCAACGATCTCGATCCGACGCTGAATCTCGACGTGCTCGAAGTGTCGTTCCGCAACCTCGCACGCTGGCAGGTCCTGGAGACGCAAGCGCGGCTCGACGTCGTCAGGCGGATCGTCGGCTTCCAGCAGCGACTGGTGCTGAGCGGCGCCTTCGCCGACCCGCGCGCGCACATCTATTATCTGCCGGAGCTGTATTGCGCCTATTTCGGCCGCTGCTACCACGCCTTCATGGCACTGCCGCCCGCCGCGCGGCGGGCGATCGATCCCGACGGCGCGTTCGAGCTCATACGTCTGCGCGTGCTCGGCTATGTCGAGGACGAGCTGATCGGCCGCGAGATGAACCCGTTCGACGCCGCGCTGGCGCTGATTGCGCTCGGCCATCTCGGCGGCGCTGCGGCGAGCTTCGCGCCCGCGGTGCATTGCATCGTGACGTCGTTCGGCGAGGGCGGCCGGCGGCATCCGTACCGCGCCTATGAATGGAACAAGATGAAGACCCCGACCCGCATCCTGGTCGGCGGCCCCGAGGTGACATCCGCCTTCGTGCTGATGGGCCTGGCGCTGGCGCGAAGGGTCGTGGTGCGGTGAGGACGAAGCTGTGTCGCCGATGTCGGTCCACTCCCCTCCCCCTTGCGGGGAGGGGAGCGCACGACCGTTGTTGTGATAGCTTGAGTCGAAACGTCCCCACCATCGCGTGAAGTTGAGCGGGTCAGGCAATCACGGCGCTGGAACAACCGGGCGATCCGCCGCACAATTGCCTCAGCCCTCCCATCCCCAAGGACGATCCGCGCCCGTTCATGTCGATGAAACCAGCCCTGCTCGCGCTCCTGCTGCTGCTGCCGTCCGTCGCGTCCGCGGCCGACATCGCCGGGATTCCCAAGGTCCGTGAGGCCGATGGGATCACGATCGGGACCACCCGCATCCGGCTCGGCGGCATCGACGCGCCCGCCGTCGATCAGCTCTGCCTGAACAAGAACGGCGAGCGCTGGACCTGCGGCGTGGCCGCGCGTGACGAACTGATCAAGCACGCCGACGGCAAGAGCTGGACCTGTCATCCGCGTTCGATCGATCGCCGCGGTCGCCAGGTGGCGCGCTGCGACGTCGACGGCGAGGACATCCAGAAATGGCTGGTGCGCAGCGGCTGGGCGCTGGCCTATCGCACCATCTCGCACGATTACGAGCCCGACGAGGCGGAGGCGCGGGCCGCCAAGGCCGGCATGTGGCAGGGCGCATTCATCGCGCCGTGGGACTGGCGGGTGCGCAACAAGAAGACCACGATCCTCGGCGCCACCAAGCCGCCGGACAGCGCGAAAGCCATCCTGCTCGCCTCGGCCTCGGGACCGGTCGCTCCGTCGCCCGACTGCACCATCAAGGGCAACGTCAACGGCGCCGGCGAGTGCATCTATCACACGCCGAAGAGCCGTTGGTACGCTCAGATCAAGATGCACGTCGCCAAGGGCACGCGCTGGTTCTGCTCGGTCGAGGAGGCCGAGGCCGCCGGCTGCCGCGAGACGAGGCGCTGACGGCCTGACGCGCCGGCCTGCCGGGGCATGCCAGCCCCCCGGCTTCTCCGGCTTTTCTTAATGCGCCGCGCCACGTAAAACGACCATGGGCCAGCCGTGTGCGAGAGCCCGCCACCACCCTCAACCGCCAAACCACATCGCCGAGGACACTGACAATGACCGTTCGCGCGGGCCGGGAGTTTCTGGCCATCCCGGGACCCACCACGATGCCGGACGAGGTGCTGCAGGCGATGCACCGCCCGGCGCTCGACATCTACTCCAAGCAGATGGTCGAGCTGACCGACGGCATCATGTCCGATCTCGGCCGCCTGTTCGCGACCAAGGGCAAGACCTACATCTACATCGCCAACGGCCATGGCGCCTGGGAGGCCGTGCTCTCCAACGTGCTGTCGCGCGGCGACAAGCTGCTGGTGCTGGAGAGCGGCCGCTTCGCGATCGGCTGGGGCCATGCGGCGCGCGCGATGGGCGCCGAGGTCGAGGTTCTCAGGGGCGACTGGCGCCGCGCGGTGCGCCCGGCCGAGGTCGAGGCGCGGCTGCGCGCCGACAAGGAGCACACCATCAAGGCCATCGTGGTGGCGCAGATCGACACCGCCTCGGGCGTCGTCAACGATGTCGAGGCGATCGGCCGCGCCATCAAGGCCGCGGGCCATCCGGCGCTCTATATGGTCGACACCGTCGCCTCGCTCGGCTGCATGCCGTTCGAGATGGATGCCTGGGGCATCGACGTCGCGATGTCCGGCTCGCAGAAGGGCCTGATGACGCCGCCCGGTCTCGGCTTCGTCGCGGCGAACGCGCGCGCACTCGAGGCACACAAGCGCGCCAACATGCGCACGCCCTATTGGGACTGGAGCGAGCGCGAGGGCGCCGAGCACTATCGCAAATATGGCGGCACCGCCCCGGTTCATCTGTTGTTCGCGCTGCGCCAGGCGATGGACATGCTGTTCGCCGAGGGGCTACCGCACGCCTTCCGGCGCCATGCGCTGCTCGCCGAGGCCGTGCGTCGCGCCGTGGCGAAGTGGAGCGAGGGCCAGGTGATCGGCTTCAATATCGCAGACGCCGCGGAGCGTTCCAACACCGTGACCACGGTGCTGGTCGGCGGCGGCTATGATCCGGCCGTACTGCAGACCTACTGCAAGGAGCAGTGCGGCGTCGTGCTCGGCACCGGGATCGGCGACCTCCAGGGCCAGGCGTTCCGCATCGCCCATATGGGCCATGTCAACGCGCCGATGGTGCTGGGCACGCTCGGCGTGATCGAAATGGCGCTGGTGGCGTTGAAGATTCCGCATGGCCGCGGCGGCCTCGACGCCGCGATCCAATGGCTCGGCGAGAGCGTGACCCCGTAAAGGACGACATGACCGACAGCAGCACAAGTGCGCCGGTGGCGCCGCGCCGCCCTTATTCCTTCACCCGCCACGGCATCACCGTGAGCGACGATTATGCCTGGCTGAAGGATGCGCGATGGCAGGAGGTGCTGCACGATCCGTCGCTGCTCGACGCCGACATCCGCGCCTATCTCGAGGCCGAGAACGCCTATGCGGAATCCGTGCTCGGCCATACCGCACCGCTGCAGAAGAAGCTCGTCGCGGAGATGCGCGGCCGCATCAAGGAGGACGATTCCTCGGTGCCATCGCCGGACGGGCCCTACGCCTACTTCCGAAAGTACCGCGAGGGCGGCCAGCACGAGCTGTTCTGCCGCACGCCGCGCAACGGCGGGGCGGAGACCATCGGGCTCGACGGCGATGCTCTGGCGCGCGGGCATGAGTATTTCAAGTTCGGCGGCAGCCGGCATTCGCACGACCACAAGCTGGCCGCCTGGAGCGCCGACACCAAGGGCTCGGAATATTTCACGATCCGCGTCCGCGACTGGGACGGTGGAAACGATCTCGTCGATCTCGTCGAGGAGACCGACGGCGGCGTGGTGTGGTCGCGTGACTGCAAGAGCTTCTTCTACGTCAAGCTCGACGACAATCACCGCCCGATGCAGGTGTGGCGGCACAAGCTCGGCACCAACCAATCAGACGATTTGCTGGTCTATGAGGAGAAGGACACCGGCTGGTTCACCCATGTGCACGAGTCGACCTCCGGCCGGTTCTGCGTGATTGCCGGGGGCGACCATGAGACCTCGGAGCAGCGGCTGATCGATCTCGATCATCCCGATGCGCCGCCGCGTCTGGTCGCCGCGCGCGAGAACGGCGTGCAATATTCGATCGCCGATCGCGGCGACGAGCTGCTCATTCTCACCAATGCCGACGGCGCGATCGA
The DNA here is from genome assembly GCF_032489675.1 of Bradyrhizobium sp. SZCCHNR1043. Taxonomy (NCBI): domain Bacteria; kingdom Pseudomonadati; phylum Pseudomonadota; class Alphaproteobacteria; order Hyphomicrobiales; family Nitrobacteraceae; genus Bradyrhizobium; species Bradyrhizobium sp. SZCCHNR1043. The sequence goes on from NZ_JAUEYN010000009.1 coordinate 55,088, forward strand.
CTTCAAGATCGTGACCGCGCCGCTGGCCGCGCCCGAGCGCACCAATTGGCGCGACCTCATTCCGCATCGCGCCGGCATCTATGTGCTCGACCACGATCTCTATGCCGGCCATCTGGTGCGGCTGGAGCGCGCCAATGCGCTGCCGTCGATCGTGATCCGCGACCTGAAATCCGGCGAGGAGCACGCGATCGCCTTCGACGAGGGTGCCTATTCGCTCGACGCGATGGGCTCCTACGAGTTCGACACCACCAACCTGCGCTTTGCCTATTCGTCGATGACGACGCCGTCGGAGGTGTGGGATTACGACATGGTGACGCGCGCTAGAACGCTGCGCAAGCGCCAGGAAATCCCGTCGGGGCACAATCCGGCGGACTACGTCACCACGCGCATCATGGCGAAGGCGGACGACGGCGCCGAGGTGCCGGTCTCGCTCTTGCATCGGCGCGACTTCAAGGCCGACGGGTCAGCGCCGCTGCTGCTCTACGGCTACGGGTCCTACGGCCATGCCATGCCGGCGTCGTTCTCCACCAACCGGCTGTCGCTGGTCGACCGCGGCTTCGTCTATGCCATCGCGCATATTCGCGGCGGCACTGACAAGGGCTGGGGCTGGTACCTCGACGGCAAGCGCGAGAAGAAGACCAACAGTTTCGACGATTTCTCAGCCTGTGCGCGGGCGCTGATCGCCGCCAACTACACCAGCGAGAAGCGCATCGTCGGCCATGGCGGTAGCGCCGGCGGCATGCTGATGGGCGCAGTCGCCAACCGCGCGGGCGAGCTGTTCGCCGGCATCGTCGCCGAGGTGCCGTTCGTCGATGTGCTCAATACCATGCTCGACGACAGCCTGCCGCTGACGCCGCCGGAATGGCCCGAATGGGGCAACCCGATCGAGAGCGAAGCGGATTTTCGCACCATCCTGTCCTACTCGCCCTACGACAACGTCGCTGCCAAGCCCTATCCCGCGATCCTCGCGATGGCCGGTCTCACCGACCCGCGCGTCACCTATTGGGAGCCGGCGAAGTGGATCGCCCGGCTGCGCGCGACCATGACCGGTGGCGGCCCTGTCGTGCTGCGCACCAACATGGGCGCCGGCCACGGCGGCGCCTCCGGCCGCTTCAACCGGCTGGATGAGGTCGCGATCGTCTATGCGTTCGCGCTGTGGGCGGTGGGCTTGGCGGATAGAAGCGCGTGAGCGCGGCGACTGACAGCAACAGCGAGATGTGTAGCGGGATCTCGCCCGACCAACAGTGTCGTCCCTGCGAACGCAGGGACCCATAACCACCGTCCTCGGTTGTTGGGCAGGCTGGAGCCACCTTCTTCGTAGTCACATCCGCCTGTGTTTCTGGGTTCCGGCTCAAGGCCGGGACGACAGCGGAGTGTGTGACGGTTACCTGCCGTTCTTCGCGCGCCACGCGGCGAAATCCGCCGGCGTCTGCGGATCGGTCGCCGGATAGAGGCCGAGGATGGAGCGGCCGTTCGCGACCTGCTCGGCGACGAAATCTTCGAACGCGGTCATCTCGAACGTCTCCTCCGCGATCTCGTCCGCGAGATGGGCGGGGATGACGATGACGCCGTCGGAATCGCCGAGGATCACGTCGCCGGGAAACACCGGCGCGTCGCCGCAGGCGATCGGGCCGTTGATCTCGATCGCATGATGCAGGGTGAGATTGGTCGGCGCGCTCGGGCGCTGGTGGAAGGCGGGAATGCCGAGCTTGGCGATCTCGGCCGCATCGCGAAACCCGCCATCGGTGACGACACCGGCGACGCCGCGCTGCTGCAGGCGGCTCACCAGGATGGCGCCGGCCGAGGCAGCCCGCGCGTCCTTGCGGCTGTCCATCACCAGCACGGCACCGGGCGGACACTCCTCCACGGCCTTGCGTTGCGGATGGGCACGGTCGCGAAACACCTCGATGGTGTTGAGGTCCTCGCGCGCCGGGATATAGCGCAGGGTGAATGCCTCGCCGACCATGGTCGGCGCGTCCGGATTGAGCGGATGGACGTTCTGGATGCACTGGATGCGCAGGCCGCGCTTAAACAGCGCGGTCGCAACGGTGGCGGTGGAGACGGTCTTGAGCTTGTTGCGGGTGGTGTCGCTGAGTTTGGTCATGCGGTGCTCGTCGTTCTCCCCTCCCCCTTGCGGGGAGGGGTTGGGGGTGGGGGTCCACATCAACGGTGTCGCTTGGGGTACCCCCTCCCCGACCCTCCCCCGCAAGGGGGGAGGGAGCGCACCGGGTGCGCGGAAACAGCGCGGGCTAACGCGGCGCTATGAACTAATAAATCGCGGGCTCCCCGACCGCGGCGCCGAAGCCGGTCTCGAGGAAGTCGAAATCGCAGCCGTCATTGGCCTGCTTGATGTGGCGGGCGAACATCCAGCCATAGCCACGCTCGAAGCGCGGCGTTGGCGGTGTCCAGGCGGCACGGCGGCGCGCCAATTCGTCCTCAGGCACATCGAGATTGATGGTGCGCGCGGCGACGTCGAGCGTGATGCGGTCGCCGTTCTTCACCAGCGCCAAGGGACCACCGACATAGGCCTCCGGCGCGACGTGCAGGATGCAGGCGCCGTAGCTGGTGCCGCTCATGCGGGCGTCCGACAGCCGCACCATGTCGCGCACGCCCTGCTTCACGAGCTTGGTCGGGATCGGCAGCATGCCCCATTCGGGCATGCCCGGCCCGCCCTGCGGCCCGGCATTGCGCAGGATCAGCACGTGATCGGCCGTGACGTCGAGATCGGGATCGTCGATCGCCTTCTTCATCGACGGATAGTCGTCGAACACCAGCACCGGGCCCGTGTGCCTGAGGAAGCGCGGCTCGCAGGCGGAGGGCTTGATGACGCAGCCATCCGGCGCGAGGTTGCCCTTGAGCACGGCGAGCGCGCCCTCGCGGTAGATCGGGTTGGATTGCGGGCGGATGACGTCGTCATTGTAGACGCCGGCGCCTGTGATGTTGTCGCCCAGCGTGCGGCCGTTGACGGTGAGGCAGTCGAGATGGAGATGCTCTTTCATCCGGCTCATCAGGCCGGGCAGCCCGCCAGCGTAATAGAAGTCCTCCATCAGATAGGTGTCGCCGCTCGGCCGGACATTGGCGAGCACCGGCACCTTGCGGCTCGCGGCCTCGAAATCGTCGAGGCCGATATCGGCGCCGGCGCGGCGTGCCTGCGCGATCACGTGGATGATCGCGTTGGTGGAGCAGCCCATCGCCATCGCGACCGCGATCGCATTCTCGAACGCTGGCCGCGTCTGAATCTTCGACGGCGTCAGGTCCTCCCACACCATCTCGACGACGCGGCGGCCGCACTCCGAGCTCATGCGGATGTGCTCGGCATCGGCGGCGGGAATCGACGAGGCGCCGGGCAAGGTCATGCCGATGGCCTCGGCAATCGCGGTCATGGTCGAGGCCGTGCCCATGGTCATGCAGGTGCCGTGGCTGCGCGCGATGCCCGCCTCCATCGCATTCCAGTCGGCGTCCGACAGTTTTCCGGCGCGGCGCTCGTCCCAGTACTTCCAGGCATCGGAGCCGGAGCCGAGCGTCTTGCCTTTCCAATTGCCGCGCAGCATCGGTCCTGCGGGGAGATAGATCGCCGGCAGGTTCATGCTGGTGGCGCCGAGCAGCAGCGCCGGCGTGGTCTTGTCGCAGCCGCCCATCAGCACGACGCCGTCGACGGGATGGCTGCGCAGCAGTTCCTCGACGTCCATCGCCAGCATGTTGCGATAGAGCATCGTGGTCGGCTTCAACAGCGACTCCGACAGCGACAGCGCCGGCAGCTCGATCGGGAAGCCGCCGGCCATCAGCACGCCGCGCTTGACGTCGTCGACCCGCTGCTTGAAGTGCATGTGGCAGGGCTGCGCGTCGGACCAGGTGTTGATGATGGCGATGACCGGCCGGCCCTTCCATTCCTCCTGGGCGTAGCCCATCTGCATCACGCGCGAGCGATGGCCGAAGGAGCGGAGATCGTCGGGTGCGAACCAGCGCGCGCTGCGCAGCTGATCGGGTTGCTTGCGCTCGCTCATGATTGCGTCCCCCAGGTCAGCACGGTCCGGCGCTCGATGGTGCGGAAGATCAGGTTCTCGACCACGAGGCCGATCACGATCACGGTCAAGAGGCCGGCGAAAACGGCGGGAATCTCCAGCAAATTGCGGTTCTCGAAGATGAACCAGCCGAGGCCGCCCTGCCCCGAGGACACGCCGAACACCAGCTCGGCCGCGATCAGGGTCCGCCACGCAAACGCCCAGCCGATCTTGAGGCCGGTGAGGATGGCGCCGAACGCCGCCGGAATCAGGATGCGGATGACGTAGGAAAGGCCGCTCAGCTCGTAGTTCCGGCCGACCATGCGCAGCGTGTTGGACACGCTCTTGAAGCCGGAATGGGTGTTGAGCGCGACCGGCCACAGCACCGAATGGATCAGCACGAAGACGAGGCTGCCGCTGCCGAGCCCAAACCAGATCAGCGCCAGCGGCAGCAGCGCGATCGCCGGCAGCGGGTTGAACATCGCCGTGACGGTCTCGAGGAAATCGGTGCCGATGCGGGTCGATATCGCGAGCACGGTCAGGATGGCCGCCAGCGTAATGCCGGCGGCATAGCCCATGAACAGCACCTTCAGCGAGGTCCAGGCGCGCATCGGAATGGTGCCGTCGCGCACCTTTTCCCAGAGCGCGACGATGGTGTCGGAGAAGGTCGGGAACAGCAGCGGATTGTCGAGATAGCTGCCGTATGCCTGCCAGATCGCGGCCAGCACGACGATGATCAGGCTCTTGCGCACGAAGCCGTCGTTCCACAGCAGCTCGAGCATGCCGAGCTTGCGCTCGACCTCGGCCGGGGACGCGCTCGCCGCAGCCGTGTCACGCAGGATGATCTTTGCGTCAGCCATGGGAGCGGCCCTCAATGTGCCGTTGCGGGTTCAGAAAACAGCAGGTCATGGATCTGCTTCTCCAGGCGTGCGGCACTGCCATCCTCGGCCGAGACCTTGTCAACGTCGATGACCTCGGCCTTGACCCGGCCAGGGTGCGGCGACAGCAGCAGGATGCGGTTGCCGATCTTGATGGCCTCCGCAATCGAATGCGTGACGAACAGCACCGTGAACTTGGTCTCGCTCCAGAGCTGCAACAGCTCGTCCTGGCAGGTGCGCCGCGTCAGCGCGTCGAGCGCCGCGAACGGCTCGTCCATCAAGAGAATGTCCGGCTCCATCGCCATGCCCCTGGCGATCGCCACGCGCTGCTTCATGCCGCCCGACAGCGTATGCGGATAGGCATCGACGACGCGCGTCAGCCCGACCTTCTCGATATAGGCGCGGGCCCGGCCCTCGGCCTCCTTGCGCGGCATGCGCCGCGCCGTCAGCAGCGGGAACATGACGTTGGCGAGCACGGTCTTCCACGGCAGCAGCTGATCGAACTCCTGGAAGATCATCATGCGGTCGGCGCCGGGACCGGTGATCTCGCGGCCGTTGATGCGCATCCGTCCTTCGCTCGGCTTGATGTAACCACCGACCGCCTTCAGCAGGGTCGACTTGCCGCAGCCGGACGGTCCGAGCAGGACGAAGCGATCGGAGCGGTCGACGGAGAAGCCGACGCGTTCGGTTGCCGTGATCACGGCGCTGGAGGTCTTGTAGCGCAAAGTGACGCCATCGACATCGAGCAGCGCAGACATCAGTTGCCCTTCAGATCATGGGCGACCGGCAGGTAGTAGTCGGTCCAAGCCTTGGGCTGGGTCTTGATGGTGCCGATCTTGGCGAGATGCGCGGCGAACTTCATCGTGCCCTGCGGCTCCAGGTTCCACTCCATCATGCCGGGCTCCTTGAGCCAAGCGAGCAGATCCTCGACCGAGGTCTTGTCGCCGGTAATCTCCTTGTAGATCTCCACCGCCGTCCGGGTATCGCTGCGGATCAGGTCTTGCGCCTCCTTGGTGGCGTCGCGCACCGCCTGGATGATCTTCGGGTTGGCGTCGGCGAACTTGGTGGTGGTGAAGAACTGCGCCTGGCTCAGCGGTCCACCCATCACGTCGGGCGAATTCATCACGACGTGCGCGCCGGGGACGTTCTTCAATTCGAGGAACGTATAGGGCGGGATCGAGAAATGGTTGTGCACCTCGTGCTGCGGGTTCGACAGCGCCGTATAGGCATCGGGGTGACCGAGCTGCACGGTGTTGGCGTCGAGCTTGTTCCACTGATCGGCGCCGAACGCCTCGGCGGCTGCGATCTGCAGCACGATGGCCTGGGTCGAGACCTTGACGGTCGGCACGGCGATCTTGTCGCTGGGACCGAAGTCCTTGATCGACTTGATGTTGGGATCGCGGCTGATCAGGGTCATCGGCTGTGCCGAGGTCGCGACGATACCCTTCACGCCGCCGCGGGTACGGTCCCACAACAACAGCAGATTGCCGGTGCCGGTGTTGAGAATGTCGACGCTGCCCGACAGCAGCGCATCGGTCTGCGCGCCGCCGCCGGAGAAGGTCAGCCATTTGGTGGTGACGCCGGGCACGCCAAGCGCCGCGGCATGCTTCTCGATCAGCTTGTTCTTCTCGATGATGTGGCTCGGCATGTAGAAGATGCCGGGCTGGCGCGACAGCGAGACCTCGGTCTTCTGCTGGGCCTGTGCGGCGTCATTCCAGGCCGCCGCGACCAGCAGCGCGGCCAGCAGGCCGGCGGCTCGTGCGGCCGAGCGCCCGAACTTCTCGAACATGGGACATCCCTCCTCGCGTGCCGGCTCCTTCTTGACGGCCGACGGAGAGATGCACTAATGCATTAGTGCATCTCTGACAAGGGCTGTTCTGCCCTGCGACATTCGAGCCGGACGTCCGACCAAATGGCATTGCCCGCGACGCCTGCTGCGGTTCTCCCACCCGAACGGCTCGATCCGAGCCGGCGCGCGGCACCGCAGGTCTTCGAGCGGTTGCGCGACCAGATCATCGCGCTGGCGCTGCCGCCGGGAGCGCCATTGTCGCGGCCGGCGCTGCAAGCCGAGTTCGGCCTCAGCTCGACACCGATCCGGGACGCGCTGATGCGGCTGGCCGAAGAGGGCCTGGTCGACGTCTTCCCGCAGCATGCGACCCTGGTCAGCCGCATCGACGTGGCTCGCGCGCAGCAGGCGCAGTTCCTGCGCCAGGCGCTGGAGCTCGAGATCGTGCGGCTGCTCGCGCTGACACCGGCGGCGGCCCCGATCGACGAGCTGCATGCCCTGATCGCCCAGCAGAGACGGTTCGCCAAGGACGGCAACTTCACCTCGTTCACGATCGTCGACAACGCATTCCACGAGCGGCTCTACACCGCCGCGGACAAGCACGAGCTGTGGAGTCTGGTCCGCAGCCGCAGCGGTCACATCGACCGGCTGCGCCGGCTGCATCTGCCTTCGCCCGGCAAGGCGCAGACCATCCTGCGCCACCACAAGCAGATCGTCGACGCGATCGCCGCGGGCCGGCCGGACGAGGCGCAGACGCATCTGCGCGAGCACCTGACCGGCACGCTGAGCGACCTCGCGACCATTCGCGGCCGCTGGCCGGACTATCTCAGCGGCTAGCGGCCCGCCCAATCGGAGGACATAAGCGGTGTCACGCCGCACCCCGGCATGTCGCTCCTGTGGCCACTCCGTCCCGTGCAGGTCCGCATTGTCTCCACCCGTCGCGCCGCCCGGGATCGTCGACCTTAGACATGTGCTTAAATATTGTGCATTCAGCGGGACTGCCCTCGCCGGAACGAGGCGATTGTGAAGCGCTCCGCGCCCTGCAACTACGGCGCGAGCGCCTCGAATGCAGGCACGGCGCCCGGATGCTCCACCCTTCGCCCGCACGGGACATCCATCACCGCGTCCCATCCTGCATGTGACTTGCGCGGCGAAGCGCTTGCGGCGCGCCGCGAATTGGGCAAAACCTTTACAACTGACCGTTGGTCTTGCTGCCAGCCAATCGGGAGATGCGGAGCGTGGCGAAGATTCTGGTCGTGGACGACGATCCGCTCATGCAGCTGACAATTCAGCGCGTGCTCGAACGCGCCGGTCACGTCGTCGGAATCGCCGGTGACGGCCAGAAGGCGCTCGTCCGCTTCAAAAGCGAGAGCTTCGACCTGGTGATCCTGGACATCTTCATGCCGGGCATGGACGGGCTGGAGGCGATGCGCATGATCCTCAAGCAAACGCCGGGTGTTCCGATCATCATGACCTCGGGACGTCCCCACACCCCGACCTCGATGTCAGAGCCCGACTATCTTGCCATGGCCACCAAACTGGGAGCGGTTTCCGCATTGCCCAAGCCGTTCAAGCCGGCAGCCCTCCTGACGATGGTTTCCGATTGCCTGGCATCGGCAGGCGATCAGGCTACTCGACCCAGGCCAGGCCACAATGCTGTTCCGAACTCCTGACAGCCGAAGCGAAGAGCCCCTGCTGAGCGGCGCGCAGCCCGCGAGCGAGGGTCCGCGGCTCGGCGGCCGCATCACGCTGACGACGCGACTGGCTGTCGCGATGATCCTGCTGGTCGCGATCGCGGTGTTCGCCGTCGGCTGGCTCGGCTACCGCAGCCTCGAGCGGGCGCTGCTGCCGCGCGCGCTCGATCGAATCGAGTCGCATTCGCGCCTGATGGCGACCGAGCTCGAAAACTATGTCGGCGGCGCCCGCAACGACATCAACGGCTATCGCGCCTCGCCAAATCTGGCAACGTTGATACGCACGCTGAAGACGGGGGCTCCCGATCCCCGCGAAGGGCTGCCGGCGCAGTCGTGGCGCGAGCGGGTCGCAATGCGCTACTTCGCCGAGCTGCAGGCCAAGCAGACCTACGCGATGATCCGCCTTGTCGGGATCGAGAACAATTATCGCGAGCTGCTCCGGGTCGACCGGCTCGGGCCGGGCAACACGGTGCGGATCGTTCCGGAGAACGAGCTGATCACGCGCGGCGAACGCAACTACATCAAGGAGACGCTGAGCCTGCCGCCCGGCGGCATCCGACTCTCGCCGATCATTCTCGACGGCAACACGACGGATCCCAAGACAGGCGTGCCGATGCTGTGCGTCGGCACGCCGGTGTTCGCGCCGGACGGCAAGCCGTACGCGATCCTGATGATCGATCTCGACATGCGCCCGATCTTTGCGCATCTGCGCGCCGCGGCCCGGCCGGGCGCCCAGCTCTACCTGGTGAACGCCCGCGGCGACTATCTCTTCCATCCCGAATCAGACCGGGAATTCGCCTCCAAGCGCGGCCGATCGACGCGATGGCAGGACGATTTTCCGACGCTCGCCGGCGCAACGGGCAGCGCCGAAGGTTTCGCGCAGATCCTGCACGACGAGGCCGATCGTCCCGGCGGCGTCGCCTTTGCTCCGGCGCTGCTCGCGGGACAGGAATGGGTGGCGGTGATCGAGACGATCCCGAACACCGCCTTCATGGCGCCCGCCCTCGCCATCCGCAAGACGGCGATCGAGGTCGGCCTGATCGCGATGCTGTGCGCAGCCGCGCTCGCCTTCGTGGTCGCGCGCTCGCTGACGCGGCCGATCAACCAGCTGACCCAGGCCGTCGAGGGCGTGGGCCGCGGCGAGGCGGTGAACATTCCGCTCGAGGCGGTCGGCGAGACCGGCGTGCTGGCGCGCGCCTTTGCCCGCGTGCTGGACGAGGTTCGCACCAAGACCGCCGAGCTCGAGCGCGAAGTCCAGGAGCATTACCTGACCGAAGCGGCGCGCGACCATTTCGCCGCCCGCGAACGGCTGTACAGTGCAGCGGTGGAATCGTCGAACGACGCGATCGTGACGCTGTCGCTGGACGGCACCATCACTGCGTGGAATCCGGCAGCCGAGGCCATGCTGGGCTACTCCGCCGAGGAGGCCGTGGGCCGCCGTGCGGATTTCCTCGTGCCGCCAGAGCGCATGGCCGAGGCCCAGGACATTCTGGCGCGCATGGCCCGCGGCGAGCGGATCCAGCACTTCGAGACGGTGCGGATCCGCAAGGACGGTGAGCTGGTCCAGGTCTCGCTCAGCGTCTCGCCGATCAAATCACCGACGGGCCAGATCATCGGCGCCTCCAAGATCGCACGCGACGTCACCGAGAGCCGCCGGACCGAGCTGGCGCTGCGCCAGCAGACCGAGGAGCGGCGGCGCATCTTCGAGACGTCGCGGGACCTGATCCTCATCACCGACCGCAATGGCATCCTGGTCCAGGTCTCACCGAGCGTGGAGACGATTCTCGGCTATACGCCGGCCGAGATGATCGGCCGCAGCGGCGCGGATTTCATCCACTCCGGCGATCTGCTCAAAGCACGCGAGGAGCTTCGTGCCTCGCGCCTCGGCCTGCGCGCACGCACCTCCGACTGCCGCTACGTCCACAAGGACGGCCGCGTGGTGACGCTGTCTTGGACCTCGAACTGGTCGGAGCCGGTGCAGCGCCACTTCTTCATCGGGCGCGACATGACCGAGAGCCGGCTGGCGCAGGAGACGCTGCGGGAGAGCGAGCAGCTCGCCCGCAACATCATCGAGACCGCGCTCGATGCCTTCGTCCAGGTCGACGACAACGGCGCCATTCTCAACTGGAACTCCCAGGCCGAGAAGATCTTCGGCTGGTCGCGCGCCGAGATCATCGGCAAGGACGTGTTCGACGTGATCACGGTCGGGGACGTCGGCGAGGAGCTGCGCGAGGCGCTCGGCCGCATCCTGATGACCGGACAAGCGAGCGCGCTCGGGGTTGGCCGTCGGCGCGAGGTCATGGTGAAGCGGCGCGACGGCCGCGAGTTCAAGGCCGAGCTCAGCGTGACCGCGCTGAAGACCCGCAACGGCTTCGTGCTGAACGGCTTCTTCCGCGACCTCACCGACAAGATCGCGACCGAGGAGCGGATCCGCCAGTCCGAGAAGATGGAGGCGATCGGCCAGCTCACCGGCGGCATCGCGCACGACTTCAACAACATCCTCACCGTGATCACCGGCACGATCGAGATTCTCGCCGCGGCCGTGGCCAAGGAGCCGCAGCTCGCCGCGATCACCAGGATGATCGACGAGGCCGCCGCGCGCGGTGCCGATCTCACCCAGCATCTGCTCGCCTTTGCGCGCCGGCAGCCGCTGCAGCCGCGCGAGGTCGACGTCAACACGCTCATGATCGACACGGCCAAGCTGCTGCGGCCGACGCTCGGAGAGCAGATCGAGATCGAGTCCGTCTTCCAGGACGAGACCTGCGTGGCGCATGTCGATCCGAACCAGCTCGCCACGGCGGTCATCAACCTCGCGCTCAATGCCCGCGACGCGATGCTGAATGGCGGCAAGCTCATCCTGGAGACCGGCTGGGCCGACCTCGACGAGAACTACGCAAGTCTCTACGACGACGTGCGGCCCGGTCGCTACGCGATGATCGCGGTGAGCGACAGTGGCAGCGGCATTCCGGCCGCCATCATCGACAAGGTGTTCAATCCGTTCTTCACCTCGAAGGGGCCGGGCAAGGGGACGGGGCTCGGATTGTCGATGGTGTACGGCTTCGTGAAGCAATCGGCCGGACACATCAGGATCTACAGCGAAGAAGGCCACGGCACCACGATCCGGATGTACCTGCCGCCGGGCAGCGAAGAGGCGGTCACGGAGCCATCGGGCGCCGCGCCGGCGATCCAGGGCGGCCAGGAGACGATCCTGGTGGTGGAGGACGATCGGCTGGTGCGCGGCTACGTTCTCGCCCAGCTCCATGCGCTGGGCTATGCGACGCTGGAAGCGGCCAATGCCGCCGAAGCGCTGGCGATCACCAATGCCGGAGAGCCGTTCGATCTGCTCTTCACCGACATCATCATGCCGGGGACGATGAACGGCCGCCAGCTCGCATCCGAGATCCAGCGGATTCGCCCGGCGCAGCGGGTCCTATTCACCTCCGGCTACACCGAAAATGCCGTGGTGCATCACGGTCGGCTCGACGAGGGAATTCTTCTGCTGCCGAAACCGTACCGCAAATCCGAGCTCGCCAAGATGATCCGCAAGGCGCTCGCCGCCACCGAGGCTTGAGCAATGCGGCTTGACCATGCGGCCTGACCAACGCGGCCTGGCGCTTGCGATTGCCGCTGCTCCAGAGCGAGGCCACGTGCGGGCGGCCCGGCCATCGGCTCAATTGGCGCGCGACGCCGTCATCACGATGCGGATCAGATCGGCCGCGTTGCGCGCGCCGAGCTTCTTCATGATGTTCGCGCGGTGATCCTCGATCGTGCGCGGGCTGATGCCCAGCGTGCGCCCCGCCTCCTTGTTCGAGGCCCCCGCCGTGAACTGTTCCAGGACCTCGCGCTCGCGCCGCGTCAGCGGCTCGCGGCCGGGGAAATGCAGCGAGCCGATCTTCGGCGAGGCGTTCTCCTTCTGCCGCCGCGCGAACGCGCCGATCGCCTCGTTCAGACGGGCCACGATCTCACTGCCGCGGAACGGCTTCTCGATGAAGTCGAGCGCCCCGTTCTTGATCGCGTTCACGGCCATCGGGATGTCGCCCTGGCCCGAGATCATGAAGATCGGAGCCGGATAGTCCTCGCCGTGCAGTTCCCTGAGAATGTCGAGACCCGACTTTCCGGGGATGTGCACGTCGAGCAGGATACAGGCCGGTGTCCTGCTCCGCGCCACCGCCAGGAGCGCGGCGCCGTCCGCAAAACAGATCACTTCATACCCACCCGCCGACAAGACCATCGAGAGGGTGTCACGCACGGCTGGATCGTCATCGACGACAAAGATCTCACCGCGGGAAGTTGTTTGTTCGGCCATGGGCGATTGCTCTTGCAAAGGAGAAGAAACAATGAAAGCGCGTCTTATGATACCATACTCGTCGGGTGCTTTGGGCACCCGTATTTGTACGGTTTATGATCCTAACCCACAAGTAGTAGCTGCAGATCGGTGACCGCCTTCACGAGACCACGATCTGGACACGATCTCAAGGCAGCCGTCGTGAGCGGCATGCTGCTTTGCAAAACACATCAACGTCGACAGCGTCATGATCGACATCAAGCTCTGATCGCATCGGCGTTGCCCGCTTGCACCACGCCGAACGGGCATGCTCGGTGCCAGACCAGTGCACGGCTCTTGCCACGAAAATCTGCACGGCATTTGACACAAGACGTGCAGCCGTCAGTCGGCCCTTGCCCTCGTCTTGATCAGAAATCGGCGGTATTTGGACGTTGCACAGGATGTGCACTCTGGACCGCGGCTTGTGCCGATGTAGGTCTCTCAGGACCGATGCTTCGCGGCAACAGTTTCGGCTGCGACGCCGCCCCAGGTGTGGACCACGGGCAGGCCGAGCGCAGTCTTGCCGAGATTGGCAAGGCAGATGCGCAGCGCCGCCAGATCGACCGGCTTCGGCAGACTCTGCAGGTCGATCCCGAGCGAGCGCGCGAGCAGCCGGGCCTCAATTCGCTTCGCCGCATCCATGCCGCTGATTACGATCACGGAACCGGCGAAGCGGGTATCTGCGATGACCTTGAGGACCTCGGTCCCGTCGCCATCCTCGAACATGAGATCGAGCGTCACGCAGTCGAAGCGCTTGTTGCGCACCTCGCGGATCGCGTCGCTGCAGGTGGCCGCGACCGTCACGGCATGGCCGGCCTGCTTGGCCGCCAGCGCGATCAGCGTCCGCTGCGCAGCGTCGTCGTCGACGACCAAGAGCTGCAACGCGCGCCGTCCGCCATCGTCCGCGCGCTCCGGCCGGCTGGGTGCAAGTTCCGAACTCATGACCGGCATTGGTCGTTCCTGGACAATTTGACCGAGGTCATTGTCATACACGCCCGACCCTGCGGCGGCGTAAAGCGGTTCTCCGAAAAAAGGCCCCCGGCCTTAGGACTTGCGCAGGATCCAGGGCGACGCGTCTCCTCGTCGCTTCGCGCGCGGAAGCTTCCCGAGCGGTGGGCGCGCAATGCGCCGCGCTGCCGGAAGACGAATTAGTTGACGGTCGTTTCCTGGCCGGCGGAAGCGTTGCCACGCTTCTTCTTGTTCTTTCCCTTGATGAACTGGATGTCCATCTCCGAGCCGTTGACCCGGACCAACTCGCAGCGGCGGTAGGCGAGCCCCGTCGAGGACAGCAGCAGAAAGAACTCCTTCAGGTTCAATCCCTGGATCGATCCTTCGACCGTCAGCACCGCGTCGTTGTCCGAGATGGCGTTGAGCTGGCAGTCCCTGCGCCAGGTCCCGTCGATGCCCATGATGCAGACATCGTAGCCGCGGCTGAAGGTGACGCGCTCCGTCCCTTTGTTCTCGTCAGACATCTTCGCGTCCTGCTCTGTTGGGCTGCGGGAACATCTAGTTGCCCGCGGCCGCGATCCTGGGCATTCCCGGAGCGGGCGCCTTCGCCGCGGAAGCGATCCCGCTCGGGCGATACAGGCCACGCCGGTCCGCGAGCGGCTTGAACACGTCGGTGAGGCCGACGACGGTCTCCGCAGCACCGAGTACGAGGAAGCCGTCCGGCTCCATCTGCTTGGCGAGCCGGCCGAAGATGTTGATCTTGGTGTCCTGATCGAAATAGATCAGCACGTTGCGGCAGAACACGACGTCGAACGTGCCGAGCTGGGAGAAGTCGTGCAGCAGATTGAGCTGCCGATGCTGGACCATGCCGCGCACGTCGGAATTGATCTGCCAGAGCTCGCCTGCCTGCTTGAAATATTTGACCAGAAGCTGGATCGGCAGCCCGCGCTGCACCTCGAACTGGCTGTAGAGACCCGCTTTCGACTTCTCGAGCACTTCCTGGGAGAGATCGGTGGCGATGATCTCGATGCGCCATCCACTGAGCGCAGATCCCATCTCCTTGAGCGACATCGCCAGCGAATACGGCTCCTGGCCGGTCGAGCACGCGGCGCACCAGATCCGGATCGACTTGCGATTGGCGCGGGCCTTGAGGATCTCCGGCATGATCACGTCACGGAAGTGATCGAACGGGACCTTGTCGCGGAAGAAGAACGTCTCGTTGGTCGTCATCGCTTCGACGACCTGACTGATCAGGGCGCTCGACCCGTCCTTCAGCTTCTGGACGAGATCGCTGATGCTGGCGAGACCGGCCTTGCGCGCGAGCGGAAGCAGGCGGCTCTCGATCAGATATTGCTTGTCGGCAGACAGATCGAGACCCGATTTGTCTCGAAGCAGCTTGCGCAGGAACTCATAATCAGGCTGGTTCACGGACGGCCTCTTCTGGGCAGACGAAGGGATCAGGCGGATTCGGCTGACAGCGCCTGGATGAGACCGACTTCCTGGAATTTGGCGGCGACAATCTCTTTGTCGAACGGCTTCATGATGTATTCGTTGGCGCCAGCGTTCAGCGCGCGCGAAATATGATCGATGTCGTTCTCCGTGGTGCAGAACACCACCTTCGGGCCTTCGCCGCCCGGCAGCCGGCGCAGGCGCCCGAGGAAATCATAGCCGTCCATGACGGGCATGTTCCAGTCGAGCAGAATGGCGTCCGGCAGGCTCTTGGTGCAGATCTCGAGCGCCCGCTCGCCATCCTCCGCCTCGACGACGGAGAAGCCCAGCTCCTCCAGGATACGGCGTGCGATCTTGCGCACGACGCTGGAGTCATCCACGACCAGACAGCTCTTCATTGTTGTCTCCCCTATGGGACGGTTGACGGACTAGGCGGCGATTGCTGCCTTCGGCAGGAGCTCGAGCACGCGATCGACATCGAGGATGACCATCAGCTGACCGTCGAGGCGGTGCACGCCGCCGGCGAGCTTCGCCATGCGCGGGTCGAGATTGACCGGGTTCTCCTCCCGGCTCTCCTCGGGCAGCCGCAGCACCTCGCCGATCTGATCGATCAGGAGACCATAGGACTCGCCACGCAGATCGACGCCGACCGCCATCGGCGGCTTGCCGTCCTCGGCGCGGGCGAGGCCGAGCCGCGCCCGCATGTCGACGACGGTCACGATGCGGCCGCGCAGGTTGAGGACGCCGGCGATCTCCGCCGACGACAGCGGCACCCGCGTCACCCGCTCCGGCATGAACACGTCCTGCACCCGGGAGATGGGCAGGCCGAAGAGCTGACCGCCGATCATCGCAGTGACGTATTCGACGGCGGCGCCTTCGGTGGTTTCGATCTTGCTGCTCATCGCACGCTGCTCCTGTCCGCTTGCTGTCACGCGGCCCGCCGGTTGGCTTCGGCGCGCGCCCGTTCCTCGATCTGTTCCTTCAGCGCCGCGATCAGGCCGGGCCGGTCGAACTTGGCGATGTAGTCGTAGAGCCCGGCCTGGCGGCCGCGCTCGATCGCCGCCGGCGACACCAGCGACGACACCGCGATGACCGGCATCTGGTTCAGGTTCTGGTCGGCGCGGATCGCCTCGGTGAACTCGAAGCCGTTCATCTCCGGCATCTCGATGTCGGTGACGACGATGTCGAAGCTGTGCCCGGAACGCAGCGTGGCGAGGCCCTCGATCGCCGACGCCGCCGTGCGCACCTTGTAGCCGGCCGACTTCAACACCGGCGCCAGCATGTTGCGGAAGAACGGCGAGTCGTCGACCAAGAGCACCGACTGCGTCTGCGACTCGGTCGCCATCTCCTTGCGGATGAACCAGTCGGCGAACGCCATCGGCAGGAAGTGGCCGACGTCGATCACTTCCGTCGCCTGGCCCTTGATCACCGCCGAGCCGAGGATGCCGTCCTTGGCGCCGGAGACCTGGATGTTGAGCCGCTCCTCGACGATGTCGATGATCTCGTCGACCACGAGGCCCATCGCCCGGGTCTCGTCGGCGAACACCAGGATCGGCTGCGAGCCCGACGTCTGCACCGACACGCCTTCCATCTGCACCAAGGGCATCAGCTGGTCGCGGTACTGCACCATGTAGCGGCCGTTGGAGATCTCGATCTTGTCGGCCGCGATCTCCTCCAGGCGCGTGACCAGCGCCAGCGGCACCGCCTTGGGCTGCGCCGTGCCGGCGCGGAACACCAAGAGCGAGGTGAGCTGCTCGCCACCGATCGCGTGATGCGCGGCGTGTTCGTCGGATACCGCCTGCGAGGCCGAGCCGGCGGCGCCGAGCGCTTTCGCAATGCCGTTCGGATCGATGATCATGATCACGGCGCCGTCGCCCAGGATGGTGTTGCCCGAGAACATGTCGATGTGACGCAGCTTGGTCGACATCGGCTTGACCACGATTTCCTCGGTGTGGAACACGCAGTCGACCACGATGCCGAAGGTCTGGTTGCCGACCTGCGTCACCACGATGAAGCCGTTCTCCGGATCGGTCGACGAGCCGTCGTCGATCTTCAAGAGCTTCTTCAGATGCATCAGCGGCAGCAGCTTGTTGCGCAAGCGCAGCACCGCGGTGTCCTTGATGCGCTCGATGCGGTGCTCGGAGTTGGCGCGCGCGCGCACCAGCTCGACGACCGACAATTGCGGGATCGCGAAGCGGTCGCCACCGGCTTCGACGATCAGCGCCGAGACGATCGCGAGCGTCAGCGGGATCTTGATGGTGACCGAGGTGCCCTCGCCGAGCACCGACTTGATGTCGATGGTGCCGCCGATCTGGTCGATGTTGGTGCGCACCACGTCCATGCCGACGCCGCGGCCCGAGACCGAGGTGACGGCGGCCGCGGTCGAGAAGCCCGGCTCGAAGATGAACTTGTGGATCTGCGCTTCCGTCATCTTCTCGAGCTCGGCCTCGGTGACGAGGCCGTTCGCCAAGGCCTTGGCCTTGATGCGCTCGGTGTTGAGGCCGCGGCCGTTGTCGGCGATGCAGATGATGATATGGCCGCCTTCATGATAGGCGGACAGCCGGATGGTGCCCTGCTCGGCCTTGCCGGCCGCGGCGCGCTCGGCCATCGTCTCCAGGCCGTGATCGGCGGAGTTGCGCACCATGTGGGTGAGCGGGTCCTTGATCAGGTCGAGCACCTGGCGGTCGAGCTCGGTGTCGGCGCCGTGCATCTCGAGCTCGATCTGCTTGCCGAGCTCGGTGGCGAGGTCGCGGACGATGCGCGGCAGCTTCTGCCAGGCATTGCCGATCGGCTGCATGCGCGTCTTCATGACGCCCTCCTGCAGCTCGGCGGTGACGTTGGACAGCCGCTGCAGCGGCACCTTGAACTCGGTGTCCTCGTTGCGGCGGGCGATCTCGAGCAGCTGGTTGCGCGTCAGCACCAGCTCCGAGACCATCGTCATCAGATGTTCGAGCGTGTCGACGTTGACGCGGATCGACTGGTTGGCGACCTTGTCGTTCTCGTGCACCTCGCCATCGGCATTGGCCTTGGCGCGCGCCGCCTTCTTCGGCGCCTCGGCCCTGGCCTCTGCTTCCGCCTTGGCAGGCCCGGCCTTGGCGACCGGCGCCGGGGCAGCGGCCTTGGGCTCAGGCGCCTTCTCATGCGCGGGCGGCAACTCGATCGCGGTCTCGCGGAAGGCGCGCTCGAGCTCGTCGAGCGACACTTCGCCCGGACGCAGCGGACGCTCCAGCGTCTGGTCGATCAGCGAGCCGTGCGTGACCGCGGGCGCGGCCGGCGCTGCAGGCGCAAGCGGTGGCGCGGTCTCGCCGGCCATCGCGATCGGCTCCGCCGACGCGGCCATTGCCGCCATGCCGCGCTCGACCATGGCTTCGAGCTCGCTGATGAGATCGCGGTCCTCGCCTTCGGGCTCGGCCTCGTTGGCCTCGAGCTGTCCGAGGATGTCCTTGATGCGGTCGATGGTGGTGAGGATTAGCGTCACGGCCTCGCCGGTGACCGGCATGCCGTCGCGGAACTTGCCCATCAGGGTCTCGGCGGCATGCGCCAGCGCTTCGAGCCGCGGCAGGCCGAGGAAGCCGCAGGTCCCCTTGATCGTGTGCACCAGCCGGAAGATGTTATCGAGGATCTTGGCGTTGTTCGGCTCCTGCTCGAACCGCACCAATTGATTATCGACGGTGTCCAGGCTCTCGCTGGTCTCCGTCAGAAACTCACGCAACAGGTCATCCATGAAACTGGCCTTCCAAGAATTGGCGCCGCGGTCACGGGGCGACCGCTGATCCCTGTCAGAGCAACGGTCGGTCCCAGCCTTCACCAGCCGCGCGGATCGATACCCGGCCCTCGCTGACTGGGCTGAACAGACTTTCTGTCCGTGCCATCGTTAGGTGGGGCTTTTATCCGTCCCGTTAATTTTATTGTCCGTGCTAATACGGACGTAGCATCAACCTCTCAGGCTGCGGCGAGCCCGGCCCCTTCGGCGGCCGGAATGTCAAGGCATCGCTTCGGCCGGCGCGACTGCGCGATCCTCTCGCTCGATCAGCGCCCTGATCTCCTTCAGCGCCTTGTACAGCGCTCCTTCCGTGACATGGCGATCCACCGTCTCGGCTTGGCCGGCGGCTTCCGGAATCGCCCTGCGCAACTCGTTCATGCAGGCGAGATAGGACGCGCGATAGCGGATCGCGTCGTTCTTCAGGTACATTGTCTGGACGCAGAGATAGAGGCGCTTGGCCGGCGTATCGGCGGTCTCGGCGGTGACGGTGTCACGTTCGCGGAGTATAGGCGCGTCGCCTTCGACGATGAAGCGGGCGCGCGTGTTCGAATTCACGATGACGCTGTCGCCGATCACGATGCGCTCGAAAGGCTTCAGCTCGACCCGCAGGGGCATGGCCCAACTCTCCTCTCAGAAGGCTCCTCTCGGGAGTCTCCTCTCGGGAGCGGCGTCGTCGGCAGGCTGCATTCGCGTCGACACGACGTTGCTCTCGTGCTCGCTGTCCGGCTGATCCGGCGCCGCAGACGCCGAAGCCGAGCGACGTCAATCTTCGAATATTCTAGAGCCGAAAACGGCGGGGCAAGCCCCGCCGCCTCCGATGTTCGTGGGTGCCGCCCGCGCCTTAACGCAGGAGCTGCAGCACGCTCGCCTGCGACTGGTTGGCGAGCGACAGCGCGGACACCGCGATCGACTGGCGGGTCGACAGCGCCTGGCTGTTGGCCGCTTCCTCGTTGGTGTCGGCCAGCGTCAGGTTCGACGAGCCGGTCTGCAGCACGTTGATCAGGTTCTTGTTGAAGTCCTGACGAACCTGCACGACCGAGAGGTTCGAACCCAGCGTGGAGGCCTCGTTGCGCAGCGTGGAGCTCGCCGAGTTGAGCACGCCGATGACCTTGTTCGCCGAGCTGTTGTCGAGGAAGTCGGTGCCCGAGGTCAACGTCGAGAGGCCGAGGCCCGCCGAGTTGAACGTGACACCAGTGATCGACAGCGTCGACTTGCCGGTTTCGTTGAAGGTCAGCTTCAGCGTGTCGCCGTTCAGCAGGTTGATGCCGTTGAACGAAGCGTCAGCAGCGGTCGTGTTGATCTGCGCCAGCACGTTGTTGTACTGCGAGACCAGGCTTGCGCGCTGCGTCTGCGCGGTCGCATCCGCCACCGGAGCCGCCGCCGTCAGACCATTGAAGGCCTGGCTGGCCGCAGCCGACGTACCACCGATCGCGCCGATCGTGGCCGAAGCCGCGTCGTTGGTCGTGGTGATCGAGATCTTGCCGGTGGACGAGTCGACCGTGGCCTGCAGGTTGTTGGCTGCGAGCTTGGCGTTGAGATCGTTCAGCGACTTGACCTGTCCTGTCCCTAGACCGAACGTGATGCTGGTCGCCGTGCCACCTCCTGTGGCGCCGACCGTCAAGGTCTGGCCTGACAAGCCATCGCCGACGGCAGTCAGCCCGAGCTTGCCCAAGGTGCCGGTGCTGCCCGAGAGCGTCAATCCCGCCGCCGGAGGCGTCAGGGTGATCGCACCCGCGGTGATCGACGCGGTCACGCCGGTCTGGGTCTGGATCGCCGACAGCAGGTTGCTGACGCTGTCGCCGATGCCGATGTTGGTGCCGGACGAGGACGTGCCGGTGACGAAGGTGAAGGTGGTGCCGTTGACGACCAGCGTCTCACCGGAGGTGATGCCGGTGGCGAGGTTGTTCGACGCGGTGCCTGCCGTACCCGACAGCTTGGTCGAGCCGGTGATCGCCACCGCGCTCGAGGTATTGTCGTTGTTCACGACCGAGCCGGTCACAGCCGTCGAGCTGGAGCCGAGCAGGTCGGTGGCGGTCGCGCCGGTCAGAGCCGCCGAGGTCACGCTCGACTTGGTGGAGTAACCCACCGCGCTCTGCAGAACCTGGTTGGCGATCGACTTGGCGCTGTCGACGAGCTTCTGCAGCGAGGTGATGCCGGTGTTGGCGGCCTGCAGCACCTGCACGCCGTTGCCGATGCCGTCGAGCAGATTGGAGATGTCGGAAGCGCGGTTGTCGAGACCCTGGGCGGTGAAGAAGTTGGTCGGATTGTCGAGCGCCGAGTTGACCTTCTTGCCCGTGGAGAGGTTGTTCTGCGTGGTGGCGAGGAGCTGAGCCGTCGACTGGAGCGAGAGCAGGTTCTGGCGCACCGACGCGGAGAGGACGATACCTGACATTGTCATTCCCTTCTGGATGAACATGAGTAAACATCGCCGCACCGTTCTGTCGGCGATGGCGCAGACTGGTCCGCGGAATCCTACCCGTTCGTTAAATTGATCCCGGAACGGCCGCGCGCGGCATCCGCCCCCGCCGTTAATCCTAATTGGCCGCTAATCAGTTCGATCAAATGCGCGCAGACCGCAGAGACTCGCGGTAAAATGGCGCGCTGACACGGCCTCGCGGTCGGCGTGCGCCGATGCGCGGCGTGACCGTTAAGGCAGCGCTAACTATGAGCTTGCGGAAGAGCGGCCGACTACGAGGGGACGCGGTCGGCGCGCGGGAGGACGATCTCGACGCCGGCGGTCCGGCCGCGCGGCTCCTTGAGCCCCAGACGTCCGTTCGAACGCCTGACGAAATCCTCGACCATGCGGATCTCCGAGAAGGCGGGATCGGCCGGAGAGGCATCCGCCGCGCTCACTGACGCCGTCAACACGATCAGCACGTCGGAGGAAATGCCGCCGGCACCCGAGGCGTCCGCACGCATGCGCCTTGCCTCGATGTCGATGCGGCCGCCATGCTCCAATCGATGTCGGGCCCCGATCGCAAGACACAGCAGTGCCGCCATCAGTTGCCCCGGATCGGCGAAGACGGCCGGCACGTCCGCGCCCACCGACGTCGTCACCTCGACCTCGGTGCCCAATGTCGGACGAAGCAGACGAGCGACGTCGATCAGGAGCTCGTTCAACTCCACCGCACATGGCAGCGGCGGCCGGCCTCTTGCGAACGACAGAAGCTGCGAGGTCAATCGAGCGCCACGAGTCGCAGCCTCGTCGATCAGACGCGCGACGGCCGCCAGTTCGGGCTTGTCCTCGACCGCTTCGGCGAGAATGTCGATGGTCCCCGTGATCACGGTGAGAATGTTGTTGAAGTCGTGCAGCAGGCCACCGGCAACCTGACCGACGATCGCCATTCCTGGGTGGATGTCCGGCGTCGCTGCGGCCGGAATGTCTACGCCCGCGCTTGGCAACGACTGGTTGGACCGCTGGTAGGTGGAAGAGGCCATGAATCCTGCATTACCTGTTGGGGGGGAGGACGGCGGGGCTATCGGGACGCAAACGAACGGACGCCGCTGCAACGTTCAGCTTCGTCTTGGCGCTCAGTCTCATCGCTGACCATCGATCGCGCTCCAGCTGGATGCAGCATCAGGCGGACTCCTGCTCCTGCAATGACGACAACCTCGTCACCGCCAGTCGCAAAGCACCGGCCGATGCCTCCACTCGCGACGAGGGTTGCATCCGACAGAAAAAGATCCGTCAACGAATCAGCGCGCTTATTAGCGATTTTGGCTTCAAGATGTCCGCTGTCAATGCGGCCGCATGCTACGTGGTGTCCGTGCCCGCCGGAGCTGCGGCGGCCGGAGCAAGAAGGAGGCCCGCCGCAAGCGCGTTGCGCTGCTTTCACCAGCCGAGGCCGATGCGTGCCGACTGTATACAACAGCGCGCTATCAGATCAGCACATCGCACACATGTTGATGGCCAAATGCGCAACCGCGCATCCGCGCCCGTCTGCACGACAACGAGCACAGCAGGAACGAATGGCCTTTACTGGGAATATTACCCGTGATTCTTCTTGTCAGCGGATAGGACGCAGTTCTATGGAACCATGAGTGCATTGAGATCTGCGAGGCTCCGTTACTGCAATGCAGGAGATGGCTTTGGACCCCAGCTTGCGTTCTCCGAACGGCTTCCTGTCGTCACTGACCGACGATGACTTCGAGCTGATCCGACCCTATCTGCGGACCGTGGATCTGGTGCAAGACTCCATTCTCGCCGAGGTCGGCGAAAAGCTTTCGCGCATCTACTTTCCTCATCGCGGCGTCATCTCGCTGGTCGTGAACCTCGCGCGCGGAGAGCGCGTTCAGGTGGCGATGATCGGTCGCGATAGTCTCTTCGGAAGCATGTCCCTGCTCGCGGGCGGCGATCCGGTGGTGCTGAACAGCGCGGCGGTCCTCGTTCCCGGTGCAGCATCGGTCGTCGACATCGACAAGGTACGGGCGGCCGCCGAACAGAGCCCCTCGTTTCGCGCGCTGATGTTGCGCCACGCACTCGCCATCTACGTGCAGAGCCAGCAGACCGCCGGTTGCAACGCCGCCCACACCGTCGAGTCGCGTCTCGCCCGTTGCCTGCTGCAGACGCATGACCTTTCAGGCGGCAACAAGCTCTACATCACCCAGGAGGCCCTGGCGCAGATGATCGGCGCCCGGCGCAACAGCGTCTCGCTGGTGGCGAGCACGCTGCAGCAGGCGGACTTCATCCACTATAGCCGCGGCCATATCGAGATCATCGATCTGGACGGGCTGAAGAAGACGGCGTGCGAGTGCTACGGTACGGTGAAGGCCCACTACGAGAATCTGGTCCGGCCACGCAGCGTGCCGTGAGCAGGCGTCGTTCCGGCCCTCGCTCGTCGCGCGCCGTTGCCTCGCCGAGCGCCCTTGCCTCCGTACAACTACGGCCCGTGGCATGATCCCCATCGTCGGCACCGCTGGAATTAACGCGCTGTTCAACGGGCGCTGATAATTGTCGACGTGCTGACGAGCGCGAGTTCCAAGAGGCGTCGAATAATCTTCGTGCTGATATACCTCGCCCGTGTTCGGCTTTTGACCAAACGCGCGGAGTAATGACATGGCCTTTGATCTGTCGATGCCGATCCTGGTGGTCGATGACTACGCCACTATGATCCGGATCATCCGCAACCTGCTGAAGCAGCTCGGATTTGAGAACGTCGACGACGCCAGCGACGGATCGGCCGCGCTCTCGAAGATGCAGGCGAAGAAGTACGGTCTGGTGATCTCCGACTGGAACATGGAACCGATGACCGGCTACGACCTGCTGCGGGAGGTGCGGGCCAGCCCGGAGCTGTCGAAGACCCCGTTCATCATGATCACAGCCGAGTCGAAGACCGAAAACGTCATCGCCGCCAAGAAGGCCGGCGTGAGCAACTACATCGTCAAGCCGTTTAATGCGGCGACGCTCAAGACCAAGATGGAAGCCGTGTTCGGCCCGGCCGAATAGCCGAGCTCCCTGGGAATGTCCTGCGCGGCGGCCGGACCGGTGTTCGGCCGCTTTCTCTTTAGCGGGCGAACTCCGCGTGGTTGACGACGGCAGGACGCATACATCGCCGTGCCCTCCCCGTAGTCGTACGGAAACCAAAATTTACGAGGGGGTCAGAGCCGGCCGATAGACATAATCCTGCTTGCCGATGACCGCGTCAGGGTGGCAACGGGACAGGGAATTCATGCGCAACGACCTCCTCGTGATCGAAGATGCCGCCGTGCATCTGTCCATCTTGCGAAAGATCGCAGCACAGGCCGGCTTCAACACGACGGGCGTGAGCTCGGTCGACGCCGTCTCGATCGTCCTGCAGAAGAGGAACTTGGACTGCGTCATGCCGGACCTCTCGCTGGACAACCGCCCCGGCACCGAGGTTCTCGAGCTGAACATAGATCCTCCCTTCTCGAAGCCGATCGATCTGATGCGGCTCCGGCAGACTCTGAAGCAGATCGCGCTGGAGACCGATTGCCGGCGGCTGGTCAGAGCGGCGGGCTGGTAGCAGGCGATGAGCAACAAGAAACGCTTTCTGGGAGCGCCTGCAGCGATCGCGCTGATCCTCATCTGCGTCATTGCCGGCAGCAACCTGTTCTTCCTCACCAACCTGCGCGAGAACGCGCTTCAGCACGCCGAGGAAGATCTCAGCCGCCATAGCCTCACGCTTGCAGAGAACGCCGACCGCTCGGTGAAATCGGTCGACCTCGTGCTCACAAGCGTGCGCGACTACCTGGTGCGCGGCGGCGCCATCGACGCTGCGGCGTTTCGCAAGGTCGCGTCAGACCATCAGACCCACCTCCTGCTCAAGGAGAAAATCGCAGGACTGCCGCAGATCGATGCGGTGACGCTGATCGACGCACAAGGCGGGCTCCTGAACTTCTCGCGCTACTGGCCGATCCCGGACGTCAACATCGCCGACCGCGACTATTTCAAGGCGCTGAAGGCCGACCCTACACTGCGGACCTTCCTCAGCACGCCGGTTCAGAATCGCGGCGACGGCACCTGGAACATCTATTTTGCCCGCCGGCTCGACGATTCCAATGGCGAGTTCATGGGCATGATGCTCGGCGCCATGTCCGTGCCCTATCTGGAGAACTTCTTCGGCTCCACCGCGCAGGGTCTCGATGCCGCGGTGTCGCTGATCCGCGAGGACGGTACGCTGCTCGCGCATTTTCCGCCCACGAGCGAGATCGGCAAGCCGACCTCCGGCTTCGGTCAGCGCGCACTGTCGGCCGGCGGCGTGCTGCGCGAACCCTCCGCACGAACCGGCGAGATGCGCCGGCGGGCGGCAAAGATGCTGCCGAACTATCCCGCGATGATCGTGGTGTCGGTGTTCGAGCACGACGTCCTGAAGGCCTGGCGCGACATGGCGACGCTTCTGGTCATCGTGTCCCTGGTGAGCGCGATGGCCGTGTTCGCGGCCGCCGTCCTGATCTCACGCTGGTGGGAACGCCACGAGCACCTGATCGAGGCCGCCGAGGCCGCGAACGCGGCGAAGTCCACTTTCGTCGCGATGATGAGCCACGAGATCCGCACGCCGATGAACGCGGTGCTCGGCCTCGCCACGACGCTGCTGGAGACCAATCTCGATCCCGAGCAGCGCCGCTCGGTGGTGGCGATCCACAATGCCGGCGACAATCTGCTCGAGATCCTCAACGACATTCTCGACTTCTCCAAGCTCGAATCCGGCCAGCTCTCGCTCGAGGACATCGCGTTCTCCGCCGAGGCCCTGGTCCACAACACGCTGAGCATCATCGGTCCGCGGGCTTCCGCCAAGGACCTGAAGCTGAGGAGCGTCAGCGACCCGGCGGTGCCGCCCGCGCTGGTCGGCGACGCCGGCCGCATTCGCCAGATCCTGCTCAACCTGGTGTCCAACGCGGTCAAGTTCACCTCGTCAGGCGAAGTGGTCGTCACGACGCGCGGCATCGAGAAGGATGACGAGAAGGCGACGGTGGAATGGACGGTGACCGACACCGGCATCGGCATTGCCGCCGACAAGATCGGCTCGCTGTTCGCGAACTTCGTCCAGGCCGACAATTCGATCAGCCGCCGGTTCGGCGGCTCCGGACTCGGGCTTGCGATCTGCAAGCGCCTGATCGAGCAGATGGGGGGTGACATCAAGGTCACCTCGACGCTGGGCAGCGGATCCACCTTCTCGTTCCGCCTGACGCTGCCGATTGCCGAGACCATCGCGGTGCCAGAGCAGAACGACGACGGCATCTATACCTCGCTGCAGAACCGGATCGCGGCGTTCGGCCGGCCGCTGCGCGTCCTCGTGGTCGACGACAATCCGACCAATCGCCTGGTCGCGACCAAGATGCTCAAGGATTTCGACATCCAGACCGACACGGCCTGCGACGGCGCCGAGGCCGTCACCGCCGCCAGCCGCTTCAACTACGACCTGATCCTAATGGACGTCCGCATGCCGGAGATGGACGGCTTCCAGGCAACCCGGACCATTCGCGCGCGAGGCGAGCGCCGTTCCAACGTGCCGATCATCGCCTTCACGGCGAACGCCTTCATGGAGGATATTCGGGCCTGCCGGGAAGCCGGGATGAACGACTTCGTCGTCAAGCCGGCCCGCAAGAAAGCGCTCGTGGAAGCCATCCTGCGCGTGCTGCCCCTGCCCGTGCCGGTGCTGGACACCGTGGCGTCAGACGCCCCGCTGGTGCCGGCCCAGCCGGATGCCAGGGCCGCCGACATTGCCGCCGACACCGAAATTGCTCCCGAAGCCGCGCTCGACCGCGAAGCCTATGCCGAGCTGGTCGGCGAGATCGGAGACGAGGCCGCGGAGGAGATCCGCGACGTGTTCTTCAGCGAGACGGATGCGCGGCTGAAGCAGCTCCGCCAGCTGACGCTCGGCGGCGAGCGCATCAAGATCGGCCGCGAGGCGCATTCGCTGAAGAGCGCAGCCGGAACCTTCGGGTACCGCCGGCTTGCGGCCTACGCGCTCGCGCTGGAGAAGAGCGCGCCACGCCTGTCCGCCAAGGAGTATGCCGAGCTGCTCGACAACATCGAGGCCGCCTACGCCGCCGCCCGCGCCCAGGAGCTGCAATATTGAAGCGAGGGAGGCCGCAGGCCTCCATGGCGCAATCCGATCTGCGCGGCGTCTCGCACGCCGCACCGCCGCGACGGGCTCGGACGACCGAGATGGCAAACGAGACCTTCACGACGCGGATTCGCTGAACCTGATCTTCATATTCCCTTACAATAAGTTGACGCCGTACTTCTACGGCTCACGATTTTCACAATCAACTAATCATGAGCTGCGAGACTCGGGGTCACATAGGAGATGTGTCCCATGTTTACTTTTGAAACCGCCGACCAGAAGGAAGTCAGGCGTTTCCGAATTGCGCAGTTCAACGGCCGGACCGCGACCGTGAAATCCGGCGGATCGACGATCACCGGCCACGTCCGTTCAGTCATGGAGAACGAAGCGAGCGTACCGCCGCGCTGGACCATTACGATCGTGCCGGCACCGCCCAAGGCGCAAGCGCCGCTGCGCCCGACCTCCCGGGTTCGCCCCTTCGCCGAGGATTATTTCTGACAGCACGGACGTCCGCGTCCCGCTCAGCGCGTTCGACCGAGCCGGTCGGACGCCGATCTTCATTGCCTGCAGCGCGGGGCACCGCGGGGGTCGAAAGCGCGAGCGCGGCATTCGCGCTCGTCCGCCGTCATCCGATCTGGTTGAGAAGTGCTGCGCGAACGAGTTCGGCTGTGTTGCGCGCGCCAACCTTGCGCATGGCCTCGGCGCGATGGCTCTCGAAGGTGCGGGGGCTGATGCCCATGCGCAAGGCGCCCTCCTTGTTCGAATGCCCCTCACTGATCAGCTTGAGGACCTCGTGTTCGCGCGGGGTCAGCGACTTGCTGGCCCGGCCGGGTGGTCGCGCGGGCGCCGTGCCCTGCTCGTGAGCCGGCACCATCCGCGACAGCGGTCTTAACTGCCCGTGCGCGCCGGACATCTGGTTGACCAGGGCGCAGATCCGCTCGGTCTGCAGCAACGCGTTGTCGACGACCACCTGGACATGCCGGCGCTCGCCGGGCGTCCTGGCGATCTCGTCGCTGCGCTGCTTGATTTCCTCCATGTAGAGCATCAGGGCGGTGAGCGAACCGTTCAGCTGACGCGCCAAAGCGAGCGTGCCCTGGTCGTCGTGACGTGCCATCGCGAGCGGCGCAGATGTGCCGGAACGGGTCGCCAGGAGGTCCGGGTCGTTAACTCCTTGGCCGCCCGGAGCAGGTGCGGCGTGAGCGTCGGAAAGGCTGTTGTTCAGCTGTGCCATGCCTCATTCTGACGCGGCGGCAACTTTAACATGGTTAATTATACCGTCCGTAGCAATACGGGATTTTTCCCGGCAACTCGCGCAACCGCCGCTAATTTTCCCAAAAGTTACAATCTGAAATGGTTAAGCCGGGCGTGATGCCGTGCTTCGGGAGACCCGTCCCCGGCGCGTGCCGCGACGCCTGTCCACGATGTCGTGCAATGCTACGATTGTTTACTGACATTAATTTCGCACCAACTGTTTCGTGCTTCGATGAGCTCCGTGCTCGTCCGTGGAGACGAGCGACCTTGACATATAGCTGACAGCCTGACGCCAATGGGACCGGTCGACCGGATCTGGGAATTCCTGCAGCGGTTGTCACCGCTGACACGAAGCTGCCTGCTCAGCGAGCTCGAACGGCTGGAGCTGAGCGGCGTCGACATGCCGGGATCCGCCGACCTCCAGGCCCGGCTGCGCGCCGAGATCCGCAACAACAATGGCGCCGGCGGCCACCGCACCATCAATCCTTCGCGCTACTTCTTCATGCCCGTCGAGCAGCTTCTCATCGACGGTTCGCCGGAGCATGCCAATGAGGGCCGCATTGCCCGCGGCTCCCTCACGCCGATCTGGGAATGGATCTCGCGCGATTTGCTGCCGACCATGGCGCGAGACTACAACGCGCAGATGAAGGACCTGATCGCCGGGGACAAGCAGCGCGAGATCCGCCAGGTCGCGAGCGCGTTCCAGACCAAGGTGACGAAGTCGCTGGAAGGCACGTTGGCGCGCGCCGAGGGCATCGAGCAGGTCCGCAGCAAGCTGAAGGCCTATACGGCCTCGCCGTCGGTGTTCGACGACGTCGTCAAGCTGTTGAAGGCGCTGCGCGCCCGCGAGGAACTCGCTAAGTTCGCCGATTCGCTGCCGGACCGGATCGTTGAGTTCGACGATCCGCAGGTGAAGAAGATGGTGCTGCTGCTCGATGCGCTGCGCAAGAGGCAGCCGGAAGCCGTGCCCTTTGCGTTGACGCTGGTCGCCAAGCGTCTGAAGGAGCCCTGGCAGGTGTTGCGGCTGGCGACCAAGGCGGCGCGCTCGAAGAACGTCGCGGACGTCATCGCTGCGCCCTACGCCATGACCGTGCCGATGGTGCTCGATCAGCTCGAGGACAAGCGGCTCGCGCTTCGTGTCGCGTTGAAGAACAACCGCGTCGTGACCGCCAAGGAAATCCTCACCAGCATCTATGACATCGAGTATGCGATCCAGGTCCGCATCGATCGCATCGACGAGTCCGAGTGGGGCACGCGCCTGAACGCCATCATGGCCAATACCGACAGAATGGTGCAGGCCGAGGTCAAGCGCTTTCCCGCAGAAGTTGGGCACGTGCTCGGCTCCAACAGGCTGCGCAGCCATCGCTCGCTCGGCGGCCGCCTCACCTATTTCGCCTGGAAGGGCCGTGACGCGATCAAGACGGTGCTGCGGTCGGCAACCGGTTGACGGCCGCGCGTTCAGAGCGCCCTTCCGGCCATCCTAGCGCTGAGCCATGCGCTCGCGCGCCGACTTGAATCCTGCCACGAAGCGCGCCAGCGTGTCCGAGGTCTTGCCGCGCGGCAGCATCACTTCGATCAGCGAGAAGCGTCCGCGCCGATGCACCGCGCGCTCCAGCGCAGCGACGAGCTCGCTCCGGGTGGCGACGCGCTCGCCGGTGCCGCCGATGGAATTGGCGATGTCGGCATAGTGCCAGTCATCGAGATCGTTGAACCGCGACTCCGGCTGGAACACGCGCAGCATCTCCCAGCTGCAATTGTTGAACAGCACGACGATCGGATCGAGGCCGTAGCGGCGACAGTTGCCGAGCTCCCATCCGGTCATCTGGAATGCGCCATCGCCGACCAGGATCAGCGGACGAAGGCCGGTCGCGGCCACGCCGATGCCGGCCGGCACGCCGAAGCCCATCCCGGCGTAGTAGCCCGGCGCGGCCAGCGCGGTATTGTCGATCTCCATCGCGGTGAACAGGCAATCGCCAATATCGGAGGTCATCGGCATTCGGCCATGGCGATCGAACATGTCGTTGACCGCGGTCGCGATGTCCGAAGGCGCAATCGGCGCACCATCGGCCGCGAGGCCGCGCGGATAGACCGAGCGCTGCCGCGGCAGGCCGGGAGCTGCGGCCCGCGGTGCCGCGCGCTCGTCGAGCGCATCGATCAGATCGCCGAGCGGCATGTCGCGATAGGCGTGATGGCCGATCTGAACCTCACGGCTGGCGGCCAGGATCATGCGGCGCGGGTCCGGCGCCCGGTTGGACAGCGCGAAATTGGTGTCCGACAGGATGACGCCCAGCATCAGCACGAGATCAGCATTCTCGACCAGTTCCGTGATCGCCGGGTTGCCCGCGGCGCCAAGATAGGTGCCGGCGACGACATCGTCGGCCCTGTCGAGCAGGCCGCGGCCCATGAAGGTCGTCACCAGCGGCAGGCCGAGCTTGCGCGCGAGCGCCGCGATCCTGTCCTCGACGCCGTAGCGGCGGATTTCGACGTCGACGACGATCACGGGACGCTCCGCCTGCGCGATGCGGGCGAGGATCTCCTCGACGCATTCGTCGAGCGCCTCGCGGCTGGCCCGCCGCGGCGGCAGCGGCACCACCGGCTCGACCTCGGCATCGACCATGTCGCGCGGAAATTCGAGATAGACCGGCAGCGACATCTCCTTCGCGCTGCGCAGCACGCGCGCAATCTGGGCCGGCGCCGTGGCCGGATCGCTCAGCACCGCCTGATCGCAGGTGATCTCCTTGAACACCGCGAGCTGCGTGTCGACGGTGCGGGCCTGGTGGTGCAGCAGAAAACCGGAGACGCGCTCACGCGCGCCGGGCGCGCCCGCGATCACCACGACCGGCGAGCGTTCGGCATAGGCGCCGGCGACCGCGTTCACGACGTTGAAGGCGCCGGCGCCGTAGGTGACGACGGCGACGCCGAGGCCGCCATGATAGCGCGCGGCCGCGTCCGCAGCGAAGCCGACCGCCGGCTCATGGCTCAGCGTGAAGCTCGGCAGGATGTTGCTCTCCTCGATGACCTTGAACAGCGGCAGCACGATGTCGCCGGGAATGCCAAAGATCTCGCGGGCGCCGTGGTCCTTCAGGGCGGCGAGCAGCGCATGGGCAAGAGCAGGCATCCGGATCCCCTGAGCGTGGCGTGACGTTCAGCCGGTGCTACACGATGAGGGGCGGACTGCCAACCGCCGGCCGTTCGGTCCGCGAGCCGTGCCGTCCGGATCGCCCCGTCCAAACTTCATGCTGGAGCGGCAAGCCCCGAGCTCACCCGCGCCACATCAGTTCGCCGTCAGCCGCAGAACCTGGGCGGAGGGTGCAACGCCATGCGGGACGGCAAGCGCAACCGTGAACAGGATAGCGACTGCCACGATCATGCAGAGCTTCATCACAACAGTCCTGCGATCGGTGATCGGCAGGAACAGGAAGAACAGCAGCATCGCCGCCAGCGCGAGTTCGAAAACGTAAGACATGGATGACCACCTCCCTTGCCAGGAGGATGGCGCAGGCCGGAAGCCCAGACTGTGCGTGCCGTCACATCGGTCCCATAGACCACGCGAGCCAGTATCCCGGCCGCCGCAGCGGGACCATGCAACCCAATCGATTGCCACCTCTCAGCCGTCGAACAGCGCGGCCTCGGTAAAGGCGAGATCGCCGAGACGCGGCGGATGCGGACCCTTGGCATATTTGCGTCCGCGCTTGTCCGAGTACCAGCCGGCCAGCCCGGCAACGGGCTCGTTCGCATCGAGCCGCACCAGCAGGCCGCCCCGCCGCAGCAGGAACCGGCCGATGTTGCCGGCCAGCCGCACGAGGTCGGCGACATCCCGGCAATACAGCAGGCGATACACCGGCAGCGCGTTCATCACCCGGTGCTTCTGAAACACGAACGGATACGCCGCATCGGCCTCGCGCGCGACGAGACTGAGACACCCCCATTGCGCATGCTGCCGCAACAGATCGGCCGCGTCGGGAGAGAGCCCATGCACATGGTCCTCGGAGAATTCTTCGATACGGACATCCGAGCGCGATCGCGACAGGGCCAGCGCGGCGTAGACCTGTCCCTTGCAGTAGACCGAAAAGCCCTGAGCCTCGACCTGTGGCCAAGTGTGCGGGGCCGGCGTGATGTTGAAATAAGTCACCGTCTTGTCGCGCGTCGCCGCGCGCACCAGCATCGAGCTGAAGGCACGGAACGCCGGCTCGACATACCAGCTCGAGACATTGGCCCTGACGATCGGCTTACCGCCGCTGTGGAGCTCGGAGAACAGCAGCAGGATCACGCCGACGGGAACGCCGCCATGGTCGAGACAATAGCCGAATGCCGGAAAGCCGGCCGGCCGCGGGCGCGCCGCGTGACGTTCGAGTCCGCGCAGCCAATAGGCCTCGCTGCGGAAGGCGAATCCGCGCGTCAGCAGCGCAGCGACCGCCGGCAGATCCGCCGTGCGGATCTCTCGGATGCGAACCCCGGTCACGGCCTGCGCCGGCACCGGCTTGTCGTTCGCAATCTCGGCCTTTTTGATCGGCTGCATTCCAGCATCACCCGAGAGAGGTCCAGCGCGTCACCCGTCGCGCGGCGGGATTGTCGTGGCTGCAATTATCGTAAAAAGGTCAGGTGGCAGTGAACCACGTCGCGCTGGCCTTACTTTTCAGTTAACGGGATTCGCGAACCACATCGAGGTGTTGTCACTCGCCCCCCTCACGGTGACCCTCGCGACTGGCGTCATCACTCACGGCCGCGGCACGCGAAACATGTAGGTTTCATCGGCATTGAGGCCGTCGACGAAGAAACGTCCGGGCTTTGCCTCGATCCGGCGCCGCAGCCCATCCCAGCCCCAGACCTCAAGGCTGCGCGTCCATGCGGGCAGCTCGAGCTCGACCGCGCGGCCCGGCCGGTCGGTCCAGCCGGCTATGTTCTGCCACACGATCAAGTCGGCATCCGGTCCGCGCAGCGTGTAGAGCGCCAGCCGGCGGTCGATGGACACGATCCTCATGTGACCGGCGAGCTGCAGCACCGTCTTCACCACGAAGCCGCGTGCTTCCGGGGTCCAGGGATCCTTGCCCGCCGCCATCGCATAGGCCAGACCGTCGACATCGGGCGTGTCGCCGAGATTCCAAGGAAACGCCAGCATGGACACCGGCGAGGTGCCATCCTTGCCGACCACCGCAAGCTGGTCCCAGATCGCATTGAGAAACAGTCTCGCCGCGTCCGGATCGCTGTCCCACGCGCCGGCGCGCGCGACGTTGAACTCGGTTGCGTAGAAGTTGATGTCGCGGCTCAGGCCCATCGCCTGCTTGATGCGGTCGAAGCAGGTCTGCACCGAGAACTCGCGGCCGCGGGTCATCGGATACCATTTATCATTGTAGTAGGTATGCAGGTCGATGCCGTCGAGACGGCCGTCCTCGAGCAGATCGGCGATCGCCGGACCGTAGCCGCGCAACGTCGCATCGCCATGCGAGTTGCAGGTGGCAAAGCCGCCGGGAACGACCCGCAGCTTGGGGTCGACGCTGTGAACACCGTCCGCAAGCCCAGCCAGCGCGTCGTGATAGTCCTGGCGCGGGATCGTGGCCTGCACGTCGGGCTCGTTGATCGCGGTGAAGACGGTTGCGCCCCAATCGGGAATGCCGTTCTCGCGGCCCCAATCGCCACCGGGACGGAAACGTCTCGCCATCGCCTGCCCGGCGGCGAACCAGTCCTGATAGGATCCGATCGGCTGCGGCGGATCCAACCTCTGATAGCTGCCTTCGTACTCCAGCAGGATCAGCGGCATGATACCGTTCTTGTGCGCCTCCAGCATGGCGGCATCGAAGTCGTGCGGCGTGGGCACCCGCGCCAGCGTCCGCCAGCCGTAGGAGTCCATTCGTCCCATCCTGGCACCGACGCCGTGCAGCGCCTGATAGATCTGCGTGCTCTTGCCGGCCAGATGCGTGACCAGATTGCCGCCGCCGATGCGCTCGTCGATCCGCAACGCCGAGGCGTTCGTATCGTTGGCGCGAACGGCGCTCGACCATGGCGACGTGACAAACGTTAACAGGGCTGTGCTAATGACCAGCAGATTGGAACGAAGTCGCAATGTCTGATCCCGTAGATTTCCGTTATGACGTTTGAGATTGTCCAGATCGTTCAAGAGATAAGCAATGCCGGCGGCGTGGAAACCGTTGCTATCGAGCTGGCGCGCGTTTTCGGCCGGAATGGTTTATCGAACGTCGTGCTCGCGAGCGCCGTCGCGGACAATCTCGAACACACGATAAGGGTCGAGCGCGTTGCGCCATGGCTGGCGCGGATTCCGACTCGCGGACTGTTTCGGCACATCGGCCGCGCCGTGGTCGTGCCGCTGTTCACGCTCGCCGCGACACGGGCGCTGGCGCGGCACCCCGATGCCGTCGTCGTCAGCCACGGCGATAGTCTCAAGGGCGACGTGCTGATCGTGCATGCGGTCAATGCGCAGAGCCTGGCCGAGAAGCGCGCCGCCGGCAGCTGGCGCTGGATGCTCAACCCGATGCATCTGTGGGTCGCGCTGCGCGACCGATTCATGATCGGAGGCCTGCGGTATCAGGCGTTCGTGGCGGTGTCCTCCCGCGTCACCGCGGAGCTGCAGCGCTTCTTCCGCGTGCCGGCCGCCCGCATCCATGTCATCTCCAACGGCATCGATCTCGCGCGCTTCAAGCGCGACGCCGTCGGCGGCCAGGCCATCCGGCGCGAGTTCGGCATCCCGGAGAACGCGCGCCTGCTGCTGTTCGTCGGCCACGAATTCAACCGCAAGGGACTGGCGCATGCGATCGGCGCGCTCGATCGGCTCGGCAACGACGTCTGGCTGCTGGTCGTCGGCTCGGACAATCCCGCGCCCTACCGCAGACTGGCGCGTAACGCCCAGCAACGACTGATCTTCGCCGGCCCACGCTCGGACCTGCCGGCGCTGTACTCGGCGGCCGATGCCTTCGTGCTCCCCACGAGCTATGAGACCTTCTCGCTCGTCTGCATGGAGGCCATGGCCTGCGCGGTGCCGGTGTTCGCAACGCCGGTCGGCGGAATCGAGGATTATCTGCACGACGGCGTCAACGGCTTCCGCATCGCGGCCGACGCCGACGACATCGCCGCCAAGCTCGCGGCGGTCTTCGCCGATCCCGCACTGATGCGCCGGCTGCAGGACGGCGCCCATGCGACCGCGCAGACCTATGGCTGGGACCAGATCGGGCTGCAATACATCGAGCTGCTCAAGCAGATCGATGCCGCCAAGCGACAGCCTGGCCGCGCAGCGATTGCACTGCCGCTGAAGGCCTAGCTAATTCGTCTGCAGCCGCTGTGGGCGGGCGAGGCGGGATGCGGTTCTCGACTGATGGGCCGCACGGCATGCCGTTTCAATCGCCGCCGCGACCGCATCATAGGTGAAGCGCCGGAGCACGTTTGCGCGGGCCGCCTCACTGCGAACGGCGAGCTCCGCCCACTGGCCGCTGAGCTCATCGATGAGCCGACACAGGCTGCCGGGATCCTGCTCCGGCACGATCCAGCCGCCGTCGCCGACGACATCCGGAATCGCTCCGCAGGTTGATCCGATCACCGGAATGGCGCAGGCCTGGGCCTCGATGATCACCCGGCCGAACTGCTCGCGCACCGCGTCCGTGGTTCGCGTCAGCAGCAGCAATGCGTCCAGGCCGCGCAGGAAGGCCGCGACCGCGGCGGGTGAAGCCCAGCCCTGGATCGTGACGCGCCCGTTCAAGCCGAGTTCGGCCACGCGCCGGCGCAGATGCGGCTCGTGCGGACCTTCACCCATGATGCTCAGCGTGGCCGCCGACTTGCTCCGTGCGAGCGCATCGAGCGCATCGTCGAGACCCTTCTCGGCCACCAGCCGGCCGACATAGCCGAGCCGCAGCGGCGAGCCGGTCGTCGCATTCGACGGATCATCTGCCGGCATGAAGGTCGCGAGATCGACACCATAGCCGATCGGGGTCACCGGACCCGTGTAGCCACGCGCCCTCACGACCTCAGTCGCATCGGGACTGCGCGACAGGATGTGAGCGGTGTGGCCGAGGACGAATTTGCGGATCGCCTCAAACGGCGGCGGCAGCCGTTTCAGGATGTTCTGGTCGACCTCGAGCACGAGCGCCGCACGACCGCGCAGCATCTGCGCCTGCAGCGCGACGATGCTCCAGGGCTCCTCCCAAAGATGAATCACGTCCGGATCGAGCTCGCGCAGCAGGCGGCGCAGCGCCGGATAGAAGTGCAGGTACCATTTCATCGGCCCGGCGTTCGGCAGCCGGATCGGAAGCCGATGGACGGGAAACCCTTCGTTGGAGTGAGGCGCGGTAATGGTGCGGCCGAATTCCTTCCACACTTCGGGCATCACAAGATGCAGATCGACGTCGGGCCGGGAGGCGAGATGGCGGTAGCGCAGCCGGCCGGCCTCGCTGCTGGTGGCAGGATGCGCAATCGAGACGATCCGCAAGCGGCCCCTGCTAGACACGGCCCATCACCTTCGCTGCAGTCCCGCTGAAGCCGGTGAGATGCAGCTCCATCGCCGCCAGCGTGCGATGCGCGCCGTTCATGGTGTTGCGCGGAATCGAAAACGCATCCTGCCCGGCTTTGACAAGGCCCTTGCGCGTGGTCGCAGCACTGGCGAATCCGGCCTGCCGCGCCAGCGCAAAGTCCCGCGGCCCGCAATCGGCGGCGCGCCCGTAAGGAAACGCGAAGTGCCGGACGTCGATGCCGAGCCGCTCGTTCAATCGCAGCCGCGCGCCGGCCAGCTCGCGCAGGGCGGCTTCCGGAGGCAGCGACGAGATGCGCGCATGCGAGACGGTGTGGGCTCCGATCTCGATGAGGGGATCCCCCGCCAGCGCTTCCAGCATGTCCCAGGAGATCGCATGTTTCCAATGCATTGCATCGATGTCGATGGCGTTGGCGGCACAGAACGCGGCGTAACGATCCGCGGCCTGCGGGCCATCCCAGCGCGAGGCGACCTGCGCAAACACCGCGCGGCGCTGCTCGGCGCTCGACAGCGCGATCCGCTCATCGTCGACCGTGACGTGGTCCCTGTGCAGCAGCGCATCCTCCAAGCCAGCGGCCCACAGCGGCAAAGTGCCGTCGGGAATGCCGGTCGTCACGAACAGCGTCACCGGCACCTTGTGCCTGCGGAACACCGGCACCAGCAGCTCGCACGTATCGCGGTAGCAATCATCGATCGAGAAGTTGACGTAGCGGCCGGGCGGCTCGGCGCTTGCCGGCCGGCGCAGCGCCTCGCTGATCGTCACGACATCCCAACCCTGGTCGAGGACATAGCCGAGGAAACGATCGAGAAAGTCGGCATCGACGTAGAAGTCGCGATTGGGCAGACGCTCCCATTGCTCCGCGGGCGCGGTGCGGTGGAAGGTCAGGCAGCAGCCGCGCGGGCCGAGCACACGATCGGCGGCCTTGGCGAGCGGAAGGACGAAGGCACCGGATGCCATCATGGCCTTGGCGGCAGCGAGGGCCAACAGGGTCAACTCAGCTCTCCCTTCATCTTGAACGTACGACGAACATGGCGGAGCGCCGTGCCCACCACGGCCGGCAGCAGGATGCCGATCGCGAAGGCCAGGCAGAGCATATAGGCCAATCCGCCGGCGAACAGGCGCGGCAGCAGGCCCGGCACGGAGGTCTGAATCATCAGGCCGAGCACGGCCATCAGTGCGGTCGGCAGCAGGGCCAAGCCGATCACGAGCAGGAGCTTTCGCGCATCGCCGAGCACGAACACCACGCCCGACAGCAGCACGAGGCTGCGGATCGCTTCGCCAACTCCGAGCAACTGCATGCCGGCCGCCGGCGACGGATCGAACAGCGGCATCAGCAGGTTGAAACCCATGTTGGCGAGATAGGCAGAGACGATGATCAGCGCGGCGACGCCGTTGCGCCCGGCGCCGTTGAGCAGGCGGATCAGGATCCAGCCGAGGGTCGCGGCCCAGACGCCGCAGGCGATGCCCTTGAGCGCATGCGAGGTCAGCAGCAGGGCCTCGTCGCCGAACGCGCCGCGGAAATAGATCAGGCGGACGATGTCGGTCGAGAAGACCAGCAGGAACGCCGAGGCCGGCAAAGTCAGTGCGAGCAGCGGCCGCAGCAGCGCCTCGGTCTGCGCGCGCGGATCGTGCGGGGCGTGCTGCGACAGCACGGCCATGCCGAGCGGCTGGCTGATCAGCAGCAGCGCGCTCTCGGTCAGCGAGCGCGCGTAGTCCAGCGAGGCGACGGCGCCCGTCGTCAGCCGCGACGCCGTGAAGCGCTCGATCCAGACATTGCCCTGCTCGGCCAGCGGCAGCGCAAGCAGGACGCGCAGCCGGCGGAAGAATTCGACACCCTTGTCGACCACCATGCCGGCGGTCAGGCCGGAGACGCTCAGCGCGCCCTCGCGCCACAGCGAGACCAGGCCCCAGGCGGCGAGGCCATTGAAAGCGACGGTGAAGGCGCAGGCGAGCATGTAGGCGTCGCCGGTCAGCACCAGCAGGCCGATTCCGCCGATCACTGCGACGTTGAGCAGGCTGGCGCGGACATTGGTCAGCCGCGTGCGCCCGAGCGCGATCTCGCCGGCCGCCAGAACGTTGAGGACCGCGGACGCCGGCATGCCGAACGCCATCATGCGCACGAAATGCAAAGTGAGCTCACGCCCCTCCGCCGAGAAGCCGCCGACGACGGCGTTCACCCAGAGCTCGCCCAGCAGCAGGATGATCGCGGTCACTGCGCTCGACACGATGGCAATGACGATCGTCAGCGCACCGAGGCTGCGCGCGGCATCCGGCCGCTGCAGCGCCTCGCGATGCATCGGGATCATGATCGCCGGCACGCTCTCGTTCTGCAGGAATGCGAGCGGGATGAGCACGGCCGCCATCGCGGCGCGAAAGCCGTCGGCGATGAGCGAGGCACCCAACACATGCGCCATCAGCACCTCGCGGCCGAAGCCGAGCATCTTGCTCGCCAGCGCACCGCTGATCAGCAGCGCGCTGAAGCGCTTGAGCGAAGGACCGGAGGCGCTCATGCGGCTTCCTCCGACACGGCCGGCGGCCCTTTCCATCGCGCAGAGACTTGTCCGTCCTCGAGCAGTTTCGGCCACGACAGCACCGGCGCGAGAATGGCGAACAGCGGGCCGAGCGGATCGTAGTCCGCGACGAGATCGACCATACGCCGCTCGGAGGACGGGGCAGGTGTGACGATCGTGCTCACACCGCCGCTCCCGCACCGACATTGCGGATCAGAAGCCCGATCGAGTCCAGCATGCGGGCAAGACTGTAATGGGTGCGCGCGCGGCGCGACGCGTAGTCGAGCTGTGGCGCGAGGATCTCGGGTTGAGCCAGCACCGCGTCCAAAGCCTCGGACAGCGCACGCGCATCACCAGGCGGCACGAGCAGGCCGGCCCGGCCATGTTCGAGGATGTCCGGCGCAGCGCCAGCGTCAGTGGCAATCACCGGCACGCCGGCGAGCATCGCTTCGACCAGGGTGCGGCCGAACGGCTCGGGATCGATCGACGGATGCACCATCGCGTCCACCGCCTGCATCAGCAGCGGCACGTCGCTGCGATGCCCAAGGAAGTGAACGCGATCGCCGAGGCCCAGCTCCGCGACCAGCCGTCTCAGGTCAGCCGCGTAGTCCTGCTCGCCGAACAGGGCATCTCCGACGATGATGCCGTGAACACCCGACAGTTTGGCCAGCGCTTCGATCAGGACGTGCTGGCCCTTCCACTGGGCGAGCCGGCTGAAGACGCCGACCAGAGGTGCGGACGGCAGGCCGAGTCGCTGCCGCAGCTCCTGCCGCGATGCGGGCACGGGTTCGACGGCGAGGCCATTGGGCACGATCTCGACGAGAGAGCGTCGACCTCCGGCCTCGATGAAGGCGGCTGCGGCGGCTTCGGAGGGGACGACGACCTTCGCCGCGAAGCGGTTGGCGAGAAAGATCTGCATGCGACGCTGCAGCGCGCCGAAGTGAGCCGGGCTGATGATGTCGTGCAGATGCCAGATCAACGGCCGCCGTGCCGCGATGTTGGCGATGGCCGACAGGACAAAGGCCTTCTGCGAATTGGCATAGAAGACGTCATGCTTGCGTGCGACATGCGCGAGCTCCGCGGTGATTGCCGCGAGTCGACCGAACAGCGGCAGCGCCTTGAGCCACGAACTGTCGCGTCTGAACTGCCCCAGGCCGCGGCCCCAGCGCGACGTGATGACCGACATCCCGCGCTCAGCCAGCACTTGGCCGAGCGGGCCCGGCTCGAACAGGAACACCGATGAATTCTTGCGGCCCTGGACGACATCGAGCAGGATCAACTCGGCGCCGCCGATCTGCCCGGTGTGATCGACGAACAGGACACGCTCGGTCGACATCACCCGGCTCCGGCGTAGGCTGCCACGGGCGCGGTCTGGACCACAGGCGTGCTGCGGTGCTCGACGTCGGTCATGGTGACGACGATGCCGACATCGCGGGCTCCGAGTGCCCTGCTCCTGTTCACCGTCACGACCGCCGGCTCGATCAACGACCGGTCACTGCGGACACAGACGATCGCCCAGTCCGTACCGGCAAGGAAGTCGTTCCGTTGCGACGGCAACGGCGTGTCGACGATCACGGCATCATAGCCATCGAGACCAGCGAGGAGACCGTCGAGGCTGATCGCGTCGAGAATGTCGCCGACCGGACCGGTCGTCGCACCAATCGGCAGCACGTCGAGCGAGGGATGCGCGGTCGGCAGAATCATGTCCCGGAGCGGCGTCCCGCGCTCCAGCGCGCCGAGCCATCCGGGGCTTGCCGGCAGGGCCATGATCTCGGCAAAGGCGGGATGCGAGACGTCGCACTCGACGACCAGCACGCGCCGGCCTGCGGCCGCGAGGTGCTCTGCCAGCGCACAGGCCGTGGTCGTCTTGCCATCTCCTGCATCGGGAGAGGTCACGACGATGCGCTGCGATCGCGCGGACCGCTTCAAACCGAGTTCGTGGACGAGATCATGCAGCGCATGCTGAAAATCGGTGTCCTCGGAGGCGAGGCGCAAGACGCGCGGGATCGCCAGCGGTTGATGGCCTTGCAGGATCGCGCCGAGCGCCGACATCTCGCGCAGGCTCTTCAGGCGCGGCAAGCAGGCCAGGATCGAAACGTCGGCGACGCTCGGGAGATGAGAGCTTCGTTCGGGCGGTGGCGTCGCCGTCTCCGGTGCGGTCGCACTCTCGGCCAATTCAGGGACGATGGCCGGAGCTTCGTCGACAGCGGGCGCCTCGACCTGCTGGGCCGGCGCTTCCGGAGTGACGGGCACGGGCAGGCTGATCAGGCGCGCGCCGAGCTGATCGGCGAGCAGCGCAGCACCGACGCCGAAGATCAATGCGAGCGTCATGCCGGCGGCGAGGAATGGGATCTTCTTCGGGAAAAACGGCTTGCTCGGCAGCTCGGCAAGGCTGACGAGACGCGTGCTGCCGCGCAGGACGCGCCGCTCGGTCTCGAGCTCGCTCGCCTTCTTGTAGAGCTCGGCATATTGCTGGCGCTTGATCTCGGTGTCGCGCACCATGCTCTCGATGGAGGCCTCATCCAGCGTGGCCGAGCCGGCCTCCGCCTTGGCGGTCTCCATCTGCTTCTTGAGCGAATTGACCAGCGCGGTGTTGGCATCGAACGCCTTCTGCGCGCTGGCCGCGATCGACTGCATCTCCTCGACGAGACGTTGCTGGATGCTCGCCTGCTCGCGGGTCAGCGCCAGGATCGACGGGTGTTTCGGACCGAGCACGCCGGCGGCGCTCGCGAGCTGCGCGCTCACTGTCGTGAGCTGCTGCTTGAGGTCGGCGATGGTCCGGCTCTGCAGCACCGAAGGCGCATCGGTCGGGCCGCGCTCCTGCTCCGACTTGATCTCCTGCAGCCGCGCCGCAGCCTCGGCCCGCGCGGCCTCCGCCTGCGACAATTGCTGGCCGATGCTCGTCAGCCGCTCCGAGGAGATCGGCGCGTTGGCGCCGCGCATCAGCCCCTTGGTGCGGCGGAACTTCTGGATCTTGTCATCGGCCTCGCGCAGCTGCTGATCGAGCTGCTTCAGCTCCTGCCACAGCCAGGAGCTCGCGACCTCGCGGCTGTTGGCGCCTTCGGTACGCTGATCCTCGAGAAACGTCTGCGTCAGTGCGTTGGCGAGCGTCTGCGCGACGTCGGGGAGACCCGACTGATAGGAGATGTTGATGACGCGCGAGCGGCCGGCGGAGGCGACGCTGAAACGGCTCTCGACGTGGTCGATGAACGCGCCGACATCCGTCTTGAGACGCTGGCACGCATCCGTCGAGCCGAGCAGGCGGCCGCGCTCGCATTCGCTGACGACCGCGTCGGCAACACCCGGCGACGAGATGATCTGCCGCAGCAGGCGCGGCGAGCGGATCACGAGCAGCTGGCTTTCCATGTCGGCGGGGTCGCCGACCTTCTGCGCCCACGCCGCCGAGGTGTTGGCGCCGGGCTCCTGCTCGGCGATGATCACCGAGGCGGTGGCGAGATAGCGCACCGGCAATACGACGAGGGCGATCACCGCAATCGCGAGGACGGCGCCGGCCACGATGGCGAACACGCCGCGACGGCGCCAGATCCGCCCCAACGCGTCGAGGCCGGACAAGGCTTCCGTAAGACCCGCCTGCCTCATGATCTGCACCCGCACCACATCCGAACGTTACGCAATCAGCCGTGTCGCGCGGCCCTGATGTCCCGCACGGAAATGCTCGAGCTCCTCGTTGACCGCCGCGACGAACTGGCTGCGGAAGCGCTCGGCCGAGAAGAAGCCGGCGCGCTGGCGGCAATCGAGACGCGAGATCGACTTCTCCTTGGCCACGAACGATCGCACGCAGGCCGCGATCGCCGCAGGCTCGGGCGAGCCGAAGAACATGCCGGTCGGCCGCGGCCCCGTGGTGAGGATCGACTCGCGCGCACCGCCGCGGCCCAAGGCCAGCACCGGCGCACCTTCCGACTGCGCCTCGACCGGGATGATGCCGAAATCCTCTTCCGCGGCGAACACGAAGGCGCGGGCGGTGGTCATGATGTCACGCAGCTGCTTGTCGGGCACGAAGCCGGCGAACTTGACGTTCGGCCCCGCGATCGCCTTCAGACGCGCGGCCTCCGGGCCGTCGCCGGCCACGACCAGCTCGAGGTCCGGCATGGTGTTGAAGGCGCGCACGATCGGCTCGATGCGCTTGTAGGGCACCAGCCGGCTGGCGGCGAGGAAGTGGTTGCCGACCGGCAGGATCGCATCGCGCTGCGCGATGGTCACCGGCGGATAGATCACCTTGGCATCGCGGCCGTAGATCTTCTTGATGCGGCGGGCGACGAACTGCGAATTGGTGAAGATGGCGTCGGGACCGTGCGCGGTGCGCGCATCCCAGATCCGCATCTTGTGCAGCAACGCGCGGGCGATGAGGCCCTTGATGCCGGTGGCGTAGCCGCTCTCCTGAAGATACTGGTGCTGCAGGTCCCAGGCGTAGCGCATCGGCGAATGCACATAGGCGACGTGAACCTGCTCCGGCCCGGTCAGCACGCCCTTCGCCACCGCGCAGCTCGAGGAGATCACGAGATCGTAGCTCGACAGGTCGAGCTGCTCGATCGCGAGCGGCATCAGCGGCAGGTAGGAGCGGTGATACTTCCGCAACAACGGCATCTTCTGCAGGAAGGTGGTGTGCGACTTTTCGAATCCCAGCTTGGCGCGGTCCTCGGGACGCAGCAGGTCGAACAGCGTGAAGACGTCGGCGCCGGGATAGCAGCGCAAGATCTCCTGCAGGACCTTCTCGGCGCCGCCGAGAACGTAAAGCCAATCGTGGACGATCGCCACGCGCATCGCACTCTCCCAATTCCCGGGGTATTTAATAAAACCCTTAAGGGAGGTATCCACGCGCACAACCAATTCCTAAACTTCTAGTTAATCGCCCTTGTCCTCCGACCCGTCGAATGAGCCATGATCAGGTAGGGATCGGTTAAGGATTTGCCAGCCGCTCCGCGTCTCATGTCGCGACAGGATCGTGCCGGACGCGAACGCCTGATGCGCGGCGGTCCCGCTTCGGCACACTCCAACACCCTAGGCCGTCTTGCTTAACAGGCCCTTGCCGTAGCGGACGCTCACCCGGTCCACCCTCGCCGCACACGATCGTGATCGCGCGCGTCCCGATCAGCCGGCGATGGCGAGCTGCGCGATCGCGTAGCCATGGCGGATCACGCGGTTCAGCACGGGATCGGCGAGCTCGAACTCGAAGCGGTCGGCGGGGCGGATGCCGCCCTTGGCGGCAAACGTGCCGCCGAACATCGCGGTGCCCTCGGGCAGGCCGGCCTCGCCGTAGCGGCGCGCGATCAGGTCGAGAGGCGCCAGCATGCCGCTCAGCGCGCCCTCCTGGTACAGCACCCGCTCGCCGC
The DNA here is from genome assembly GCF_032489675.1 of Bradyrhizobium sp. SZCCHNR1043. Taxonomy (NCBI): domain Bacteria; kingdom Pseudomonadati; phylum Pseudomonadota; class Alphaproteobacteria; order Hyphomicrobiales; family Nitrobacteraceae; genus Bradyrhizobium; species Bradyrhizobium sp. SZCCHNR1043. The sequence goes on from NZ_JAUEYN010000009.1 coordinate 100,042, forward strand.
CGATGGTCGCGAACGCGCGCAGCATCAACTGGTCCCAATGCGCGGCGACGTCGTCGACCAGCCACAGCTCCGGCGCCACCGGCTTGTCGCACATCTGCTTGGAGACGGTGATGTTGTAGGTCTCGACCTTGCGGTCGGTATGGTCGGAGCCGACGCCGACCAGCAGTTTGCCGCGCGATTTCACCAGCACGAACTCGACCTCGCCGGAGGACTCCCCGCCGCTGACCTCGATGCTGTCGGATGTGGTCAGCCGGCTGGCCGCGGCCTCGTAATAGATCGGCGTCGTCGCCGGCCGGGGAATGCCGAGCTCTTCCAATTCGGCGATGTGCTTGTCGCGCGCGACCGGATCGCGCCCGGTCCAGCCGGCGATGACGAGGCGGCTCAGCGTGATCTGCTGCCGCGTCGCCCCGCCGCCTGCGTGAACCAGGAATTCGATTGTCGTGCCGCTCATCGTCTCATCGCCTCTGTCCCGTCAGACCGCCGCTTAGCCGCCTCGCCGCGCGCTGGCAAGCGCCGCGCGTCACTCGTGCTCGGTCTTCTCCGCCTCGTGGTCCTCCTTCAGATGCCGCTTGCGGATCTGGTGGGTCGTGAACCAGATCAGCGCGATGGCGACCGGCACGAAGGCGGCGGTGGCGAGCGTCGGTTCGACCGGCAGGCCGCTGTCATGTGCGCCCTTGGCGAGATAGCCGAACAGGCTGACGACGTAATAGCCGATCGCGGCCACCGACAGGCCTTCGACCGTGCTCTGCAGGCGCAACTGCAGCTTGGTGCGCTCGTTCATCGAGCGCAGGAGGTCGCGGTTCTGCTGCTCCAGCTCGACATTGACGCGGGTGCGCAGCAGATCGGCGGCGCGCGCGAGCTTGAGCGACAGGTTCGACTGCCGGCCCTCCAGCGCGTTGCAGGTGCGCATCGCCGGCGCAGTGCGCCGCGCCAGGAACGACGACCAGCTCGAATACGGCGCGACCGGCTCGCCCTCGATCACCGACAGGCGCGCCTGCACCAGGTCGTAATAGGCGCGGCTCGCGCCGAACCGGAACAGGCTGCCGGTGGCGCCGCGCTCCAGCAGCGCTTCGAGCTCGGTCAGCTCGCGGAGCAGGTGGTTGTTGAGCTTGAACGATTGCGCGCCCTGCATCTCCGCGAGCACCTCGACCAGACGGCGCTCGATGCGGTCGACGTCCGGCGCCAGCGCCAGCGCCGCCGGCAGGCCGAGCAGCGCCAGGGTGCGGTAGGTCTCGAGCTCCAGCACGCGCTGCACCAGCGCACCGAGCCGCTCCGGCGTCGGGCCATCGGCGCAGACCAGGATGCGGGTGAAGCCGTCGTCGTCGAGGCGGAAGTCGGAGGCGACCGCGCCGGCGCTGCCCTTGATCGCAACGATGGCGAGGCTGCTCTTGTCGAAGATCTCCTCGGCGCGCGCCACCGGATCGGCCGCATTCTCGACCTCGAGCTTGACCGCGACCAGCAGTTCGCCGGCCTGCGGCAGCGCCGCGATCAGCGCCTGCAGCTCGGGCGCGATGGCGCCGAAGCGGCGCGGGCCTGAGTCCGCGGGCGGGCTCCAGATCCAGGTCAGCGTGGCGAATTCCGAATGCTGCTCGAAGCGCAGCCTGACCGGGCCGAGATCGATCTGGTGATGCTTCACGCCCGGCTCCGGCGGCAGCGCACCATGCTGCGCGCAGAACGCGGCGAGGCTGGCGCGGTCGGTCGCCGCGCTGTCGCCATCGACGCCTTTCCTGGCCATGAAGGCGAAGCGGATCACCAGCACCGGCTGCGTCAGCGGCGTGAACGGCCGCGCATGCACCTCGTTCAGCACGCTCTCGCGCAGCGCGTGCGGCGTGAAGGCGGACTTGTCGAGCGACGTCATCGGCAGAGCCCACGCGTGAGAGCGACACCTGACGCAGACGATTGCGCTGCGCCTGAATTGATCACCCCCATCATGCCGTGCATCCCCCTGACTTCCATTGTCGCCCGCCGCCGACGCGCCGGCAGCATGTGACACCACTGTAGTGCAATTCAATGACGGCGCCACGGCTGCGGCGATGTCGTGCGTGTTGGCGGCTTTCTCAGCGCGCCCCCCTCCGCCGCAATCACCGATGCGATGTTGCACGATGAGGAGCGGGCATTCATTCGATCGATCATGACCAGCGCACGGCTGGGCTACCCCCACCCCCGACCCCTCACCGCAAGGGGGAGGGGCGCATCGGCTTCGCGGTGAGAGGTCGAATCCGACGGCGGATGTCCGGGTGCGACCGGCGGTGGGCAGCGTGAGCAACACGCCCGTCGCCAGTCGCCGTCACCATCGCGCTTGAATGTAGTAACGTCTCTACATATGCTCTGCCGTCAGAGGGATAACGACCACTGCCAGGAGGCCGGCCATGACCACGCTGACCAGCCGCGAGTTCAACCAGGACACTGGCCGCGCTAAGAAAGAAGCGGCCAACGGGCCGGTGTTCATCACCGACCGCGGGCGGCCGGCGCATGTGCTGCTGACCATCGAAGACTATCTCCGCCTGGCCGGCGGCGGCATGAGCCTCGCCGACGCGCTGGCGCAGCCGGGGACCGATTTCGATTTCGAGCCGCCGCGCATCGCCGGGCCGATCGGCCGGCCCGCCGACCTCGACTGATGTTCCTGCTCGACACCAACGTCGTCTCCGAGCTCAGGCGCCGCGACAAGGCGAACCGCAACGTCGTCGCCTGGGCCGCAGCGCGGCCCGCCGCGAGCGTCTTCCTCTCGGCGATCTCGATCCTCGAGATCGAGTTGGGCGCGCAGCGCGTTGCGCGCAGAGACCCGATCCAGGGAGCTGCGCTGCGAGCCTGGATAGACCAGCATATCCTGACGCATTTCGACGGCCGGATTCTCGCCGTCGACACCGCGGTCGCGCAGCACTGCGCGCGCCTGCATGTGCCCGACCCGCGGCCCGAGCGCGACGCGCTGATCGCCGCGACAGCGCTGGTTCACGGGCTGACCGTCGTCACCCGCAACACCGCAGATTTCGCCGCCACCGGCGTCGCGCTCCTCAACCCGTGGAGCGATGCAGACGGGGCGCCCTGAGCCACGCCCGGAGCGCCGCGCATGCAGGGCACGCAGGCCAACCGCGCCCGCTCCGCAGAATCGTCACATCCGCCGCGTCGGCGAGATGTATTATGGATCTCGACCATCACACCCTACCTCTGTCTCATCCCACAGGACGTTTCATGACCCTCTCCTCCATCGTCGCGCGCGGTGTCGCGCTGGTTGGCAATGCGGCGCTGCAGTGGCGCAAGCTGCAGGGCGAGACGCCGCAGCCGGCGTGGGGGGCGCAGCCGCAGATCCCGGTGGCGAAGCCGCAGGGTCTGCTGCCGACCCTGAAGATGCCGACGGCGCGGGGCTGGCGCGACGGCGAGAAGCCGGTGGCGGCGGCGGGGCTGAAGGTGAATGCGTTTGCCACCGGGCTCGATCATCCGCGGTGGATCTATGTGATGCCGGACAAATCGGTGCTGATCGCCGAGGCCACCCAGATTCCGAGCCCGGTGCGCAACATGTTCGGCTATGCGATGCAGGCGACGATGCGCCGCGCCGCAGCGCTCGGCGTCAGCGCCAACCGCATCACCCGGCTGGTCGATGCCGATGGCGACGGCACCGCCGAGATCAGCAATGCCTTCATGGAAAATCTCAGCCAGCCGTTCGGCATGGCGCTGGTCGGCAACACCTTCTATGTCGGCAACACCGACGGCATCGTCGCCTTCCCCTATGCCGCGGGCGCGGAGCGCATCACGGCGCAGGGCAAGCGCCTCACCACGTTCAAGCCCGGCGGCCATTGGACGCGCAGTCTTTTGGTCAGCCCCGACGGCACCAAGCTCTATGCCGGTGTCGGCTCGCTCACCAACATCGCCGAACTGGGCTTCGAGGTCGAACAGGGCCGCGCCTGCATCTATGAGCTGGACATCGCGAGCGGCGCGAGCCGCATCTTCGCAGGTGGCCTGCGCAACGCGGTGGGGCTGGCGTTCGAGCCACAGACGCGGGTGCTGTGGACCGTCGTCAACGAGCGCGACGGGCTCGGCGACGAGACGCCGCCGGACTATCTCACCTCGGTGCGCGAGGGCGGCTTCTATGGCTGGCCCTATTGCTACTGGGGCAGGACGGTCGACGACCGGGTGCCGCAGGATGCGAGCCTGGTCGCGACCGCGCTGACGCCGGACTACGCGCTCGGCGGCCACACCGCCTCGCTCGGCCTGTGCTGGCTGCCGGCGGGCACCTTGCCCGGCTTCCCCGAGGGCATGGTGATCGGCCAGCACGGCTCATGGAATCGCAGCAAGCTGTCCGGCTACAGGGTCGTGTTCATTCCGTTCGAGAACGGCAAGCCGTCGGGCCCGGCGCGCGACATTCTCTCCGGCTTCCTGGCGCCGGACGAGAGCTTCTCCTATGGCCGTCCGGTCGGTGTCGTCATCGGGCCGGACGGATCGCTGCTGGTCGCCGACGACGTCGGCAACTGCATTTGGCGCGTGACGGGGGCGTGAGCCTCGCAAGCGAAGGCCGAGGCCGTGATCGGCCTCGGCCTTGCGCATGTGCCGCCATGCTCAGTCGTGGCCGTAGTACTGGCGATTGCAGTAGCGGCGGCCGGCTTCGTGCTTCGCCGCACGCTGGGCCGGGGTGGCGTTTGCCGGGATCAGGAAGTTGCCGCTCGCAAACAGCTGCAGGCAGTTGACGTAGTTCTTGTTGCCGAGCCATTCCCAGCCGGCAGACGCCGGCGATGTCGATGCTGACGCGAGCAGGCTCGCGCCCGCGACGATGGCGGCGGCGAAAAGACGAATGCTGGAAGTCATGACCTTGTCCCTCGTTGCTTGAGGCTGCTCCTGCAGCCCATGCGAGGATCATGACGGTCAGGGCGCGCTGCTTCCGTGACGGTCCGCACAGAGAGGGATGATGCCGCATGGACGGCGCCGCGGCGCTCCGCCGCGGAACAAGCATCACGCCCGCGACGTTGTCCGGCACAGCGACAGGAGAGTTCCATGGCCGACAATGTCAATCCCGATCGGAAGCAGCCGGGCGAGCATCGCGAAGGCAAGTTCCACTACAATCCAGGCAACCAGGCCGGCAAGACGGTCGAGGTCGGCAAGCCCGAGAGCGAGCAGGTCAACGACAAGGACCGCATCCAGAACCGCGAGAAGCCGCAGTCGCGGTGAGGCGGCCCCCTGGACTTGATTTCTCGTCATGCCCGGGCTTGACCCGGGCATCCATCGCTACCGCGACAAAGCAGCTGGATGGCCGGGTCAAGCCCGGCCATGACGGCGGAGAGAGGACCGCCGACCCTATCCCTCAAGCAGAAACGCCAGCGCTGCATCACACGGCGCCTCGACCTTCAGCGACAACAGCTCATCTGCGCGGGTGCGGCCGAGATTGACGGCGGCGATGGGGATGGCGCGGTCGGCGGCAGCGCGGACGAAGCGGAAGCCGGAATAGACCATGAGCGAGGTGCCGACCACGAGCATGGCGTCGGCCTGATCGACATGCCCGCGCGCCGTGGCGACGACGTCGCGCGGCACGGTCTCGCCGAAGAACACGACGTCGGGCTTGAGGACGCTGCCGCAGGCGTGACAGGCCGGCACGGTGAACTCAGCGAAATCGACACCGTCGAGATCGGCGTCGCCATCGGGCGCATCGGCGGCATCATGCGCCAGCCAGCGCGGATTGGCGTCCGCCAGCTCGTCCTGAAACTGGGCCCGCAACAGCGTCGCGCCGCAGCCCATGCAGCGGACGCGGTCCAGCCGGCCGTGCAGGTCGATGACATTGCTGGTGCCCGCGGCCTGGTGCAGCCGGTCGACATTCTGCGTCACCAGGAGCGAGCAGCGGCCCTGCGCCTCCAGCCGCGCCAGCGCATGGTGCGCGCCGTTCGGCTGGGCGCGGCCGAAGCGCCGCCAGCCGACCATGCTGCGCGCCCAGTAGCGCCGGCGCGTCTCCTCACTGCCCATGAAGGCCTGATAGGTCACCGGCGGCGTGCGCTTCCACTGCCCGTCATTGTCGCGATAATCGGGAATGCCGGAATTTGTGCTGCAGCCGGCGCCGGTGAGCACGACGATCCGGTGGTGGCTGTCGATGAAGGATTTTAGCGCGAGAGGATCGATCATGGCGCAGATGTAGGCGGCCAGGCCGGGCCGCGCCAGTCCGTCACCAGGCCAAGGTCCGTCAGGTCGTGCCGGGTGGCGGCACGGTCGCCAGCCAGTGCCGGGCGATGTCGGCGCGCGGCGCGATCCAGACCACGCCGCTGCCGGTGACGTGGGACAGGATGCGGTCGAGCGCGCCGATCCGGCCGGGGCGGCCGATCATGCGCAAATGAAGCCCGATCGAGAGCATCTTCGGCGCCGTCGCGCCCTCGCGGGCGAGCCAGTCGAAGGCGTCGATGACGTAGTCGGCGAAGTCGGCGCCGCGGAAGCGCGAGCCGTTGTAGAACTGCATGTCGTTGCTGTCGAAGGCATAGGGCAGCACCAGATGCGGGCGGCCGGCGACATCGACGTAGTACGGCAGGTCGTCATTGTAGGCATCGCTGTCGTAGAGGAAGCCGCCCTGCTCGACCAGCAGCCGCCGCGTGTTCGCGGACGCCGCCGAGCGCGTATGCCAGCCGAGCGGATGCTGGCCGGTGACACGCTGGATCGTCTCGACCGTGCGCGCGATCACGCGGCGCTCCTCGGTCTCGCCCATCCCGGCATGGCTCTGCCAGCGCCAGCCATGCGCCGACACCTCGTGACCGCGCGCCACCGCGTCGCGCGCCAGCTCCGGCGAGCGCTCGACGGCGCGGCCGCAGGCGCTGAGCGTGACCTTGACGCCATGGGCGTCGAACAGGTCCATGATGCGCCACCAGGCGGCGCGCGTGCCGTATTCGAAATGGCTGTCGATGCAGGGATCCGGCCCGTCGAGGCGGTGCACGACCTCGTAGATCGCCTCGTTGCTGGCGTCGCCATCGGACACCGAGAATTCGGAGCCTTCCTCGAAATTCACCACGAGCGACACCGCGACGCGGGCGCCATTCGGCCAGCGCGGATGCGGCGGGCGGCCGCCATAGCCCCGGAGATCGCGACGAAAGGCAGGCTGAGCGCTCATCATGTCAATCCGTAGTTCCGGCCATGCGATGCAGGCCCACGACGCGATCGCTGATCAGCAGCAGCACCAAGGTGCCGGCGAGGATGAGGGTGGAGAGCGCCGCGAGCGTCGGATCGGGCGCCTCCTCGATATATTGCAGCATGCGGATCGGCAGCGTTTTCGAGCGCACGTCGGTGAGAAAGATCGAGACGGGATAGTTGTCGAACGAGGCCAACAGGCTGAACAGGCCGGAGATCAGGAACGACGGCGCCAGCGCCGGCACCATCACGCGCAGCACGCTGCCGGAATAGGTGCAGCCGAGCGTGCGCGCGGCTTCGATGAGGGTGAAGTCGAAGCGCGAGAGGCCTGCGATCATCGTGCGGGCGACATAGGGCAAGGTCACCACGAGATGGGCTACCAGCAGCGCGCTCCAGGTCGCGGTGAAACCGATCATGCGGAAATACTGCAACAGCGCGATGCCGAGCACGAGACCCGGCATCATCAAAGGCGATACGAGCAGCGTCCCGATCGCGGTTGCACCCGGCAGTCTGCCCCGGGCGATCGCGATCGCGGCAAGCGTGCCGGCGACCAGCGAGAGCACGGTCGACAGCACGGCGATCTGCAGCGACAGAAATAACGACGGCCAGAAACCGTCGAGCCGCCCGATGCGGCCATACCAGCGCAGCGAGGCGCCCGACAGCGGCAGGTCGAACACGGGCGTCGGCGAGATTGACGCGGCCGCGATCACCACAAGCGGCAGCACCAGGAACAGCGCGAGGCCAATCGCGAGCAGCCAGCAGATGATGATGGCGACGCGCGTCATCATGTCGGCTCGCGCGACGGCAGCGTGCTGAGCGCGACGACGATGACCGCAATCGCCAACAGCACGACGCCGGCGGCGGCGCCGAAGCCGGGTTCGCGCGCCAGCAGATAGGCCTTGGCGATGGTGGTGGCGAGCGTCGGATATTTCTCGCCGATCAGAAGCGTCGGCACCACATAGGCCGACACCGCCAGCGAGAACACCAGCGCCACGCCGGCGATGATGCCGGGCAGGGTCAGCGGCAGGATGACGCGGAAGAACACCACGAGCGGCGAGGCACCGAGCGTCGCCGCGGCTTCCGCGTAGCGGCCGTCGAGCTGCGCCACCACCGCGTAGATCGGCAGCACCATGAACGGCAGGAAGATGTTGACGGCACCTGTTATCAGCGCGGTCTGGGTGAAGATCATGCGGATCGGATCCTCGATGATCCCGAGCGTGATCAGCACTGTGTTGATGAGGCCGTCGCTGCGCAACAGGATGGTCCAGGCGAACGCCTTGACGATGACAGAGGCTGCGAGCGGCAGGAACAGGGTCGCCAGCAGGACCGAGCGCAACGCGCCGCGGGCGCGGGCGAGCGCGAACGCTGCGGGATAGGAGATGAGGAAGGCGATCAGCGTCGTCAGCAGGCCGAGCCGCAGCGAATTCCAGATGATTCCGAGATAATAGGGCGTACCGAGCAGCCGCGTGTAGTTCGCCGACGTGATGCCGCCTTTGCCATCGAGCACGCTGACGCCGAGCAGCAGCGCCAAGGGCAGCACGAACACCAGCGCGATGATCAGCGCCGATGGCGCGACGAAGCCGAACGCGGCGAACCGCTCGCGATCCGGCGCGGGCTTAACAATCGGTGCTGGCAACACGGCGTCGGTCATGGTCAAGCTTCGGCGGCGAAGGCGAACGTCTCGGCGACGGGCCAGGCGAAGCGGACTTCGTCATGAACGCGCGGCAGCTCGGCCTCGCGGCCCGACAGCTCGGCCAGCAGGCTCGCGCCGGCGCCGGCATCGACATCCACGAGAGTTCGCGAGCCCTGAAACACGACAGAGCGCACCCGTCCGGCCGCGTCGCGACGATCACCGAGGCCCCGGGCTGAAACGCGCCGCGCGCCGACAGACGGCCGACCGGCGTCACGACGTCCACCGTGCCGTCATGCGCGTCGACCACCTGGCCCGCGATGCGCGTCGACAGTCCGACGAAGTTGAGCGCGAACAAGCTCGCAGGCCGGGCATAGAGCTCGCGCGGCGCGGCGAGCTGCTCGATGCGGCCCCTGTTCATGACCGCGACGCGGTCCGACATGGTCAGCGCCTCGTCCTGGTCGTGGGTGACGAAGATCGCGGTCGCCTTGACCTCCTGCAGCAGACGGCGCAGCTCGACCTGCATCTCCTCGCGCAGCTTGCGATCGAGCGCCGACAGCGCCTCATCGAACAGCAGCACGTCGGGCTCGACCGCGATCGCGCGCGCCAGCGCCACGCGCTGCTGCTGGCCGCCCGACAGCGCCGAGATGCGGCGGCCGCCGAGATGGCCGAGCTTGACCAGCGAAAGCGCGCGCTCCACCGCGCGATCGATCTCGGCCTTCGGCGTGCCGCGCACCTTCAGGCCGAAAGCAACGTTGCCGGCGACGGTGAGATGCGGGAACAACGCGTAGCTCTGGAACACGACGCCGACATTGCGTCGATGCGGCGGCACATGGGTGACGTCGCGCCTGGCGAGCGAAATCGTGCCGCTGTCCGGTGGCGCCAGGCCGGCGATGGCACGCAGCAAGGTGGTCTTGCCGCAGCCGGACGGGCCGAGCAGGGTGACCAGCTCGCCGCGCCGGATGGTGAGATCGACGCGATCGAGCACGGTCGCCGCACCGAAGCGCTTGGAGATTCCGCTGATGACGAGATGCGGCGCGGCGGTCATGTCATCTCCTTGCTCCAGCGATCGACCCAGCCGGCGCGGTTCTTGGCGATGAAGGCCCAGTCGGGCGCGAATAGCGAGGCCGGATCCGGATAGCCGGCCGGCAGCGGCGTCGCCTTGCTGGTCGGTGCGATGAAGGCCGTCTTGGCCAGGATGGTCTGCGCATCCGGGCTGAGATAGAAGTCGATCACGGCGTCGGCGAGATCGCCGGCCGGCGCGCCTGCGACCTTGGCGATGCCCGACGGCATCGAGAAGCCGCCATCCCTGGGGATCGCGAGATCGACCGGCGAGCCGTCGGCCTTGCGGATCAAGGTATAGGCCGAGAACTGGCCGCCGATCATCCAGGCCTCGCCCTGCTCCAGCAGATTGATCGCCTGCGGTGCGTTCGTATAGACGTTCAGCAGATTGGCCTTCAGGCTCTTGATCTTCTTGAATCCGGCATCGATCTCGTATTGCGCTTCCTTGTAGGGCTTGCCGGTCTCGAGATGCGCGGCGGCGAGCAGCGTCCAGAATCCTTCGGTGTTGGACAACGACGGCACGACGATCTTGGAGTCGTATTTCGCATCCCACAGCTCGCCCCAGCTCACCGGTGCCGTCTTCATCCGCCTGGTGGAATAGGCGATGCCGACCCACGGCTTCTGGTAGTTGGCCCACATGCCGTCCTGGTGCACCGCGTCGTCGACCAGCTTGCCGAGATTGGGAATCGCCGCCGACGACATCCTGGTGATCAGCCCTTCGGCCGCGGCCGGCAGCATCACCGGGTCGTCCATGATCACGACGGAGATCTTCGGGCTGGCCTTGTCGGCCTGCATCTTCTGCAGATTGGTCAGCGAGTTCGTCCCCTCGTAGAGCACCTTGCAGTCGAGCTTCTTCTCCAGCACCGGAAACAGATCGGCGTTGAAATATTTGGCGGCGCCGGCGGGGCCGCCGATCACGATCTCTTTGGGGGCGGCGCGCACCAGCGCGGGCGCGGCAAGGGTGCCGGCGAAGGCCGCACCGGTCTTCAGGAGGCTGCGGCGGGAGAAGGAGTGCATGAGAGGATCCCGTGTGAGCTGTCGCGTGGCGTGTCACCAGGATCAGCAAGCGCCGTGCCAAATGTGCACATTTTTTGATTCATCAATAAGATCATCGCTCTGAGCTATTTCTCGATCCGCTTCTCGACCGGCCCCTCCCCGGTCGCGAGCATAATGTGCACATTTTTTGGAGGTGACCTGCCGCGGCTTTGGGCCTAGCTACGGAGCATGGCGATGCGAGCGCAGCGAATCGGGAAGGCCAATCCCGCCGAGGACGAGGTGGTGTATCAGGCCATTCTGCGCGCGCTGCTGGAAGGCAAGCTCAAGGCCGGCACCAAGCTCGCCGAGACGCCGCTGGCCGCGGTCTTCGGCGTGTCGCGCGAGCGCATCCGCAAGGTGCTGCACCGGCTCGGCGCCGAGCGGCGGCTGGAGATGATTCCGAACCGCGGCGCGCGGGTGCCGCGGCCGACGCTTGATGATATCAGACGGGTCTATGAGGCGCATCGCGTGCTCGAGGCCGGCGTGCTCAGCCAGCTGGTGCTGCGGGTCGATGATCTCCTGCTCGCCCGGCTCGATGCGCATCTGGCAGAGGAGCACGCGGCGGCGCGGCGCGGTGATCGCGCGACCTCGGTGCGGCTGTCCGGCGCCTTTCATGTCCACCTGGTCGACGCGCTCGGCAATCCGGAATTGTCGCGCATGCTCGGCGACCTGCTCAGCCGCTCCTCGGTGATGGTGTCGGTGTACGAGCCGGCGGCGCAGTCGATCTGCGCGGTCGACGAGCACGGCGCGATCGTCGCGGCGCTACGCGACCGCGACCTGATGCGCGCGATCGCGGTGTCGCGCGAGCACTTCCTGCATGTCGAGGGCCGGCTGCGGCTCGACGAGTGCCCGGCGCCCGACGGCGCGGATCTCGCGGCGATCTTTGCGCCGGTCAAGCCACGCCGCAGGGTGCGATCAGGATTGTCTTGACGCTCCTGAGCGTCGGCCGTCACGTCCTCGGCGGGCTGTTCGGCGGCGCGCACCAGGGCAGCGCCATCCGTGGCATGTAGTGGCCGCTCCACGCGCAGACCTCCTCAGGCCCCCTGCGCTTGAGCGCCATCTTGACCGGCTCGGCCTGGCTGATGCCGACATGGAGCGCGAGCAGCGCCGCGCCGATCGGATAGGCGAAGCGGGAGAAGCGCAGGTCCGACAGACGATCGAGCAGGACCATGCCGGCGATGATGATCAGGGGATCGGTGAAGACGAAGTACTCGACCTTCAGCCCGCGGCGGACGCCGAGCGTGTCGATGCCGATGGCCGCCAGCATCAGGAGGACGGCTTGGATGGCCGCCTGCCGCTCACCGCGGCGCCAGGCCATGACGATGCCGGGGATGATCAGCCAGGTCATGAACACCGTGGGCCGCGCCGAAGTTTGCAGCACGAAGGTGTAGCGCCTGATGACCCCGAACAGCCCGGACAACAACAGCCCGATCGCACCGCTCAGGCTACCGGCGGCATCTGGCGCGTCGACAAAGGTGATCATCTTCTCCAGCGGATTGAGCACGACGACGACATCGTTGACGTCGTAGCTCAGATCCAGCGCGAGCAGGCCGATGGCGGCGCCGGCGACCATCGCCAGTAGCGCCGCAACAGTTTCGGCCGCGCTCACGCGCCACAGCCACGCGAAGACGACCATGCAGGCCGCGATCAGGCCGAGCAGCGCGAGCTGATAGACGCCGAAGCGGCCCAACAGCATGGGTTTGAGGCCGGCAGCCGTTGCGTTGACAGGATCGAAGCCGGCGACGATCAGGGGCCAGGCAGCGCTCATGGCGAGCAGCGCAGCGATCCCGGCGACCAGCACGGCCGCCCAGGCGCGCGGCGATTGCCAGAACGCCACGCTTCGGCTCGTCGCCGTGCCGAACGGCAGCACCAGCACGGGGATCGCGACGATCAAGAGGATCGCATGGACCTTGTTCTCCAGACCGAGCGTGCAGAGCGTGGCGGCGAGCCCGATCGCAAGCGGACGCGCGAGGCTGGCGCGGCGCGCCGCCACGATCAGGATCATCAGCGCGAGAATGCAGAACGACGCCGCCATCATCTCGCTGCGCAGGATGCGCAGATGCATCTGCACGCCGCCGGAAAATACGAAGGCCGTGACGGCGAGCATGGCGATGCGCCAATCGGACACCAGCCGGCGCGCCAGCCAGGCAAAGGCCAGGATGAGGCCCGCCGCCGTCAGCAGCGCGGCGACGCGTCCGGCATGGACGGCGCCGGTCATCGCGACATCGAAGACGGCGTGATCGGCGGGGATCGCCGACAATGTCCAGGCGTCGAGCAGGCCGAGCCGATGCAGCAACGCGAACCAGGTCTCGACCGACAGGATGGTGAGATAGGCCGGGTGATCGAAGAAGGCCTGCGCGCCGCCATCGTTGATCGCGAGCGCGTTGTAGATCACCATGAAGTCCATGTCGGCATTGCGCCAATAGACGGTGAAATAGCCGACGGCCAGGAATGACACGAGCGACAGCAGCAGCGCGACCGCGACGCCGCCGTGCCAGCCGAAGCGCGTCAGGCGATCGAAGGCGTCACGAGGCGGATTCGATGTTTTCGTAATCGTTTTCTTCGTCATGCGCGGGCTTGTCCCGCGCATCCACGTCGTCCTTCCTCGGCGAAAGAAGGCGTGGGAGGCCGGGTCAAGCCCGGCCTTGACGACGTAGGTCGATTGGCGAACGATCGGCGCAGCCTCCTCTGAGGCTGGACACCGCGAACTCCCGTCATCCTCAGATCGCCTTGATCTTGAAGAACGCGAACACGACCATCTTGAGCAGCATCCAGCCGTGGCGGAAGCGGGAGATCTGGGTCTCGCCATAGCTGCGCGCGGCGTAGCGGATCGGCAGGTCGATCGATTTCAGGTTCAGCTTGGAGGCGCCGAAGATCAGGTCGAAATCGCCGAACGGATCGAAATCGCCGAAATAGGCCTTACCGGCCTTGAGCCTGACATAGTCGCTGCGGCGGAGCACCTTGGTGCCGCAGAGCGTATCGGTGTAGCGCTGGTTCAAGAGCCACGAGAACAGATAGGAGAAGGTCTTGTTGGCGATGAGGTTGAGGAAGCGCATCGCGCCCTCGTCCATCGGATAGACCAGGCGCGAGCCGTTGATGAACTCGCCCTTGCCCGAGCGCAGCGCCTCGAAGAACTTCGGCAACTGCTCCGGCGGCATGGTGAGGTCGGCGTCCAGAATCATCAGCACGTCGCCGCGTGCCGCGTCGAAGGCCGTGAACACCGCGTCGGCCTTGCCCTTGCCGGGTTGGCGCATCAGCTTGATGTCGTGGTCCGGGAACGCCTGGCGCACCCGCTCCATCTCCTCATAGGTGCCGTCCCTGCTGTGGCCCTCGATGAAGATGATCTCGATGTCCGGGCAGAACGCGGCGATGCGCTGCACCGCGGGCTCGATGTTGCCGCGCTCGTTGCGCGCGGGGATCACGACGGTCGCCGAGCGGACGTCGTCGCTCACGCAGCGGAGCGAGCGCGACACCAGATAGTGCCGCAGCGACAAGGCGCGTAGAATCGGGAGCACGCTGAGGAAGCGGTTGGCGAAACGGCCGAGGCCGTAGAGCCGCAGCGGCGACAGCACGCGCTGCTCGGATTTCACCGGATCGAAATCGGCAAGCTGCGCGAGATTGCGCAGGTCGGCCGGCGACAGCACGTTCTGCTCCGGCTGCGGCATCCGCAGGCCCAGTGCCTCCGCAGCCTTCAGCAGCGGATACCAGAGGTGCGAGAAGTAGCCGATGACGAGGCGCGTCTCGCGCGTGCACAAGGGGTGCAACTGCTCGATGAACTGCTGGCAGTCGTCGAGCGAACCGATGGTGTCGAGCACCAGAATGACGTCGAACGGGCCGGTGGCGGCGGCGAGCGTGGCCGGATCCTCCGCGTCGCCCAGAATGAAGGTCAGCTCAGGATGCCGGCTGCGGGCGATCTTGATCTGCTTTTCGCTGAAGTCGATGCCGACGCCGTAGGACGGCGCGAGCGATGCCAGGGTGTCGCCGAGGCCGCAGCCGATCTCGAGCACGCGACTGCCCGGCGGGATCAGGAAGCGCAGATAGCACGCGTCCTCGCTGTGAAAGAACGCCGCCTTGTCGCGCCAGCCGGCGCGCGCATCGGCGAAATCGTTGGCATGGTCGAGGATGGCTGCCTTGCGCGGTGACAGCGCCTTCGTTGCCGGCGACAGGGTTGCGGCAACCTGCGACCGCTCGCGTTCGTCCTGCCGGACCTGCTCGTCCAACTCCGCCACCTGATACCACCCCTGTTAGGAACTACGTCCTTCTAGGCCAGCCCGGTTGGGCGGAGTCAAGGCGGCGGCAGAGAAGTCCTGCGCTCTGTTGGCATCGTGGCGCCCCCGCTCTGACGCGCGACGGAAACGAGCAGACATCGGCCAGCCACATTGAGGCCGCCGCGATCGTTCGCGCCGCATACCTCCGATCTTTGCATCTCATTCGCGCTCGCAACTAAGCGGGCGCGGGAAGACCGGTGACGCTGGACCGTCGTTGCCAGGTTGGCGCCGGCACCAACGGCTTGAGCGCCCGCGCGCCTGCCTTCGCGGGGCACGGAAGCACCTGACGAGCCCGCAGTCGCGCCCCCTCCTATCAACAGCTGCGCTCACCGTCCGCAGCAGAATTTGTATTTCTTGCCGCTACCGCACGGGCATGGATCATTGCGGCCGACCTTCGCGGTGGCGGCCGCCCGCTTCGGCTGAGTGACGACGGCTCGCGCGTCACCCTCGACGAAGCGCCAGGCGCCGTCGTCGTCGCGGCGAAACTGTGAGACCTCGTGGTGCTCGATGGTCTTGCCGGCCTCGCGATAGGTTGCGACGAAGCTGACGACGCCATCGGCGTCGCCGGGCTGGCCGCGGACCGACGAGACGATGCGCAGGCCGAGCCATGTCGCGCGCGTCGCCCAGGTTCTCGCCGCGGCGGCATCGAACGCGCTGCGACGGTCGGCGGCGAGCGTCGATTCGATGTAGCCGATGTCGCCGCGCGTATAGGCCGTATAGCGCGAGCGCATCAGAGCTTCGGCCGTCGGCGGGCGATCATCACCTTGGAGATAGCGACCGCAACAACGATCGTAGGGAAAGCCTGAGCCGCAGGGACATTGCATGAGACGACGACGGAGCTCCACATTCGAGGTCCTACCATAGCGCGCCGCGAGGCCGAGGCCCCGAGCGTTCGTCCATTGAACAAGAAGGGCGTCACTTGCGGTTGTGACTGCAAAGACGCAGTTCTCGGTTGGCGATCATCCGATATGTGAACGAGGACCCGGCACCGTTTCGAAACCGGCGAATCCGTGTTAACCATTGGCTAAGAACAAGGGTGTTGGGCGCACGGCTGACCGGCCCGGCCCCGCGCGGACCAGAACCTTCCGGGCGCCGCCTCATTACGTGGCGCTTGTGACCGCAAGCCCTCCGCATCATCGGCGGATCAGGGCGCGTGAGACGCCAACGATTTCTTCGCGCGACGCCAGCCCGGCCGCAAGAACGAAAGCCCGCCTCGAGGCGGGCCGCTGCTCGATTCCCGATCAAACGTGCACCCGATGCCGGCGCGAGACGCGCTGCGTGCAAACGCAGAGTCGTGCCCATCACCACCGATTGGAGCAGCCCCGATGGCTGATGAGTCCGTAGTCGCATCCATCATTCCCTGGCAGCAGCCGAAGACGGCCAAGCCGCGTCCGAAGCGGGCAAAGGTGGTCAAGCCGCGTCCGCGTCCCCGAGCCGACAAGGCGGAGAAGGCCAAGACGGCGGCGCTCGACGACGAGATGCTGGCCTCCGAGACGCTGATCATGCCGGACTTCCTGGAGTTCGTGAACGAGCCGGCTAAGAGCCGGGCGGCGGCCGAGCCGGCACGGACGGAGGCCGCCGCGAGCGCGGCCGCCGCGGCGATCCCCGCAGCAACCGCGCCGACGACAATGACACCGCGGGAAACGCCCGCGGTGATCGAGGGCGAGGTCGTTCCGGCCGCCGCGCCGGTCACTCCGGCCAAGGTCGCACGCGGGCGCCTCACCGCTTCGTCGATCCTGCTGCAACTCGCCGCGCTGGCGCTGGCGGCGGTCGGCATGGCCATGAACGGCTGGTTCGCGCATTCGCTCGGCTCGAACAGCACGGCCGGCTGGATGTTTCTCGCGGTCGGCGTGACCGCCGACCTCGTCGCGCTGGTGATGCCGAGCTGCGCCGCGCGGCTGTGGCAGGGGCGCCATCGCGCCTCGGCACTGACCGGCTGGACGGTGTGGCTGATGACCTTCGTGTTCGCGGTCACCGCCGGCATCGGCTTCGCCTCGACCAACATCAGCGACGTCACCTTGGCGCGCGCCTCGCGGGTGACGCCCGCGGTGCAGGCCGCACAGACGGCGCTTGCGGATGCCATGACCGCGCGCGACCGCGAGTGCAAGGGCGGCGTCGGCAAGTTCTGTCGGGAGCGCGAGGCCGCCGTCGCCGAGCGCCGGCTGGCGCTGGACGCGGCGATGTCCACGGTCAGCCAGACCGCCGATCCGCAAACCGAGGCCGCGATCAAGCTGGTGGCCTGGGTGTCGCGCGGCGTGGTGAAGCCCTCCGCCGAGGACTTCATCATGCTCCGCCTGATCCTGCTGGCGCTGCTGCCGCAGATCGGCGGCATCCTGCTGATGGTCGGGCGGAGGGTGTGAGAACCTTTTTCGCCACCTGCGAATTTCGTTGCGGGGGCGGCTCAGCGCCTGTTGCGGCCGCGTGACCCCTGCGCACGATGCGCGGCGCGCCACGCGCTCTCGAGCACGGGGCGCAGGCAAGCGGCGTCGACATCGGCCAGCGACACGGTGGTCCAGCCCTGATCACCCCATTTGTTCGGGACCCGGCGAAACACGCCGGGCAGCAGACCGGCATAGTGCTCCTGCTCGTCGGGGGTGAGCAGGACGTTGGCGGATGCGCCATCGGCGGCCAAGGTCGCAAATGTCCGGTGCAGCTTGAATGCGGTGCGATCGAAGTGAGGCGCCTCGGTCGTTCCGGCGAGCGACAAAGCGAGAGCACGAAATTCGTCACCGGTCATCTCGACGCGCCTCGTGCGATCATATTCGAACGATAGGACTAGCACCGGCCATGGCGGCCCGCCATGCGGGGCGCACTGCCGCCCTGCACGCGAACGTGATGCCCGGCACCCCGGGGCCTTGATGCATGTCAAAACTATACGACGCCGTTTCTATATGGCTTGCCGCAGGATGGATCAGAGGAGAGCGGCCATGCCGGCACAGAGCACGATGCAGGTCTACCTGAACTGGGCCAGGGAGCGCCTCCACGAGATGGATGCCGCGCTGGCTTCGCTCGAAATCAAGGCGACCGAGGCCGAAGCGGCATCGAAGGCCAAGGCGCAGGAGATCATGGCGGACCTGAAGAAGCGCCGCGGCGATCTCGAGGCCCTGCTCAAGACGCAAGCCGAAGCCGGCGAAGCCGCGATGGCCAGCGCGAAGACCGAGCTGGACGCGCACTGGGCCGGATTCGAGGCGCAGATGAAGGCCTATTTCGACGCCGCCGGCAAGCAGGCCGCGCAGCAGCAGGCGACCTTCAAGGACATCGCCGCCGCGCAGGCAAAGGCGTGGCGGGAGTCGGCCGACAGGTTTCGCGAGGCGGCGGCCAAGGTGACGACGGTCGGCACCACCGATCTCGACGCCGTGCTGAAGCAGCTCAAATCCGACGCGGCGGAGGCCGGCGCCCATCTCGAGAAGCTGAAGCAGACCGGCAGCGAATCCTGGTCGGTGCTCAGCGCCGCCCTGAGCGAATCCCGCAAGGCGTTCGACCAGGCCAACCAGGCGGCCTGGAATGCGTTGAAGGGGCCGGGCGCGAAGAGCTGAGGGCATGCGCTACCGACGATTGCTGCAGCCAACGCTGGTGGCCTGCCCCATCAGCGGCCGATCGGGTCGGACATGCCAGCGATAAGGGCAACGACCGTTAGGGACTGAGTTCAGCTCCCTTTCGGTCCATTTCGTTGCGGCGCTCCGCTGACGCCCGGACTGATCGCGAGCGTGGTGCCCGCGGCACCTCCCGCTTCATAGGCCGTCGTCGACACCATCCGGCTCGTGCTGCGCGCCGACCGCAGCTTCAGATCGAGCTTGCCGAATTCGGCATCGACCACCGAGGTCTTGAGCACGACCAGGCCGCGACCGCTGCTCTGGTTGACTTGGTCCCGGGCCGCCTTCATCGCCACCAGTCGGTCGGCGATCGACACCACCATGCCGAGCGCGAAGGAGGCGTTGGCGAGATGCCGGTCCTGGTGCCGGAACCGGCGGTACTCGGCCGAGGCCTTGTAGCGGCCGAGCTCGGCGCGCACGGCGTTGTCGATCAATTCCGCCAGATAATGCGCAACCTCGACATCCGCGGGGAGACCGAAGAACACATAGCTCGCCTCGCCGGCCGGGTTCTTCTCGCGCCAGACCCGGCAATCGCAGAAATGCGCGATCGCGCCGATGCAGTCGTCGAGCGGAATGCGCTTCTTGCGATGGGTCTCGTAGACCTTGCGCTCGCACGCCGATGCCCGCAGCTCGAGGTCCGACAGCGACAGGTCGTGGCGATCGAGCAGCTCGGCGACCTTGGCGGCCGCGGACAGCGCCTCGTCCTCGGTGCAGCCATTGGCGATTGTCTTCGCGCGCAAAGCCTGAATGCGGGATTTCAGCTTGTCGAGCGCAACAGGATCGGAGGCGGCAGGATCGAACGTCTGGCTCACCGCTCAAGGCCCATGACAAGCCCCGCCGGGAGGTGGCCGAGGGAGGAACTGGCGGAGAGGGAGGGATTCGAACCCCCGATAGGCTTGCACCTATGCCGCATTTCGAGTGCGGTGCATTCAACCACTCTGCCACCTCTCCAGGCGCAAATCAGGGGCGAGCCCCCGGGTCGGGCGTCGTTCTAGGGCACGATGCAGGGGGTGACAAGGCAGCCGGCCGAATTTTTCCCCGGACCGTCGCGCGGCGCGCGCAGGCCGGTTGCGGTCCGCTCGGGGAAGCGAACCGCTCGCGCGGGTCAGTCGGCTATACCGCCCGACCCGCGCGTCCCGAAGGCCCGAGACTGACGCGTGGGCCCTTCGAACACCGTCGACACTGGTGCAGTCAGCGGAACAGGTCGAAATGGTAGTTCACGCCGGCCCGCACCGTGTGGATCTTGGCTGCCCGCCAGTCCAGCAGACCGTCGTGCTTGAGGTCGGTGTAGAGATATTCGAGCTTGGCCGACCATTTCGGCAGGAACGCCCATTCGGCACCGCCGCCCGCGGTCCATCCCATCTTCACCTTGTGGATCGGACCGTCCTTCAGCTCGCCGGCCGCGAGGCCCGCAGTGCCGTACAGAAACAGCCGCTGGTCGAGCAGCGCGACGCCGGCGCGGGCGCGGCCGGAGGTCAGCCAGGGCGCACTGATGGCGGGATTGACCAGGTCGCCCTTGCGCGACAGGCCGGTGAAGCCGAGGTCGTTCTCGATGCCGACCACGACGAGCGGCGAGAGCTGGTAGTTGTAGCCGGCCTGCAGACCGCCAATGACCCCGGACAGCTTGCCGCCATTGCCGCTCGCAGCATTGGCGAACCCATCATTGCCGGTGAAGGCA
This sequence comes from Bradyrhizobium sp. SZCCHNR1043, assembly GCF_032489675.1. NCBI lineage: Bacteria > Pseudomonadati > Pseudomonadota > Alphaproteobacteria > Hyphomicrobiales > Nitrobacteraceae > Bradyrhizobium > Bradyrhizobium sp. SZCCHNR1043. Next base: position 120,394 of record NZ_JAUEYN010000009.1, read on the forward strand.
CCGCCGACATTGGCGCCGGCATAGAAGCCGGTCCAGGAGAACGGCGCCGGCGCAGCCGCATAGGCCGGCGCCTTGTACGCGGTCGCCGGCAGGTCCGCCGCCCGCGCCCCGCCGCAGGCCAGCGCGGTCACCGCCAGGGCGGCCAGCCAAGATCTCGCGCCTCTGATCGTCATCTGTACATACTCCGTTGGGCGCGAGCGCGCCGTCAAAATCCCACCCCATTTGGGATGTCTTCTTATAAACCGACTAGACGGTTTGTAAATATGGACTGGCATCATGCCGAGGATTTTTTGGTCGTTGCAGGCCGCGATGGCTGGCGGAGGTCGAAAAGGACAAAGGACAAGCAAGAGGGTGGGACCGCCGTACGCTGACACATACCGGCGGTCCCGTGTCGCTACATCTTGGGGAAACCGACGGAAGAGACGGGGGTCAATCCGGCCGGCCTGAGCGACGCCGGCGACCCTGGGCCATCTGCGCGTGCATCGCAATGTGAACCGTTCCTTAACCTAACCAGTCAAGGTTACCGGGTTTCAGGCCATCCGATTGGTTGCACAGCGGTTTTTCGCACGTCTTGGACCGGGGAGGCACCCCGCTGCAACGCAGCATCGCTCCCTCCGGGCCGCCGAGAGACACGGTGGTGCGGCCGCGCCGACGCTCAATCCTTCTTCTTGGCCGCCTTCTTGTCGTCGCCCTTCTCGTCCTTCGACTTGTCATCCTTGTCCTTGCGACCGTTCTCCTTGCGACGGTTGGTGAAGCGGGCATTACCCAGCCCGGTGCCGATGGTCAGCACGCCCCAGCGCTCGAACTCCTGCATGTACGGCACCTCGGACAGGCCCTGGACGACGCCGTCATTGTGCATCAGCACCGCGGTGTCGTGATCACCGATCATCGGGATCGCTTCGACCAGGCTGGCCGGAAGATTGAACTTGCTGCTCTCCCAATTGCCCGGCAGGTTCTGCGCACCCTTCTCGATCGAGCCGTCCTCGCTGATCACGCCGGGACAGGCAATGCCGATGAACGGCGCGAGCCTGAGCCCCTCGGTATCGGCCTCCTCGATTAGGCCCTTCAGCATCTTGGCGAGCCGCTTGACGGCGCCTTCCCGCGTCGGCTCGTCATCGGCATGGCGCCACAGATCGGACTTCCAGACCGACGCCTTGGACAGGTCCGGCGCCTTCTTCCGGGCGGTCTCGACGACGCCGCAGCGGATGTTGGTGCCGCCGATGTCGACCGCGAGGATGCTGTCATGGGCCTCGAAGATCCACGACGGCGCCAGATGCAGCGCGCCGATCAGCCCGGCATCGTCGGGATGGTAGCGGATCGGCTCCAACTCGACGCCGAAGCCCTCGTCCTTGAGGATGATCTCGGTGCGCGCGATGGCGAGCTCGCCGAGCCGGGAATCCCGAAAGCCACCGCCGACCACGATGCATTCGGTCTTGGCCCAGGCCTTGGTGCGCAGGAAGCGCCGGGTCACATAAGCGAGCTCCTGGGCGAATTCCTCGATCGCCGAATGCACCACCGCCGAAGCCTCGGTGTCGTCGCCGACCAGGATTGCGTCCAGTGCCTTCTTGCTGATGGTGTCGCTGTCCTCGTCACCGAACGGGTCCTTGTCGGATTTGCGCAACGGCTTGCGCCAGCGCTCGAGGATCTTGCGGAACGCGCCCTTGGAGGCGCGATCGCCGAGGAAGCCATCTTCGTCCTTGAGTTCGATGTTGAAGCTGTCGATCTCGACCGACGGCAGCCGCGCCGCGCCGTGGCGGGCGATGCCCGTGGTGGTCATGACGTCGTCGGCCATCGGATCCCTGCCGTGCTGTGCGTTGGCCCGAACAACGGCGCAGGCGACAGTTTGGTTGCGGCGGGAGAGGCGAATGGCGAATAGGGAGAAGCGAATAGGGATCGAGGTTGGCCGCCACCTGCGTTCCCTACTCGCGCTACTCCCTATTCGCCCCTTTCCCTTGACTCGTCAGCCGACCCGGCTATAAGCACCCGATCGACCGGCGCGGGTGTTCTCGCGCCGTTTGTCGTTGCGCGTATCCGGCGGGTGTTGAGCCCAAGGGCGCGACGCCGGTCCCGATCGGGCCGGACTTCATGAACCATAACGACTGAACAAGAAGCCGACCCGGGGCCATGGTGCTTCGAGGCCGGGATCGAACACGAAGGATGAGAACGATGTTCGCAGTCATCAAGACCGGCGGCAAGCAATACCGCGTCGCCCCGGATGATGTGCTCGAGATTGGCAAGATCGACGGTGAGCCCGGTACGATCGTGCAGCTGAACGAAGTGCTGGTGGTCGGTGGCGACACCCCGGTGCTGGGCGTGCCCGCCGTGGCCGGTGCGTCCGTGGCCGTCGAGGTGCTCGACCACAAGCGCGGCCCCAAGGTCATCGCGTTCAAGAAGCGCCGCCGCAAGAATTCGCGCCGCAAGCGCGGCTACCGGGACGAGCTGACGCTGATCCGCGTCAGCGAAATCCTGACCGGCAACGCCAAGCCGACCAAGGGCCCGCGGCCGAAGAAGGCCAAGGCGGAAGTCCTGGCGGCCGACGCCGCCGAGTAAGCGTGCCGGCGCGATTGCCGCGCCGCATTGGCTTGAACCCTCATCGCGCGGATTTTTCGTCCGCGCCCAGCAAATGTGAATGATCCCTTGGCGGAATCGCGCTAAAGGTGATCGCGAGATCGGAGACGAGCGATGGCTCATAAAAAGGCAGGCGGTTCATCCCGCAACGGACGCGACTCCAAGGGCAAGCGCCTCGGCATCAAGGCGTTCGGCGGCGAGCGCGTGATTCCCGGCAACATCATTGCGCGTCAGCGCGGCACGACCTGGCACCCCGGCCTCAACGTCGGCATGGGCACGGACCACACCCTGTTCGCCAAGATCGAGGGCGTCGTCGAGTTCCATGACCGGGCCAACCGCACGTTCATTTCGGTGCGGCCGGTAGCCGCCCAGGCTGCCGAATAGAATAACGGTGGAACAACATGCGTCCGCCGGGTCCTGATGAACCGGCGGAGCGCCAGATGGCTCCAGGGGAGGCGGGACAACCGGCCTCCCCTTTTCTTTTTCGCTGATCAGTTGATCCCGAAGCGTCGATGGAGCCCGACATGCTGCAGGACATCACGACTCCCACCTTGCGCGAGGCGAGACCTTGCGTCCTCGAGACCCCCCGGCTGACGCTGCGTGCGCCGGTGCTCGCGGACGTGACTGCCATCGCCCGGCTCGCCGACGACCGTGTTATCGCCGAGAACACCCGCCGCCTGCCGCACCCATATTCAGAGGTCGATGCCGCTCGCTTCGTTCGCGCGCTGGAACAGACGGGTGAGACCGCCTTCCTGATCGAGCATCTGGACACGCCGATCGGCATGGTCGGGATCAATCGACCAGCAACGGGCCGCGCCGAGCTCGGCTACTGGCTGGGCGTTGCGCATTGGGGCCGCGGCTTCGGCACCGAAGCCGCGCGCGCCGCAATCGACCATTTCTTCGAGACGAGCGAGGACAATTTGCTGATCGGGCACGCCCGCGTCAGCAACCCAGCCTCGCGCAACATCCTGGAAAAGTGCGGCTTCCAATGGACCGGCGTCGAACTGCACCGCTTCGAGGTGATCGGCTCCTCCGCCCCGGTCGACGCCTTCCGCCTCACCCGCGGCGTCTGGTCCTCGCTGAAGGCCTGGGCCAATGCGGGACGGCGGAACTAGGCCGGGCCACCCTCCCCCTCCAGGGGAGGGTGGCATCTCAGGCCGGCGGATTCACCGCACCCTGTCCCTGCCCCAGGCTTCGTTCCCGCAAGTAGATGTACAGCCCCGCGCCGATGATGATGGTGGCGCCGACGATCGTCGCGGGATGCGGCACGTCGCCGAACACGACGAAGCCGAACAGCACGGCCCAGACGATCATCGTGTACTGATAGGGCACGACCACTGAGGCCGGCGCGAGCTTCAGCGAGCGGTTGACGCAGAACAGCGCGGTCACCGAGATGATGCCGGCGGCCGCGAACATCACCAGGCTGCCGGGCGTCGGCGTCACCCAGCCGAACGAGGACATCGCCGCGCCGAGCAGGAAGGTCCCGACGAATTGCGACGACGCCATCACGATGTCCGGCGTTGCGCGCAGGCTGCGCGTGATCAGCATCAGCACCGCGAACGACAGACTGCCGCCGAGCGCAATCAGGGCCGGCAGGCTGAAGGTCTGCGCCGAGGGCCGCAGCGCGATCAGCACGCCGCAGAAGCCGATCAGGATCGCGGTCCAGCGTCGCCAGCCGACATGCTCGCGCAGCACCAGCGCCGACAGCGCGGTGACGAAGATGGGACCTGCGAGATAGTAGGTGATGACGTCGGCAAGCGGCAGATAGACGGTGGCGAGAAAGAACGCCGCGACCTCGAGCGTCGACAGGATCACGCGCACCAGCTGTAGCCAGGGACGCTCGAGCTGCAGAAAGGCGGCTCGGTTGCGCCAGATGAACGGCGCGAGCAGCAGCAGCGCCGCGCAGGCACGCAGCCACAGCAGCTGGCCGACGGCGTAGGTCGACACCAGGAACTTGCCCAGGGCATCGCCGAACGAGAACATCGCGATCGACAGCAGCATCAGGCCGATGCCGGCCAGCCGCGCCGATCGTACATCGTTTTGGACGGAGATCCGGGAGAGGAGGGTCATTGCGCAATGGGCTGGTTGTTCTGGCTGAAGCCCGGGTGCGATATGGTCGCGGTATCCCGGCCTTCACTTCTTCATCGGCTCGTTTAGGAGTCGTGAGCGCGCGCGACAAGCCCTTGGCGGGAAGATGCGCAAACACAGGCGCCGATCACAAGATCACGATTGAGCGAGCCGGGGTTCCGGCGCACCACACTCGCCCGGCCTCATACTGCAGCTTCTTTTCGATCCGGTTCTTCAGCCTGCGATTTTGCTGAACCATTCGGGCGCTCGGCAAAACCCATCATATGCAGTTGCATTTGGGACGAGGCGCTCCAAATCTGACGCGCGATGGCGGCTTTAGAAGCGGTTCGAGTATCTGGTCATGCCAACGCAGCATATCCCCATACCCACATTCGTCGGCAGCAGGGCAGCGCCGGCACCGCATCGCTTGAACCCGCGCGACATCTCGGCTGGCCGCCGCGTCATGAAACAGGGCGTGCGCCCGTTTCGAGTCCGATATGAGCAGTGATGCGGAGGGCAAGAACGAGCTGGATCTCCGGGCGGAACCGCCCGCGATGGGGAATGCTGCGGCAAGTCTGGTGCTGCAGCAGACCGTGGTGCTGTTGGTCGATGTGGTCGAATCCGTGCGCCTGATGAGCGCGCATGAGGCTGCTACCGTTCAGCGCTGGACCGAACTCATCCGCCTGATCGCGTCGGAAATATTGCCCCGGCATCAGGGCACTCTTGTGAAAAGCCTTGGCGACGGCTTGCTTGCTCGTTTCGAGACCGTCAGGGATGCCGTGAATGCCGTTGCCGAGATGCATCGAGCGGCGGCTGCGCAGAACGCCGGGCTCCCGGAGGATCGACATCTTCACTTGCGTGCGGGCATCAACGCCGCAATGGCTTGGAGCGATGGCGTCGACATCTACGGGACCGGCGTCAACCTTGCGGCACGGCTGGCAACTCTGGCCGGACCCGGCGAGACGATCGCAAGCGCATCGGCGCAGGAGGAGCTGGCTGCCGCTCTGGCTAGCCTCGCCAGCCCAGGCGAGACGATCGGGAGCGCCGCCGCGCGTGACGAATTGACGCATGGCGTCGACGCGGTCTGCGAAGATCTCGGCAACTGCGTTTTGAAGCACTTTGACAGGCCGGTTCGAGCATACCGCGTCGGTCCGCCGGGGCCGCAGCCGACCATCGCCGGGAGGCGCGACTACGGAGCGGCGATGCAGCCGAGCATTGCCGTGATTCCATTCGCAGCCCGAACCGAGGCGCCTGGGCTCGTGGACGTCGGCAACCTGATCGCCGACGGCGTGATCTGGCGCCTGTCGAAGTCTGCGAATCTCAAGGTGATCTCGCGGCTTTCGACCGCCGTGTTCCGCGGTCGGACCAGCGACCTTGGCCAGGTCTCGGCGCATCTGGGTGCGGCCTACGTCCTCAGTGGAGCCTATGTGGCCAACGGCAGCCAGATCATGGTGACTGCTGAGCTCTCCGCCGCCCGCGACGATCAGGTGATCTGGACGGATCGGCTCAGCGGATCCGTCGAGGATTTGCTTCGGCCCGAAAGCGAGATGGCCGATCGCATCGCACGAGCCGTACACTTCGCCGTGTTCGACGCCGAGGTCGACCATATCCTGACCCAGCCGCTGCCGACGCTCGAGAGCTACTCGCTCCTGCTCGGCGCAATCAAGCTCATGCACAGGTCCACCAGGGAAGAGTTTCTCCAGACACGCAATATCCTCGAGGAGCTGATCAACCGGCACGGCCGTATTGCGGCCCCGCGCGCCTGGCTCGGCCACTGGTACATCCTGCGACTGACACGAGGCTGGTCCGAGGACCGCACCCGCGACGCAGCCGAGGCCCTGGCGACGACCCATGCCGCGCTTGATCGCGACCCGTCCGACGCGCTCGCGCTCGCAGCCGAGGGGTTCGTCTACTGTCATCTGTTCAAGGACCTCGACATGGCGCGCAGGCGTTGCGAGGCGGCCGTCCTCGCAAACCCCAGCCACGCGCTCGGCTGGCTGTTCCTTGGGACGGTCGACGCATTCAAGGGTGACGGTGCCGCTGCAGTGCACGAGACCCAGCGCGCCATGGAGCTCTCGCCGCTTGATCCGATGCGCTATTACTTCGAGTCGCTCAGCGCGACGGCTGCACTTTCCGCTCATGACTATGCCACCGCTGAAAGACTTGCGCGCTCATCGCTGGCACTCAACCGCATGCACCCCTCGACGTGGCGAGCCTTGACCATTGCGCTCGTGCTGCAGGGCCGAATGGAGGAGGCCCGATCGACACTAGCGAAGGTGCGGGAGGTCGACCCGACGCTGACGGTCGAAACCTATCTTGCCCGCATGCCGAACGCTCAGCTCGAAACCGGTCGGGAATGGGCGCGCTGTCTGGCGTTAGCCGGCCTGCCATCCGGTAACGGCAACTCCAAGCGGCATTGAGGACGAAAAGGATCCGGGCGTGTGAACTGGTCGACAGCTGAGTGAGTATCGCCCGGCGAACTGCAACTGAAAGGACGACCCTACCATTGTGAGCTGACTCAATCATAGGAGGCGGACATGGGCCAACTGGGCGGCGCAGGTGGTGCCGGCGGAGCGGGCGGAGCGGGCGGAGCAGGCGGCGCGGGTGGTGCTGGAGGCGCCGGCGGAGCAGGCGGCGCGGGTGGTGCTGGAGGCGCCGGCGGAGCAGGCGGCGCGGGTGGCGTCGGCGGCGCGGGCGGTGCCGTACTCGGCACGCTTGGCGATGTCTATGCCAATCCGGTGATGGTCGATGCATTGATCCATGTGCGCGAGGGCAGCATCGTCACCGAAAAACCGCTCGTGCTTTATGAGCCGGCGCTCCCGGTCATCGATGACCCCGCCCAAATGGAGCGCTGGGAGGCGTGGGTTCGCGCCTATGTTGCTATCGGAGAGATGCTGCAAGGCATCACCTTCCAGGGCATCACGGCAAACTCTCAACCGTCAAGCTCTGACGCCTTCCAGATATGGTCGTCCGTATCCGGACAGAGATCGCTGATCGCCGAAATTCAGCGGCCGGCACAAACCACCTTCGAACAGCAGATCCCCCTGGTCCTCAGTTGGGCCGAACTGCGCAACGAGCGCGCCACGGAAATCCTGGCGCAGATCGATCCGCAGTTCGCTTTCTGGGCATCGATCGTCTACCTCCATGCCGAGCGGACGCGGCGCACATTCGAACTCATCAACATGGTGCTGCAATTTTGCGTCTACGTGGAGATGCGCGTCAAGCACGCGCTGGGCTGCTACCGTCCGGTCGAATACAACGCCGAGGTCCAGCCGATGATCACGACCCCGGGGCATGGAAGCTTCCCGATGGGGCACGCGACGCAGACCTATGCGGTCACCTACGTGTTGAAGCAGTTGCTGAAGCTTGATCCGACGCGGCACAAATGGGTCATCGATCAGCTCGATCGCGTGTGTGCCCGGATCACGACCAACCGCGTCATCGCCGGCGTCCACTTTCCGGCTGACAGCATGGCGGGACGCATGCTGGGCGTCGCCCTGGGCGAGTACTTTGTCGGGCGTTGCAATGGGAACGAGACGAGCCAGCCCTTCATGAAGCGGACCTTCCTTGCGGCAGGAATCGACCAATACCCGACGACGGATTTCAATCCGTTCAACACCACGATCGTCCCGGCCCAGGATCTCGACCAGGGTCCGTTCTACTTCTCGCAATCTGCCGGCGTGAACGTCACCCAGTCCCCTCTGATGCATCACGTCTGGTGTGAGGCTCAAGCGGAGTGGAAGGGCAGATTTGGCGTTCCGAGCTACCCATAATTCATGCGGAGAGCGAGCCATGGCCGAGCCCGGGGCGCCCAAGAGCTATCCGAGATGCTTCGATCCCTATCTCCGATACGCGATCTCGACGGAATTCAAGAACTTCGAGGAAAACCTCCAGGAAAAATGGGATCGTTTCGACGATGACAAATACAGGCTCCTGCTCCTGATCGAGCTGAAAGAGGCTGGAACGGCCGCAGATTTCGCGAAAGTGGCGGGCCAGCTGGAACCAACCCAGCCCGAGTTCGCCACGACAAAGTACGGCATCGAACTCGCGCCTTATGCGGCAGACTCGCGGTACCTGACGATGCGCTGCCGCGCGAGTGCGGTGCTGGATAGCGCATTGCACGAGTCCGTCTGGGGCAATTATGTCAACCGGGTCGCGTTATCCTTGCCGGTCAAACCGTCATCTCCCAAGTCATTCCAAAAGAGTGCGCCCATCCGCCACCGCTTCAAGGAAGGTAAGGAGGCGCCAGGACCGCTTCTGATCGGCATGCTGGACGATGGCTGCCCGTTTTCTGCGGCGCGCTTCCTAAGAACCAGCGGCCCACTGAGCACGCGGGTCCGAGCCATCTGGGATCAGAACCAGAATAAGCAGCCGGTCGCGATCGGAACGCGCAAGTTCGGAATGGAGCTCACCGACTTTGCCTACGGTCTCGAGTACCGACGCGATTTCGCCGCCGGCATAGAGCCGCAGCAGATCGGACTCGACGATTGGATCTCGCTGCACGCGACAGCTACCGATGGCGTCGACGAGGATGGCTGTTACGCAGCCGCCGGGTTCACGACCCTCGCACGCCGGGACTCGCATGGGGGCCATGTCATGGACGTCCTGGCGGGGCCTGTTCCGATTTCCTCTCGTATCGGCCCGTCGAAACCAGGCAAGGACCGCCGCGATCCGCCGAGTTGGACACCTGGTCGCCCCTCGACTGATCCTGCGTGCGACGCTGACGTCGTGTTCGTGCAATTCTCCGATGAATGTATCCGGGATGCGACTGGCGTGTGGCTGAAGACCTATGTCGTCCAGGGCATCCAGTACATTCTGTCGTTTGCAGACCCGGTCAAGACCAGGAACGTGATCATCAGCCTCAGCTACGGTCCGACCACCGGACCGCATGACGGCACGGCAGAACTCGAGAGCGCCTTGTCGGCTCTGGTTGCTGAATACAACGGCAAGAACAACAAGCCGAAGCTCGACATCGTGCTCTCCGCCGGCAACGCCTATCTCAGCGACGGTCACGTCGTCTTCACCAGCGACAGCGAGCAGCCCGAGCACGTCGAATGGATCTGGCGTTTGCCGCCGGACAATACCGTGCTGGTCTTTGCAGAGATCTGGATGGAGGACGATGAGGCCCAGGGAGTCACCGTCACCTTGACGTCGCCGAGCGGCAAAGTTCAGCTGACATCAGGCTGTGCTGTCATCGGAACAACGCTTCCGAAGCCGGGCGGCACCACCCCTCAGCTGATCGGCCCGATCGTCTGGGGCAAAGACAGGATGTGGCTGCTCGAAGTCGGCCCGACCGTGGTGAGGCCAGAAGATCAGGCCAGCAACGAGCACGGCGACTGGACCATCAAGGTCGACGGCATTCCCGAAAACGCCGAAATGCACGCCTATGTGGCGCGCACCGATCCGAACATGGGCGCGCGCACGGGGGCCAAGCGCTCGCATTTTGTCGATTCCAACTGGGAGCAAACCCGGTCGGCTGGGGCCAGTTGCACGCGCATCGACGGGGAGTTCGATCGGACCGGATCGCTGTTGGATCGGTTTGGGACGCTGAACGGGATCGCAACCGGCAAGAAGCACCGGGTCCATGTTGCAGGCGGGTACGTGGTGGCGGATGGCCGCAAGACGCCTTATTCATCGGCGGGCCGGCCCCGCGGCGGCCACCGCATCGGTCCGGATTACGTGCTGCCCTGTGACGAAGACAACGCCCTCACCGGAATCCGTGCCGGGGGTAACCGGAGCGGCGCCGTCCTGCGCCTGATCGGGACGAGCACTGCGGCTCCGCAACTCGCGCGCCAATTTGCGAGATTGCGCGGCGGCTTGGCTTTGCCTCAGCCCACCGCCGTCCCGTCCCCGAACGACATCGCGGAGATCGCAAAGAGGGGCGGCGGCGATCTCGAGCCGCCGTAGCGGCAGGTCGTCGCGGTGCTGCGCGAGCGGCCTTCGGCCCTGACCGGGGCGGGAATCTTGCGCTTTTCCGCGCGATCCGCGGCGGTTTGAGTTGCCCCGGAGGCCCGCCTCGCCTACCTAGAGCCCTATGAAATTCCTCGATGAAGCCAAGGTCTATGTGCGCTCCGGCGACGGCGGCAACGGTTGCGTTGCGTTCCGGCGCGAGAAGTTCATCGAGTTCGGCGGCCCGAACGGCGGCAATGGCGGCCGCGGCGGCGACGTCGTCATCGAGGCCGTCGACGGCCTCAACACCCTGATCGACTACCGCTACCAGCAGCATTTCAAGGCCCAGAGGGGCGGAAACGGGTCCGGCAAGGACTGTCATGGCGCCGGCGGCAAGTCGGTGGTGCTCAAGGTTCCAGTCGGCACCCAGATCTTCGACGAGGACCGGGAGACGCTGATCCACGACTTTACCGCGGTCGGCGAGCGCTTCGTGCTGGCCCAGGGCGGCAATGGCGGCTTTGGCAACGCGCATTTCAAGTCGCCGACCAACCGGGCGCCGCGCAACGCCAATCCCGGCCAGCCCGGCGAGGAGCGCTGGATCTGGCTGCGCATGAAGCTGATCGCCGATGCCGGCCTGGTCGGCCTGCCCAATGCCGGCAAGTCGACCTTCCTGTCCAAGGTCTCGGCCGCCAAGCCGAAGATCGCCGACTATCCGTTCACCACGCTCCATCCACAGCTCGGCGTCGTGAACGCCGACGGCCGCGAGTTCGTGCTGGCCGACATTCCCGGCCTGATCGAGGGCGCGCATGAGGGCGCCGGCCTCGGCGACCGTTTCCTCGGCCATGTCGAGCGCTGCCGTGTGCTGCTGCACCTGGTCGACGCCACCTGCGAGCATGCCGGCAAGGCCTACAAGACGGTGCGGCACGAGCTGGAAGCCTATGGCGGCGAGCTGACCGACAAGGTGGAGATCGTCGCGCTGAACAAGATCGATGCGGTCGACCCGGACGAGCTGAAGAAGCAGAGGGACCGGCTGAAGCGCGCCGCCAAGAAGACGCCGCTGTTGATCTCCGGCGCCACCGGCGAGGGCGTCAAGGAAGCGCTGCGCAAGCTCGCCGACGTGGTCGGCGAACAGCCGGTGTCCCTCAAGGCCAAGAGCACGACCGAGAGCGCGGCGACCGAGGAGCCATGGGCGGCCCCAACGTCACCGCAGGGCTGAACTGAAGCCAACCTTGCCTCGCAGGCCCTCGCTTGCGACACTCGCCGCCATCCATCAACACTTGAGCCCCGTCCCGTGGGACCGCGTGTCAGCCACGCACCTCTCATCACGATGCGAGGGCTCGAACCGACCCTGTTCACGCCATGGCACCCCGTCTCGAAAATTTCCGCCGCATCGTCGTCAAGGTCGGCTCGTCGCTGCTGGTCGATTCCGAGGCCGGCGAGGTGCGCGCCTCCTGGCTCACAGCGCTGGCCGCCGACATCGCCAGGCTGCACAGCCGCGGCTGCGAGCTGCTGGTCGTGTCCTCAGGCTCGATCGCGCTCGGCCGCAGCCGGTTGAAACTGCCGCGCGGACCGCTGAAGCTGGAGGAGAGCCAGGCGGCCGCCGCGGTCGGCCAGATCGCGCTGGCGCGGACCTGGTCGGAGGTGCTCGGTGCTCATGGCGTCAGTGCCGGCCAGATCCTGGTGACGCTGCAGGACACCGAGGAGCGCCGGCGCTATCTCAACGCCCGTTCGACCATCGCCAAGCTCCTGGAATGGCGCGCAGTGCCGGTCATCAATGAGAACGACACGGTCGCGACCGCCGAGATCCGCTATGGCGACAATGACCGCCTCGCCGCTCGCGTGGCCACCATGGCGAGCGCCGATCTGCTGGTGCTGCTGTCGGATATCGACGGCCTCTACACCGCGCCGCCCGCGCAGGATCCGAACGCACGGCTGATCCCCGTGGTCGAGAGCATCACTGCCGACATCGAGGCGATGGCCGGCAGCGCCGCCTCGGAGTTCTCACGCGGCGGCATGCGCACCAAGATCGAGGCCGCCAAGATCGCCACCACCGGCGGCACCCACATGCTGATTGCGTCCGGCAAGATCGAGCACCCGCTGCGGGCGATCGCCGATGGCGGCCGCTGCACCTGGTTCCTGACGCCAGCGAACCCGGTCACCGCGCGAAAACGCTGGATCGCGGGCTCGCTGGAGCCGAAGGGCACGCTGACGATCGATGCCGGCGCAGTGACCGCACTGCGCGCCGGAAAGAGCCTGCTGCCGGCCGGCGTCATCCGTGTCGACGGCCAGTTCGCCCGCGGCGATGCCGTCGTGGTGCGCGGCCCCGACACCCATGAGATCGGCCGCGGCCTCGTCGCCTACGACGCCGATGATGCCGAGCGGATCAAGGGTCGCTCGTCGCCGGACGTGGCCATCATCCTCGGCGTCTCCGGCCGCGCCGAGATGATTCATCGCGACGACCTGGTGATCGGCCCGGCGGGCGCCGGCCCAGCCTGAGGCCAAGGCACCGGCGTTCGCAAACGGCCTCGTTCCGTGCTACTGGAGAGCCTTAATTCGAGGTTGAAAAGCCCATGACCGCGCCTTTGAAAGCCATCGACGGCAGCGCCGATCTGCCCGCCCTGATGAACGACCTCGCCAAGCGCGCCCGTGCGGCCGCCCGCGTGCTGTCGCTGGCGCCGGCCGAGCAGAAGAACCGCGCGCTGGAGGCGATGGAGCGGCGGATCCGCGCCCGCACTGAAGCGATCATCGCCGCCAATGCCGAGGACGTTGCCGAGGCCAAGGCGGCCGGCATGACCTCGTCCTTCCTCGATCGCCTCACCCTGACCCCGGCCCGCGTCGCCGCGATGGCCGACGGCATCGCCGTGGTACGCGGCGTCGCCGATCCGGTTGGCGTCGTGACCGAGAGCTGGCAGCGGCCGAATGGGATGACCATCGAGCGCGTACGGGTGCCGCTCGGCGTCATTGCCGTGATCTTCGAAAGTCGTCCCAATGTGGCGGCCGATGCCGGCGTGCTGTGCCTGAAGTCCGGCAATGCGGTGATCCTGCGCGGCGGCTCGGACTCATTCCGCTCCTGCCGCGCCATCCATGAATGTCTCGTCGATGGCCTGCGCGAAGCCGGCCTGCCGGAGGCCGCGATCACGCTGGTGCCGACGCGCGATCGCGCCGCGGTCGGGCTGCTGCTGTCGGGCCTGAACGGCGGCGTCGACGTCATCGTGCCGCGCGGCGGCAAGAGCCTGGTTGCGCGCGTCGAGGCGGAGGCGCGCGTGCCGGTGTTCGCCCATCTCGAAGGTGTCAATCACGTCTATGTCGATGGCGCCGCCGATCTCGAGATGGCCAAGTCGATCGTGCTGAACGCGAAGATGCGACGCACCGGCGTCTGCGGCGCCGCAGAGACGCTGCTGGTCGATCGCGCCAGCGCCGACAAGATCAAGCCGCTGGTCGACATGCTGATTGGCGCCGGCTGCGAGGTGCGGGGCGACGATGCGGTGCGGGCGGCCGATGCGCGGGTGAAGCCGGCCAGCAACGAGGATTGGGACACCGAATATCTCGACGCGATCATCGCCGCCAAGGTCGTCGACGGCGTGGAGGGCGCGATCGCCCACATCCACGCGCACGGCTCGCACCACACCGACGCGATCGTCACCGACGACAACGCCGCGGCCGACAAGTTCCTCAACGAGGTCGACTCGGCCATCGTCTTGCACAATGCCTCGACCCAGTTCGCCGACGGCGGCGAGTTCGGTTTTGGCGCCGAGATCGGCATCGCCACGGGCAAGTTCCATGCGCGCGGGCCGGTCGGGGTCGAGCAGCTGACGAGCTTCAAATACCGCATTCACGGCAGTGGTCAGACGCGGCCATGACCGCCGCATCCTGTGGTTGAGCTACACGAGCAGCAGGCGGGGGCCGCCGTGACCGACGCCACAGCCATGCGGCCTGCGATCCGCCAGGCGCTGCCGCCCTACAGCGACGGCATGCGCATCGGCCTGCTCGGCGGCTCGTTCAACCCGCCGCACCAGGCGCATCGCGCGATCAGCCTGTTCGCGCTGAAGCGGCTGCAGCTCGACCGTGTCTGGTGGCTGGTGACACCGGGCAATCCGCTCAAGAACAATGGCGGGCTGCATGCGCTGACCGAGCGAGCCGAGGCGGCGCGGAAAGTGGCCGCCGATCCGCGCATCGAGATCAGCTGTCTCGAATCCGTCATTGGCACCCGCTACACTGCCGACACGATCGATTATCTGCGCCGGCGCGCCTCCCGCCTGCGCTTCGTGTGGATCATGGGAGCCGACAATCTCGCGCAGTTCCATCGCTGGCAAAAGTGGCAGCACATCGCGGCCCAGGTTCCCATGGCCGTGGTCGACCGCCCGCCGCGCAGCTTCCGCGCCCTGAACGCACCCGCCGCACGCGCCCTGGCGCGGTATCGCATTCCCGAAGCGCAGGCCAGCCGTCTCGCCGACAGCGCCGCGCCAGCCTGGGTCTACCTCACCGGCCTCAAGCTCAGCCTGTCGTCGACGGGCCTGAGGAACCCGGACGGCAGTTGGAAGTCGTTCTGAACGGCCGCGCTCGCTGTCGCGCGGCATCGGATGTGCATGGAACTTGCCGTCCCGTTACGGTCCGAAGCGGGGCGGCCGGTCGAGAATGTCGGGCCGGGCAGTCGGGGCACTGGATTGTTGAAACCGTTAACCCCACATGCCTAGTATGGTCAGCAGGCCGGGTTGGATTCGGCCTGCGATACAGTGAAAGGAATGGTCCCTGACCACATCTGTATTGTCCCAGTCGGCCTTACCCAAGACGAAGGCAACGACGACCAAGTCGGCCACTGCCAAGTCAGCGCGTAAGACGTCGACCCGAGATGCGGCCTTGCAGGCGCAACCCGACGCCGACAAGACCCTGCGCACCATCCTCTCCCGCCTCGAAGACATGAAGGCGGAGGAGACGGTCACGATCAATCTTCACGGCAAATCGGCGTATTCCGACTACATGGTCATCACCACGGGCCGCTCGAACCGGCACGTCGGGTCGATCGCGGAAAACGTCGCCAAGGGCCTGAAGGAAGCCGGCACCAAGAAACTCCACATCGAGGGCCTGCCCAATTGCGATTGGGTGCTGATCGATTCCGGCGACGTGATCGTGCACGTGTTCAGACCCGAGGTTCGCGAGTTCTACAATCTCGAGCGATTGTGGACTCAAGGGCCGAACCCGGCGAAGACGGTCTAGGCGGTCCCACGCCGCGCCGGATGCGAATCGTGCGGCGCACGTGCTAGTCCGTGCGCATGCGCCTGATCGTGGTCGCCATCGGCCGGTTGAAGCAGGGTCCCGAGCGGGAGCTCGCGGAGCGCTACCGCGGGCGTTTTGATGACATCGGCCGCAAGCTCGGCTTTCGCGGCCTCGACATTCATGAGATTCCGGAAAGCCGCGCCCGCGACGCGGCAACGCGCATCGCCGAGGAGGCCGCCGCGATGTCGGCGGCAATCCCGGACAAGTCCGTGCTCGTGTGTCTCGACGAGCGTGGCCAGAACGTCGACAGCACAACCTTTGCGGGTTATCTCGGCCGCTGGCGGGACGAAGGCATTCCGGCCGCCGTCTTCGCAATCGGCGGCGCCGACGGACTTTCGCCCGAATTACGGCGCAGAGCCAAGCTTGGGGTTGCGTTCGGCGCTGCGACCTGGCCGCACCAGATCGTCCGCGTCCTGCTGCTCGAGCAGATTTACCGTACTGCTACGATCCTCGCTGGTCACCCCTATCACCGCGCTTGAATAGGGGACGATGGGAGCACAATAAGGACCTCGATGTTCGCTGCGCGGCCCCTCTCCCGTTCCTCAAGAACCGTCCGCAGCGGCCGGTCTTGCCGCGCGTCGCTGGTCGCGCTGCTGATCGTCGTTCCCGGTCTGCCGGCGACGGCGCAGACCGGACTTCGGCCTTCCCTCGCCGGTACCGCCTCGCCGACACCGGCGACACCCGAGCAGTTGAAGCAGCGCGAGCAGGAGCTCGAGGCCGCCCGCGCGGCCCAGAAGGCCGCCGCCGAGGCCCAGGAGCGCCTGAAGGCCGACATCGCCGCGCTCGGCGAGGATCGCGGCAAGCTCAATCAGCAGCTGATCGACGTCGCCGCGCAGGTGCGCAGCGTCGAGGTGCGGGTTGGCGAGGCCGAAACGCGGCTGCGCGGGCTCGACGGCCGCGAGCAGGATCTGCGCACCTCACTGGAGGCACGGCGCTCCGAGATCATCGAGGTTCTGGCTGCGCTGCAGCGCGCCGGCCGCCGCACGCCGCCGGCCCTGCTCGTCCGTCCCGAGGATGCGCTGCAGTCGCTGCGGACCGCCATGCTGCTGGGCGCCGTGATCCCGGAGATGCGTGGCCGCGCTGAAAAGCTCTCGACCGATCTCGGCGAGCTCGTCGCCATCCGCAAGACGATCGCCAGCGAACGCGACAAGCTCGCCGGCGACCGCGACAGGCTGCGGACCGATCAGACCCGTCTCGCGGCCCTGGTAGAGGAACGCCAGCGCAAGCAGAGCTCGGCCGAGAAGGACATGGAAGCCGAAAGCGCGCGCGCCGCTGTGCTGGCCCAGCAGATCGACTCGCTGCAAGGGCTGATCACGACGATGGAGCTCGATCTCAAGAGCGCCGCCAAGGCCGCGTCGACGGCGAGCCTGCAGGGCGTGCCGGTCAACAGCAAGCCGGACGCGAATGCGCTGCGCAACCCGGGCCGCAAGGCGCCCGCGATCGCGTTCGCCTCGACCAAGGGCATGCTGACGTTTCCCGTCAACGGCACCAAGATTCGCGAATTTGGCGCGTCGGACGGCGCCGGAGGCTCCGATAAAGGCATTTCTTTGGCAGCCCGGCCGGGCGCCCAGGTCACAACCCCGTGTGATGGCTGGGTTGTGTATGCGGGTCCCTTCCGCAGCTACGGACAACTCTTGATCCTCAACGCCGGTGGCGGGTATCATGTCCTGATCGCCGGGATGGAGCGCATTTCCGTCAACATCGGGCAGTTTGTTCAGACGGGAGAACCGGTCGCGACCATGGGTAACTCGTCCCAGGTCGCCTCCATTCTCGCTACCAACGCGAGTCAACCAGTGCTCTATGTCGAGTTCCGTAAGGACGGCACTCCAATCGATCCAGGCCCATGGTGGGCCGCAAATGAAGGCGAAAAGGTACGCGGATGATGCGTAAGACTTCGGTAATTCTCCTGAGCGCGGCCACCGGTGCGGCATTGACCCTGTTCGTCTCGCAACCGCGCGCGGTGTTGATGGGATCGACGGCGCGCGCCGCGACCGCCGATACCTATCGCCAGCTCAATCTGTTCGGCGACGTGTTCGAGCGGGTGCGCAGCGATTATGTCGAGAAGCCCGACGATTCGAAGCTGGTCGAGTCCGCGATCAGCGGCATGCTCTCGGGCCTTGATCCGCATTCGAGCTACATGGATGCGAAGAGCTTCCGCGACATGCAGGTGCAGACCCGCGGCGAGTTCGGCGGCCTCGGCATCGAAGTGACGATGGAAGACGGCCTGATCAAGGTGGTGTCGCCGATCGACGATACGCCGGCCTCGAAGGCGGGCATCCAGGCCAACGACATCATCACCAATCTCGACGACGAAGCCGTGCAGGGCCTGACCCTCAACCAGGCGGTCGAGAAGATGCGCGGCCCGGTCGGCACCAAGATCAAGCTGAAGGTCGTGCGCAAGGGCGCCGACAATCCGCTCGACGTGACGCTGACCCGCGACAACATCCGCGTCCGCTCGGTGCGCTCGCGCACCGAGAGCGACGACATCGCCTATGTCCGCATCACCACCTTCAACGAGCAGACCACCGAGGGCCTGAAGAAGAGCATCGCCGACCTGCAGAACCAGATCGGTGACAAGCTGAAGGGCTACATCATCGACCTGCGCAACAATCCGGGCGGCCTGCTCGAGGAGGCGGTCACCGTCTCCGACGCGTTCCTGGAGCGCGGCGAGATCGTCTCGACCCGCGGCCGCAATGCCGAGGAGACGCAGCGCCGTGCGGCGCATGCCGGCGACCTCACCAAGGGCAAGCCGGTCATCGTGCTGATCAATGGCGGCTCGGCTTCGGCGTCGGAGATCGTGGCCGGCGCGCTGCAGGACCACAAGCGCGCGACCCTGGTCGGCACCCGCTCGTTCGGCAAGGGCTCGGTGCAGACCATCATCCCGCTCGGCGCCGGCAATGGCGCGCTGCGGCTGACCACCGCGCGCTACTACACGCCGTCGGGCAAGTCGATCCAGGCCAAGGGCATCGTGCCCGACATCGAGGTGCTGCAGGACGTGCCGGATGAGCTGAAGTCGCGCACCGACACCAAGGGCGAGGCTTCGCTGCGCGGCCATCTGAAGAACGACGGCGACGAGAAGACCGGCTCGCAATCCTACGTGCCGCCGGACGCCAAGGACGACAAGGCGCTCAAAATGGCCGCCGACCTCCTCCACGGCATCAAGAACAGCGCCAACACGCCGGCGCCGACCGAGAAGGCCGCGGCCGACAAGCCGGCCAAGGCTGCGAACTGAGAGGCTGCGAACTAGGCGGCAGCCGACAGACGCGCATCGGGTTTGAAGGGCGGCCTCCGGGCCGCCCTTTCCTCTTCTCTTTGGCTTCTTGCTTTCCCGCTCCGCCGATCTACGGGCTTTGGGAGACTGGCCCTGCGTCCGAATCCTCGCCGTGGTATCGTCGACCCGATTGATTCGGGAATTTCGATGACAGAGACGGCCGACGAGCTGAGCGCCCCGCTCGGACAGACGGAAACGCGTCGCAAGCGCCGCATTCGGCTTCCCTTCACGGCCCTGCAGGCCCTTGCGATGCTGCTCGGCCTGTTCCTGGTCGTCTTCGCCGGCTTTGCGATGTTCAACGACAATCCGCTCGGTGGCGAGCCGGTCGCCCGCGTCGCGATCAACGAAGGCGCAAGGCCTGCCGACGACAAGGCCGCCAAGCCGGATGGCAAGTCTGAGGCAAAGGTCGATCACGGCGCGGCCCCCGCGGCCAAGCAGGAGGGCGGCGAGCGCAAGACGGTCACCATCATCGACGGCTCCAGCGGCACCCGCCAGGAGGTCGCGATCGGTGCCGGTGGCGAGACGGCGGAGCCTGGATCGGCCGCTCCGGCGAGCCAGATGCCCGGCGTGGACCCGCGGCTGCTGGAGAAGTCGCGCTACGGCATGATCCCGGTGATGGCCGACGGGCTGAAACCGTTCACCGCCTATGCGGCCGAGGCTGACCGCGCCAAGGCGGCGCGCATGCCGGCCGTCGCGATCGTGATCGGTGGTCTCGGCGTCGGCGCCGCGAAGACGGTGGACGCGATCATGAAGCTGCCGCCGGCGGTCACGCTGGCCTTCACGCCCTATGGCTCCGATCCGACCAAACTCGCCGAGCGCGCCCGGGCGCAGCGCCACGAGATCCTGCTCCAGGTCCCGATGGAGCCCTACGACTATCCCGACAACGATCCGGGTCCGCAGACGCTGCTCGCTACACTCGCACCGGACCAGAACATCGACCGGTTGTTCTGGCACATGAGCCGGCTGCAGGGTTACGTCGGCATCGGCAACTTCATGGGCGCGCGCTTCGTCGCAACGGAAGCGGCGATGCAGCCGATCGTGAACGAGGCCGCCAAGCGCGGCCTGGCCTTGTTCGACGATGGCGCAGCCCCGCGCAGCGTGGCGGCCTCGCTGGCCACGGGACGCGCGATGCCGTTCGCGAAGGGCGACGTCGCCATCGACGCGGTGCCGACCCCGGTCGAGATCGACAATGCGCTCGCCAAGCTCGAAAGCCTGGCCAAGGAGCGTGGCGTCGCCGTCGGGACCGCGTCGGCGCTGCCGGTCTCGATCGACCGCATCGGCACCTGGATCAAGGGGCTCGACCGCAAGGGCATTCTGCTGGTGCCATTGACAACCGCGATGCTGAAATCAAAATCGAACTGAACGAACGTGCGCCGGCCCGACTGGCGACGTGACAGCGTGAGGCCTGCGCAGCGAGGCGCAGGGTCCCGCAGGAAGGCCGAGACCGGAATGACGCGCTACGAGGACCTGCCTTACCGCACCTGCGTCGGCATCATGCTGATCAATTCGGAGGGGCTGGTTTTCATCGGTCGCCGCGCCGGCGGGATCGAGCATGTCGACGACACCCATGTCTGGCAGATGCCGCAGGGCGGCGTTGATCCCGGCGAGGATGCCTGGGAGGCGGCCAAACGCGAGCTGTACGAAGAGACCAGCGTGCGCTCCGTCGAGAAGCTGGCCGAGGTCGGGGACTGGCTGACCTACGACATCCCGCGCACGGTCGCGGGTCGCGCCTGGAAGGGCCGCTATCGCGGCCAGCGCCAGAAATGGTTCGCGCTGCGTTTCACCGGGCCCGATGCCGAGATCAACGTCGAGCGGCCCGGCGGCGGCCACCACAAGGCGGAATTCGTCAGCTGGCGCTGGGAGCCGATGAAGAACCTGCCGGGGCTGATCGTGCCGTTCAAGCGGCCGGTCTATGAGCGGGTGGTGAAGGAATTCGCCACGCTGGCTGGCGGCTGACTCGCGATCGCGGGCCGACCGCGACGCGTGGCCGAAACCGTGTCATACGCTCGCACTGCAAAGAATCTCTGCAGATCCGTCGCGACAACGCCGTCACGATGCGTTGCCATGCGAGACGAAGCCCCACGGATATGAGCATGACCGAAACCAGACCCTACCGGCCGAATGTCGGCATCGCCCTGCTCAATGCCGAAGGCCTCGTCTTCCTCGGGCGCCGCTTCCGCGACGACGGGCCGGAGATCGTCCTGCCCGGCCTCGAATGGCAGATGCCGCAAGGCGGCGTCGACCCCGGCGAGGATCTGCAGGCGGCGGCGCGGCGCGAGCTGTGGGAGGAGACCGGCATTCGCGACGCCGACATCCTCGGCGAGACCGACTGGCTGACTTACGAATTTCCCCCATTCGAGGATCCGAACCACCGGCTCGCGCGCTTTCGCGGCCAGCGCCAGAAATGGTTCGCGATGCGTTTCACCGGACGCGAGGGCGACATCGATCCGGTGACGCCGCGCAACGACCAGCCGGCCGAGTTCGACGCCTGGCGCTGGGAGCGGCTCGCGCGCATTCCGGATCTGGTGGTGCCGTTCCGCCGAGAGGTCTACCGCGCGGTGGCGCAGGCCTTTGCGCATCTCGCCAAAGCTGGCGACTGATCAACGAAGAGTGAGGCTCACCGTCATTCCGGCCTCGCGCTCCGCGCGCCTCGGAAAGACGAGGTCGAGAGAGTTCGCCGGCTTAATTGTCCTCGACCGTAAACGGGCCGATCGCGATCACCCGGCAATCGCTGTCGCGCGTGGCGCAATCGGCCAGCGCGCCGCCGATCGCGGTCTCCTCGCGATCGCCGTTGAGGCCGAAGCCGGGACGGCCAGCCGTTCCGACCGCGACTGCATTCCAGCCCGACGGCGCGGCCTCGAGGCGCCGCGCCACCTCCTCGCGCGTCTCCGGGGCGATCGCCTGATGGTTGACCGCGCGGAAGAAGCCGGTGGCTTTCATCACCGTCGGCACCGGCACAACGAAGGCATCGTCGAGCGCAACGATGATGCAGGCGGTCCCCGCCTGGGCACCGCAGGCTTCGAGATTGCGGCGAACCACGTCGTCGACGAGGTCGCCGCCGACGCTATAGAAGAACTGCCCGCCGGGCCCGAGCGCGATGGCCTTGGTCCGTCGCGCCGTGCCGTAGTTCGCCTCGAGCCGGGCTCGGCCTGTATCGCGCACCAGCGGCATCTCTGCAGCGCTGAAGGCGCGCTCGGTCATCGGGTCGTGGCGCACCCAGGGCTGCGGCGGCAACGGTGGCTTGCTGTGCACGTAGACGACGCTGTCGCCGACGGCATAGAGCTCGCATTTGCGCGGTCCGTTCGCGTTTTCCGCGCGCTGCTGGCACTGCTCCAGCGCAGCCGATTTCGCGGCCTCATCGCTCGCCTGTCCGGTGACATAGGCGCTGACGCCGTTGATCGTTGTCGCGAACGCCTTGTGATCCGGTGCCAGCACGTAGTCGCGCGCCAGCGCAATGCGGGTCCGCTCGCTCACGAACGGCACGGCTTCAGGTGCGAACTTCTCGGCGGCGACAACGGACGAAGGTTGCGGTGACGGCTGCGGCGAGGCAGCGGGCTGCACGGCGACGGATGACTGCGTCGCCGCGGGGGACGGAGATGAAGACGGGGCCGAGGAAGGCGAAGCCGGCGTGGCCGACAGCCGGGCCAGCGCCTCCGCCGCCGCCTTGGCGGCATCGCGCTGCACAGGATGCGGATCGCGGTAGTCCAGATAGAGCTCAGTCCCGACCCCGACGGCTCCGAGCGCAACCAGGGCGGCCGCAATTCGCCAGATCAGGCGGAGCCCGCCGCCGCGGGCGACTTTCTTTTCTTCCGGCGGCGCGTAGGTGCCGTCCTCGCGGCGCATCGCGACCCGATAGGCGTGCACCGGGGTCGGGATGTTCTTGACCTCCCGCGCACCCATGTCGGCGAACTGCACCGACAGCTTATTGGCGACCTGCTCGTGCACCGCGCGCGAGATGCAGATGCCGCCGACATCGGCGAGCCCCTCCAGCCTGGCTGCGATGTTGACGCCGTCACCGAGCAGATCGCCGTCGCGCTCGACGACGTCGCCGATGGTGATGCCGATGCGGTAGCTCATCTGCCGGTTCGGCGGATAGGCCATGTTGCGCGTGCGCAGGCTCTCCTGAATGTCGATCGCGCAGCGCACCGCTTCGACCGCGCTGGGAAACTCCGCGAGGACGGCATCGCCCGCGGTGTTGAAGATGCGGCCACCGGCGCGCGCGATGAAGTCGTCGACCACTTCGCGATAGGCCGCCAGACGCCGCAGCGTCTCCTCTTCATCCTCGGCGACGAGGCGGGAATAGCCGGCAATATCGGCGGCAAAAATCGCCGCGATCTTGCGCTTCAACACGATCTGCCCTGCCATGTCACCACGCCCAGTCGAACGGCCGGGAGCATGCCGTCAGATCGGCGAGCACGCAACCGGCATCCCTTGCTAGTAGTCATCCGCCGGCCCCGGACGTTCGAGCCGGAAAACGAAAATGGCCGGGCAGAGCCCGGCCATGAACGTTCATTCATACGTCGTGCTGTTGGATCAATGCAGCGCGGTCGTGTTGAGCTGCTGCTGGATCGTCTTGAAGTGATCGAGCCGCTCGATCGCACGATCGAGCTCGTTGCCCTGCTTCTCGTTCAGCTTGGATTCCATGCCGGCGATCTCGGCCGCGAAAGCGGTCTGGTCGAGCTCCTTCAGCGACGTCGCGACGTCGGCCAGAACCGTCAGACCCTTGTCCGAGATCTCGGCGAGGCCGCCGAGCACGATGATCTTCTGCTGCGAGCCGCCAGCGGTCACCGTCAGGATACCCGGCCGCAGCGTCGCCACGAATGGCGCATGGCCGGCGAGCACGCCGAAATCACCCTCCTGGCCGGGAACGTCGACCTGGTCGACCTCGCCCGAGAAGGCGATCTTTTCCGGCGAGACGAGATCGAAATGGAAAGTAGCCATTGGGAAACCTGCGAATAGCGAATAGCGAATGGCGAGTAGTGAAGGAGGAAGCAGCGAACAGTTCGTCTATTCGCTACTCCCTATTCGCTATTCGCCCTTAGGCCGCCTCGGCGGCCAGCTTCTTGCCCTTCTCGACCGCCTCGTCGATGTTGCCGACCATGTAGAAGGCGGCCTCCGGCAGGTGGTCGTACTTGCCTTCACACAGGCCCTTGAAGCCCTTGATGGTGTCGGCGAGGTCGACGAACTTGCCCGGCGATCCCGTGAAGATTTCGGCGACGTGGAACGGCTGCGACAGGAAGCGCTCGATCTTGCGGGCGCGGGCCACGGTCAGCTTGTCCTCTTCCGACAGTTCGTCCATGCCCAGGATGGCGATGATGTCCTGCAGCGACTTGTAGCGCTGCAGGATCTGCTGGACCTGACGCGCGGTCTGATAGTGCTCCTCGCCGACGACCAGCGGGGAGAGCATGCGCGAGGTCGAGTCGAGCGGGTCCACGGCCGGGTAGATGCCCTTTTCCGAGATCGCGCGGTTGAGCACGGTGGTGGCGTCCAAGTGGGCGAACGAGGTCGCCGGCGCCGGGTCGGTCAAGTCGTCGGCCGGCACGTAGATCGCCTGCACCGAGGTGATCGAGCCCTTGTTGGTGGTGGTGATGCGCTCCTGCAGCGCGCCCATGTCGGTGGCGAGCGTCGGCTGATAACCCACCGCCGAGGGGATGCGGCCGAGCAGCGCCGACACTTCCGAGCCGGCCTGGGTGAAGCGGAAGATGTTGTCGACGAAGAACAGCACGTCCTGGCCCTGGTCACGGAAGTGCTCGGCGACGGTCAGGCCGGTCAGGCCGACGCGGGCGCGGGCGCCCGGCGGCTCGTTCATCTGGCCGAACACCAGCGCGCACTTCGACTTGACGCTCGGATCGGGATTGTGCGGATCGGCGTTGACCTTGGATTCGATGAACTCGTGATAGAGGTCGTTGCCTTCACGGGTACGCTCGCCGACGCCGGCGAACACCGAATAACCACCGTGCGCCTTGGCGACGTTGTTGATCAGCTCCTGGATCAGCACGGTCTTTCCGACGCCGGCGCCGCCGAACAGGCCGATCTTGCCGCCCTTGGCGTAGGGCGCCAGGAGGTCGACGACCTTGATGCCGGTGACGAGGATTTCCGCTTCGGTCGACTGGTCGGTGTAGCTCGGCGCGTCCGCGTGGATCGGGCGCAGGCCCTCGGCCTCGACCGGGCCGGCCTCGTCGATCGGCTCGCCGATCACGTTCATGATGCGGCCGAGCGTGCCGACGCCGACCGGCACCCGGATCGGCGACCCGGTGTCGCTGACTTCCTGGCCGCGAACCAGGCCCTCGGTGGTGTCCATCGCGATGGTGCGCACGGTGGACTCGCCGAGATGCTGGGCGACCTCAAGCACGAGGCGGTTGCCGCCGTTCTTGGTTTCGAGCGAGTTGAGAATGGCCGGCAGGTGACCTTCGAACTGCACGTCGACGACGGCGCCGATGACCTGGGTGATGCGACCGATCTGGTTGGCTGCGGTAGCCATTGGATTTCTCTCCTTACGATCCGTATACGAAACCACGGTCGGCTCGACCGGGATATGTCCTTGGGTTGCGCTTCAACGGGGCGCGACGCGATCCGGTTAGACCGCCTCGGCGCCCGAAATGATTTCGATCAGTTCCTTGGTGATCATCGCCTGACGCGTGCGGTTGTAGATCAGCGTCTGCTTGCGGATCATCTCGCCGGCGTTGCGGGTGGCGTTGTCCATGGCCGACATCTGCGCCCCGTAGAACGAGGCGTTGTTTTCGAGCAGCGCGCGGAAGATCTGCACCGCGAGATTGCGCGGCAGCAGTCCGGCCAGGATCTCGTCCTCCTCCGGCTCATACTCGTAAGGCGCCAGCGGCGCCGCGTTGGCGGGCCGCGCCTCGACCACCAGCGGAATGATCTGCTGGGCGGTCGGGATCTGCGCGATCACCGAGCGGAAGCGCGAATAGAACAGCGTGCAGACGTCGAACTCGCCGGCATCGAAACGGGCGATGACCTTCTTGGCGATCTCGTCGGCATTGGCGAAGCCGATCTGGCGCACCGAGCGCAGGTCCATGTGCTCGACGATCTGCTTGTCGAACTGGCGGCGAAGCTGCTCATAACCTTTGCGGCCGACGCAGAAGAACTTCACCTCCTTGCCCTGGTTCATCAGGGCGAGCGCACGCTCGCGCGCCAGGCGGACGATCGAGGAGTTGAACGCGCCGGACAGGCCGCGCTCGCCGGTGCAGACCAGCAGCAGGTGCACCTGGTCGCGACCGGTACCCGCGAGCAGCTTCGGCCCGCCGGCGGAGGCGATGGTGGCGCTCGCGATGTTGGAGATCACAGCGTCCATCTTCTCGGCATAGGGACGCGCCGCCTCGGCCGCGAGCTGCGCACGGCGCAGCTTGGAGGCCGCGACCATCTGCATGGCCTTGGTGATCTTCTGCGTCGCCTTGGTCGAGGCGATGCGGACCCGCATGTCTTTCAGTGACGCCATTGTTCGTCGATCTCACCCCGGCGGCCGGATCCCCTTGGGACCTTGCCGTTCAACCCTCGAGATTGGTCATGCCCGGCCTGGTGCCGGACATGAGATGTCTTGTTGTCCCACGTCGACGACGTTGATGGCCGGGCGAAGTCCGGCCATCCTTTGCCGTCAGGCGAAGGTCTTGGCGAAGCCTTCGACCACCGCCTTCAGCTTGGCGGCGCTGTCGTCGGACAGATCCTTGCTGTCACGGATCGCGTTCAGCAGGTCGGCATTCTTGCCGCGCAGCAGCGACAGCAGGCCGTCCTCGAACGCGCGCACCTTGTTGAGCGGGAGCGGATCGAGATAGCCGTTGGTGCCGGCCCAGATCACGCAGACCTGCTCTTCCATCTTCAGCGGCGAGAACTGCGGCTGCTTCAGGAGCTCGGTCAGGCGCGCGCCGCGGTTGAGCAGGCGCTGGGTCGAGGCGTCCAAGTCGGAGCCGAACTGCGCGAACGCCGCCATTTCGCGGTACTGCGCCAGCTCGCCCTTGATCTTGCCGGCGACCTTCTTCATCGCCTTGGTCTGGGCCGAGGAGCCGACGCGCGACACCGACAGACCGACGTTCACGGCAGGACGGATGCCCTGGAAGAACAGATCGGTCTCCAGGAAGATCTGGCCGTCAGTGATCGAAATGACGTTGGTCGGAATGTAGGCCGACACGTCGTTGGCCTGGGTCTCGATGACGGGCAGCGCGGTGAGCGACCCCAGACCATGGTCCTTGCTGAGCTTGGCGGCCCGCTCGAGCAGGCGCGAATGCAGATAGAACACGTCGCCCGGATAGGCCTCGCGGCCCGGCGGACGGCGCAGCAGCAGCGACATCTGGCGATAGGCGACGGCCTGCTTCGACAGATCGTCATAGATGATGACGGCGTGCATGCCGTTGTCGCGGAAGTACTCGCCCATGGTGCAGCCGGTGAACGGCGCGAGATACTGCATCGGAGCCGGATCGGACGCGGTGGCGGCGATGACGATCGAGTATTCCAGCGCGCCCTGCTCTTCGAGCACCTTGACGAACTGAGCAACGGTGGAGCGCTTCTGGCCGATCGCGACGTAGACGCAATACAGCTTCTGGCTCTCGGGGGCGCCGGCAACGTTGAGCGGCTTCTGGTTCAGGATGGTGTCGAGCGCGATCGCGGTCTTGCCGGTCTGACGGTCACCAATGATCAGCTCGCGCTGGCCACGGCCGACCGGGATCAGGGCATCGATCGCCTTGAGGCCGGTCGACATCGGCTCGTTCACCGACTTGCGCGGAATGATGCCGGGGGCCTTGACGTCGACGCGCTTGCGCTCGGTCGCCTGGATCGGGCCCTTGCCGTCGATCGGATTGCCGAGCGCGTCGACGACGCGGCCGAGCAGACCCTTGCCGACCGGAGCGTCGACGATGGCGCGGGTGCGCTTGACGGTCTGGCCTTCCTTGATCTCGCGGTCGGCGCCGAAGATGACGACGCCGACATTGTCGGTCTCGAGGTTCAGCGCCATGCCGCGGGTGCCGTTCTCGAACTCGACCATCTCACCGGCCTGGACGTTGTCGAGACCGTAGACGCGGGCGATACCGTCACCGACGGACAGCACCTGTCCGACTTCGGTAACTTCGGCTTCCTGCCCGAAATTCTTGATCTGGTCCTTGAGGATCGCGGAAATTTCCGCGGCGCGGATGTCCATCAGCCTGCCTCTTTCATCGCGTGCTTGATCGAGTTGAGTTTGGTGCGAAGCGAACTATCGATCATGCGGCTGCCGAGCTTGACGACGAGCCCGCCGATAATCGCTGGATCGACTTTCACGTTGAGCGCGACGTCCTTGCCGGTCACCGTCTTCAGTGAGGCCTTCAAGGCGTCGAGATTCTTGTCGGAGAGCGGCTCGGCGACGGTGACGTCGGCCGTGGCCTCTCCCTTGTATTTGGCGACCAGCGCATTGAAGGCGCGGATCACGTCGGTCACCGCGAACAGGCGGCGGTTGGCGGTCAGCACGCGCAGCACGTTGGCGGCGACGCCGGCGATGCCGGCCTTGTCCAGCACCGCATTGAGCGCCTTGAGCTGCACATCCGCACCGAACACCGGACTGCGGACAAGGCGCTTGAGATCGGCGCTCTCATCGAGGAGGGCATTGAACCTGTCGAGATCGGCCTTGACCGCATCGACGGACTTTTCGTCACGGGCCAGTTCAAACAGGGCCGTCGCGTAACGACCGGACACACCGGATACGGAGGGATCTTCAGCAGCCACAGACGTGCTCTTTTTATATGTGCCCAACCCACAAGGGGGACACCGGCGCGCCGCTGCGGCGCAAACCGGTTAAGCCCTTGGAATTCAAGCAGGACTTTGATTTTCGATCGCCGCGGGAGCAGCTTGATCACGAAAAGCGGCGCTTTGCTAACATAGCGTACGCGCAGCCGCAACAAGCGGCGGCCCGCTATTCGGCACCTTGTTGCCGCGCCGCGGTCGGAGCGTAAGCGCCCGTCCAACGGACACGCTGATCGCGCCCAACACGCGACCCGACCCCAATACCAATCACTTCGGACAAGGTTCCAGCTGTTGCTGCATGGCCGCCATGCTGGTTTGGCCTTGACTCCCGTTGGCGGTGCCCGGCGGCCGCCGGCCGGCCCGCATCGACATTACTTGCTGACATCTTGGCGTCCTAAGCGAGAACTTAAATCAACAGTATTTTGAAGTATTTGATCGTTAAAGAAGCGTTAAAGCAACGGATTACGGAATTTTCCGTGATGAGTAGACCGCGATGC
This sequence comes from Bradyrhizobium sp. SZCCHNR1043, assembly GCF_032489675.1. NCBI lineage: Bacteria > Pseudomonadati > Pseudomonadota > Alphaproteobacteria > Hyphomicrobiales > Nitrobacteraceae > Bradyrhizobium > Bradyrhizobium sp. SZCCHNR1043. The sequence continues at coordinate 149,683 of NZ_JAUEYN010000009.1, forward strand.
AAGATGTTTCGATCAGAGCGAAACAATTTCTACTGCCCCATTCACGCCTCATTGCCCCACCAAACGGCGCCCGCCTCAACACCTGACGGGGGTTCACTGGCCGCAGAACGCGGCAATACTGTTCGAGGGACATAGATGCTGAAACTGAAGAACATCTCGGCTGGCAAAATCGCCGGCTCGCGCACCGCGCTCGCTGTTGCCGTGACGCTGATCGTCGGCGGCAGCGCCACCGAAGCCTCGGCCCGGTCCAGGCACCACCAGCACCACGCTCGCCACCACCATCACCACATGTCGCGCCATGCTGCTCAGCCCGCGGCCGACTCGTTCTCGAACGGATGGTCGTCCAACGGCTCCTCGTGGATGAACTCCAACGCAGCGGTCACGCCGTCGTCCGGCACCGGCCGCAGCTTCTCCGGCATGGCGTCGTACTACGGCAACGAGTCCGGCAGCCGCACTGCCTCCGGCCAGCGCATGAACGCCAACGCCATGACCTGCGCGCACCGCTCGCTGCCGTTCGGCACCAAGCTGCGCGTGACCCATGGCGGCAACAGCGTCATCGTCACCGTCAACGACCGCGGCCCGTTCATCCGTGGCCGTGTGCTCGACCTCTCGACCGGCGCCGCCCGCGCCATCGGCCTGACCCGCGCCGGCGTCGGCCGCGTCACCGCTGAGGTCGTGTCGTAAGATACCCGATCTTTCCGCGCGTCATTGCGAGGAGCGAAGCGACGAAGCAATCCAGAGTCCCAACCCGGCCCTGGATTGCTTCGCTGCGCTCGCAATGACGGTGGAGAGAGCGCTACAGGAAGCTCTGCGGGTCGACGTCGACCTCGAGCTTGAGATTGCCCTTGGGCTTCTCGGCATGCGCCAGCCAGTGGCGCAGATAATCCGACAGGTCGAAATTGCGGGCCGACTTGAGCAGCAGCCGAAAGCGGTAGCGGCCCTTGATCACCGCAAGCGGCGCCTCGGCTGGGCCAAGCAGCAGCACACCCTCCTCGCGCGGCGCCGACGCGACCAGCCGGCGGGCGAAGCCCTCTGCGGTGGGCCGGTCTCCGGCCGAGATGATCAGGCTCGCGAGCCGCCCGAAGGGCGGATAGCCGGTGCGCTCGCGGACGTCGATCTCGCTGGTGTAGAAGGCCTCGCGGTCGCAGGCGACCAGCGCCTTCATGACGGGATGCTCGGGCTGGTGGGTCTGCAGGTAGCCTCGGCCTCGCCCCTGCTCACGGCCGGCGCGGCCGATCACCTGGTTCAGGAGCTGCCAGGTGCGCTCGGCGGCGCGCGGATCGCCATTGCCGAGGCCGAGATCGGCATCGACCACACCGACGAGATTGAGCCGCGGAAAGTTATGCCCCTTGGCGACGAGCTGGGTGCCGATGATGAGATCGACGCGGCCTTCCGCGATCTCCGTCAGCTCGGCGCGCATGGTCTCGATCGAGGTGATCAGATCGCTCGACAGCACCATGCTGCGCGCCTCCGGAAACAGCGCCGCCGCCTCCTCCTGCAACCTCTCCACGCCGGGTCCCACCGCGACCAGCGATTCCTCGGCCGCGCAGTGCGGACAGCTCGGCGGACGCGGCATCGAGAAGCCGCAATGGTGGCAGACCAGCCGCTGGCGAAAGCGGTGATCGACCAGCCAGGCGTCGCAGATGGTGCAGGCGAAGCGGTGACCGCAGGCGCGGCACAGGGTGAGCGGCGCATAGCCGCGGCGGTTCAGGAACAGCAGCGCCTGCTCGCCGCGCTCGATCGCGGTGCGGATCTCGCCGGCCAGCCGCGGCGAGATGTAGCGGCCGCGCGGCGGCGGCTCGCGCCGGAGATCGATGGCCTCGATATGCGGCATGTGCTGGCCGCCGAAGCGCGACGGCAGCGCCACGCGCTGGTAGCGGCCCTTGCGGGCATTGACCTCGGTCTCCACCGAGGGCGTCGCTGACGCCAGCACCACCGGGATCTTGGCGATGTGGCCGCGCACCACGGCCATGTCGCGGGCGTGGTAATGGGCGCCCTCGTCCTGCTTGTAGGCCTGGTCGTGCTCCTCGTCGACGATGATCAGGCCGAGATCGGCATAGGGCAGGAACAGCGCCGAGCGGGCGCCGACGACCACCGGCGCCTCGCCGGCGGCGATCGAAGCCCAGTTGCGCTGACGGTTGCGCGGGGTCAGCTCGGAATGCCATTCCAGCGGGCGGACGCCGAAGCGGCGCGAGAAGCGCTCCAGGAATTGGCCGGTCAGCGCGATCTCCGGCATCAGGATCAGCGACTGCCGGCCGCGGCGGACCGTTTCGGCCACCGCCTCGAAATAGACTTCCGTCTTGCCTGACCCAGTGACGCCGTCGAGCAGCGCAACCTGGAACGTGCCGCTCGCGGCCAGCGCCCGCATCGCCTCGACGCCGGCCTGCTGCGCGTCGAAGAACTCCGGCCGGGCGAAGTCGGGATCGGGCGCCGGCGGCGCCAGCGTCCGCGGCATCGCCTCCACCGTCAAGGTGCCCTCGTCGACCAGGCCGTCGATCACGCCCCCGGACACGCCGACCTCGCGCGCCAGATCCGACTTGCCGTGCAGCAGGCCGTCGGAAACGGCGTCGATGACGCGGCGGCGTGACGGCGTCAGCCGCTTCGGCGGCTCGCCGACCAGCCGGACGCCGAGGCGAACGCGCTCCGGGCCGAGATGCTCGCCCATGCGCAGGGACATCCGCAGCACCATGCCGCGGGGCGACAGCGTATAATTGGCGACCCAGTCGATCAGGGACCGCAGCTCCGGCTTGAGCGGCGGCACATCGAGCTTCTCGCTGACGTCCTTGAGCCGGTTGTGCAGGCGCGGATCGGGATTGGCATTCTCGGCCCACACCACCGCCAGCACCTCGCGCGGGCCCAGCGGCACGCCGACGACATCGCCAGCCCTCAGATCCATGCCGCGCGGCACACGGTAGGAATAGGTGTGGTCCAGCGCGACCGGAACCAGCACGTCGACCACGCCGGTCGCGCTGGCTGCACCTGGAAAGAGATCGGTCGGGCGGTCCATGAGGCCGGAGATAGCCTTGCTCTGGCTGAAGCGAAAGCCGCCCGGCAAAGTTAGCGAACGGTAAAGGACGATAGTGGGATATACATGACTCGACGAGATGAGATCGAGCTGTTCGCGATGGCTGCGACCACGACATCAGCGGCGGAGACGCCCGACATCACCGACCTCATCGGCGCCGACGAGGGCGTGGTACGGGTCATGATGCAGTGGCTGGCGCATCTGCGCAGCGAGCGCCGGCTGTCGCCGAAGACGGTCGAGGCCTATGCCCGTGACCTGCGGCAGTGCCTGCAATTCCTCTGCACCCATTGGGGCGAGCCGGTGACGCTGGCGCGCTTCGCTGCGCTGGAGGCGGCCGATATCCGCGCCTTCATGGCGATGCGACGCGCAGACGACATCGCGGGTCGGTCCTTGATGCGAACCTTGGCGGGCCTGCGCTCGTTCGGCCGCTTCCTCGAGCGCGAGGGCAAGGGCAAGGTCGGCGCACTCTCCGGAATCCGCGCGCCAAAGATCGCCAAGAGCCTGCCCAAGCCGCTGCCGATGGATGCCGCCAAGCGGCTCGCCGATGCCGACGAGCGCGCCGGCGAGACCCGGGAGACCTGGGTGCTGGCGCGCGACGCCGCTGTGATGGCCCTGCTCTACGGCTCCGGCCTGCGCATCTCCGAAGCGCTCGGCCTCAAGCGCCGCGAGGTGCCACGGCCGGGCGAAGGCGACGTGCTGGTCGTGACCGGCAAGGGCAACAAGACCCGCATGGTGCCGGTGCTGCAGAATGTGCTGCAGCTGATCGACGAGTACGCCAAGCTTTGTCCTTATCCGCTGTCTGCGGACGGGCCGATGTTCCTCGGCGCCAAGGGCGGCCCGTTGAGCCCGCGCATCATCCAGCTGACGATGGAGCGGCTGCGCGGCGCGCTCGGCCTGCCCGACAGCGCCACGCCGCACGCGCTGCGCCATTCCTTCGCGACGCATCTGCTGTCGCGCGGCGGCGACCTGCGTGCGATCCAGGAGCTGCTCGGCCACGCCTCGCTGTCGACGACCCAGGTCTATACCGGCATTGATTCGGAGCGCCTGCTGCAGGTGTACGCGTCAGCGCATCCGCGGCGGTGACATCTTTCGTTCATATCGTTTCGCTTGCGCTGTCCCCCCGGTTCCGGCAATCGTCTTGGCTGCTTGATCCGGAGGGGAACAGATGAGCGCACATGAGAGCATGGAGCATGCGGAGCATGCCGAGCATGCGTCCGGCGAAAACAAGAGGATCGCGCTGCTGATCGCCGTCATAGCCCTGTTCCTGGCGCTCTCGGAGACGCTCGGCAAGGGCGCGCAGACCGAATCGATCAGCAAGAACGTCGAGGCCTCGAACCTCTGGGCCTTCTTCCAGGCCAAGACCGTTCGCCGCACCGTGGTGCAGACCGCCGCCGAGCAGGGCAAGCTGAGCTTGCCGGCGCTGCCTGACGAGGCGGCCAAGGCGGCGTTGCAGAAGCAGATCGACGATTGGCAGAAGAATGCCGCGCGCTATCGCTCGGAGCCGGAGACCGGCGAAGGCAGCGAGCAGCTGGCCGAACGCGCCAAGCATGCCGAGCACGAGCGCGACCTCGCCACCGCAAAGTACCACCACTATGAGCTCGCGTCGGCCGCCTTCCAGATCGGCATCGTGCTGGCGTCAGCGACGATCATCACGGGCATGCTCGTGCTGGCCTGGGCGTCCGGAGGGCTCGCGCTGATCGGTATTGCCATGACGTTGCTCGGCCTGTTCCAGCCGCATCTCTTGCATCTGCACTGAGGTCAGCGACAGCAACTGGCTTTGCGACGTGGCGACCACCGCTACCGCGCCTGCTGCACGCTCCTGCGGAAGCGCATGATCACGCGCAGCACGCGCGATGACCAGCCATCGGCATTGCCGCGGATGATCTCGCGGATGCGCTGCTTGATCGGATCGACCAGCGCCGCGGCTTTCCTGCGCAGCGCGAGCACGGCCTCGTAGAGCCACGCGAACCAGGACATCTGCAGCAGCTTGCTGCGCGTCACATCGAAGATGAAGGCGGTGACGCCGACGCCGACGATCTTGCCGAACACGATCGTGGCCAGCGCAAACTTCCACTGCTGGTGCATCAGCAGCCACATGCCGATCAGCTTGAGCGGAAACAGCAGCACGACCGGCACGACGAAGACGATCAGGGTCAGCGCCGGCGACAGCGTCTCAATGCGCCCGGCCAGCCAGTGCTTGAAGCTACGCAGCGGTATCGCGGCGACAATGCGCGCCACGATCGGCTCGAGATGGTCCCACAGCCAGGCCTCGATCAGGAAGATGATCGCAAGCAGAACCCAGAACGGCTGAAGCAGGCGGCGCAGCATCGGACTCCATCTCCGCCAGGCCCCGCGGGTTGAGGCCGCTATGACGATACGACCTCGCGCCTTGCCGTTCGGTTCAGCGTCACCAGCGGGCGTTTTGTCGCACCCACCGAAGGCGTCTCCGGGCGTCCATCACATATGGATGGCCCGCTTGCCCACCGCAAGCGCGGCTTCCTTCACGGCCTCCGACCGCGTCGGATGCGCGTGGCAGGTGCGCGCGAGATCCTCAGCAGAGCCACCGAACTCCATCAATACGGCGGCCTCGTGAATGATTTCCCCGGCCTCGCGGCCGATGATATGGGCGCCGAGCACGCGATCCGTCTTCGCATCCGCAAGGATCTTCACGAAGCCGTCAGTGGTCTGATTGACCTTGGAGCGACCGTTCGCGGTAAACGGAAACTTGCCGACGGTATAGGCGACGCCCGCCTGCTTCAGCTCGTCCTCGGTCTTGCCGACGGACGCGACTTCCGGCGTCGTGTAGACCACGCCGGGAATGACGTCGTAGTTCACATGGCCGGCCTGTCCGGCGATGATCTCGGCGGCCGCAACACCCTCGTCCTCGGCCTTGTGCGCGAGCATGGGCCCGGCGACGACGTCGCCGATGGCATAGACGCCCGGCACGCTGGTCGCGAAATGGTGATCGATCTGGACGCGGCCGCGATTGTCGAGCACCACGCCGGCCTCCTGCAGGCCAAGACCGTCGGTGTAGGGCACGCGGCCGATCGCAACCAGCACGACATCGGCTTCGATCTTTTCAGCCGCTCCGCCCGCGGCGGGCTCGATGGTCGCCGAGAGCGTAGCCCCGGACGTATCGACGCCGGTGACCTTGGCGCCGAGCTTGAACGCAAAGCCCTGCTTCTCGAGAATGCGCTGAAACTGTTTTGCGATCTCGCCATCCATGCCGGGCAGGATGCGGTCGAGGAATTCGACCACGGTGACCTTGGCGCCGAGGCGGCGCCACACCGAGCCGAGCTCGAGCCCGATCACGCCGGCGCCGACCACCAGCAGCCTCGAAGGCACTTTCTCCAGCGACAGCGCGCCGGTCGACGAGACGATGCGCTTTTCGTCGATCTCGATGCCCTTCAGGCGCGCAATGTCCGAGCCGGTCGCGATCACGATGTTCTTGGTCTCGACGGTCTGCACCGCGCCGTCATTGCCGGTCACCTGCAGCTTGCCGGTGCCGAGGATCTTGCCCTTGCCCACGAGCACGTCGATCTTGTTCTTCTTCATCAGGAACTCGACGCCCTTGACGTTGCCGTCGATGCCCTGCTGCTTGAAGTTCATCATCGCCGGCAGATCGAGCTCGGGCTGCGACACCTTGACGCCCATCTTGGCGAAGGAGTGCCCGGCCTCCTCGAACAGCTCGGAGGCATGCAGCAGCGCCTTCGAGGGCATGCAGCCGACGTTGAGGCAGGTACCGCCGAGGGTCGCGTTCTTCTCGACTACAGCCACCTTCATGCCGAGCTGCGCCGCGCGGATGGCGCAGACATACCCACCGGGTCCGGTGCCGATGACGACGAGATCGTAAGATGCCATGATCGAATGTTCCGTAAGCTTGCAGTCAAAGATGACGACGGTCGTCAGCGTCCGCCCGACACGTCGAGAATGGCCGAAGTGACATAGGAGGCCTCGTCCGACAGCAGCCAGACGATGGCATTGGCGACTTCCTCCGCGGTGCCGACGCGCTTCATCGGCACCATGGGGGCAAGGCGGTGAGCGCGATCGGGCTCGCCGCCGGCGGCATGGATCTCGGTGTCGATCAGGCCCGGGCGGATCGCGGCGACGCGGATGCCTTCGTTCGCGACCTCGTGACCGAGGCCGACGGTGAAGGAATCGATCGCCCCTTTCGAGGCGGCGTAGTCGACATAGGTGTTGGGCGAGCCGAGCCTGGCCGCGACCGACGACAAATTGATGATGACGCCGCCCTGACCACCATGCCGCGTCGACATCCGCTTCACGGCCTCACGTGCGCACAGGATGCTGCCGGTGACGTTGACCGCCATCAATCGCTCGATGCGCTCCGCGCTCATCTCGTCGACGCGCGTGGTGGGGCCGACGATGCCAGCGTTGTTGATGAGAGCGCCGAGGGTGCCGAACTTGTCGGCCGCCTTGAACAGAGCGAGGATGTCGTGCTCGCGGCCGACGTCGCATTTGACCGCGATGGCCTTGCCGTTCTTGGCCTCGATCGCGGCCACCGTGCTCTGCGCCGCCGCCTCGTTGGAGGCGTAGCCGACCACGATCTTGAAGCCGCGCGATGCGGCCGCAATGGCGGTGGCGCGGCCGATGCCGCGGCTACCGCCGGTGATTACTGCAACCCTGTCGGTCATGAGGAGCCCCGCTGAGTGCGCCAAGTGGACTGCTTGCGCGGGCCACTTGGCCGATTCCTACTGTGACTTGGCTTCAAGTTCTGCAAGGCGATCGAGAACAGCCTTGTCGGTCAGACTCACTAGATAAAGCAGGATGAAGGGCGTCACGAAGGGTATGAGGCTCAAAGCGGCGAAGCCGAGACCCCTGCCCTTTCTCCGAGCGATCGGAATGGTGAAAACAAAGAAGATCACCGTCGTAAGGAGAAACGGCATCAACGACAGCACCAGTGACGGCTCCTCCATCGTCGCCTCCGCTCAGAGATCCAGCACAAGCCGCGCCGGATCTTCCAGGCTCTCCTTGACGCGCACCAGGAAGGTCACCGCCTCCTTGCCGTCGATGACGCGGTGATCGTAGGACAGCGCGAGATACATCATCGGGCGGACCTCGATCTTGCCGGCAACCACGACGGGGCGCTCCTGGATCTTGTGCATGCCGAGGATGCCGGACTGCGGCGCGTTCAGGATCGGGGTCGACATCAGCGAGCCGTAGATGCCGCCATTGGTGATCGTGAAGGTGCCGCCCTGCATCTCGTCGATCTTGAGCTGGCCGTCACGGGCGCGGCGGCCGAAATCGGCGATGCCCTTCTCGATGTCGGCGATCGACTTGTGGTCACAGTCGCGCACGACCGGCACGACCAGGCCCTTGTCGGTGCCGACGGCGACGCCGATGTGATAGTAGTTCTTGTAGATCAGGTCCGAGCCGTCGATCTCGGCGTTGACCGCCGGAATGTCCTTCAGCGCCTGCACCACCGCCTTGGTGAAGAAGCCCATGAAGCCGAGCTTCGAGCCGTGCTTCTTCTCGAACACGTCCTTGTACTGGCTGCGCAGCGCCATCACGTTGGTCATGTCGACCTCGTTGAAGGTCGTGAGCATGGCCGCGGTGTTCTGGACGTCCTTGAGGCGGCGCGCGATGGTCTGGCGCAGCCGGGTCATCTTCACGCGCTCCTCGCGCGCCGCATCGTCAGCGGGCGACGGCGCACGCACCTGCACGGCGGCGGCCGGCTGATTGACCGGAGTCGGCGCCGAGGCGGCGCGCTCGATCGCGGCCAGCATGTCGCCCTTGGTGACGCGGCCGTCCTTGCCCGAGCCGGGCACGGTGGTGGCATCGACGCCGCTCTCGGCCGAGAGCTTGCGCACCGACGGGGCCTGCGGCGTATCGGCTGGCAGCGCCTTGGCCGGCGCAGGTGCCGCAGCCGGCGGCGCGGAGGCAGCGGGCTTTGCCGGAGCCGGAGCAGCAGCGGCCGGCTTGGCAGCCGCGGCGCCATCGGTGATCTGGCCGAGCAGCGCGCCGACGGCGACCGTCTCACCATCCTTGGCGATGATCTCGCCCAAGGTGCCGGCCGACGGCGCGGGCACCTCGATCGTGACCTTGTCGGTCTCGAGCTCGACGAGGGGCTCGTCGACGGCAACCGCGTCGCCAGCCTTCTTGAACCAGCGGCCGATGGTGGCTTCGGTGACGGATTCACCCAGCGTCGGAACGCGAATTTCAGTCATGGTCTTTTATCCTCAATAACCCGTGCGGCCATAAAGTCCGTCCACCATCGCCTTGCGGCGAGCAAGCGATGCGGGACGGACGATCAACGCGATGTACTTGCGCCCCGCATGGCTTGCGGGGCGCCTCTATAGGCAGGTTCAGTTCAGGGCTTCGTCGAGCAGCGCCTTCAGTTGCGCAAGATGCTTCGACATCAGGCCCGTGGCGGTGGCCGCCGACGCGGCGCGGCCGGCATAGCGCGGACGCTTGCTCTTGCCGCCGGTCTGGTTCAGCACCCACTCGATATACGGCTCGATGAAATGCCAGGCGCCCATGTTGCGCGGCTCTTCCTGACACCACACCACTTCGGCGTTCTTGAAGCGGCTGAGCTCGGCGACCAGCGCCTTGAGCGGCACCGGGTAAAGCTGCTCGACGCGCATCAGATAGACGTCGTTGAGCCCGCGCTTCTCGCGCTCGTCGTACAGGTCGTAATAGACCTTGCCCGAGCACAGCACGATGCGGCGGATCTGATCGTCCGGCACCAGCTTGGTCTTGTCGTCCGCCTGCATCTGGGCGTCATCGTACAGGATGCGGTGGAAGGTCGTTCCCTTGGCCAGCTCCTCGAGCCGCGACACCGCGCGCTTGTGGCGCAGCAGCGACTTCGGCGTCATCACGATCAGCGGCTTGCGGATCTCGCGATGCAGCTGCCGACGCATGACATGGAAGTAGTTCGCCGGCGTGGTCGGATAGACCACCTGCATGTTGTCCTCAGCGCACATCTGCAGATAGCGCTCAAGGCGGGCGGACGAATGTTCGGGGCCCTGGCCCTCATAGCCATGCGGCAGCAGGCAGACGAGGCCGGACATGCGCAGCCATTTGCGCTCACCCGACGAGATGAACTGGTCGAACAGCACCTGGGCGCCGTTGGCGAAATCGCCGAACTGCGCCTCCCACAGCGTCAGCGCAGTGGGCTCGGCGAGCGAGTAGCCGTATTCGAAGCCGAGCACGGCTTCTTCCGAGAGCAGCGAGTTGATGACCTCGAAATGGCCCTGCTCCGGCGCCAGATGGTTGAACGGCGTGTAGCGGCTCTCGTCCTCCTGGTCGATCAAGACCGAATGACGTTGCGAGAAGGTGCCGCGTTCGCTGTCCTGGCCGGACAGACGAACCTTGTGGCCTTCCAGGAGCAGCGAGCAGAACGCCAGCGCCTCGCCGGTCGCCCAGTCGATCCCGATGCCGCTGTCGATCGCCTTGGCGCGGTTCTCGAGGAAGCGCTGGATCGTGCGGTGCAGGCGGAAGCCGTCCGGCACCTTGGTGATCTTGCGGCCGATCTCCTTGAGACGGTCGAGCTCGACGCCGGTCACGCCGCGGCGCGCTTCTTCTTCCTGGTCGGCAGACTTGAACCCTGCCCACTTGCCGTCGAGCCAGTCGGCCTTGTTGGGACGATAGGAGGTGCCGGCCTCGAACTCGGCGTCGAGACGGGCGCGCCAGTCGGCCTTGGCCTTATCGACCTCGCCCTCGGTCATGACGCCTTCGGCGACCAGGCGCTTGGAGTAGATCTCCAGGGTCGACGGATGACCGGCGATCTTCTTGTACATCACCGGCTGGGTGAAAGCCGGCTCGTCACCCTCGTTGTGGCCATGCCTGCGGTAGCAGAACATGTCGATGACGACCGGCTTGTGGAACTTCTGCCGGAACTCGGTGGCGACCTTGGCCGCGAACACCACCGCCTCCGGATCGTCGCCGTTCACATGGAAGATCGGCGCGTCGATCATCTTGGCGACGTCGGACGGATAGGGCGACGAGCGCGAATAGCGCGGATAGGTCGTGAAGCCGATCTGGTTGTTGACGATGAAATGAATCGAGCCACCGGTCCGGTAGCCCTTCAGATCCGACAGCGCGAAGCACTCCGCCACCACGCCCTGGCCGGCGAACGCCGCGTCGCCATGCATCAGCAGCGGCAGCACCGAGATGCGCATGTCCGGCGGATCGCCGTGCTGATCCTGCTTGGCGCGGACCTTGCCGAGCACCACGGGGTCGACGATCTCGAGATGCGACGGGTTGGCAGTCAGCGACAGATGGATCCGGTTGCCGTCGAACTCGCGGTCCGAGGAGGCGCCGAGGTGGTACTTGACGTCGCCGGAGCCTTCGACCGCGTCGGGATTGGCCGAGCCACCCTTGAACTCGTGGAACAACGCCCGGTGCGCCTTGCCCATGACCTGGGTCAGCACGTTCAGGCGGCCGCGATGCGGCATGCCGAGCACGATCTCCTTCACGCCGAGATTGCCGCCGCGCTTGATGATCTGCTCCAGCGCCGGGATCAGCGACTCGCCGCCGTCGAGACCGAAGCGCTTGGTGCCGGTGAACTTGACGTCGCAGAACTTCTCGAAGCCTTCGGATTCGATCAGCTTCTGCAGGATGGCGCGACGGCCCTCGCGGGTGAACGAGATCTCCTTGTCCGGCCCCTCGATGCGCTCCTGGATCCAGGCCTTCTGCGCCGCGTTGGTGATGTGCATGAACTCGACGCCGAGCGTCTGGCAGTAGGTGCGCTCGCAGATCGCGACGATCTCGCGCAGGGAGCCGTATTCGAGGCCCAGCACGTGATCGAGGAAGATCTTGCGGTCGAAATCGGCCTCGGTGAAGCCGTAGGAGCGCGGGTCGAGCTCTTCGCGGTTGCGCGGCGCCTCGATGCCGAGCGGATCGAGCTTGGCGTGGAAGTGGCCGCGCATGCGGTAGGCGCGGATCAGCATCAACGCGCGGACGGAGTCGCGGGTGGCTTGGTTGACGTCGGCCAGCGACAGTTCGACGCCCTTGGTCTGCGCCTTCTGCGCAATCTTCTCGCCGACCTTCTTCTCGACCACCGCCCAGTTGCCGTCGAGCGCCGAGGTCAGCTCGTCGCGCGGGGCCACCGGCCAGTTGCTGCGCGCCCAGGAGGGACCCGACGCATTCTTCTGCACGTCGGTCGGCGCATCCTTCAGGCTCTTGAAGAATTCCTGCCACTCGGGATCGACCGAGGCGGGATCCTTCTCGTAGCGGGCGTAGATCTCATCGATGTAGGTGGCATTGGTGCCCTGCAGAAAAGACGACAGGGCGAAGGCGGCGTTCGCGTCTTGGCGAGACATGGTGGCGTCCTGGTAATTTCGATGCGCCCAATCAAAACGGCGCAATGCCTGACCCGCTGACAAAGCGGATCAGGCTCCGGTTAGGACCGTCTACCTTATTTATTGTAAATATTCGCGCCGAAAAGCACTAAGTCCTGAATCAGGATTTCAACTTTTCGACAAGCGTCTTGCCGAGCCGTGCGGGCGACGGAGACACTGTAATACCAGCAGCTTCCATCGCGGCCGTCTTCGAGCCGGCATCGCCCTTGCCGCCCGAGATGATCGCGCCGGCATGACCCATGCGACGGCCGGGAGGGGCGGTGACACCGGCAATGAATCCCACCATCGGTTTCTTGCGGCCGCGCTTGGCTTCGTCCTTGATGAACTGCGCCGCGTCCTCCTCGGCCGAGCCGCCGATCTCACCGATCATGATGATCGAGGTCGTCTTCGGGTCAGCCAGGAACATCTCCAGCATGTCGATGAACTCGGTGCCCTTGACCGGATCGCCGCCGATGCCGACCGCGGTGGTCTGGCCGAGACCTTCCGACGTGGTCTGGAACACCGCCTCATAGGTCAGCGTGCCCGAACGCGACACGATGCCGACCGAACCCGGCTTGAAGATGTTGGCCGGCATGATGCCGATCTTGCACTCGCCGGCGGTCATGACGCCCGGGCAGTTCGGCCCGATCAGGCGCGACTTGGAACCCTGCAGCGAGCGCTTCACCCGGACCATGTCGAGCACCGGGATGCCTTCGGTGATGCAGACGATCAGCGGGACCTCGGCGTCGATGGCTTCGCAGATCGCGTCGGCGGCGCCCGGCGGCGGCACGTAGATCACCGAGGCGTCGGCGCCGGTGGCCTCGCGGGCCTCCTTGACGGTGTCGAACACCGGCAGGCCGAGATGGGTCGAGCCGCCTTTGCCCGGCGAGGTACCGCCGACCATCTTGGTGCCATAGGCGATCGCCGCCTCGGAGTGGAAGGTGCCGTTCTTGCCAGTGAAGCCCTGGCAGATGACCTTGGTGTTCTTGTCGATGAGGATGGACATCGTGCTTTCTCTAAAAGCGTTGCGGTGAGGACGAAGCGAGCGCCAGAAGCGGCGCTCAGCCTCCCTTGACGGCCTTGACGATCTTCTGCGCGGCGTCGTCGAGATTGTCGGCGGGCAGCACGTTCAGACCGGACTCGCTGATGATCTTCTTGCCGAGATCGACATTGGTGCCTTCGAGGCGCACCACCAGCGGCACCTTCAGACCCACTTCCTTGACCGCGGCCACCACGCCTTCGGCGATGACATCGCACTTCATGATGCCGCCGAAGATGTTGACCAGGATGCCCTTCACGTTCGGGTCGGCGGTGATGATCTTGAACGCCGCCGCGACCTTCTCCTTGCTGGCGCCGCCGCCGACGTCGAGGAAGTTGGCGGGCTCCATGCCGTAGAGCTTGATGATGTCCATCGTCGCCATGGCAAGGCCAGCGCCGTTGACCATGCAGCCGATGGTGCCGTCGAGCGCGACGTAGTTGAGGTCGTACTTCGAGGCCTCGATCTCCTTGGCGTCCTCCTCGGTCTCGTCGCGCAGCGCGACGACCTCGGGATGCTTGAACAGCGCGTTGGAGTCGAACGACACCTTGGCATCGAGCACGCGGAGCTGGCCCTGCTTGGTGACGACCAGCGGGTTGATCTCGAGCATCGCCATGTCCTTGGCGACGAACGCATTGTAGAGCTGGGTGGTGAGCTTCTCGGCCTGCTTGGCGAGATCGCCGGAGAGCTTCAGCGCCTTGGCGACGGCACGGCCGTGATGCGGCATGACGCCGGTGGCCGGGTCGACCGAGAAGGTGACGATCTTTTCAGGGGTCTCGTGAGCAACGTCCTCGATGTTGACGCCGCCTTCGGTCGACACGACGAAGGCGACCTTCGAGGTCTCGCGGTCGACCAGCAGCGACAGATAGAACTCCTTGTCGATATCCGAGCCGTCCTCGATGTAGAGGCGGTTGACCTGCTTGCCGTCGGGGCCGGTCTGCACCGTCACCAGCGTCGCGCCCAGCATCTGCTTGGCGAAAGTGTTGACCTCGTCGATCGACTTGGCGAGGCGGACGCCGCCCTTGTCGCCGGCCGAGGCCTCCTTGAACTTGCCCTTGCCACGGCCACCGGCGTGGATCTGGCTCTTCACGACCCAGACCGGGCCGCCGAGCGTCTTCGCCGCCGCATCCGCGTCCTCCGGACGGAGAACTGGCACGCCCTTGGAAATCGGCACGCCGAACTCGTGCAGCAGTGCCTTGGCCTGATATTCGTGAATGTTCATAAGCGCTTGCTCCCCGAACCCGCGATGGGGTGACGACCAGAATTGTTGTTAGGATGTCTGGTATACCATATACCAAACATCCTGCAACTCGATGTGGGCGAGATTACGCCCCGTGAATGACCCCTGATCAGCGGCCGAGCAGGTCGGGCGCGATCTTCTTGCAGGCGTCGACGAGGCCCTGCACGGCGGCGACCGACTTGTCGAACGCCTCGCGGTCCTTGCCCGCGAGTTCGATCTCGACGATGCGCTCGACACCCTTGGAGCCGATCACGACGGGCACGCCGACATACATGTCCTTGACGCCGAACTCGCCGTTGAGATGCGCCGCGCAGGGCAGCACGCGCTTCTTGTCGCGCAGGTAGCTCTCGGCCATCGCGATCGCCGACGCCGCCGGCGCGTAATAGGCCGAGCCGGTCTTCAGCAGATTGACGATCTCGGCGCCGCCGTTGCGGGTGCGATCGACGATCTCGTCGATGCGGGCCTGCGACGTCCAGCCCATCTTGACCAGGTCGGGCAGCGGAATGCCGGCAACGGTCGAGTACTTGGTCAGCGGCACCATGGTGTCGCCATGACCGCCGAGCACGAAGGCGGTGACGTCCTCGACCGAGACGTTGAACTCATCGGCCAGGAAGTAGCGGAAACGCGCCGAGTCGAGCACGCCGGCCATGCCGACGACCTTCTTGGCCGGGAGACCGGAGGCCTTCTGCAGCGCCCAGACCATCGCGTCGAGCGGGTTGGTGATGCAGATGACGAAGGCGTCCGGGGCGTACTTCTTGATGCCGGCGCCGACCTGCTCCATCACCTTGAGGTTGATCGACAGCAGATCGTCGCGGCTCATGCCGGGCTTGCGCGGCACGCCGGCGGTAACGATGCACACCTTGGCGTTGTCGAGCGCCTCATAGGAGTTGGCGCCGGTGTAGTGCGCGTCGAAGCCGTCGACCGGCGACGACTGGGCGATGTCGAGCGCCTTGCCCTGCGGAACGCCTTCGGCAATGTCGAACATCACGACGTCGCCGAGCTCCTTGAGGCCAACGAGGTGAGCCAGCGTTCCGCCGATCTGACCGGAGCCAATCAAAGCAATCTTGTCGCGCGCCATGGCAAATTTTCCTTTGAACCCGAAGGAGTGAGGGAGGTTGAAAAGTCGAGTGGTGGTTATCCCTTTCGCCCGGGCCGTTCAAGTCACGCTATGGCCAATTGGCGGGCGTGCCTTGATTTCGATCAGGACCGGGCGACGGGCGCTGATGATCCTTTCAGCATGATTGACGTGGCCTTTTCGCGGCTGTGTGCCCGGCGGCAGGCGCTCGCCAAGGCTCCGGTGGTTGTCAGGTTTCGACCAACCCCGTGGAAGTCCCAGATGCCGCCGAGTCCTTCCGCCCGTGCGGCAGGGCCAGATAGGAGTCCGAGCCCATCTCGATCAGGCGCGAGGTGGTCCGCTTGAACTCCATGGCCTCCACGCCCTCGGTCGCGATGTAGAGCGAAACCGGGTCAGCCTCGGCGGAGGCGATCAGCTTCACGGCGTTGTCGTAGAGCGTATCGATCAGGGTGATGAAGCGCTTGGCGGCATTGCGCTCGGCCAGATCCATGACCGGAACATGATCGATCAGGATCGTATGATAGTCGTGCGCGAGCCGCAGATAGTCCGAGGCTGCCAGCGGCTTTCCGCACAGATCGGCAAAGCCGAAGCGGGCGACGCCGTTGGCGGAGCACGGGACATGCAGGATGCGCCCTTTGATCGTCATGTCGCGCGGCTTGCACTTGGCATGACCCGTGAGCCGCGCCCAGGCCTTGTCGAGCACCGCCCGCGCGTCGACATCGGCCGGCACCAGCCACATCTTCACGCCGGCCAGCTTCTCCAGCCGGAAATCGGTGCGCGCGTCCAGCCGCATCACGTCCATGTGGTCGGCGATCTGCTTGATGAAGGGCAGGAACAGCGCGCGGTTGAGGCCGCCTTTGTAGAGGTCTTCAGGCGCGACGTTGGAGGTCGCCACCACCACAGTGCCGAGCTCGAACAGCCTGGCGAACAGACGGCCCAGGATCATCGCGTCGGCGATGTCGGTGACATGGAATTCGTCGAAACAGAGCAGCCAGGCCTGGTCGAAGATCGCCTGCGCCGTGAGCCCGATCACATCGGCATCGGCGAGCTCGCCGCGCGCGATGTTCTGGCGGTAGCCGTAGATGCGCTCATGCACCTCGGCCATGAATTCGTGGAAATGCGCGCGGCGCTTGAGCTCAACCGGACAGTTCTGGAAGAACAGGTCCATCAGCATGGTCTTGCCGCGGCCGACCTCGCCATGGACATAGAGCCCATTCGGCGGCTCGCTCTTGTCGGCAAAAAGGCGACCGAACAAGCCTTGCTTGCGCGAGGGCTTGTAGGTGGAGAGCCGGCGCTCCAGCGCCGCCAGCGCGTCGGCGACCTCGGCCTGGGCGGGGTCGGGCTCGATCGCACCAGTATCGACCAAAGACTGATATTGCGCGCGGAACGCGTCTGAGGGAGTGGACAGCATGAGTCCACTCTAGGTCACGAGACTTACGTAAAATGCAATCCGCAAATGGTGGAAGCCGCCATGCGTCGGAGCCGTGATGTCTTGGTATATGGCACGCAAACGCCGCCGTGATCGTTAGCCCGGGGCTAACGACGCTCGTCTTCGCTCTTGGCCTCAGCGAACGGCCGGGTTGAACGACCGCGCTGCAGACCTCATCCCGGGGAGAGATCGTAGGCGTCCTCGACCACATAGGGCCCGCCGCCGGTCGAGGCACGCGACGAAAACAGCACGAAACGCTCGGCCATGAACACGCGGCTCGGGAAATAGCCGCGGACGGAGAGATAGTCGGCGACGTCCTGGCTCGATGCATCGTGCAGCCGCGCCAGCGTGACGTGCGGCACGAATTTGCGTCCCTCGGGATCGAGCCCGATCCGCTGCATGAGCCGCTCCAGCTCGGCCTGCAGCTCGATCAGCGGCCGGCTCGGCGCGATGTTGGCAACGACGGCACGCGGCTTGCGGCCGCCGAAGCTGGAGAGACCTTGCACCGTCACTTCGAACGGCTTGCGGTTCACCCGCCAGAGCATCGAGGCGATCTCGTTGGCGGAGGCGCCGTCGATGTCACCGATGAAACGCAACGTCACATGGTAATTTTCGGGATCGATCCAGCGGGCGCCGGGGAGGCCACCCCGCAAACCGGAAAGCGTGTGGCCAACCTCGGCCGGGATTTCCAGTCCAGTAAACAGACGCGGCATCGTTTCAGGACTCCCGATGCTGGAGGCTGATCTCGAAAATTGACGAGATCATGCCTTCGAGAAATGATCGACGACGAATCGCCAATGCATAATTCCTACCGAACTTATATGACTCCGCGACGGAAGGTGGGTTAACGTCGGTAAAAGCTGCGGAAAACCCGGCCTTAAGGCTATCGCAAATGATCGGCGCAGGGCTTCGTTCCGTTATTGCCCACGAAGCGGACGCAGGAATGCTTCCGCCGTAGGCAACAGCCTGGACACGATGATGTCGACGCCCGCTGCGGTGGGGTGAATGCCGTCCGCCTGGTTCAGCTTGGGGTCGGCGGCGACACCGTCGAGCAAGAATGGATACAGCGGCACGCCGAATTCCTTGGCGAGCTCGGGATAGATCGCGTTGAATTTCGCGGCATAGTCGCTGCCGTAGTTCGGCGGCGCCAGCATGCCGCAGAGCATGACGGCGACGCCCCTGGCTTTCAGCCGGGTCACGATCTCGCTCAAAGCCTTGCGCGTCACGGCGGGATCGATGCCGCGCAGCGCGTCATTGGCGCCGAGTTCGACGACGACCGCTTCGGTCCCCTCCGGCACCGACCAGTCGAGCCGGTCGCGGCCGCCGGACGAGGTGTCCCCGGATACGCCGGCATTGGTGAGGTCGATCGGCAGCCCCTGGGCCTGCAAGGCCTTCTGCAGCTTGGCTGGAAACGCATCTGAAGCGGACAGGCCGAGTCCCGCGCTCAAGGAATCGCCGAGAACGACCAGCTTGATCGGCTTGACGGCCTCGGCAGCGGCGAACGCGGACCCGACTGTCATCAAGGCGAGCATCAACACGAGTATGTGCACGAAGATGTGTCCGCGCCTCTCGACCCGGCTTGCGGAGTTGCCATATGACCGAGCCATGGACAGTCTCATCGAAACCTCGCGTTTGGCCGGCCTCGCGCCGGACACCATTACCATCTCGAACGTCAACCTCTCGCTCGGCACCGGCGCGGCGCGGGTCCATATCCTCAAGGATGTCAGCCTGCGGGTCGGACAGGGCGAGACGATCGGTCTGATCGGACCGTCGGGCTCTGGCAAGTCCACATTGCTGATGGTGATGGCGGGGTTGGAACGTCCTGACAGCGGTGAGGTGGTGGTCAACGGGACCGCTTTCAATGTCTTGGACGAGGACGCCCTGGCCCGGTTCCGCGGCCGCCAGGTCGGCATTGTCTTCCAGTCCTTTCATTTGATCCCGACCATGACGGCGCTGGAGAACGTCGCGGTGCCGCTCGAGCTGGCCGGCCACGCCGGCGCCGCCGAGCGCGCGGCCCGCGAGCTCGACTCGGTCGGGCTGGGCCACCGGCTGCATCACTATCCGACCCAGCTGTCGGGTGGCGAGCAGCAGCGCGTGGCGCTGGCCCGCGCCCTCGCTCCCGATCCTGCAATTCTCGTGGCCGACGAGCCGACCGGCAATCTCGACGAGACCACCGGACGGCAGATCGTCGATCTGTTGTTCACCAAGCACGCCGAGCGCGGCATGACCTTGGTGCTGGTGACCCACGACAGCAGCCTCGCGCACCGGTGCGACCGCGTCGTGCGGCTGCGCTCGGGGCGGATCGAAAGCGAGAGCGACGCCCGCGAGCCGGCTGACGCATGAGCGCCATGTCAGAACCGGTCGCGAGCGGCCGGATCGCCCTCCTGCCCGTTCGTTACGCGTTGCGCGAGCTGCGCGGCGGCTTGCGCGGCTTCTATGTCTTCATCGCCTGCATCGCGCTCGGCGTCCTCGCCATCGCTGGCGTCGGCTCGGTGGCGGCGAGCCTCAATGACGGCCTGGCTCGCGAAGGACGCACGCTGCTCGGCGGCGACGTTGCCTTTTCGCTGTTTCAGCGCGAGGCCAAGCCGGAGGAGATCGACTTCCTGCGCTCGCGTGGACAGCTGTCGCTGGCGGCAACCCTGCGCGCGATGGTGCGCTCCAGCGACGCCAAGCTGGCCCTGGTCGAGCTGAAGGCCGTCGACGACGCCTATCCGCTGCTCGGCAAGGCCGAGCTCCAGCCCGATCTGCCGATGGCCGACATCCTGGCCGAGCGCGACGGCGTCTACGGAGCTGCAGCCGATCCGGCGCTGCTGGCCCGGCTCGACCTGAAGGTCGACGACATCGTCACGATCGACACGGTCCGCTTCCAGATTCGCAGCGTGCTGCAGGCCGAGCCCGACAAATTGTCCGGCGGCATCGGCCTCGGGCCGCGCTTCCTGATCAGCGAGGCGGGTCTGCGGGCGACGCCGCTGCTGCAGCCGGGCAGTCTCGTGCGCTGGACCTACCGGGTCAGGCTGCCCGACAATGCCAAGGACGATCACGCCGCGGCGTCCTTCATCGCCGATACCCGCCTGACACTGCCGTCGGCCGGATGGGAGATCCGCAGCCGCAGCAACGCCTCGCCGCAACTCGAGCGGACCATCGGCCGCTTCACCCAGTTCCTGACCCTGGTCGGTCTCGCCGCCCTGCTGGTCGGCGGCGTCGGCGTCGCCAATGCGGTCAAGAGCCATGTCGACCGCCGCACCGAGGTGATCGCGGCGTTCAAGGCGCTCGGCGCCACCAGCCGCGACGTGTTCGGCATCTACCTCGTGCAGGTGATGGTGCTCGCCACGATCGGTTCGATCATCGGACTCTGCACCGGCGCGGCCCTGCCGTTTGCCATCGTCGGACTGTTCGGCAACATCCTGCCGCTGCCCGTGATCCCGGCTATTCATCCGGACGAGCTGGCGCTGTCCTTCGTCTATGGCCTGCTCACCGCGCTCGCGTTCGGTCTGTGGCCGCTCGGGCGCGTGCGTGACGTGCCGGTGGCGGCGTTGTTCCGCGAGGCGGTCATCGCCGAATGGCACCGGCCGCGCTGGAGCTATCTGGTGCTGATCGCGGGCACCGTCGCGCTGCTGATCGCGGTGGTGATCGGCCTGTCCTACGACAAGCGCATCGCCGCGGTGTTCGTCGTCGCCGCCGCGCTGGTGTTCGTGCTGTTGCGCGGCATTGCCGCCGCGGTGATGGCGATTGCGCGCGCCCTGCCGCGCAGCCGCTTCCCGATGCTGCGGCTGGCGGTCAGCAATATCTATCGCCCAGGCGCGCTGACACCGTCCGTAGTGCTGTCGCTCGGGCTGGGGCTCGCCGTGCTGGTCACCATCACCCAGATCGACGGCAATCTGCGACGCCAGTTCCTGGCACAGCTGCCGGAGCAGGCGCCGTCGTTTTTCTTCATCGACGTCCCCTCGGGCGAGGCCGACCGCTTCCGCGGCTTCCTCAGGGACCTCGCCCCTCAATCGGCAGTCGAAGACGTGCCGATGCTGCGCGGGCGCATCGTCTCCGCCCGCGGCGTGCGCGCCGAGGACCTCAAGGCGACGACGGACACCGAATGGGTGCTGCAGAGCGACCGCGGCCTGACCTATACCGCCGAGATTCCCAAGGGATCCAAGGTCGTCGAGGGCGCGTGGTGGGGCGAGAACTACGGCGGCCCGCCGCTGGTTTCGATCGAGAAGCGGATCGCCGACGGTCTCGGCCTCAAGCTTGGCGACGACATCGTGGTCAACGTGCTCGGACGCGACATCACGGCGCGGATCGGCAACATGCGCACCATCGACTGGCAGGGGCTCGGCATCAATTTCGTGCTGGTGTTCTCCCCGAATGCCTTCAAGGGCGCGCCCCACACCCATGTCGCCACCCTGACCGAGGCGCGCTCCGATGCCGTCGAGGATGCGCGCGTCATCCGCAAGGTGGCCGACGCCTTCCCGATGGTGACCAGCGTGCGGGTCCGCGAGGTGATGGAGACGGTCGGCTCGGTCGTCTCCAACCTTGCGCTCGCCATCCGCGGCGCCAGCGCGGTGACGCTGATCTCGGCCATCCTGGTGCTGGGCGGCGCGCTGGCCGCCGGCCACCGCCACCGGGTCTACGATGCCGTGATCCTGAAGACGCTGGGCGCCACCAGGCTGCGGTTGCTCGGCGCCTACGCACTGGAATATCTGATGATCGGCTTCGCCACCGCCGCCTTCGGCGTCGTCGCGGGGTCGGTCGCCGCGTGGCTGATCGTGACCCGGCTGATGACCTTGAGCTTCGCCTGGCAGGCGGGCAGCGCCGCGCTGGTCGTCCTGACCGCGCTGATCGTGACGGTCGGCCTCGGTCTGGCCGGCACCCTCCTTGCGCTCAACCAGAAGCCGGCGACGGTCCTTCGGAATCTCTAGCGGCTTGCGCGCTCATGCCGCACGGTTAACGCGATTTATACGGCTGGGACGCGCGCGGAGCGACATTCAGCCGCGCGTGGACGCTTGCGGCGGATATGCTAGTTTCCCATCTAGGGAATGGGCTCAGAGACCTGCCAAAAGATGGCGATTTTGCCGATGACGCAAATTTAATATCTGTGGCAGTGGGTATGAGATAGGGTTTTTCGAGAACCGGCTAAAGGTCCTGCCAGGACCGGACTGCCGGGCAACCAACGGGAATCGACCATGTCGGACCTAGACCGCAATTATGCTTCACCCTTTGGCCGGGTGGCCGGGCGCGCCGATGCCGCGACCGTCGACGCCGGTCTGCGCGCCTACATGCTGCGCATCTACAATTACATGAGCATCGGCTTGGCCATCACCGGCCTCGCGGCGCTGGGCGTCTACATGGCGTCGGTGACCGGCGATCCGGCTGCCGGCGTATTCAAGTTCGGCAACGCGTACCTGACGCAGTTCGGCTACGCGATGTTCGTGAGCCCGCTGAAGTGGCTGTTCATCCTGGCCCCACTGGTCATGGTGTTCGCGATCTCGGCCGGCATCAACCGCCTGGCGCCGTCGACCGCGCAGATCCTGTTCTGGGTGTTCTCGGCCTTGATGGGCATCTCGCTGTCGTCGATCTTCCTGGTGTACACTCACACCTCGATCGTGCGGGTGTTCTTCATCACCGCGGCGACGTTCGGCGCGCTCAGCCTGTACGGCTATACGACCAAGCGCGACATGACCGGCATGGGCTCGTTCCTGTTCATGGGCCTGGTCGGCATCGTGCTGGCGAGCCTCGTGAACCTGTTCCTGGCGAGCTCGATGCTGCAGTTCATCGTCTCGGTGATCGGCGTGTTCGTGTTCGCCGGCCTGACCGCCTGGGACACGCAGCGTCTGAAGAACGAGTACATCTACGGCTACGCTTCCGCGGGCGGCGACATTGCCGAGCGCGCAGCGATCACCGGCGCCCTGTCGCTGTACCTGAACTTCATCAACCTGTTCACGCTGCTGCTGCAGCTGCTCGGACAGCGCGACTGAGCCAGCGGCTCACACGAGCGACCTTCGAAGCCCCGGCCTCACCGCCGGGGCTTTTCGTTTGCGCAAGCCAATTGCGACCGCGGCGCGGGCGCGACGGCAGCCATGCCGCGAGGCCGGATTGATCGCCGCGTCCGCTTTGGTATGTTTCCACCATGTCCGACATTGAGATCCGGCCCACCCGGGAGGCCGACCTTCCCACCATCACCGCCATCTACGGCCAGGCCGTCCGCGAGGGCACGGCCACCTTCGAGCTCGACCCTCCGGATCTGACGGAAATGACGCGCCGCTTCCGGGCGCTCACCGACGACGGCTTTCCCTATTTCGCCGCCCTGCTGGACGGAGAGGTGGTTGGCTATGCCTATGCGGGGCCTTACCGGCCTCGCCCGGCCTATCGCTTCACGGTGGAGAACTCGATCTATCTCGCCCCCGCCAGCCAGCGTCGTGGCATCGGAATGCGACTGATGCGGCGGCTGATCGACGCCTGTGAGGAGGGAGGCTTTCGCCAGATGATCGCCGTCATCGGCGACTCCGCCAATGCCGGCTCGGTCCGGCTGCATACCGCCTGCGGCTTCCAGATGATCGGCACCCACCCGAGCGTCGGCCTGAAATTCGGCCGCTGGCTCGATACTGTGATGATGCAGCGCCCGCTCGGGGCCGGGAGCAGCGACGTCCCGGCGTAAGCAACGCCAGTCGGAATGTCAGGATCAGCCGGAGCGCGTGGGATCAGACCAGCGCCGGCTTCGGCGCGATCACCAGCAGCACGCGCTCGAGCTCATGACCGCGGCGCAGGATCAGGCCGGTGGCCGAGACCACGCTGTACATGCCCTGCTTACGCGCCAGCCGCGGGTCCTTCTCGATGCGGTAGATCGGCACCTCGGACGCCCGGCGAAACACGGAGAAGACGGCCCGGTCACGCAGGAAGTCGATCGAATAGTCGCGCCACTCACCGTCGGCGACCATGCGGCCGTAGAGGTTGAGGATACGATTCAGCTCGAGGCGATCGAACGTCACCCGGTTGGGCGCTGCGGCCGCGTTGCGCGCCGCCGCGCGGTTCTCGCTGGGGTCGGCATCCTCCGGAGTGAGGTTCATGAGCGTCCTCCTGTCATCTGTGTGACATGATCGCGCCATCCGCCGGAAGCCGCAAGGGGCCGTTTTCATTGTTGAAGTTCGGCCGCGCGTGCCAACCGCGCGAACTCCGCGAACACGCAAGCGTCACGGGATCGTTAGCAGAATCATAATCGCGCCGTCTTTCCGCCCACCGACCGCCCCCGACCTTAGGCATAAGATTCGTGTGCGTTGGCCCGGTCCTTTCGGTTCCGGATTCCTCAGCCCCCAGCCCCCCGGGGTCGTCAGGATCGGGTCCATTCACAAGTAAGGCAAAGGGCCAACGCAAGTTGGTCCTTTTGCTTTTTTGGCGTGAGCTGCACGGAACATGTTGTGGCGCGCCTCCGTCCCATGGACGTGACGCGCCTACCGCAGGTCAACGGAAACGAAGATCAGGACGATGGAAGATCAGCGCTCGGGAGCACGCGCCGTTGCTGAAGCCCGTCCGACCAATGGCAACTCGGAAAAGGCGGCCCCGAGCATCGCACCGGGGCGGTCGCGACTGCCGTCCTGCACATAGACGACGGTGCCATCGACGCCCTCGCGGGCGATCTTCTCCAGCGGCACGCTCCATCTGACCGGCGAACCATTCCAGTCACCCAGCTTCTGAAGACCGCGAACGACATTGTAATAGGTCAGATCACGGCCGCTGTTCTCGCCGCGGCCGACCGAGATCGGGACCACCCGCGAGATCGAGCAGACCCAGACCTCGCCGTGCTTGCGCGGCATCTGGTCGTTGGCCGCGGCCACGGAGACAGTGAGGTCCTGGCCGTCGACCGACAGCCTCACCGGCACCGACATCACCCTGCCACCCTGGACAGTCTCCTCGATGGCGCCTTCGATCGCCTCGCGGTCGCTGCCGATCACATGCACGGAGCCGTTGACCACCGCCTGCGGCGTATAGACTTCGCGATCGCCACGCGCCCTGGAATAGGCCCGCTGCCGGGCCGTGAAGCGGGAGTCGGCCAGCGTGTCCTTCCAGCCCAGGT
This sequence comes from Bradyrhizobium sp. SZCCHNR1043, assembly GCF_032489675.1. NCBI lineage: Bacteria > Pseudomonadati > Pseudomonadota > Alphaproteobacteria > Hyphomicrobiales > Nitrobacteraceae > Bradyrhizobium > Bradyrhizobium sp. SZCCHNR1043. Next base: position 174,846 of record NZ_JAUEYN010000009.1, read on the forward strand.
AGTCCCAGTAGTCGATCGGCAGGGACAGCGCGATGACCGAGGGATCTCTGGCGAGCTCGCCGAGGATCTTGTCGGCCGGCGGGCAGGATGAACAGCCCTGGGACGTGAAGAGTTCGATCACCGCACGCGGATCGGACGCGGCCGGCCGGACGAAAGCGATGACCGCACAGACACTCAGCGCCGCGCGCGACCACCACGACATCTGTCCACTCATCGTCACTGTCCTGTCTGGAACATGGTCCGCTGCGCCCTGCCGCGTCAATGATCTGCGAAGCCGCCCTCGTAGTTAATAGATTGCAAACGAAAAGGAGGCGGCCTTTGTCATAGGCCGCCTCCTTCATCACCCGCTACTCACTTCAGAGTGAGCCAAACTGTCGCGTCGCGCTTTGGTTAAGCAGCAAGCTTGCGCAGCACGTAGTGCAGGATGCCGCCGTTGCGATAGTAGTCCAGCTCGTCCAGCGTATCGATCCGGCAGAGCAGCGGCACCTGCTGCGCCGCCCCGTCGGCCGACACGATCTCGGCGGTCAGGGTTTGACGCGGCTTCAGGTCGCCCTGCAGGCCCTTGATGGTGACCTTCTCGTCGCCCTTCAGGCCGAGCGAGGACCAGGACGTGCCTTCCTGGAAGGTGAGCGGGAGCACACCCATGCCGACCAGGTTCGAACGATGGATGCGCTCGAAGCTCTGGCAGATCACGGCGCGGACGCCGAGCAGCCGGGTACCTTTCGCAGCCCAGTCGCGCGACGAGCCGTTGCCGTATTCGGCGCCGGCGAACACCACCAGCGGCACGCCCTCTTCCTGGTACTTCATCGCGGCGTCGTAGATCGACATCTGCTCGCCGTCGGGCCAGTGCTTGGTCAGGCCGCCTTCCGGAATGTTGCCGTCGGCACCTTTGAGCATGAAGTTCTTGATGCGGATGTTGGCGAAGGTGCCGCGCATCATGATCTCGTGATTGCCGCGGCGCGTGCCGTACTGGTTGAAGTCGGCCGGGCGGACCTGGTGCTCGCTGAGGAATTTACCGGCGGGCGAGGTCAGCTTGATCGAACCGGCCGGCGAGATGTGGTCGGTCGTGATCTTGTCGCCGAACAGCGCCAGCACGCGGGCCTCGACGATGTCCTTGATCGGCTCGGGCTCCTTCTTCATGCCGTCGAAATACGGCGGGTTCTGCACGTAGGTCGACGACATGTTCCAGCGATAGGTCTCGCTCTCGACCGTCTTGATCTTGCGCCAGTTGGTGTCGCCCTTGAACACGTCGGCGTAGCGCTTCTTGAAGATCGACGCCTTGACGAATTTCTTGACGAAGTCGTTGACCTCCTTGGTCGTCGGCCAGATGTCTTTCAGGTAGACTGGCTTCTTGTCCTTGCCGATGCCGATCGGCTCGACCGAAAGATCCTTGGTCACGGTGCCGGCGAGCGCGTAGGCGACGACCAGCGGCGGCGAGGCCAGGTAGTTGGCCTGCACGTCCGGCGAGACGCGGCCTTCGAAGTTGCGGTTGCCGGACAGCACGGCCGCCGCGACGACGCCGTTGTCGTTGATCGACTTCGAGATCTCCTCCGGCAGCGGACCTGAATTGCCGATGCAGGTGGTGCAGCCGAAACCGACCAGGTTGAAGCCGACCTTGTCGAGGTCCTTCTGCAGGCCGGAGTTAGCCAGATACTCGGCGACCACCTGGCTGCCCGGGGCGAGCGAGGTCTTCACCCACGGCTTGGCCTTGAGGCCCTTGGCGGCGGCGTTGCGGGCCAAGAGGCCGGCGCCGATCAGCACGCTCGGGTTCGAGGTGTTGGTGCAGGAGGTGATGGCGGCGATGACGACATCGCCATGGCCGATGTCGAAGTCCTTGCCCTCAACGGGGAAGCGCTGCGCGGCATCGCTCTTCTTGTACTCGCCGGCCAGCGCGGTGGCGAAGCCCTCGGCCACCGCCGGCAGGGCGATGCGGCCCTCGGGACGCTTCGGACCAGCCATCGACGGCACGACGTCGGCGAGATCGAGGGTCAGTGTCTGCGTGAACACCGGGTCCGCCGACTTGGCGGTGCGGAACAGGCCCTGCGCCTTGGCATAGGCCTCGACCAGCGCGACGCGCGGGCCCTTGCGGCCCGAGGTCTTGAGATAGTCGATGGTGGCGGCGTCGACCGGGAAGAAGCCGCAGGTCGCGCCATATTCGGGGGCCATGTTGGCGATGGTCGACTTGTCGGCGACCGAGAGATGGTCGAGGCCGGGGCCGAAGAACTCGACGAACTTGCCGACCACACCGAGCTTGCGCAGCATCTGGGTGACGGTCAGCACCAGGTCGGTCGCGGTCACGCCTTCCTTCAACGCGCCGGTCAGCTTGAAGCCGACGACGTCGGGCAGCAGCATCGACAGCGGCTGGCCGAGCATGCAGGCCTCAGCCTCGATGCCGCCGACGCCCCAGCCGAGCACGGCCAGACCATTGACCATCGTGGTGTGCGAATCGGTGCCGACCAGCGAATCCGGATAGGCGACCTCGAAGGTGCCCTTGGTGCGGCCGACGGTCATCTTCTCCTTCTTGGTCCAGACGGTCTGCGCAAGGTATTCGAGGTTGACCTGGTGGCAGATGCCGGTGCCGGGTGGCACGACGGAGAAGTTCGAGAACGCCTTCTGGCCCCACTTCAGGAATTCGTAACGCTCCTGGTTCTGCTTGTACTCCTCGGCGACGTTCTTGCCGAACGCCTTGTTGTCACCGAAGTAGTTCACGATCACCGAGTGGTCGATGACGAGATCGACCGGCACCAGCGGGTTGATCTTCTCCGCGTCGCCGCCGAGCTTCTGCATCGCGTTGCGCATCGCTGCGAGATCGACCACCGCAGGCACGCCGGTGAAATCCTGCATCAGCACGCGCGCCGGACGGAAGGCGATCTCGTGCTCCAGCGACTTCTTGCGCAGCCATTTCGACACCGCGACAATGTCGTCCTTGGTGACGGTGCGGCCGTCCTCGTTGCGCAGCAGATTCTCGAGCAGCACCTTCATCGAATAGGGCAGCTTGGAGATGTCCTTGAGACCGTTCTTCTCGGCTGTGGGCAAGCTGTAGTAAATGTAGCTCTTCGTTCCGACCTTGAGGGTCTTGCGACACTTGAAGCTGTCGAGCGAGGTCATGCGTGGAAATCCCAATTGATCTGTATACCCGGAGGGGGTATTTAAGAACCGTCAGCGCGAGGCGCCGGATGGCTTGCAGCGGGCGATTGTGTGCTGCATCAAGGTCGGGCTTATAGAAGCTTTCTAACTGCGCCGCCACAGCCACAAGCAAGCCGCGACGTGGCATCACCCACAAATTCTCACGCGCTAGCCATCAATTTCGTAAGGGCTGTCACGACGGGCCATGCAGCTTTCTCCAACATTGTCTCCGAAACTGTTCGGCCGCGACGTCAGATGCGTGCGCGGCGGTCGCGAGGTGTTCGCAGGCCTTGCGTTCGAAACGGTCGCGGGCGAGGCGCTCGCGGTGACCGGACACAATGGTGCGGGCAAGACATCACTGCTGCGGCTGATTGCCGGCCTACTGCTGCCGGCGGGCGGCTCCATCGCCATCGAGGGCGGCGAAGGCGAGTTGACGGTGCCCGAGCAGGCGCACTATCTCGGCCACCGCGACGCGCTGAAGCCGGCGCTCAGCGTCCGCGAAAACCTGACCTTCTGGGCCGAATTCCTCGGCGGCGGCGTCACGCGACCGATCCCCGACTGTTTGGCGGCGGTGGGCATCGCGCACGCCATCGACCTGCCCGCCGCCTATCTCTCCGCCGGCCAGCGCCGCCGCCTGTCGCTGGCGCGCCTGCTGGCGGTGCCGCGCCTGCTGTGGCTGCTGGACGAGCCGACCGCCGCGCTCGACATCGCCGGACAGGCGATGTTCGCCGGCCTGATGCGCGAGCATCTCGCTGGCGGCGGGCTGATCGTGGCCGCGACACATGGACCGCTCGGCATCGCCACGCGCGAGCTGCGGATCGGGGAGGCTCGATGATTCCCTCTCGCCTCTTCGCAGTCCCACCCACCGCTCTCTCCGTTCCCTCCCCCCTTGTCGGGGAGGATCAGGGAGGGGGGTGCCCCACGACGCGCTCTAACTTGTTTGACGAGATTCGGTCGCACCAACCAACGTCCCATCGGCACGCCGACCCCTCCCCCTTGCGGGGAGGGGTCGGGGGTGGGCGTCCACAACGGCAGCGTCACCCGGAGCCACCCCCCTCCCCAGCCCTCCCCCACAAGAGGGGAGGGAGCGCAGTTTGCGGGTGGAGGGAGCGTGGCTCACCATCTGCCATCAAGCAATCAGCCAAGGCCCTCCCCGCATGACCGCGCTCGGTGCCCTCATCCGCCGCGACATCCGGATCGCGCTGCGCATCGGCGGCGGCGCGCTGATCGGCGTGCTGTTCTTCCTCACCGTCGTGGTGCTGATGCCATTCGCGGTCGGGCCGGATCTGGCGCTCCTGACCCGGCTCGGCCCCGCCATCCTCTGGCTCGGTGCCCTGCTCTCCAGCCTGCTCACCCTGGACCGGCTGTTCACCGCCGACCACGAGGACGGCTCGCTCGACCTGGTCGTGATGAGCCGGACACCGCTGGAGCTGGCCTGCGCCGCCAAGGCGCTGGCGCACTGGCTCGCCGCCGGCCTGCCGCTGGTGATCGCGACGCCCGTGCTCGGACTGCTTCTCAATCTCGACGCCACCGCCACCGGCGCCGTCGCGCTGACGCTATTGGCGGGCACGCCTGCCCTGACCTTCATCGGCATGATCGGTGCGGCGCTGGCGGTGACCATGCACCGCGGCGGGCTGCTGCTGGCGGTCTTGGTGCTGCCACTATCGATCCCGGTGCTGATCTTCGGCGTCGCGGCGTCGCAGGCGGCCATCGTCGGTCCGCTGCCGTTCGGGGCGCCATTCTCGATCCTGTGCGCATTGTCGCTGGTGAGTTTCGTGATCGGCCCGTTCGCCGCTGCGACAAGCTTGCGGAACGGGCTGGATTGACCCACCGCCCGCCGAGGTTTGACCATGATCAACTCTTACCTGGTGGCGCCGTGCTGATTGCCTGCAACCGCTTCCGCCTTTAACAAGGGTCTCATGTCGCTGATCGACCTTGCCAATCCCACCCGGTTCCTCGGCCTCGCCGCACGGTTGCTGCCGTGGCTGGCGCTGGTCACGACCGCGCTGCTGGCTGCCGGCCTGTACCTCTCGGCGCTGGCGCCCGACGACTATCAGCAGGGCGCGACCGTCAAGATCATGTTCATCCACGTGCCCAATGCGTGGCTGTCGATGTTCGTCTGGGGCGTCATGAGCATCGCCTCGCTCGGCACCCTGGTATGGCGGCATCCGCTCGCCGACGTCGCCGCCAAGGCCGCCGCCCCGATCGGCGCCAGCTTCACGTTCCTCGCGCTGCTCACCGGCTCGCTGTGGGGCCGGCCGATGTGGGGCACCTATTGGGAGTGGGATGCCCGGCTGACCTCGGTGCTGATCCTGTTCCTGATGTATCTCGGCCTGATGGCGCTGTGGCGCGCGGTCGAGGATCCCACCCGCGCCGCCCGTGCTGCCGCCGTGCTGACGCTGGTTGGCGCCATCAACCTGCCGATCATCAAGTTCTCAGTCGACTGGTGGAACACGCTGCATCAACCCGCGTCGGTGATGCGGATGGGCGGTCCGGCGCTCGACAAATCATTCCTGATCCCGCTGCTGGTGATGGCAATCGGGTTCACGTTCCTGTTCGTGACGCTGCATGTCGCGGCGATGCGCAACGAGATCCTGCGTCGTCGTGTGCGCAGCCTGCAGATGATGCAGGCGCGCGCCTACACAACGACCGCACCAGCCGACGATCCGGCAGGCCAGATCGCGGGAGCGGCTTGATATGGACCTCGGCCCCTATACCTCCTTCATCGCCACCTCCTATCTTGCGGCGGCGCTGGTCGTGGTGGTGCTGATCGGCTGGATCGCCATCGACTACCGCACCCAGAAGGCGCGCTTGCGCGCGCTCGAGGACAGCGGCATCAGCCGCCGTTCCGGCCGCGCGGCAACGGACATCCAATGACTGAACAGGCCGCGACAGAGCCGGCGCCGCGCCGCCGCTCATTCCTCATGCTGCTGCCGCTCGTGGTGTTCCTCGGGCTGGCGGCGCTGTTCTGGTCGCGCCTCGGCAACGGCGATCCGTCGCGCATTCCGTCGGCGCTGATCGGCCGTCCGGCGCCGGCCACACCGCTGCCGCCGCTGCCGGAGCTGGCCAGAGACGGCACACCGGTGCCCGGACTCGATCCGGCCGCGCTCAAGGGCAAGGTCAGCATCGTCAATGTCTGGGCGTCGTGGTGCGTGCCATGTCACGACGAGGCGCCACTGCTGGTCGAGCTCGGCCGCGACAAGCGCTTTCAGATCATCGGCATCAACTACAAGGATGGCGCCGACAACGCCCGCCGCTTCCTCGGCCGCTACGGCAATCCCTATGACGTCGTCGGCGTCGACGGCAATGGCCGCGCCGGCATCGAATGGGGCGTCTACGGCGTGCCCGAGACCTTCGTGGTCGGAAGCGAGGGCACCATCGTCTACAAGCTGGTCGGCCCGATCACGGCGCAGAACATCGATGCGGTGTTGAAGCCGGAGATCGAGAAGGCGCTCAAGGCGGGCGGGTAGTTTGCTGAAAGACCAGCAGTTATTTTCTCGTGATCGCGAGCGAAGCTGTTGGTCGAATCCTCGCTGTCATCGTCCGGCTTGACCGGGCGATCCAGTACGACGTGACTGCGCGGTGACTCACGACTGCCGCGGCGTACTGGATCATCCGCTTTCGCGGATGATGACACTGAGAGTGAGGCGCTGAGGCGCGCGGCGTCTTGCGAGATCAGTTCGCGCTTGTCGTTCCGGGGCGATGCGGAGCATCGGACCCGGAACTTCGAGATTCCGGGTCCGCTCGCCGACGCGAGCGTCCCGGAATGACAGCACCGCGTACTACCCCTTGCTCACATCCCCCTCGGCCGCATCGCTGGCTTCGAGCGACGCGGGGTCCTGATGATAGCGCTTGATCAGCGGCATCTGGGCGATGGCGAAGATCATGGTCAGCGGCACGACCCCGAAAGCCTTGAAGCCGACCCAGAAATCGGTGCTCTGCGTGCGCCAGATGATCTCGTTCAGCACCGCCATCGCCGCGAAGAACAGCGCCCAGCGGAAGGTGAGGATGCGCCAGCCCACGGCCGTCAGGTTGAACATCTGATCGAACATGATCGCGATGAAGGAGCGGTTGAACAGCAGACCGCCGCCGAGCACGGCCGCGAACAGGCAGTAGATGATGGTCGGCTTGACCTTGATGAAGGTCTCGTCGTGCAGCACCAGGGTCAGCGTGCCGAACACGATGACGACGACGGCGGTCACCAGCGCCATCAGCGGCACGTGCCGCGTCACCACATAGGACGCGATCAGCGCCGCGATGATCGCCACCATGAACGCGCCGGTCGCAGCGAACAGATTGAACTTGGCGTTGACCACGAAGAACACGATCAGCGGACCGAGTTCGGTCGCGAGCTTGAACAGCGGATGCGGCTGGGTCTTGTCCATTCCATGTCCCGTTGGCTGTCATCATCCGCGGCCGCGGACGATCCAGTAGCCTCTGATGTCTCGTGGCGGAGGAGGCGCGCAACGGGCGGAAGGGCTCGCAGGCGCGCCGCACCGTGACGTCAATCCTCGATTCCCGCAATCGCCAGCGCGAAATCCTTGGCGGCGAACGGGGAGAGATCGTCGACCCCCTCGCCGACGCCGATGAAGTGCACCGGCAGCTTGAACTTCTCCGACAGCGCCACCAGGATGCCGCCACGCGCCGTGCCATCCAGCTTGGTCATCACGAGACCGGTGACGCCTGCCGTACGATGAAACGCCTCGACCTGCGACAGCGCATTTTGTCCCACCGTCGCGTCGAGCACGAGCAGCACCGCATGCGGCGCCGACGCGTCGACCTTGCGAATGACACGCACCACCTTTTCGAGCTCGTTCATCAGCTCGGCCTTGTTCTGCAAACGACCGGCGGTGTCGATCAACAGAATGTCGCGGCCCTGCTCCTTGGCCGCGGTGATGGCGGTGAACGCAAGGCTGGCCGAGTCCGAGCCCTGCGCGCCGGCGATGACCGGCGCCTTGGTGCGCTCGCCCCAGACCTTGAGCTGCTCGATGGCGGCGGCGCGGAACGTGTCGCCCGCCGCCAGCATCACCTGCCTGCCCTCGGACGCAAATTTCGCGGCCAGCTTGCCGATGGTGGTCGTCTTGCCGGAGCCGTTGACGCCGACGACGAGAATGACGAACGGCTTGTGGCCCGGCGCGATCTCGAGCGGCTTCGCCACCGGCGACAGCACCTTCTCGACCTCGGTCGCGACCACCGCCTTCACCTCGTCGGCGCTGATCGCCTTGTCGTAGCGGCCGGTCCCGACGGCCTCCGCAATCCGCGCAGCGACCTGGGTACCGAGATCGGCGCGCAGCAGCACGTCCTCGATGTCGTCCAGCATCGCGCGGTCGAGCTTGCGCTTGGTGACGAGATCGGCCACGGCCGTGCCGAGCGCGCCGGAGGTGCGCTTCAGGCCCGCGGACAGCCGCCGCCACCACGACAGCTTGGGTGTTTCGGAGGTGGTATCGTTCATGGCGTGGTGTTAGCCCTTTCCATTCGCAAACGAAAGCTCACACCCGCGTTACGGTTTCCATGGACATTAACCAACCCAGCGACGAGGAGATGCTCGCCCGCGTGCTTCATCGCGACGGGCTGATGCTGGTGATCGACAAGCCGGCCGGCATTCCCGTGCACAAGGGACCAAAGGGCGGACCGAATCTCGAAGCCTCGTTCGACGCACTGCGCTTCGGCCTGCCGCGCCCGCCGGTGCTGGCGCATCGGCTCGACAAGGAAACCTCGGGCTGTCTGGTGCTCGGCCGTCATCGCAAGGCAACGGCCTCGCTCGGGCTTTTGTTCAAGCACGGCAAGATTTCGAAGACCTATTGGGCGGTGGTCGAGGGCGGGCCTGACGCTGACGAGGGCGTGATCGATCTGCCGCTCGGCAAGCTCAACGCCGAGCGCGGCTGGTGGCAGAAGCCGGATCCGCAAGGGCAGCCGGCGGTGACGAAATGGCGGGTGCTGGGGCGGTCGTATTCGCCTGCCAGGCAATCCCTGAACTCCCCTCCCACTCGTGGCAACGACCCGCCTCCGCCTGCCGGCGGGGAGGGGTCGGGGGTGGGGGTCCCCACGGGCAGTGTCGCTTGGAGCCACCCCCCTCCCCAGCCCTCCCCCACAAGGGGGGAGGGAGCGCAGCTGCCAGGTGTAGAGTCAGTGCACTCCACTCGCGGTCCGCGGCTCACCTGGCTCGCCATGGAACCAGTGACCGGCCGCACCCATCAATTGCGCGTGCATTCGGCTGCGTCGGGCTGGCCGATCGTCGGCGACAACATCTACGGCAATGGCCCGCGCTTCGGCGAGCCGCGGCTGCATCTGCACGCGCGCGAGATTTCGATCCCGCTGTCGAAAAACAAGCCGCCGGTACACGTGGTGGCGCCGGCGCCGGTGCACATGCATGAGCGACTCAGGATGTGCGGGTGGAACGGGGAGTGAGCCGCCGCATCAGGCGCAAGCGAGACCTGGGCTCGCACCACACCTACCGCCGTCATCGCCCGGTTCAACCGGGCGATGACGGCGGGGGCGGGACTAACAGCCTGCCCCCATCATGACCTGACATCGTGAGGCGCTGCACGGTGCCCATCGTGTGACCCGCTACGGCCACCGGCAGATAATGCTCCGTCCGGCCCTGCGTCTCGCTCTCGATCAGCACCTCGCGCAGGCAGCCGATCTCCTGCTCCAACCGCCGCCGCAGCGCCGCTTCTCCCGCAGTCCGCAGCCGCCGCGCCCGCTCGCGGATGACGGTGCCGTCCACCTGCGGCATGCGCGCGGCCGGCGTGCCCGGCCGCGGCGAATAGGGAAAGACGTGCAGGAAGGTCAGCCCGCATTCCTCGACGAGATCGAGCGAGCGCGTAAACATCTCCTCGGTCTCGGTCGGGAAGCCCGCGATCAGATCGGCGCCAAGCGCGATGTCCGGCCGCAGCCGGCGCACCTGAGCACAGAATGCGATGGCATCGGCGCGCGCATGCCGCCGCTTCATGCGCTTCAGGATCAGATCGTCACCCGCCTGCAGCGACAGATGCAGATGCGGCATCAGCCTCGCATCATCAGCGAGGGCATCGAGCAGGTCGGCATCCGCCTCGATCGAATCGATCGAGGAGATGCGCAGGCGCTTCAGCTCGGGCACGTGGCGCAGGATCTGCTTCACCAGCCGGCCGAGCTTGGGTGCGCCCGGCAGATCCGCGCCATAGCTCGTGAGGTCGATTCCGGTCAGCACGATCTCGGCATGGCCGCCCTCGCTCAGCGCACGCACCTGATCGACCACGGCGCCCATCGGCACCGAACGCGAATTGCCGCGGCCGAACGGGATGATGCAGAACGTGCAGCGATGGTCGCAGCCGTTCTGCACCTGGACGAAGACACGCGGCAGGCCCCGCTGGAAGCCATCGACCAGATGCGGCGCCATCTCCGTCACCGCCATGATGTCGGAGACGGCGACCTTCTCGGATGCATCGATGCCGAAGCGTGGCACGGCCAGCGCCTGTGTCGTCGCACGCCACGCGTCGGGCTGCAGCTTGTCGTCATTCCCGATGACGCGGTCGACCTCGGGCATGGAAGAGAACATGGTGGCCTGCGTCTGCGCGGCGCAGCCGGTCACGACGATGCGCGCCGCCGGGCGCTCGCGCTTCAGCTTGCGGATGGATTGCCGCGCCTGCGCCACGGCCTCGTTGGTGACGGCGCAGCTATTGATGACGATGGTGTCATCGGCGCCGGCCGCCTCGGCATGTTTCGCGATCAGCTCGGATTCGAACGCGTTCAGGCGGCAGCCGAAGGTGACGACGTCGACGCTCATGCGACGCTGGCGAACATCGACGGCTCGAACCGCCCCTCGAACTCGAATGCGGCGGTGCCCGTCATCAGCACGTGATCATCGCGCTCGCGCCACTCGATCGTGAGCTCGCCGCCGGGCAGCGTCATCTGCACGATCCGGTTGGCGCGCTTCAGCCTGGCAGCCGCGACCGCGGTCGCGCAGGCCGCCGAGCCGCAGGCCTTGGTCAGCCCCGCGCCGCGCTCCCAGGTGCGCATCGTGATGTGGTCGCGATCGACGATGTGGGCGAGCGTGATGTTCGCACGCTCCGGGAAAATCGGATGGTTCTCCAGCAGCGGCCCGAAGCGCTCCAGATCATAGGCATTGACGTCGTCGACCCAGAACACCGCGTGCGGGTTGCCCATGTTGACGACCGAGGGCGAATGCAGGATCGGGGCATTGATCGGCCCGATCTGCAGCTCGATGTAGCGGGTGTCGCGGAACTCCTCGGCGAGTGGAATCTCCTGCCAGCCGAACTTCGGCACGCCCATGTCGACGGTGTAGAGGTCGGGCGCCGGCCCCTGCCAGCAGTTCAACAATCCGGCGCGGGTCTCGAACGTCGCGCTGGTCTGGCCGGTCTTGCCGAACACCTGCCGTACCACGCAGCGCATGCCGTTGCCGCAGGCGCCGGACTCCGACCCATCATTGTTGTAGATGCGGATGAAGGCCTCGGTGCCGTCGAGCCGCGGCGGCTGCAGCACCATCAGCTGGTCGTAGGGGACGCGGGCCGCCACCGCGCGCGCCTCGTCCGGCGTGACGACATGCTTCACGTCGCGCAGATCGACCACGACGATCTCGTTGCCGATCCCGTTCATCTTGACGAAGCTGTGGTTGGCCAGCGCGCTCATGAAAATATCCAAATTGTGTCCGCCTTATATGGCGAATGGCGCGGCATTGACCAGCCTGCAGAGCGACATGACGCATCTGTCATGGGACGCCGCGCCGCCGAGCATGTTAGGACCGGTTCATTCGCCGGCACGAACCGGGCAAAGCAGCACGGCCACTGGAGAATAGTCGAATGAATCTCAGCACTTTCCGCCTCGTTCTGGCCGTGAGCTCGGTCGCGCTTCTGCTCGGCGGCACGTTCGCCCGGGCCCAGGCGCCGTCGGCCTCGCCGGCTCCGGCGGCCTCAGCCACGCCCGCACCGGCCCCGAGCGCGCTACCGGCCCCGGCGGTGCCGGCCTCTCCTGCGCCCGCCGCGTCGGCCAGTCCGGCGCCCGCGACCAGCCCGATGCCGGCCGCCAGCGCAAGCCCCTCGCCGTCGTCATCTCCGACCGCAGCCCAGTCCCCGGCCACGTCGCCGCCGGCCGCGGCGCCAGCCCAGGCGGCCGACGCCTTCGGCGACGAGATCAAGCTCGAGGCGAAGAAGGTTGTCCTCGTCAAGGGCACCGCCAATTGGGACAATGCGTTCGAAACGCTGATCGACTCCTTCAAAACGCTGTCGGCCACTCTGGACAAGCAGGGCATCAAGCCCGCCGGCAACGGCATGATCGTCTACACCTCGACCGACGACACCGGCTTCACCTTCCTGGCCGAGATGCCGATCGAGCAGGAGCCGAAGACGCTCGGCAAGGGCATGAGCATCGGCCAGTCGCCCGAGGGCAAGGCGCTGAAGTTCGTCCATCGCGGCTCCTACGACAACATGGACAACACCTACGAGGCGATCACCAACCACCTCGACGAGCGCCGGCTGGAGGCCAAGGACACCTTCATCGAGGAGTACCTGACCGACCCCTTGAAGACGGCCGAAGACAAGCTCGTCATCAACGTCTACGTGCCGCTGAAGTGAGCACCATGATCATCAGACCCATCCTCGCGGTCGCGCTCGCGACCAGCTTCGCAATGCCCGCCCTCGCGGATGACATCGCCCGGCAGGACACGCCGGCGATCACCGTCAGCGGCGAAGCCAGCGTGTCGGCGCCGCCGGATCTGGCGCAGATCGACGCCGGCGTGGCGTCCGACGCCAAGACCGCGCGCGAGGCGGCCGAGGCCAATAACGCCGCTATGGCCAAGGTGCTGCAGGCGCTCAAGCAGGCGGGGATCGCCGACAAGGACTATCAGACCTCGCGGCTGTCGCTGCAGCCGCAATATGCGCAGAACCGGCCGGCCCAGCCGGCCGTGACCGGCTATCGCGCCAGCAATCGCGTCACCATCAAGGTGCGCGACGTCGCCAAGGTCGCCAGCGTGATCGACACGCTGGTCGCCGCCGGCGCCAACGATGTCGGCAACATCTATTTCAGCGTCGCCGAGCCGTCCAAGCTGCTCGACCAGGCGCGCGAGAAGGCCGTCGCAGACGCGCGCCGCAAGGCCGAGATCTACGCCAAGGCCGCCGGCGTGACGCTGGGCCAGCCGCTCAGCATCTCCGAGGACGGCGCTCCGGCGCCGGTGTTCCGTGCCAAGACCTTCGCCGCACCGATGGCCGCGACGCCGACGCCGGTGGCACAGGGCGAGGAGACGCTGGCGATCACGGTTAACGTGACCTGGGCGATCAAGCCGGGGCAGTAAGGCGCACTCCCTTCGGCGCGGCCCATTCACGCGCGGTCGTGAACCCACAGCGCGACGACAAACTCGGTGTCGTCCCGGCCAACGCCGGGACCCATAATCCGCGGCGGATGTTGTCGTGCGAGATGGAGCGGCTGATCTTCGCAAAACTTGATCCGGTGGTGATAGGTCCCGGCGTTCGCCGGGACGACACCTTTTGTGGTTGCGACAGCGAGTCAGATCTCCACCACCTGCCCCGGCTTCAGCACGCCGAACCGCTCGCGCGGGATGCCGGCCTGGTCGAGCGCGGCGTGCAAGGCGTGGACCGGCGCATCGATCGCCTCGTCCGTCAGCTGGAACGTGCCGTGGTGATGCGCCAGCGCGGCCTCCGCGCCGCAATCCTGCAGCGCCTGGACGGCGTCCTCTGGGTTCATGTGCTGGTCGCGCATGAACCAGCGCGGCTCGTAGGCGCCGATCGGCAGGATGGCGAGCCTGATCGGCGCGTGCTGCTCCGCCACGCGGCGGAAATGCGCGCCGGTGCCATAGCCGGAATCGCAGACGATGTAGAGCCTGCCGCGCGGCGTCTCCAGCACGAAGCTCGCCCATAACGCCTTGTTGCGGTCGAAGAGCCCGCGCGCCGTCCAGTGCCGCGTCGGCACCAGGGTCACGGCGACCTCTTTGTTCAGGGTCACGCGATCGTGCCAGTCATAGGCCTCGGCGCGAATTTTGGAGTCCGCCTGTGTCATCGTCAGGTCGTTGCCGAGCGGCGTGACGACGCGCGGTGAAAAGCGCGCGGTCAGCTTCGACAAGGTCCGGATGTCGAGATGATCGTAGTGCCCATGCGACACCAGCACGACGTCGATATGCGGCAGCCCCTCAAAGGCGATGCCGGGATCATTGTGCCGCCGGGGACCGGCGAACGCGAATGGCGACACCCGCTCCGACCAGACAGGATCGATCAGGATGTTGAGCCCGCCGGTCTGGACCAGCCAGCTGGCGTGGCCGATGAAGGACAGCCGCACTGTCTCGCCGTCGATCCGGTGCGGCGGCGTGTCGGCGTGCGGGCTCGCCGCCCAGGACGGCCAGCGGGAACGCTTGCGGTTGCGGTCGAACTGCCAGCGCAGCACCTGGGACAGGGATTTGGGCGGAACGCCGTCGGGATCGTAGAAGCGCTTGCCGTCGAAATGGTCGGTGACGGGGCCGGAATAGGTCCTGGAACGGCGCAGCAAGGTCGTCCTCGCAAGGGAAAGCTGAACTGGCGCAAGAGGTAAGCGCCCCCACAGGGTCCGGCAACGGGACGGCGAGAAGCAAGTTTCCTTGACTTTTCCCGCCCGCGAGGGTTTAACCCGCCCGAATTTCGGAAAGTATCACTTTTCGAGCCACCGCCCGGTCCTCGAGGCCGGAGGTCAACGCCCGACAGCGCTGTGCGCCCTCGGGCGTAAACGTGTTTGGACGATCGGGTTTCGGCAGAACTGCCGCAACATAGATGATCGTCATGCCCCGCGCAGGCGGGGCATCCAGTACGCCGCAGCGCCTCGAATCGAGCCGCGCTGCCTCGGAGCACTGGATCACCCGCCTTCGCGGGTGATGACGGCGGAGACATTCAACTGCCTGCATCGCGCAGGACAAAGGACGAAGCAAGTGTTCGACAATCTGTCGGAAAGGCTTGGCGGCATTCTCGATCGGCTGACGGGGCGTGGTTCCCTGTCGGAGGCCGATGTCGACGCCGCGATGCGCGAGGTCCGCCGGGCGCTGCTCGAGGCCGACGTCGCGCTGGAAGTTGTCCGCAGCTTCACCGAGCGCGTGCGCGAGCAGGCGATCGGCGCCACCGTCGTCAAGTCGGTCACCCCCGGCCAGATGGTCGTCAAAATCGTCCATGACGAGCTGGTCAAGACGCTTGGCGACGACGGCCAGACCATCGACCTCAACGCCGTGCCGCCGGTGCCGATCATGATGGTCGGCCTGCAGGGCTCGGGTAAGACGACCACCACCGCCAAGCTCGCGCGCCGCATGGTCCAGCGCGACAAGCGCAAGGTGCTGATGGCCTCGCTCGACGTCTATCGTCCGGCGGCGATGGAGCAGCTCGCGGTGCTCGGCCGCGACCTCGACATCCCGACGCTGCCGATCGTCGCCGGCCAGATGCCGCCGCAGATCGCGCGCCGCGCCATCGAGGCCGCCAAGCTCGGCGGCTACGACGTGGTGCTGCTCGACACCGCCGGCCGCACCACGCTGGACGAGGACATGATGAAGGAGGCCGCCGAGATCAAGGCGGTCGCCAACCCGCACGAGGTGCTGCTGGTCGCGGATTCGCTGACCGGCCAGGACGCCGTCAATCTCGCCCGCGCCTTCGACCAGCGCGTCGGCCTCACCGGCATCGCGCTAACCCGCATCGATGGCGACGGCCGCGGCGGCGCGGCACTGTCGATGCGCGCGGTCACCGGCAAGCCGATCAAGCTGCTTGGCACCGGCGAAAAGACCGACGCGCTAGAGGATTTCTATCCCTCGCGCATCGCCGGCCGCATCCTCGGCATGGGTGACATCGTCTCGCTGGTCGAGAAGGCCGCGGCGAACATCGACGCCGAGAAGGCCGCGCGCGCCGCCGAGCGGATGCGCAAGGGCCAGTTCGACCTCAACGACATGCGCGAGCAGCTGCAGCAGATGGCGCAGATGGGCGGCATCGGCGGGCTGATGGGCATGATGCCCGGCATCTCGAAGATGAAGAACCAGATCGCCGCCGCTGGCATCGACGACAAGATCCTCAAGCGCCAGGTCGCGATCATCGATTCGATGACGCGCGAGGAGCGCAAGCATCCCGACCTGCTCAAGGCGAGCCGCAAGAAGCGCATCGCCGCCGGCTCCGGCCAGAGCGTCGAGCACGTCAACAAGCTGCTCAAGATGCACCGGAACATGGCCGACGTGATGAAGGCCATGGGTTCCGGCAAGCGCGGCCCGCTGGCTGGCATCGCCCAGGCGATGGGTTTTGGCGGCGGTGGCGGCATGCCGTCACCGGATCAGCTCAAGGCGCTTGCGGAAAAGATGCCGGGTGGCATGCCCGGCGGCGGGCTGCCGAACCTGCCGAAGGATCTGCCCGCCGGCCTGCGCGGCGGACTGCCGAATCTCCCCGGCCTCACCGGTCTCAGCAGCAAGCCGACGCTTCCTGGTCTTGGCCTCCCTCCGGGGAAGAAGAAATGATCTCACTCCCGTCATTGCGAGGCGCGAAACGGCGAAGCAATCCAGAGTCGCGCACGCCGCTCTGGATTGCTTCGCTTCGCTCCCAATGACGACCTCTTCCAACTTTCAAACCGATATATCGACCTCAAAGGAGAACTTTCATGTCCGTCGTTATCCGTCTCGCCCGTGCCGGCACCAAGAAGCGCCCGGTCTATCACGTCGTCGTCGCCGACTCGCGCTTCCCGCGTGACGGCCGCTTCATCGAGCGTCTCGGCTACTTCAATCCGCTGATGCCGAAGGACAACGAGGCGCGCCTCAAGCTCGACATGGAGAAGGTGAAGGGCTGGCTCGCCAAGGGCGCGCAGCCGTCCGACCGCGTCGCCCGCTTCCTCGACGCCGCCGGCGTCAAGAAGCGCGAAGCCCGCCAGAACCCGATCAAGGCCGTGCCGCGCAAGGAGCGCAAGGCGCAGGCCGAAGCCGCCGCCAAGGGCTAAGGTCGTTGACGAGCGCGGCCTCATGCTTCGAGACGCACGGCTTGCGCCGTGCTCCTCAGCATGAGGAACTGGCTCCTCCTCCTGAGGAGCGCGCGTTTGAGCGCGTCTCGAAGGACGAGGCACGCTGATGTCCAAGCTCATCTGTGTCGCCAGAATCGGCGCCGCGCATGGCGTGCGCGGCGAGGTTCGCTTATGGACTTTCACCGAGGATCCGCTGGCCGTGCTGCATTACGGCCCGCTCACGACCAAGGACGGCAGCCGCTCGTTCGAAGTCGCGAAAGCGCGGGAGGCCAAGGACCATCTGGTCGCAACTATCAAGGGCGTCACCGACCGCAACGCGGCCGAGCGCCTCAACGGGCTCGAGCTGTATGTGCCGCGCGACCGCCTGCCCGAGACCGACGACGACGAATACTACCACGCCGACCTGATCGGCCTCGCCGCCGAGACCACGGCCGGCGCACCGCTCGGCCGCGTCCTCGCCATCCATAATTTCGGCGCCGGCGACATCATCGAGATCGCCCCGCCCTCGGGCAGCACATTGATGCTGCCGTTCACCAATGCGGTGGTGCCGATGGTCGATCTCGCGGGTGGGCGCGTGATCATCGAGCTGCCGGCGGAGATCGAGGGCGATGATGAATCGGCCTCGGATGAGTTGGCCTCGGATCAAGACGACGCTGCCGCCTCAAACTCCGCTCGTCGTCCCCGCGAAAGCGGGGACCCATAACCACCGCAGCTGGTTGGTTCACGCGGGATTGGCCGCGTGCCCATTTCCAACATCACGCGGTATGGGTCCCGGATCGGCGCCGCGACGCGCGGGTGCGCGTCACGGCTTGTCCGGGACGACACCGGTAATGGAGAGTTGCATCAGTTGGCCAGCGCCGCTGCGGGGGCTCGATCTCACCGCGCCGGTGCCGTAACAGAGCATCATGACCGCTTCGCCTTCCGCCCCTCCCACGCCCTGGCACGCCACCGTGCTCACCCTGTTCCCCGAGATGTTCCCGGGGCCGCTTGGCGTCAGCCTAGCCGGCCGGGCGCTGGCGTCCGGCATCTGGGCGCTGGAGGCGCGCGACATCCGGGCGTCGACCACCGACAAGCACCGCAGCGTCGATGACACCCCCGCCGGCGGCGGGCCCGGCATGGTGCTGCGGGCCGACGTGCTGGCCGCCGCGATCGACGCCGCTGCCATCGCGCCGGAGCGGCCGCGACTGCTGATGAGTCCGCGCGGTCGGCCCCTGACACAGGCCTTCGTCCGCGACCTCGCCGCTGGCCCAGGCCCGCTGATCGTCTGCGGTCGCTTCGAAGGCATCGACCAGCGTGTCATCGATGCCCGCTCGCTGACCGAGGTCTCGATCGGCGACTACGTGCTGTCGGGCGGCGAGATCGCCGCCCTGGTGCTGATCGACGCCTGCGTCCGGCTGCTCCCAGGCGTGATGGGCAAGCTCGAATCGGGCACCGACGAGAGTTTTTCCGATGGCCTACTTGAATACCCGCAATACACCCGGCCCCAACTATTCGAAGGCCGGACCATTCCGGATGTGCTCACCTCGGGTGACCACGCCAAGGTCGCCGCTTGGCGCCGCGCCCAGGCCGAGGCGCTGACTGAAGCGCGAAGGCCGGATTTGTGGGCCGAATGGCAGGCGCGCGACGGCCGAGAACAAAGAGGGACCGGCCAAAAAGAGCCAAAAAGCACGACAGACGGGTGACAAGCCTCGCGCTTTGGCTTATAGGAGCGCCCAATTCCGCAAGTGACGGCAGGAACAAGCGCAGCCCCCGCGTGACCCGGCTGGGCGCGCCGCCGATGGAGATTTACCCGTGAACCTGATTCAGCAGCTCGAAAAAGAGCAGTTCGACAAGCTGTCCGCCAACAAGACCATTCCGGAGTTCGGCCCAGGCGACACCGTGATCGTCAACGTGAAGGTGGTCGAAGGCGAGCGCACGCGCGTGCAGGCCTATGAGGGCGTCTGCATCGGCCGGTCCGGCGGCGGCATCAACGAGAGCTTCACCGTGCGCAAGATCTCCTATGGCGAGGGCGTGGAGCGCGTGTTCCCGATCCTCTCCCCGATGATCGATTCGATCAAGGTCGTGCGCCGCGGCAAGGTGCGTCGCGCCAAGCTGTATTACCTGCGTCAGCTGCGCGGCAAGTCGGCCCGCATCGTCGAGAAGCAGGACCGGCAGCAGACCGCCGTCAACGAGTAATCGTTGCTTTCAGTGGGTTGACGGAGAGCGCGGGCTGGTCCCGCGCTTTTTCTTTTACGCTGCTGTCATTCCGGGGCAGCCCCGAAGGGGCTGAGCCCGGAATCTCAAGATGGCCTGATCACCTCGGGATTCCGGGTTCGCGTCTTCGACGCGCCCGGAATGGCGGCGGAGAGATCGCGCGTCCTCACCGCGACAAACGCATCTCGCACTCCCCGGCGTGCGTGCTATATATCCCTCTGAAATGGTTCTAGATCGCACCAGCATGGCCTGTCGCCGCGTCGTCATCGACGATCGCCGCCGGCTGCCCGGGCGGTTCTTCGGACGCTTCGCCACCTCGGCAACATCAGAGCTTAGGCGCGCGCTGTAAGCCGCAGCGCCATTCCTGATTGTTCACGCGTGCCCCTCACGCGTCCTGTTTCAAACCTTAAATTCCCGGGAGCATTCGCTCATGTCGAAACCGACCACGCTGTACGACAAGATCTGGAACGACCATCTGGTGCACGAAGCCGCGGACGGCACCTGCCTGCTCTACATCGACCGTCACCTGGTGCACGAGGTCACCTCGCCGCAAGCGTTCGAAGGCCTGCGCGCCACCGGCCGCAAGGTGCATGCACCGGAGAAGACGCTCGCCGTCGTCGACCACAACGTGCCGACCACCGACCGCACCAAGCCGAACCCTGATCCGGAGAGCATCGAGCAGATCAAGGCGCTCGCCGAGAACGCCAAGGAATTCGGCATCGAATATTACAACGAGTTCGACCGCCGCCAGGGCATCGTCCACGTCATCGGCCCCGAGCAGGGTTTCACGCTGCCCGGCACCACGATCGTCTGCGGGGATAGCCACACCTCGACCCATGGCGCGTTCGGCGCGCTGGCGCACGGCATCGGCACCTCCGAGGTCGAGCATGTGCTGGCGACGCAGACCCTGATCCAGAAGAAGGCCAAGAACATGCGCGTCACGGTTGACGGCGTGCTGCCGGACGGCGTGACGGGCAAGGACATCATCCTGGCCATCATCGGCGAGATCGGCACCGCGGGCGGCACCGGCTACGTGCTGGAATACGCCGGCGAGGCGATCCGCGCGCTGTCGATGGAAGGCCGCATGACCGTCTGCAACATGTCGATCGAGGGCGGTGCACGCGCTGGCCTCGTCGCGCCGGACCAGAAGGCGTTCGACTTCCTGCGCGGTCGCCCCAAGGCGCCGCAGGGCGCGGCCTGGGACGCGGCGCTGCGCTACTGGGAGACTCTGCGCTCCGACGAGGGCGCGCATTTCGACCATGAGCTCCGGCTCGACGCCGCCAAGCTGCCGCCGATCGTGACCTGGGGCACCTCGCCCGAGGACGTGATCTCGGTGACCGGCGCGGTGCCCGATCCCGACAAGATCGCCGACGAGGCCAAGCGCATCTCCAAGCATCGTGCGCTGAAATACATGGGCCTGACCGCCGGCACCAAGATCACCGACATCAAGCTCGACCGTGTCTTCATCGGCTCCTGCACCAATGGCCGCATCGAGGATCTGCGCGCCGCCGCCAAGATCGCCGAGGGCAAGACCGTGAGCGGCCACGTCAATGCGATGGTCGTGCCGGGCTCGGGCATCGTCAAGGAGCAGGCGGAAGCCGAGGGCCTCGACAAGATCTTCATCAAGGCCGGCTTCGAATGGCGCGAGCCGGGCTGCTCGATGTGCCTGGCGATGAACCCGGACAAGCTGGCGCCCGAAGAGCGCTGCGCCTCGACCTCGAACCGAAATTTCGAGGGACGCCAGGGCTTCAAGGGCCGCACCCACCTGGTGTCGCCGGCGATGGCTGCGGCGGCCGCGATCGCAGGACACTTCGTCGACGTGCGCGACTGGCGCTGACGTCATCTCGCTGCTTCACGTCCGGCACGGCGGCCGGTCTACAAACGAGCGCGATGGCTTCACCAAGCCGTCGCGTTTTTCATTTCACCTCAACATCGACACAGTTCGGCAATGGCTTCTTAAGTCTCAGCGCGCACAATCCTACCGCCGGACGCGCTGCGTCTGCAGAGGAACGTGCCGAGGAGCCTGACATGGCCGACAAGCCGGAATACGTCGACCTCATCCGTGATGCGACGCGCCAGCGCCGGAAGACACCGCCCGCCAAGATCATTGCCCAGCCCGAGGCTCCGAGGGAGGAGCGGCGGCTGTCGAACTGGCCGCCCGGCCGCTTTGCCAAATGGCGCCTGGAGACGCTGGTGCCTTGGAAGCTGAGCGTGAGGAACTGGCAGTTCAAGGACTGGCTCTGACCGCCGCGCCCCACTCATCCCCTTGAAATGAGAGAAGGACGCCGTTGAGCGTCCTTCCCTGTCTCGTTCGAACTTCAGACAGCGTCAGTAGTAGCGCCAATGGTGCCGGTGGTGGCGATGATGCCACCGGTGATGAGGACGCCAGTGATGACCTCGCCAATGCCGATAGTGGCAGATGCGGCGCGGCCCGTAATAGGTCCAGACGACGCGACAACGGCGATAAGGATAGTAGTAGCCCGACGTATAGACCGGCGTGTAGTAGCTGCGATAGCCGTAGAAGTGCCGACGGTGGTGATGGAAGTACGGCCGGTAGGCATAGTGCGGACGATAATGATAGCCGCCGCCATGGAACACCGGCCGCGGGCCGAATCCGCCGTGAAAGGCCGGGCCGCCGCCGTGGAAGACGGGACGCGGACCACCGCCTCCGAAGGCGTGGCCGCCGCCGCCATGGAACGCCGGGCCACCGCCGCCGCCGTGGAAGGCCGGTCCGCCGTGAAATCCACCACCGCCGGGATGTCCGCCGCCGCCACCCCCGCCATGGCCGCCGGGTCCTCGGACCTGAACGGCCAACACGTCGGAGGGCGCCTGCGTCGCAGGCCCGGCGCCGGGACTCACCGGCGACATCGCAAGCGCCGGCCGGCCGGATGCGCCGGCCAAGAGAAACAATGTCGCCGCCGCAAGACTGAGGCGACGAGCCAGACCAGCGCGCTGGTCCTTCATCCTCATCATGGTCCCTTCTCCCTGAATGCCGTGCAACGATGGACCCATGCAGCGCCGATGCTGGTCGTCCGATCGGTGGATTGGCGCGCCCCAACATGAACGTAGAGATAGCGACGTGAATGCGGCATGAATGATGCTCGTCAGTGATGCACGGTGTACGCGCATCTGCGGCGTGGCGTCGCGGCGGAGGAGATGCACGTGAGCCTCTACGTCGTTGTGCAACTCAGGATCACGGATGCCGACGCAAGGGCTGACGCGCTGCTCGTGCGGGGACTTCGCAACTAACCACGCGCAGGCATTTGCTCCGCGAACGCGACGCGCTGACATGGCCTCAATCGTAGAACGGCGTGAATAGAACCAAGGGGCCCGGCGGATAGGCCGGCGCGTAGTCCGTGGGACGGTCAAGATAGTGGGGCACCTCCGCCGTCGACACCACGGGCTTCACTCTGCGACCCTCCCGGCGCGGGCCAGGATCCGTTGCGGTCTGACGCGCCTGCGTGACGGCGGGGCCTGCGGCGACAGGAGAGGTGGCAGCGGAACTCGCGAGCAGCATCGCCACCGTGACGATGCCGATCCCGAGCCAGGTTCTGTTGACTGATGGTTTCATGGCGAACCTCGTTGTCAGCCCCCATCAACGTACAGGCCCGCAAAGCGGGCCTGTTTGATTTCGGTCATTGTCTCGATCGGCCGGAAAGCGCGGCTTACCAGCGGCCGTGATGGCGATATCCGTAGTGATGCGGCCGCCAGTGATGCCGCGGATGATAGTAATGCCGAGGATAGTAGTGGCGCCGGGGATGCCAATGGTGGCGGCCGTGCCAATGCGCCTGCGTGGTCTCCTGCGCCGTGCCCTGCTGCACCGCGGTCGCGGTGCCCGGATTGATCAGCGACAGCGCCTGCGCGCGTTCGGCGGGGGCAGCCATCGCGAGAACGGCGCCAACCGCCGCGATGCCCAACAGCTTCATCACAGTCATGAACTTCTCCCTCGATCGCCTGACATCACGTCCGGCACCGTACATTCCGCCTTGTCAGTTGCCTGAAGGGCGGCCGCAGCAGCGCGACGCAGACCAGTCTCGAACGAGCGACGTGAATGGGACATGAAGACCTGCGCAGGAGCAGAATGCCGATATGTCGCACATGGTTCCACCGCAGTGCGCGACATATCGGCACTGTGTCCGGACGGTGACGTCGCCGCGCTCGATCCGCGCCTCGCCGCGCCGCCAAGCAGCGCAGTGCGCGGGACCAGCAGTCAGCCGCGTCGCCAGACGCAACTCATATGCGGGACGATCACGGTGCCGCTCGGCCGATGCTCTGGAACATAGGTGGCATCGCATACACGAACCGCGTTCGGACCCGGATTGAAGCGCGGCACCACATCGGGCTGCCAATGGCCCTCGTAGCGCGGATAGATCTGGATCCGTCGTTGCCGACGCTGCGCGGAGAGATCCGTGCTCATCTCGCTCTGGACGGCGCCGCGTACGCCCGCGGCCTGCTCCGCTTGCGCTCCCGCCGAGATCGAGATCACGACCGCCGCGGCCAGCGCCGTCCCGGCCAGCACCATCGACATCTGTCTCATCTGTCCCCAACCCCCAATTCGCGCGCCAAGACGGTCGCCGTTTTCATCCCCTGCGTCAACCGGCGCCGCCCCACATGTCATAGAACCAAGATGCAAGATGATCAAAGCCGGGCTAGAAGGCGGCAATGTGGACGGATCTGAAAGCCCCATCGCTCGCCGACATGGAAGTCATGGCGCACGAGATGTTCGAGCGTCTGCCCGAGCATTTTCGCAGGCTTTGCGAGGGCGTCATCATCCGGGTCGACGACTTTCCGACCGAGGAGGTGCTCGACGAGATGCAGGCCGAAAGCGAGTTCGACCTGCTCGGCCTGTTCCAGGGCACGGGACTGCCGTTTCGCAGCAATGACGACCTGCCCCGGCTGCCCAACATGATCTGGCTCTACCGCCGTCCGATCCTGGATTACTGGGCCGAGCACGACGAGAGTCTTGGGCACATCGTCCGCCACGTCCTGATCCACGAAATCGGCCACCATTTCGGAATGTCCGACGACGACATGGAGGCGATCGAGGCGTCCGTCGACTGACGACCCGGCCGATAGCACCGGGATTTTGACTTTATCCGCCCTGCCGTTCGGGCTAAACAGCGGCCTGCCCGTATTCTCGAAGGTGCCCCGATGGACAAGTTCACCACGCTGGAAGGCGTCGCCGCGCCGCTGAAGATCATCAATGTCGACACCGACATGATCATCCCCAAGCAGTACCTGAAGACCATCAAGCGCACCGGCCTCGGCAAGGGCCTGTTCTCGGAGCAGCGCTACAAGGACGACGGCAGCGAGAACCCGGATTTCGTCCTCAACCAGCCGGCCTACCGCAATTCCAAGATCCTGGTCGCCGGCGACAATTTCGGCTGCGGCTCGAGCCGCGAGCACGCCCCCTGGGCGCTGCTCGATTTCGGCATCCGCTGCGTGATCTCGACCTCGTTCGGCGACATCTTCTACAATAACTGCTTCAAGAACGGCATTCTGCCGATCCGCGTGTCGCAGGCCGATCTCGACAAGCTGTTCGACGACGCCGAGCGCGGTGCCAACGCGACCTTGACGGTTGATCTCGCCAACGAGGAGATCCGCGGCCCCGACGGCGGCACCGTCAAGTTCGACATCGATCCGTTCCGCAAGCACTGCCTGCTCAATGGGCTCGACGACATCGGGCTGACGCTGGAGAAGAAGGCCTCGATCGACAGCTACGAGGCCAAGCTGGCCGAGCGCGCCTGGGCCTGAGCCCCGCTTGAAGGCAGAGAGTTCGCGGGCCCCGGACCTCGTCCGGGGCCTTGTTTCGAGAGCAGCCCAGCAGGTCCGCCGTTGACGCGTGTATTGCCCGAGGTCGTCACCTTCTGGCGCGGGCCGCTCGACCGGCTGCGCCAGACCTGCCTGCGCTCGCAGCTCGCCGCCGGCCACAAGGTCACCGTCTACAGCTTCGATCCGCTGCCCGGCCTGCCCGACGGCGTCGGCAATGCCGAGGCCGAGGCGGTCCTTCCTTACGCATTCTCCGAACGTCTCAGGCCGCCGCAGCCCGACGGCAGCTGGCGCGATTGGACCACCTTGCAGTTCAGCGACTTCTTCCGGATGCGGCTGATGGCACAGCGCGCCGGCCTCTGGCTCGATGCCGACGTGCTGCTGCTCAGGCCGGTCGAGATCGATCCGGCTCTGCCCTACTTCGCCTGGGAGCGTCCGCGGCAGCTCGGCAACTCCGTGCTCTACCTGCCGCCGGACGATCCGATCGTCGCCGAGTTCGCTGCGCTGATGGCGCAGGACGAGCTGACGCCGAACTGGCTGTCGCTGCGTCATCGCCTCACCTATGCGATGCGCCGCCTGCGCGGCGGCTCCGACCGCCTCTCGGACATCCGCGTCGCCATCTTCGGCCCTGCCGCGCTGACGGCGCTGGCCCGCCGCCACAGCTCGCTGCGCCACGCGCTGCCGAAGCGCAGCTTCTACGCTGTCCATGCCGAGCCGAAGGCGTTCTTCGATCCCTCCGACTTCACCGGCCTGATCGGCGATCCCGCGATCATCGGCCTGCACATCTCGCCGAAGGGCCGCGGCGGCGAGGCGCCGATCCCTGGCAGCCTCTATGCGTGGGCGGCCGAGCGATTTGCCCCGCGCTGACCTTCGCCGCGCAGCTTTGCTGCCGGCGCAGGACCGATTCGCTGCTTGATCTACCGCAACGTCCGCGCGTCCACCCGGTGATTGATTGCGAACAATTATCGGAGACGTGTCATGACCGTAGACGCCAAGCCCTATCCGCGGGTTCAGTTCCTGATCGATACGTTCGCGCAATGGCTCCGGCACCGGCGTGAGCTGAGCGAGATCCGGCAGCTGGACCGCGACGATTTCGAGCGCATCGCGATGGACCTGCAGGTCACACCGGCGGATCTCGACGAGCTGGTCCGTCACGGCGAGCACGCCGCCGACGAGCTGCCCCGGATGCTGAAGGCGCTCGGCATCGACGAAGCTGCGCTGGGGCGCGCCGAGCCGCTGGTGCTGCGCGACATGGAGCGCGTCTGCGCCATGTGCAAGGACAAGCCGCGCTGCCATCGCGATCTTGCCGCCGGCACGAGCGCCGAGCACTATGAGGAGTACTGCCTCAACGCCCCGACCATCGACCGCCTGGGCACCGCCGCGGTCAAGCACTGATCGCCGTCTCCCTCCCACTCAGCGAAGCAACGCGATGAGCCTGCCCAATCTGTACCGCAACACCTGGCTCCATGTCGGCGTCGCGATCCTGCTCGCGCTCGGCGCGATGCTGTTGATCCGGCTGCACAATGCCGGCGGCGTGACGCCCGCGGCCGACAGCGTGCAGGCCGGCCGCAAGCTGGCGGAGGCCTGGTGCAGCACCTGCCACGCCATCGACGCCAGCGGCGCGCGAAGCCAGACCACGACCGCCCCCGACTTTGTGGCCGTCGCCAACATGCCCTCGACCACCGAGCTGTCGCTCAAGGTGTTCCTGCAGAGCAGCCACCCGACGATGCCGAACGTCATCCTGACCGCCGAGCAGCGCGGCGACTTGGTCAACTACATCCTCAGTCTCCGCCGCATCTGACGCCTCACTTCGCCACAGCCGCGATCGCATCGGCGATCGCGATCGTGCGCCGCGCCATCTCGGCATGCAGCCGCTCGACCATGCGGCCGTCGATCTGGATCGCGCCGCGCGAAGCATTCTCCGGCAGCTCGAACGCAGCGATGATCTTGCGTGCCGCAGCGACCTCGTCGGCCGGCGGCGTGAAGATCGCGTTGCAGGCATCGATCTGGCCGGGATGGATCAGCGTCTTGCCGTCGAAGCCGAGATCGCGGGCCTGGATGCATTCCTGCGCGAAGCCGTCGGTGTTGGCGAAGTCGCTGTAAGGCCCGTCCAGAATCTCCAGCCCATGGGCCCGCGTCGCCAGGATGCAGTGGCTGATCATCGGCAGCATCGTGGAGCGGCCCGGCAGCATGCGGATGCGGGTCTCGCGCGAGATGTCATTGGGACCGAACACGAAGCCGGCGAGCCGCGAGCCCGGCTCGTGCACCGTGGCCGCGAGCAGATCGGCATCGAGCACGGCGCGCGCCGTCTCGATCATGGCCCAGACCTTCAGCGCCGGATCTGCCCCGACCTCGGCCAGACGATCCGTGACCAGACGAAGGTCCTCGACGGTCGACACCTTGGGAACGAGGATGCCGTCGGTCGCCGCTTGTCCGGCCATGGCGACGTCGTCGCTCCACCACGCCGTATCCAGGCTGTTGATACGGATCAGCAGTTCCCGCTTGCCGTAGCCATCGGCCGCCACCGCCTTGGCGATCTGGTCGCGGGCGGCGGCCTTGGCATCCGGCGCCACCGAATCCTCGAGATCGAGGATCAGCCCGTCGGCCGGCAGGTTCCGCCCCTTCTCCAACGCACGCGCATTGGAGCCGGGCATGAACAGGAGACTGCGGCGCGGGCGGATCATTTCGGCGTTTCCCTTGGTTTATCGACGCGGCCCGCGATACCATTTCGGGAGCCAGGCCGAAAGGCTTGTTCCCGGAAGGCGCATGTGTTTAGGCAAGGTCCATGATCTCGTTTCCGCAACGCCTGCTCGAAGGCTATCGCGCCTTCGCCACCCAACGCCTGCCGACCGAACAGAGCCGTTACCTCGAGCTCTCGGAGCGCGGCCAGTCGCCCGAAGTCATGGTGATCGGCTGCTGCGACTCGCGCGTCTCGCCCGAGGTGATCTTCGACGTCGGCCCCGGCGAATTGTTCGTGCTGCGCAACATCGCCAATCTGGTGCCGATCTATCAGCCCGACGCCAACGCGCACGGCGTGTCGGCGGCGCTGGAATATGCCGTCACCGTGCTGAAGGTGAAGCACATCGTCATCCTGGGCCACGCCCAGTGCGGCGGCATCCGCGCCTTCGTCGACAAGGCGGCGCCGCTGTCCCCGGGCGACTTCATCGGCCGCTGGATGTCGATGTTCATCAAGCCCGGCGAGGTCGTCGAGCAGCGCACGCATGAGAGTTTCCAGGACTTCGTCACCCGGATCGAGAAGGCCGCGGTGTTCCGTAGCCTCGAGAACCTGATGACGTTCCCCTTCGTCCGCAGCCGGGTCGAGGCCGGCGACCTGCAGCTCCATGGGGCCTATTTCGGCGTCGCCGAGGGCTCGCTGTTCGTGCTCGACAAGGCGGCCAAGGAATTCAAGAGCGCGCGCGCTGGCGAATAGCGAATGGGAAGTAGCGAGGAGTTCATCGGCCCTATTCGCCATTCGCTCCTCGCTATTCGTCCCTGTTCAATGATCACCCGACCAGCGGTCCGACAGCGCGAGCATCACCGTCGACACCACGAAAGTCATGTGCACGCCGACCAGCCAGGCGAGCTTGGTCGAGTCGTAGCCGGCGTCGAGATTCATGAACGCCTTCAACAGCTGGATCGCCGAGATCGCGACGATCGAGGCGAGCAGCTTCTGCTTCAGCCCGGCGAAGTCGACCTTTGTCATCCATTCCGGCCAGTCCGGATGGCCGCCGGGATCGATGCGCGAGACGAAGTTCTCGTAGCCCGAGAACACCACGATCAGCACGAGATTGCCGGTCAGGCAGACGTCGATCAGGCTGAGCACGCCGAGGATGATGTCGCTTTCCTTGGCGGTGGGCAGATGAATGACGCTCTCCCACAGCAGCAACACGAATTTGAACAAGAGCACCGCGAGGCTGATGACGAGGCCGACATAGAACGGCGCCATCAGCCAGCGGCTCTTGAACAGGAAGCCTTCGAGGCCGCGCTCGACCGGACCCGGGACGTGCTTGGCGGCTTCCGGCGGCACCTTCTCGCTCATCGTGTCCCGCGTCCCACCCTGACGACGTCTCCGCTCAGGCCGCCTTCTTCTTGGCCGTGATCAGCTTGCGGTTGATCAAGACCTCCGCGATCTGGATCGCGTTCAGCGCCGCGCCCTTGCGCAGGTTGTCGGACACGCACCAGAAGGCGAGACCGTTCTCGACCGTGCCGTCCTCGCGGATGCGGCTGATATAGGTCGCGTCCTCGCCGGCCGCCTCGTAGGGCGTCACGTAGCCGCCCGGCTCGTGCTTGTCGATGACGAGGCAGCCCGGCGCGTTGCGCAGGATGTTGCGGGCCTCGTCCGCCGTGATCGGATTCTCGAACTCGACATTGACGGCTTCGGAGTGGCCGACGAACACCGGCACGCGCACGCAGGTCGCGGTCAGCTTGATCTTCGGATCCAAGATCTTCTTGGTCTCCATCATCATCTTCCACTCTTCCTTGGTGAAGCCGTCTTCCATGAAGACGTCGATCTGCGGAATGACGTTGAAGGCGATGCGCTTGGGGAACTTCTTATTGACCAGCTCGTCATTGGTGTAGACGGCCTTGGTCTGCGAGAACAATTCGTCCATCGCATCCTTGCCGGCGCCGGACACCGACTGATAGGTCGACACCACGACGCGCGTGATCTTCGCCTTGTCGTGCAGCGGCTTCAGCGCGACGACGAGCTGCGCCGTCGAGCAGTTCGGGTTGGCGATGATGTTCTTCTTGTTGAAGCCGGCGGCGGCGTCGGCATTCACCTCCGGCACGATCAGCGGCACGTCGGGATCCATGCGCCAGGCCGACGAGTTGTCGATCACGACCGCGCCGGCGGCGCCGATCTTGGGCGACCACTCCTTCGACACCGAACCACCGGCCGACATCAGGCAGATGTCGACATCGGCAAAATCGTAGTGCTCGAGCGCTTTGACCTTCAGGGTGCGGTCGCCATAGGACACCTCGACGCCGACGCTGCGGCGTGACGCCAGCGCCACGACCTCGTCCGCCGGAAACTGGCGCTCATCGAGAATATTGAGCATTTCCCGTCCGACATTGCCGGTCGCGCCGACCACTGCGACTTTGTAACCCATCATTCACTCTCCGAAGAAATATGGCCGATCGCGCAACCAGGCGGAAACGGAAGCGGCAGCGCTTCTATGCGAGAAACGTCCCTGACACAACGTTACCACGATGTCTCGCATTCGATGCAGTCCGATTCGGCCAGAACAGCCGCAGCGCCCCGATCCGCGTCCGTCCTGCAGGGGCTCCAGAGCTTCGCGGACGAGGTCTGCGGCACATTTGCGCGCCTGTTCGCCTATGTGGGGGCTCTGGCGCTGATCGCCATGCTCGGCGTGGCCGGCTGGAACCATCTCGACGGCGGCGATGACACGTCGCCCGGCCGCGCCGGCTGGACCTTGGCCGACGCCGCAGTGCCGGCGTTCTCGCTCCGTCTCACCGACCAGCCCGACAGGACCGCCACCTACACCGTGCTCATCCATCCCGAAGGCGGCCGCAAGGACGTGTTGCGCTGGGGCGAACCCGCCGATCGCCCCGCTGCCGAGCTCGAGGTCTACCGGTTCGGACCGGAGCGCGATGCAAGGCGTGATCCCCGGGCCGATCTCGCGGTCCGGATGGGGCGCAACTCCACCTCCGAGCTCGAGACCGCCGGCGTGATCGACAGCCGGTTCGGCCCCGTCAGTCTGGTTCGCCGGGCTGGGGCTCCCGAGGGCGCCGGAGCCTGCCTCGGCTTTCTCAAGACCATCGCCGAGCCGGCGCTGCGGATCTCCGGCTGGTCGTGCCAGGGCGTGACGATGCCGGCGCGCCGCGCCATGGTCGGCTGCATGCTCAACCGGCTGACCCTGCTGGCGCCCGACCAGAACCGGGCCCTGAGCCAGCTTTTCATGGGGACCGATCAGCGGCGCGGCGGCTGCGACGAACCCGCCATCGCCAGCGGCAGCGGCGATTGGGTGACTTCGACCGCCAATCCGAGGCTGCGCGGCGCCTTGTGAATGTCTGCCTGCGTCCGGATGTTGCTGGGCGTGACCGCATCCTATTCGACCCGTCAAACCCACGGGCAAGTGACGGATATTGATGCAACTTTCCCGCCACAGCAGGGATTTATCTTGCCCCTCGCCGCGGGAATGACCTTGTGATGCCACAGCCGACCCAGATATTGTGCGGGCCAAATCATGCGCATGGCGAGCGCCCGCCCCTTTTGGCGCGAGGAAGAGGACGTGATGATCGAATTTCCTGCTGCGACCCGGGTCATGGCCTTGGCGGTGATCGCCGCGACGGGCCTTGCCGTCACGTCTCTTGCCGCCACCTCGGCGGATGCCGCCACCACCAAGCGCCGTGCCGTTGCCGTCACCAACAACGGCAATCCGAACTATTCCTACCAGTCCGGCCCGCGCACCCGCATCTACATCACCCGCCGCTCGTTCCTCGACGGCGGCACCGAGGTGCTTCCGGGCGACCGCAAGTTCTCGGACTATGCGTTCCCGCCGGCTGTCGGCTACCCGTCGTTCGCGCGCGAGAATCTGAACCGGCCGATCGACCGCCAGCCGCTGATGGCGCCGTCCGATCTCGGCGGCTACCCGACCCGGATTCCGATCCCCTACTGAGGGCGGCCGCATCGTCAGATCATCAAGGCCGGGCCCCGCCCGGCTTTTTGCTGTTTTGCCGCGCTGACGTTCCATCGCGTCGTCATCGATCATGAGCTGGTCACTGCTCGATTTCGAACGTGTGAGACGACCGTTCGGAGACATGGCTGACACATCGCTACACGCCGATGGAGGCCAGCCTGCTCCCACCCCTCAGTGTCATCCCGGCGAACGCCGGGATCCATAACCACCGGCCGGCATGACCGCCCGGTCTCATCGCTCCAGCGTGCCTCACACCCATGTCGGGGAGTCTGGGTCCCGGCCTTCGCCGGGACGACACCGGAATTTTCGGCACGACTGGTCATCCTCGCCCCCGCTTTCGCGTCCGAGTCTTTGCTCGTCTGATCGCCCTCTCCTTGCAGAGGGCGCAGGGAAGGCCGGGCCTCGGCTGAGGCCCGTGGCCCCCGTGCGGGAAAAATGCACGGGGCAGGAACCACAGGTACAGCCGGACCGACCCGGCCTTCCCCGCGCGATGGTCTTCACGCTTACTCTACGCTCTCCCCGGTGTCCGGCCTGTTAGCCACCGTTGTCGTCGGGATCATCGCCCTTCCGACTTGGCGCCAGCATCGGGGCGCCAGGACCACGCAGCTTCACGTCCGCAAGAGCCTCGTTCGTCCGCATGCCCCTAGGACATGCTGCGAGCCCTCGCGGCCACCGCATTCCCGCCTCGCGCCTCGTGACGATCGCGAAACGCCCCTCGCAAGCGAAGCGGGATGGAGGGAGAAGACCATGGATTCTGGAAAAACGAAAGTGAAATTTTTGACGGAGTCCGACTGATCAAGCGGACGAGATTGAAATCGCGGGCGAAAAAAGTTCTTCGCCGCGAAGGGAATAGAGCAACGGGACGACTGGCAACCTCCGTCAATCGCATCGATCGCACCCGAGAGCTGATCCGATTTGCCCGACGGGCAGTCGCGACAAGCAAGCGTCCGAGTGGGTTGCTCCGTCATGCCCGAGCTTGTCCCGGGCATCCACGTCCTTCCCGGGATGCCTCGCGATGTGGATGGCCGGGACGGGCCCGGCCATGACGACGCGGAGATGGACCGCGACAAACTCAGATCATCATATGCGATCGCCCGGCCCGACCTCGCACCGGTCTCAATCGTACAGCACAGCCGCGATCTTCGGATCGGTGATGTTGGACTTGTCATACCAGTAGAAGCCGGTGTCGGTGACCTTCGGCAGCTTCTCGCCCTTTAACGCCTTGACCGCCGACTCCACTGTGCAGCTGCCGATGCCGATCGGATTTTGCGTGATCGCGCCCGCCATCTCGCCCGAGGTGATCGCCGCCTTCTGCTGCTTGCCGGAATCGTAGCCGATCACGACGATCTTCTTCTTCATCTCCTTGACGCCGTTCAGCACGCCGATCGCGGAGCCCTCGTTGGCGCCGAAGATGCCCTTGAGGTTCGGATTGGCCTGCAGGATCGACTTGGTGATCTCGGTCGACTTCAGCTGATCGCCGCCGCCATACTGCACGCTGACGATCTTGATGTTCGGATGCTTGTCCTTGATGCGCTTCAGGAAGCCGTCGCGACGGTCGATGCCGGTGCGGCTGGTCTGGTCGTGCACGACCACAGCGACGTCGCCGGAATCCCCGATCATGTCCGCCATCTTGTCGGCGGCGAGGCCGGCCGCGGCGAGGTTGTCGGTCGTGCAGGTCGTCAACGGAATGTCGCTGTCGACGCCGGAGTCGAAGGCGATCACCGGGATCTTGCCCGCATCTGCCTTCTTCAGCAGCGGAATCGCTGCCTTGGAATCGAGCGCGGCGAAGCCGATCGCCTGCGGCTTCTTGGCGAGCGCCGCCGAGAGCATGTCGATCTGCTTGTCGACCATGGCCTCGGTCTCGGGCCCCTCGAAGGTGATCTTGACGTTGGCGGCCTTCGCGGCCTGCTCGGCGCCGAGCTTCACGGCCTGCCAGAACTGGTGCTGGAAGCCCTTGGAGACGAGGGGGATGTAGACATCGTCGGCGCGCGCGCCTGCGGACACGCCCGTGGTCATGACGGCGCCGAGCGCGACGCCGAGGAGATGCTTCTTCATTATGGGTGTTCCTCCATTCAGTCTGGTGATTGTCGTTTTGACGATGGTCTCGTTGCCGTTGCCGCTGCGCGCGGCGCTGGTCGTTCGGCTCGAACTCGGGGCGATGGTGGTCCGCTGGATCTCCTTTGAGGATCAGCCGCGGTTTCGGCGCAGCATGTCGGCGTAGACGGCGAGAATGATGATGATGCCGGTGACGACGAACTGCCATTCCTGGGCCACCGACAGGATTCGCAGCCCGTTGGTCAGCACGCTCATGATGAAGGCGCCGATGATGGTGCCGAGAATGGTGCCGGTACCGCCGCTCAGCGACGTCCCGCCGATGACGACGGCGGCGATCGCATCGAGCTCATAGCCCTGGCCGAGTGCCGGCTGCGCGGAGTTGATGCGCGAGGCGAGCAGTAGCCCGGCCACGCCGCAGATGGCGCCGCCGAGGCCATAGATGACGATCTTCCAGCGGTCGACATTGACGCCGGACAGCCGCACCGCCTCCTCGTTGCTGCCGATCGCGAACGTGTAGCGGCCGAGCGCGGTGCGGTTGAGAACGACGGCCGCCAGCACCGCCATCACGAACAGGATCAGGGCCGCGTTGGGAATCGGCAGGGCAGGAACGACAGTGCCGAGCAGCGAGTCCTGCGAGATCATCGAGAAATTCTCGGTGTTGCTGAAATAGATCGGCTTGCTGCCGGAGACGACCAGCGCCAGCCCCTTCAGCACCAGCATCATGCCGAGCGTCGCGATGAACGGCGGCACCTTCATCTTGGTGATGACCGTGCCCGACACGGCGCCTGACAGCGCGCCGGTGGCGATGGCCGCGACGATGCCCGTCCACATCGGCAGCTCCCAATAGGTCAGGAACACACCCGCCATCACGGCGCAGAAGGTCATCAGCGTGCCGACCGACAAGTCGATGCCGGCGGTGATGATCACGAAGGTCGAGGCGATCGCCAGCACGCCGTTGACCGCGGTCGCCTGCAGGATGTTGATCATGTTGTCGGTCTGCATGAAGGCCGGCGAGGCGAAGCTGAAATAGACCAGCAGCAGCACCAGGCTCGCGAAGGCCAGCAGCTTCTGCAGCGCCGCAGGTCCGAGCAGCCGGCGCCGCAGCGCGGCCATCGCACCGGACCCGGGCGCCGCGAGACTGTCCTTGTGGTCCTTGACCAATGCCGGGTCGCTCATGCCGTCAGCCTGCCTTCATGGTTTCGCGCTGCGTGGCCAGCTGCATGATCCGCTCCTGCGTGGCCTCGTCCGGCGACAGCTCGCCGGTGATGCGGCCCTCGCACATCACGACGATGCGATCGCTCATCCTGATCACCTCGGGAAGCTCCGACGAGATCATCACAATCGCCTTGCCCTGGTCGGCCAGCGAGCGGAGCAGGCGGTAGATCTCGTTCTTGGCGCCGATGTCGATGCCGCGGGTCGGCTCGTCGAAGAACAGGATGTCGCAATCACGATCGAGCCATTTGGCGATCACGATCTTCTGCTGGTTGCCGCCGGAAAGCAGGCGAACCTGCTGCGACACCGAAGGCGTGCGGATGTTCAGCATCCGGATGAAGCGGCCGGCAGTGTCGCGGATAGCGCCCTTTCTGAGCAGGAAGCTCAATGACAGATAGCTCGCGAGGTTCGACATCACGATGTTGGACGCGACATCCATGCCGGTGGCGAGCCCGAAGCGCTTGCGGTCCTCGGAGAGATAGCCGATACCGTGGGCGACCGCATGCGCCGGCGTGCGGATCGTCACGCTCCGGTTGTTGACGCGGATCTCGCCGGACGGCGCAGTGTCGGCGCCGAAGATCGCGCGCGCGACCTCGGTGCGGCCGGCGCCCATCAGTCCGGCAAAGCCGAGGATTTCGCCCTTGCGCAAGGTGAAGCTGACGTCGCGGACCAGCGGCCCGCAATTCAGCCTGCGCACCTCGAGCGCGATCTCGCCGGCCGGCGCCGTGCCCGCCACGCGCGCATCGCTCAGGCTGCGCCCTACCATCATGCCGATGATGGTCTCGATCGTGGTGCTCTCGGCCGGCACCGTCGCGACATACTCGCCGTCGCGCAGCACGGTGACGCGATCGGCGATCTGCTTCAGCTCGTCCATCTTGTGGGAGATGTAGACGATGCCGACGCCGCGTGCCTTCAAGGCGCGGATCATCTTGAACAGCTCGGCGATCTCGCGATTGTTCAGCGCGGCGGTCGGCTCGTCCATGATCAGGACGCGCGAGTTGAAGGACAGCGCCTTGGCGATCTCCACCATCTGCTGCCTGGCCACCGTCAGCCCGCCGACTGTCGTGCGCGGGTCGATCGACAGATTGAGCTGGGCAAGCAGCTCGGCCGCCTGCCGGTTGAGCCTGTCCTCGTCCAGCAGCAGCCCGAACGCCTTCATCGGCTCGCGCCCGATGAAGATGTTCTGCGCCACCGTGAGGTGGTTCATCAGCTGCAGCTCCTGATGAATGATCCCGATGCCGGCGGCCTGCGCCTCGCGCGGGCTCGGAAAATCGACGCTCGCGCCGTCATAGAGAATGTCGCCGCTATCCTTCCGGTAGACGCCGGCCATGATCTTCATCAGCGTCGATTTGCCGGCGCCGTTCTCGCCCATCAGCGCATGGACCTCGCCCGCGAGCAGCTCGAACTGCACATTGTGCAGCGCCCGGACGCCGGGAAAGCTCTTGCACAGCCGTTGAACGGAGATGAGCGGCGTGCTCATGCGTCAGCGCATGTGGTGATGGAGGTTGCGTACAATCGCCACGGGGCGGTGGTCGCGACATTGGCGGCGACACCATGCACGGCGAGCGACATATCGCATCGCAAGCGCGATCACATTCATCCTCCCCGGCCTTCGCACGCATCATGTCGAACGCGTGCGAGCCCGCGTCCATTCAATGGCGCGGCGTTGTGGTCAGGCTATTCATCCGGGGATGAAAGTCTATAGGTAAAATCGACAGGCCTTGCGATGCGCATGCAGGACGCGACCGCGGAATAGCGACGACGCGCCCGGTGGCGAGATCGAACACGTCGTGCGTTGGATTTGCGCGATCTCGACAACGACGGTGAGCCCCCCTCCCCCTTGCGGGGAGGGGTCGGGGGTGGGGGTCCCCGGGCGATGCTCTCTGATGAGTTCGTTTTGAGACGAGCGATAGAGGTGCTTCGGATGAAACGCCTCGAGGTCGATAATGAACAGGACGGTCTGGGCAAGGTGAGATGGTGCACACGGCCGTGTCGCTGGGTGGGGACCCCCACCCCCAACCCCTCCCCGCAAGGGGGAGGGGAGTGCACCTTCGGCGCGGCGGAACCTCGGCTCCGCCTACGCCGTGAGCTTCTCCAGCTCCTTGATGATCGCCTCGCCCATCTGCGTAGTCGAGGCGGGGGTCGAACCCTCGGCCTTGATGTCGGCGGTGCGCAGGCCTGACGCCAGCACGGCGGCGATGGCGGCGTCGAGCTTGTCGGCGAGCGCGCCCATGTCGAAGGAGTAGCGCAGCGCCATGCCGAACGACGTCAGCATCGCGATCGGATTCGCCAGGCCCTTGCCGGCAATGTCCGGCGCCGAGCCGTGCACCGGCTCGTACAGCGCGCGGCGCTTGTGGGTCTTGGCGTCGACCTCGCCGAGCGAGGCGGACGGCAGCATGCCGAGCGAGCCGGTCAGCATCGCCGCGATGTCCGACAGCATGTCGCCGAACAGATTGTCGGTGACGATGACGTCGAACATCTTCGGATATTTCACCAGGTTCATGCCGCCGGAATCGGCGAGCTGATGCTCGAGCGTGACGTCCTTGTATTCGCGATTGTGAACCGCGGTGACGACCTCGTTCCAGAGCACGCCCGACTTCATGACGTTGCGCTTCTCCATCGACGTCACCTTGTTGCGGCGCTTGCGCGCGAGGTCGAAGGCGACGCGGGCGATGCGCTCGATCTCATAGGTGTCGTAGACCTGGGTATCGATGGCGCGCTTCTGGCCGTTGCCGAGATCGGTGATGGTCTTGGGCTCGCCGAAATACACACCGCCGGTGAGCTCGCGCACGATCATGATGTCGAGGCCCTCGACGATCTCGCGCTTCAGGCTGGAGGCATCGGCGAGCGCCGGGTAGCACACCGCGGGGCGCAGATTGGCGAACAGGCCGAGATCCTTGCGCAGGCGCAAGAGGCCCGCCTCGGGGCGGACCTCGTAAGGAACGCCATCCCATTTCGGGCCGCCGACGGCGCCGAAGATGATGGCGTCCGCCGCCTTGGCCTTGTCCATGTCGGCCTCGGAGATCGACGCGCCGTGGGCGTCATAGGCCGCGCCGCCGACCAGCCCGTCCTCGGTCTCGAACGAAGCGAGCCCCTTGGCGTTGAGCCAGCCGATCAGCCGCTTCACCTCGGCCATCACTTCGGGGCCGATGCCGTCGCCGGGCAGCAAAAGGAGCTTCTGGGTCGCCATGGTCGTTATCCTCGCGGGGCTTGTCATGCCCGGGCGTTGCGCGGGCATCCAGCATTCTTGGCCGGATTGCCGGCCAAACCGGCAATGACGGGAACGAAAATCCGCGGGAGTGCTAAAGCCCTCCTGCACGGTTGGCAAGCCACCATTGCCGCCGCACGTCTTCTGGACCGGCGCGCCGAGCTGCTATGTTCTCCGGGATCGCCGCTAGAGAGCATGGACTGCCGGACGATCGCTGCGCCGGAGCATGTCTTGCTGAATCCCACGCCCGATCCGCCTCCGGCCCATCCGGCGCGGCTCAACCTGACGCTCTCGCTCGGCCCCATCGTCGGCCTCGGCATCGGCCGCTTCGCCTATGCGCTGGTGCTGCCGGACATGCGGGACTCGCTGCACTGGTCGTACTCGGCCGCGGGTTTCATGAACACCGTGAACGCCGCCGGCTATCTGATCGGCGCGCTGATCGCGTCGCGTCTGATCGGCCGAATCGGCGCACCGGCGACGGTGCGTGGCGGAACCCTGGCGGCGCTGGCCTCGCTCGCGGTCTGCGCCCTGACAGGCGACTTCGTCGCGCTCAGCCTGGCGCGGCTGATCACCGGCATCGGCGCGGGCGTCGCCTTCGTCGCGGGCGGCACGCTGGCGGCGCGGATCGCGCAATCGCGGCCGGCCCAGGCGAGCTTCATCCTCAGCCTGTTCTATGCCGGACCGCCGCTCGGCATCGTCGCCTCCGGCCTGGTGGCGCCGTTCGTGCTGCAGGCGTTCGGGCCTGGCTCGTGGTGGATCGTCTGGCTGGCGCTGACCGCGCTTGGCTGCGTGCTGATCCTGCCGCTGCTGCTGACGCCGATCCCGGCGATGGCGGCCGTGCCCGGCGGCGGCGCAGCCCCGGTCTCGCTGCGGCCGATGGCGATCTATCTGTTCGGCTACTTCCTCTATGGCGCCGGCTACATCGCCTATCTCACCTTCATGATCGCCTATGTCCGCGACCTCGGCGGCGGCGCCGCCGCGCAATCGGCATTCTGGTGCCTGATCGGGCTGGCCGGCTTCACCACGCCGTGGGTGTGGCGCCGCGTGCTGGCGCTGGATCGCGGCGGTATTCCGGCCGCGATCATCCTCACCATCAACGCCATCGGCGCCGCGCTGCCGGCGCTCAGCCATTCGCCAGCCATGCTGGCGCTGTCGGCCGCGATCTTCGGCGTCGCCTTCTCCACCGTCACCACGGCAACCACCGCGTTCGTGCGCTTCAACCTGCCGCAGGCGGTGTGGTCGCGCGCGATCGCGGCCCTGACCATCGTGTTCGGCATCGGCCAGACGTTGGGTCCGTTCGTGGTCGGGGCGATCACCGATGCGATGGGCAGCCTGACCTATGCGCTGAATGTGTCGGCGGCCTTGTTGCTGTTAGGGGCGGTCATGGCGGCGATGCAGGGGAAGTTGAAAGCCGCCGATCGAGCCTAACAAATGGTGTCGTCCCGGCGAACGCCGGGACCCATACCGCGGAAGCCATCGAGGGACGAGGCTGCCAGTTGCCCGCGTCATCACCGCCGGTGGCTATGGGCCCCGGCTCAAGGCCGGGACGACAGCGGAGGAAATGGCGGCGATCGCGGCTCAATCGATCGACGTCTTCAGCTCCCGCTGAACGAATTGTACCCCTGGTCTTCCCAATAGCCGCCCTTGTAGTCGTTGGTGACTTCCATCGCGACGACGTATTTCGGGTTCTTGAAGCCGAGCTTGGTGGGGACGCGGATCTTCATCGGGTAGCCGTAGGCGCGCGGCAGGATCTGGTCGGCGAACTTGAAGGTCATCTGGGTCTGCGGATGCAGCGCGGTACGCATGTCCAAAGGCGAGTTGTAGCCGTCCTTGTCGGCGCAGTTGAACCAGACATATTTCGCGCGGGTGTCCGCGCCGATCAGCTTGAGGAAATCGCGCAGCGGCGTGCCGGTCCAGGAACCGATCGCGCTCCAGCCCTCGACGCAGATGTGGCGCGTGATCTGCGTCACCTGGGG
This sequence comes from Bradyrhizobium sp. SZCCHNR1043, assembly GCF_032489675.1. Lineage (NCBI taxonomy): Bacteria > Pseudomonadati > Pseudomonadota > Alphaproteobacteria > Hyphomicrobiales > Nitrobacteraceae > Bradyrhizobium > Bradyrhizobium sp. SZCCHNR1043. Next base: position 214,991 of record NZ_JAUEYN010000009.1, read on the forward strand.
CAGCGCGTGCAGCTCGTCGAGCGTCCATGATTTCTTGTTGTCGACGAGGCCGCGCACCTCGAGCTTCCAGTCGGCGGCGTCGATCTCCGGCGCCTCGTCGAGCGTGTAGTAGGCATTGAACGGGAACGGCTTGGTGATCGCGCTCTCCGGGAAGGTCGGCGCCAGCGCGTCCGGATTGAACATCCAGGCCTGCACCGCGTCGTTGAACTTCGAGACCTTCTTGAGCAGCTCCTCGGCGGTGTCGCCGTCGACGACGTCGCAGCCGGCGAGCAAGGTCAGCGCGCCGAGGCTGGCGCCGCCGGTGATGAAGCGGCGCCGCGCGAGATCGGGCATCACCTTCAGCGAGTCCTTGATCAGGAGCCGCTTGTCGACGCCGGGAATGAGGAACGGACGTTTCGCCATGGTTGTCTCTCCTCTTAGCGGCCGATGATCATCGCGCGCAGGCTCTTCGGCACCAGCAGCGCGAGCAGGATGTGGATCACCAGGAAGGCGCAGATCAGCGCCATGCAGACGAAATGGACGTAGCGCGCCGCCGGATAGTCGCCGAACAGGCTCACCAGCCAATGCAGCTGCACCGGCTTCCACATCGACAGGCCCGTGAGCACGACGACGATGCCGACGCCGATGATGCCGAGATACAGCAGCTTCTGCACCGCGTTGTAGACGGTGAGGTCGTCATGGGCGAGCTTGAAGGTCAGCGCGGCCTTGAGGTCGGCGATGACGGACGCCGGCGAGATCGGCAGCAGCTTGCGGCGGAACCGGCCGGTAGCGAGACCGGTGACGAGATAGGCAAGGCCGTTCAGCATCAGCAGCCACATCGCCGCGAAATGCCACAGCAGCGCGCCGCCGAGCCAACCGCCGAGCGTGAAGCTGCGGTCGAAGCGGAAGTCGAACAGCGGCGAGGCGTTGTAGATTTGCCAGCCCGACATAATCATCATGATCATCGCGACGGCGTTGATCCAATGCATGACGCGCACCCAGGCCGGCTGAATGACTTTGGTCGCGACTGCGGTTGCAGGCCCCTCGGTCGCCGCGAGGGTCGAGGGGGCGCTGGTGGTGGCGCTCGTCATGGCGGTCGGCTCCGGAGCTTGCATTTACGTCGCTTGCATTCGTCACGCCAAGTATACGCCGGCTCGGCGGGCTCCGTTACACCCGCGGCGCCGATCAAAACGATACGCAGAATCGATCGCGTTCACAAAAAAGCGAGCCGGGGTGGCCCGGCTCGCTCCTGGTCACATCCGCGAGGAGGAGGAAGAAACGGATGTGTCCGGTGTCGCGCCGGGCCTCAGGACGCCGGCATCAGCACGGTGTCGACCACGTGGATGACGCCGTTCGACTGGTTGACGTTCGGGATCGTCACCATCGAGGTGCCGCCCTTGGCGTCGACGATCATGACGTTCCTGCCCTCGCGCTTGACGGTGAGCTGCTCGCCCTCGACCGTCTTCAGCATCTGGCCGTCCTTCAGGTCGGACGCCTCGAGCTTGCCGGGCACGACGTGGTAGGTGAGGATCTTGGTCAGCGTCGCCTTGTTCTCCGGCTTGACCAGGCTGTCGACGGTGCCGGCCGGCAGCTTGCCGAAGGCGGTGTTGGTCGGCGCGAACACCGTGAACGGGCCCTTGCCTTCCAGCGTCGGCACCAGGCCCGCGGCCTTCACCGCGGCGACCAGCGTCGTATGATCCTTCGAGTTGACCGCGTTCTGCACGATGTTCTTCGACGGATACATCGCCGCGCCTCCGACCATCACGGTCTTCTCCTCGGCGCTGGCGGGCGCGACGAAGATCGAGGTCAGCGACAGCGCGCTGAAGGCGGCGGCAGCGAGAAAGGCAATGCGCTTGGACATGGGTAGCTCCCTAATGAAGACGGCGGCAGAGCCGCACGATGAGTTCGACTGCGACATCGATGCGTTGGAGAGCGCTGTTGCTCTCACGTCGTGTCGAGCCGAGCTACGGACGCTTTTGGAAGCTGGTTTCGGCGAATAACTTAACGTGATCCGTGAAACCTCAGGGCATCGAGATCGTCTCGCCGACTCATTGAACGAGATCCGCGCCGCAATGTCGCAGCCTGCTGCGAACTGATCAGCTCTCTGTCGGTCATTGGCCGATGCCGATGACCGATCATCGTCGTCATTAACTACAATGCGAGCCGAGCCCGGCCGAACCTGCCGAAAACATTGCGAGTAAGACTTTCTTAAGGTTGATTGGTCGGCACGGCGCCGGCTGCGGGAAGGGGATGTCCCGCACTGTCCGGCGCGATCGGCGGGGGTTTCCTACAGTGAACAGAACGATCTGGATTGCGGGGTTCTGCCTCGTGATAATCTGCTGCTTGCTTGCAACGAAGATGGTGCTTGCCGCGGTATCGCCCGGCGACATCGCGGGCGAAGCGACGTCGTCGCTGATCCGCGAGCCGATTCCCGGCGTTGATACGTTGAACGAGTCCGATCGCAGTTTCGAATCACCGCCGCTCGATCTCAACGAAGGCACGCGCCTGCCGCTGCTCTCGAGGGCCGTGCGCGCGGAGGGACGTGGTGCGTCGGCTGCCCGCCGTGCCAAGCCGGCCAGCAAGTCGACCGTGCTGCGGCCGGCCAGGCGCGAGGCCGCGACGGTGAAGAGTGCGGCGGTGCCGTGCCGGCAGCTCGATCCGATCGCCCGCTTCCTTGCGTCGGCCAAGATCGGGGCGCGCTGCCAGGCTTGATCGTTAGCTGTGTCAGGCCGAGACGGCCGTCACCACTTGCGCCAGCAATTGCTCGCGCCGCGTCTGCGAGCGCTGGCCCTTCATGGTGGCGGCGAAGCGTTCGAGAATGCCGTCCTCGAACGCCGTGACGATGGTGTCGTGCACATAGCTGCGGCGGCAGATCGCCGGCGTGTTGGTGAGCTCGTCGGCGGCGGCGCGGATCGCTTCCAGGATCTGCTTCTTGCGGCCGCGCGCGCTCGGCGCCGGCGTGATCCGCGACAAGGTCTCCAGCGCGACGGCGGAGGCCATCAGCGTGCGGAAATCCTTCAGCGAGATCTTGATGCCAGCGATCTCGCGCAGGAAGGCATTGACCTGCGTGGTCGAGACCGCACGCACGACGCCCTGCGCGTCGCGATACTGGAACATGCGCCGGCCGGGCACGCCGCGCAGGATGCCGACGGCCCGCACCAACTTGGCGGCGTCGCATTCCTTGCGCACGGCCTTGCCGCCCTTGGCCTTGAAGGTGAGCACCAGGCTGTCGTCCTCGAGCGCGACGTTCGACTTCAAGAGCGTGGTGGCGCCGCGGGTGCCGTTCAGCCGCGCATAGGATTCGTTGCCGGGGCGGATCGCCGTGCGCGCGATCAGCTCGATGACAGCAGCGAGCGCGAACTCGCGCGTCGGCTCGTCGCCGGCGAGATGTTTCGACACCGCGCGACGGATGCGCGGCAGCGCGCCGACGAGCTTGGCGAGGCGATGCGCCTTGCGATGCTCGCGCACCTTCTCCCAGTCGGCGTGATAGCGGTATTGCAGCCGGCCGGCGGCGTCGACGCCGACCGCCTGCAGGTGCAGGCTCGGGTCGGGGGCGTAGCGTACCTCGCGATAGGCCGGCGGCACCGCCATGGCGTGCAGGCGGCGGATCGTGCCGGCGTGGCGGATCGGGGTGCCATTGGCGCGGATGAAGGTATAGCTCTTGCCGCGCTTGATGCGGCGGATGGTCAGCTCGGCCTGGTCACCGAGCTTCAGCCCGATGCGCTTGGCGAGCTCCTCGACCGAGGTCTTGGCATTGCCCTGGGCGTCGGCGGTCTTGGCGTGGGCCAGATCCTTCAAGGTCAGCTTGCGGCGCGGCGGCTTGGACGGCCACTGGCCCAGCGCTTTCGCGAGCGCGACCTCGGCGTCGGCCGGGCCGACCCGCGGGCTCTCGAAATTCTGCTGGTCCATCATTGCTTTAGACGCCCTGCCGTCGTGTTGATCCGCTCAATGCCCCGGAGTCCGGTTTGGTTCCGGCCCAGTTATCCACAGCTTCAAGGCGATTTAGGGCGTGATGGGCCGGATAGCGAGTCCCTAATTTTGGGCAAAGCGGTTTCAAAATACCGGGCAGCGACCCGATTCTGGGTAACCTTGATGCTGCTGATTGTCGCGACCTCTGCCGCGCGGCCGGCTGCCGCAACCTCCGCGCACAATTCTTTGATCCTGCGCAGACCGGGTCCCCGCCGAAGGTTCTACTTGTCTTGCCTTGTCGCCGCCGGTTACGCGGACGCATAGTGGGAACAACGACGGCCTGCGCTGGACCACGGCGGGCCGCATGTGGAGGGTGTGAAATGTCCGAGAAGATCTACGACGTTCCGGCCGAATGGGCGAAACGCGCCTTTGTCGACGACGCGAAGTACCAGGAGATGTACGCGCGCTCGATCAAGGATCCCAACGGCTTCTGGGCCGAGCAGGCCAGGCGCGTCGACTGGGTCAAGGCGCCGACGAAGATCGAGAACGTCTCCTTCGCCCCCGGCAACATCTCGATCAAATGGTTCGAGGACGGCGTCCTCAACGCCGCCTACAACTGCGTCGACCGTCACCTCGCCACCCGCGGCGATCAGACCGCGATCATCTGGGAGGGCGACGACCCCTCGCAATCCAAGCACATCACCTATCGCGAGCTGCACGACGAGGTGTGCAGGATGGCCAACATCCTGCGCAACCGCAACGTCAAGAAGGGCGACCGCGTCACCATCTATCTGCCGATGATCCCGGAAGCCGCCTATGCAATGCTGGCCTGCGCGCGCATCGGCGCCATCCACTCGGTGGTGTTCGCCGGGTTCTCGCCGGACTCGCTTGCCCAGCGCATCAAGGACTGCGATTCCAAGATCATCATCACCGCCGACGAGGGCCTGCGCGGCGGCCGCAAGGTGCCGCTCAAGGCCAATGTCGATGCCGCGCTGAACAAGGTCGACAATGTCGACTGGGTCGTCGTGGTCAAGCGCACCGGCGGCAAGATCGAGATGAACCCGAGCCGCGACCTCTGGTACCACGAGGCCGCGGAGATGGTGACCACCGAATGCCCGTGCGAGCCGATGCATGCGGAGGATCCGCTGTTCATCCTCTACACCTCGGGCTCGACCGGCCAGCCCAAGGGCGTGCTGCACACCACCGGCGGCTATCTCGTCTACGCCGCGATGACGCATCAATACGTGTTCGACTATCACGACGGCGACGTCTACTGGTGCACCGCCGACGTCGGCTGGGTCACCGGCCACAGCTACATCCTCTATGGGCCGCTGGCCAATGGCGCGATCACGCTGATGTTCGAAGGCGTGCCGAACTATCCGGACAATTCGCGGTTCTGGAACGTCATCGACAAGCACAAGGTCAACATCTTCTACACCGCGCCGACCGCGATCCGCGCCCTGATGCAGGGCGGCGACGCGCCGGTCAAGAAGACCTCGCGCGCGTCTCTGCGCCTGCTCGGCTCGGTCGGCGAGCCGATCAATCCTGAAGCCTGGGAGTGGTATCACCGCGTCGTCGGCGACGACCGCTGCCCGATCGTCGACACCTGGTGGCAGACCGAGACCGGCGGCATCCTGATCACGCCGCTGCCGGGCGCGACCAAATTGAAGCCGGGTTCGGCGACGCGGCCGTTCTTCGGTGTCGTGCCGGAGATCGTCGATGCCGACGGCAAGCCGCTGGAGGGCGCGACCGAAGGCAATCTCTGCCTCACCCGCTCCTGGCCGGGCCAGATGCGCACCGTCTATGGCGACCATGCCCGGTTCGAGATGACCTACTTCTCGACCTACAAGGGCAAGTACTTCACCGGCGACGGCTGCCGCCGCGACGCCGACGGCTACTATTGGATCACCGGCCGCGTCGACGACGTCATCAACGTCTCCGGCCACCGCATGGGCACCGCCGAGGTGGAGAGCGCGCTGGTCGCCCACGCCAAGGTCTCGGAAGCCGCCGTGGTCGGCTATCCCCACGACATCAAGGGCCAGGGCATCTACGCCTATGTCACCCTGATGGCCGGCGAGCAGCCGAGCGAGGAGCTGCGCAAGGAGCTCGTCGCCTGGGTGCGCAAGGAGATCGGCCCGATCGCCTCGCCCGACCAGATCCAGTTCGCCCCTGGCCTGCCCAAGACCCGCTCCGGCAAGATCATGCGCCGCATCCTGCGCAAGATTGCCGAGGACGAGCCGGGCGCACTGGGCGACACCTCGACCCTCGCCGATCCCGGCGTGGTCGACGACCTCGTGCAGCACCGTCAGAACCGCAAGGAGAAGCAGGCGTAGGCACGCCATGCTCGGCGGGCGCGAGACGCGCTCGCCGCAGTCGTCAAGGCTCATCGCACTCCCGCGGCTGATTCCGCGGGAGTGTTGTTTTCAGGTCATTTACTTGCAGACGAAGTTTTTCTTTCCTCAAGCCATCCGCGTGCTCCCGGCCGGGGAGCGGGCACCTTGACGGCAGGTGAGGGGATGGCGATGCGGACTGGGGCGGGCAGGCTGACAATGAAGGCCGCGATGGTGGCCGCGTCGGTGGTCGGAGCCATGGTCACGACGGCCGACTCTGCGTCGGCCCGTCCCGAGCTGGTCGCCATCGCCGGCGACTATTCGCCGGGGACGATCGTGGTGAGGACCGGCGAGCGGAAGCTCTATCTCGTGCTCGATGGCAGCCACGCCATGCGCTACACAGTCGGCGTCGGCAAGGCCGGCCGGCAATGGGCCGGCACCACCAAGATCGACGGCAAGTACAGATATCCGGCCTGGGCGCCGCCGGCCGACGTCAAGCGCGACAAGCCCAACATCCCCGACGTGATCCCCGGCGGCTCGCCGCAGAACCCGATGGGCGTCGCCGCCATGACGCTCGCGGGCGGCGAATATGCGATCCATGGCACCAACGTGCCGAACTCGGTCGGCGGCTACGTGTCCTACGGCTGCATCCGCATGCTCAACCCCGATATCACCGACCTCTACGAGCGCGTGTCGATCGGCACGACGGTGGTGGTCACGCGCTGAGTCACCGTTGCGATACGGAAGCGCAGCGAACGCGGGACCGACGAGCCCGGCGCCGAACCGCGAACGTCGCGCGCGGACATCCCGTCAGAAGTCCGAGATGATTCCCTTTTTCTCCCAGTCGCCGTAACGGGTCGGCTCCGGCCCTTTCGGCCCCTGCAACTCCGTCGGCATCGGCTTCGTCTGTTCTGCTGCCAGTCGGCGGCGTTCCTCAGCCTCGGCCAGCGCGCGCTGCGCGGCCGGCGTCAGCGGCTTGCGCGGATTGTCGTTGCTGGCGACCACCGACAATGCGGGCCTGGTCTCAGGCCCGCTCTTGGACTCACTCTTGGGCTCGTTACTCATCGTACCATTCCACCGTTGAACCGGATCGTTCCCGATATCATCAGATCGTGTGAGCGCACGCGATAAAACAGGTCTAAAAAATGCGGAGCCGATTCTTACATTTGGCATATTCCGGTGACAGAGGACCCGCAAGCTGATGGCATGCACCCGATCGTCGCGGAACTGCCTTTCTTCTTTCGCGAGTAATTCCCAGGCATGCCTCCGCCGCGTTTTGCGACCCCTTCCGAAGTCCCAGGCTTGGCGGCACGCCGCATCGCCGCCGACGTGGTTGACGGCGTGCTGCACAAGCATCGCACCCTCGACGATCAGCTCGACGGAACCGGCGCGCATCCCGGACTGAAGCATCTCGCCGACCGCGACCGCGCGCTGATGCGCCGGCTGGTCGCCACCACCCTGCGGCGGCTCGGAACGCTCGGCCACGTGCTGTCGCGGCTGTTGGATCGCGGCGTGCCGACCGACGCGCCGCGGGCGCAGAGCGCGCTCTTGATCGGCGCCGCCCAGATCCTGTGGATGGACGTCCCCGACCACGCCGCCGTCGACCTCTCCGTCCGCCTGGTCCAGGCCGACCGCCGCGCCGCGAAGTATGCCGGGCTCGTCAACGCGGTGCTGCGGCGCTGCGCGCGCGAGGGTGCGGGCCTGCTCGACGACGCCACCGGCCAGCCGCTCGACATCGCACCCTGGCTGCTCAAGCGCTGGATCGATCATTACGGCGAAGCGACCGCGAAGGACATCGCCGCGGCGCTCGGCCAGGAGCCGTCGCTCGACCTGACAGTGAAGTCGGACCCGGCGCAATGGGCGTCGCGGCTGCATGGTGAGGTGCTGCCGACCGGGACCGTGCGCACCGTGCTGCATGGTTCGGTGACAGTCCTGCCGGGCTTCGTCGAGGGCCAATGGTGGGTGCAGGACGCCGCCGCCGCCCTGCCTGCACGGCTGCTCGGCGACGTCGGCGGCAAGACCATCGCCGACCTCTGCGCCGCACCCGGCGGCAAGACGGCCCAGCTTGCCCACGGCGGCGCCCGCGTCACCGCGGTCGACCGGTCGCCGGCCCGGATGAACCGGCTGAAGGACAACATGACCCGGCTGCAGCTCACGGCCGAGACGGTCGTGGCCGATGCCGCCGAATGGCAGCCCGCCGAAAGCGGCGGCTTCGACGGCCTGCTGCTTGATGCCCCCTGCACCTCAACCGGCACCATTCGGCGCCATCCCGATGTCGGCTGGTTGCGCAGCGAGGCCGACATCGCCGCCCTGTCAGCACTCCAGGCGCGGCTGCTGACCCGAGCGAGCGGCCTGCTCAAGCCGGGCGGAACCCTGGTCTATTGTACCTGTTCGCTGGAGCCCGAGGAGGGCGAGCAGGTGGTCGAGCGCGTGCTGGCCGAAACCACCGAGCTGCGCCGCATCCCCGTCACCCCTGGCGAGGTGGCAGGACTGGCCGAGCTGGTCACGCCGGCCGGCGACCTGCGCACTCTGCCCTGCCATTTGCCGCACCAGGACCCCCGGCTTGGCGGTCTCGACGGATTTTATGCGGCGAGACTGGAGCGGCGGCCGTGAGCGTGTCATCGTGCGCGCCGTGCGCCGGCCCTGCGTCGGTCGCGGGTTGAGGGCGTCGGCGTTGCGTTAGTCCGTTAAATCCTGATTTTGCACCAGATTCTGGTCCCGCGATGGTGCTGCACCGGGGCCAAAAATGGTGTATCGGCGGCAGTTGCGATCTATGAAGGATGCGCAACCGAATCCCTCTCTGAATCCAAGGCTTGGCGTGTCCGCCGCTCAACGCAGACGCATATCGACGCTGGTGATGGGCCGCTTTGCGCGCAGCCTGATGTCCAACGTCAGCGGTGTATCGGTATCCGTGTCCGGCTTGTGGCCCGGACGGGCGGACCGACTCATCATTGCGCCGCATGACCTGCGCACTTCGGACGCGACGCGGGCCGCCGAGATCTATGCCGGCCGCTTCGTCTTCGCCGGCAAGATCGTGACCTGCCATGGCCGCTCGATCTTCGACCTGGAGCCGCCATCGGAGGATTGGGAGGTCGCCCTGCTCGGCTTCGGCTGGCTGCGACATCTGCGCGCAGCCGACACCGCGCTGACCCGCGCCAACGCCCGTGCCCTGGTCGACGACTGGATCACCAACCAGATCGGCCGCCATCCGCTGAGCCGGCGCGCCGACGTGCTGGCCCGGCGGGTGATCTCGCTGCTGTCGCAGGCGCCGCTGGTGCTGGCCGATTCCGACGGCAAGTTCTACCGCCGCTATCTTCGGGGGCTGACCCGCGAGATCCGCTATCTGCGCTATTCGACCATCGACATCCCGGATGGCGCGCCGCGGCTGCAGGTGCTGATCGCACTGTGTTATGCGGCGCTGTGCCTCGCCAACCAGGCCAAGCACATCCGCAGCGCGACCCGAAAACTCTCCGACGAATTGCAGCGGCAGATCCTGCCCGATGGCGGCCACGTGTCGCGCAATCCGGGCGCGCTGATCGAGCTGCTGATCGACCTGCTGCCGCTGCGGCAGACGTTTGCGGCCCGCAACATCGCCCCGCCGCCGGCGCTGCTCAACGCCATCGACCGCATGATGCCGATGCTGCGCTTCTTCCGGCACGGCGACGGCAACATGGCGCTGTTCAATGGCATGGGCGGCACCCCGTCCGACCTGCTGGCGACCCTGCTCGCCTATGACGACACCCACGGCACGCCGATGGCGAGCATGCCGCATTCCGGTTTCCAGCGGCTCGACGCCGGACCGATGACGGTGATCGTCGACACCGGTGCGCCGCCGCCGCCGCATCTGAGCCATGAGGCCCATGCCGGCTGTCTCGCCTTCGAGATGTCCTCCGGACCGTGCCGCATCGTGATCAATTGCGGCATGCCGTCCACCGGCCGCGACAATTGGCGCGCCTTCGCGCGCAGCACGGTGGCGCATTCGACGCTGACCTATCACAACACCTCGTCCTGCACCTTCGTCGAGATGTCGGCGATGAAGCGCCTGCTGCATGGCGCGCCGATCGTGTCGGGTCCGACGCGGGTCGAGAACTTCCGCGAGGTCGTGCCCGACGGCACCGTGCTGTCGACCTCGCACAATGGCTACGCGGCGAAGTTCGGCCTCGTCCACCGCCGCGTGCTGGTGGCGGCCGAGGACGGCTCCCGGCTCGACGGCGAGGATACCGTGACGCCGGCGCAAGGCGCCCGACTTCGCGGCGGCGGCTCGGACTACGCGCTGCGCTTCCATCTGCATCCGGCCGTCAAGGCCAGCCGGCTCAGCGACGGCCGCGGCGCCATGCTGGTGCTGCCCAATCGCGAGGTCTGGACGTTCGAGACGTTCGACGATCGCGTCGATCTCGAGGACAGCGTGTTTCTCGCCGGCAATGACGGTCCGCGCCGCACCACGCAGCTGGTGATCCGGCAGGACGCGCAGCAAGCCCCATCGATCCGCTGGAGCTTCGTGCGCTCGTCGGCGTCGCCGACCGAGACCAACGGACGCCGCAATGCTCGGAGAGAGCCGGAATTGCCGCTGTAACACCCTGGCTCTCGCTTCTCAGATCATCTCACATCACCGTCCGTCGAGACGTCCGCCTTCGGCGGGCCCTCGGGACGCGGCCGATGTTCGGGCGAGACCGTGCACCCACATGGTGAGCTGTGAGGCCAGGATGATCGTTTGATCGCCCACCCGTTGTCGCGGGCGGCAAAAGCTGATATGAGGCCCGCTCTCGTGCGACTGGCGACTTTGGATGGAGCACCATCGGGGAGCGCGGGATTGACCGCCGTGCGCCTGGGCAAATTGAACTCCTGCACAAGGACTCTGCCCATGACCAATCAGCTTCGTCGCGTTCACCGTGCCCTGTTATCCGTTTCCGACAAGACCGGTCTGGTCGAGTTCGCGCGCGCGCTTGCGGCGCGCGGTGTCGAGCTCGTATCGACCGGCGGCACCGCCAGGGCGATTTCCGAGGCCGGCCTGAAGGTCAAGGACGTCTCCGACCTCACCGGCTTTCCGGAGATGATGGACGGCCGCGTCAAGACCCTGCACCCCAAGGTGCATGGCGGCCTGCTCGCGATCCGCGGCAATGATGAGCATGCGGCGGCGATGAAGAGCCACGACATCGCGCCGATCGACCTGCTCGTCGTCAACCTCTACCCGTTCGAGGCCACGGTCGAACGCGGCGCCCCGTTCAACGACTGCATCGAGAACATCGACATCGGCGGCCCGGCGATGATCCGCGCGGCGTCGAAGAACCACGAGGACGTCGCCGTCGTCGTCGACGTCAACGACTATCACGCTGTGCTCGACGACCTCACGCGGCATGACGGCTCGACCACGCTGCTGCTGCGCCGCCGGCTTGCCGCCAAGGCCTATGCGCGCACTGCCGCCTATGACGCCGCGATCTCCAACTGGTTCGCCGCCACCATCCAGAACGACGCGCCCGATTACCGCGCCTTCGGCGGCAAGCTGATCCAGTCGCTGCGCTATGGCGAAAACCCGCATCAGCATGCGGCGTTCTACGCGCTGCCCGGCCGCCGTCCCGGCGTCGCCACCGCGCGCCAGTTGCAAGGCAAGGAGCTGTCCTACAACAACATCAACGACACCGACGCGGCCTATGAGTGCATCGCCGAGTTCGATCCGGCGCGCACCGCCGCCTGCGTCATCGTCAAGCACGCCAACCCGTGCGGCGTCGCCGAAGGGCCCGATCTCGTCACCGCCTACCAGAAGGCGCTGGCCTGCGATTCGACCTCGGCGTTCGGCGGCATCATCGCGATGAACCGCAAGCTCGACGCCGCCACGGCACGCGCGATCACCGGCATCTTCACCGAGGTGATCATCGCGCCCGACGCCACCGAGGAGGCGATCTCCATCATCGCCGGCCGCAAGAAACTGCGGCTGCTGCTGGCGGGCGCCCTGCCCGATCCGCGCGAGGCCGGCCTCACCGCGAAGACGGTGTCCGGCGGCCTGCTGGTGCAGAGCCGCGACAATGCCGTCGTCGATGACATGGAGCTGAAGGTGGTGACCAAGCGCGCGCCCACCAAGGCCGAGCTGCGTGACCTGCGCTTCGCCTTCCGCGTCGCCAAGCACGTGAAGTCGAACACCATCGTCTATGCCAAGGATTCGGCAACGGTCGGCATCGGCGCCGGGCAGATGAGCCGGGTCGATTCGGCGCGCATCGCCGCGCGCAAGGCGCTGGATGCGGCCGCGGAGCTGAAGCTCGCCGAGCCCCTGACCAAGGGATCGGTCGTCGCCTCCGACGCGTTCTTCCCGTTCGCCGACGGCATGCTCGCCTGCATCGAGGCCGGCGCCACCGCAGTGATCCAGCCGGGCGGCTCGGTGAAGGACGACGAGGTCATCAAGGCGGCTGACGAGCACGGCATCGCCATGGTGCTGACCGGCGTGCGGCACTTCCGGCACTAGCGAGGTCGTCATTGCCGGGCTTGACCCGGCAATCCATCGTCTGAAGAAGAGCCTGTCGAAGCGGGATGGATGCCCGGGTCAAGCCCGGGCATGACGGTCTGAGTTGACCCGCGCCAGCAACACCAGCCCCACCGCAAAGAACGGCACGAGCACGGCCATGCCGGCCTTCTGACTCGCAGTGACCGCGGTGATGGTGCCGATCAGCAGCGGGCCGATGAACGATGTGACCTTGCCGGTGAGCGCGAAGAGGCCGAAATATTGCGCCACGCGCTCCTTCGGCACCATCCGGATCAGCAGCGAGCGCGAGGCCGCCTGCAGCGGCGCGCCGCAGGCGCCGATGATGCAGCCGAGCAAGAGATAGGCGCGCTCCGGCAGCGAGGCGAACAGCGGGCCGCCGGGCACCGCCGGCGTGACCGGAATGAACAGAATCGACTCGCGGCTCACCATGAGAATCGCGATGATCGCGAGCAGCAGCAAGGTCATGCTGCCGGCGATCACGCGCTTCGGCCCCAGGAAATCATCCAGCTTGCCGCCGAGCCAGCCGCCGAACGTGCCGGCGGCGGCGAGAATGATGCCGAAGGTGCCGATCTGGATCGTGTTCCAGCCGAACGTGCCGGCGGCATAGATGCCGCCGAAGGCGAACAGCGAGACGAGGCCATCGGTGTAGATCATGTTGGCGAGGAGAAAGAACGCAACGTCACGTTGCTGCGGCAGGCTGCGCAATGTCTCCTTCAACTGACCGATGCCTTCGCGCACGGCCGCGCCCAACCGGTGCCGCGCCGGAAAGTCCGGCGTGAACAGGAACATCGGCAGCACGAACACGATGAACCAGAGCCCGGTGAGCGGACCGGAGATGCGGTCGCCTTCATGGCTCACGGGATCGAGCCCGAACAGCGGCTTGAATCCAAACAGCGTGCGGCCGCTATCGGGATTGGCGGCGAGAAAGCCGAGCACGATGACGAGCGAGAGAATGCCGCCGACATAGCCGGTGGCCCATCCGGTGCCGGACAGCCGGCCGATGCGTTCCGGCGGCACCAAGGTCGGCATCATCGCGTTGTTGAACACCGTGGCGAACTCGACTCCAATGGTGGCGATCACGTAGACCGCGAGCAGCGGCGGGATCAGCTCCGGCGCGCCGGGACGCCCGATCCACATCAGCGAGGCGCCGATCACCAGCATCGCGCCGAACGCCGCGATCCATGGCTTGCGGCGGCCGGTGGCATCGGCGATGGCGCCGAACACCGGTGACAGCAGCGCGATGACGATGCCGGCCGCGGCGGTCGCAAAGCCCCACAGCGCCTGGCCGCTCGCCGCGTCCGGCGCGACATGCGCCGCGAAATAGGGCGCGAAGACGAAGGTCGTGATCAGCGTGAAATAGGGCTGCGCCGCCCAATCGAAGAAGATCCAGCTGACGACGGCCGCGCGCCCGGGATAGATTCGGCCGTCGGCAGTGCCAGAGGTCTCGATCGTGGTGACGGCCATTCGAAGATCCTTTGCGATCACGGCGTCGCATCCTGCGACGATCACGGTGTCGCGTTTTACGCCGGCGACGCGGCCCTATAACATCTGACGATCCCAGGCGGATGTCAGCAACGGCGGAATTGCGATGACCACGTTCACGATTGATCGACGACGGCTCCTTGCGGGTTTCATGCTGTTGCTGGCCGGCTGCCTGCCGGCGCGGGCGCTGGATTCGCAAGCCATCGACATCCCGCAGCCACCCGGTGTCGCCGCGCCGGCGCAGCCGCCCGCGCATGGCATGGTGGTGGCACAGGAGAGGATCGCAGCCGAAGTCGGCCAGCGCATCCTCGCGCTCGGCGGCAACGCAGTCGATGCCGCCGTTGCCACCGGCTTTGCGATGGCGGTCACCTATCCCGTTGCCGGCAACATCGGCGGCGGCGGCTTCATGGTCATTCACATCGCCGGGACCAACGACGACGTGGCGATCGACTATCGCGAGACCGGCCCCGCTGCCATCACGCGCGACATCTTCCTCGGCGCCGATGGCAAGCCCGACAATGCCAAGTCGCGCGACTCCGCGCTGTCGATCGGCGTGCCCGGATCGGTCGCAGGTCTCGCGCTGGCGCTGGAGAAATACGGCTCGGGCAAATTCACGCTGGCGCAGTTGCTGCATCCGGCGATCGTGCTGGCGCGCGACGGCATCCCGGTCACCGACGACGTTGCCGTCACCCTGCCGATGATGGCGCCGCGGCTGGCCAAATGGAAATCGTCGGCCGCGATCTTCATTCGTCCCGACGGCACGGTGCTGAGGGAAGGAGACCGGCTGATCCAGCGCGATCTGGCGGCGACGCTCACCGCCATTGCCGAGCAGGGCCCGCGCGGATTTTATGAAGGGCCGGTCGCCGACCAACTCGCCAAGGCGATCCAGGATGCCGGCGGCATCATGACAGCGGACGATCTCAAATCCTACCAGCCGGTGCTGCGCACGCCGGTGCGCGGCACCTATCGCGGCTATGACATCGTGTCGATGCCGCTGCCGTCGTCGGGCGGCACCGTGCTGGTCGAGATGCTGAACATCCTCGAAGGCTTTCCGCTCGCTGAGCTGAAGCAGGGCTCGCCCGCGTCGCTGCATCTGCTGATCGAGGCGATGAAGCGTGCCTATGCCGATCGTGCGCGCTATCTCGGCGACCCCGCCTTCGTCGACGCGCCGGTGCGCGCGATGTTGTCGAAGGACTATGCCGCGCGCCAGCGCGCCGGGATCGATCCCGCGCACGCCACCAGCGCCGGCGACGTGCTCAACACCACGCCGCTGCGGGAGGGCAGCAACACCACGCATTTCTCGGTCGTCGACAATGACGGCAATGCCGTCAGCAACACCTACACGCTGAACTTCCCCTATGGCGTCGGCCTCGTCGCCGAGGGCACCGGCGTGCTACTCAACAACGAGCTCGACGATTTCACGGCCGCGCCCGGCGCCTCCAACGCCTTCGGCCTGGTCGGCTTCGAAGCCAATCTGCCCGGTCCCGGCAAGCGGCCGCTGTCGTCGATGTCGCCGACCATCGTGCTGAAGGACGGCAAGCCCGTGCTCGTCACGGGCTCCCCGGGCGGCAGCCGCATCATCTCGACCGTGCTGCAGGTGACCATCAACGTGCTCGACTATCGGATGGACGTCCGACAGGCCGTCACCGCGCCTCGCCTGCATCACCAATGGATGCCCGACGAGGTCCGAATCGAGAAGGGTTTTGCCGATGACGTGCTCGCCGGTCTGCGCGCCCGAGGTCACAAGATCGAGGAGCCGATGGGACGGACCTCGGCCAACTCCATCCTGGTGACGTCCGATGGATTCGTCGGCGCGCCGGATCCGCGCAGCAAGGGCGCCACCGCAGCCGGGCGCTGAGGCGCCGGTTCCCAGGCGATGTCGGACATCGTGGCCCCGGATGACGATTTGCCGCCGCCCAGCGGGGCCCTTCACCCGCTTCCCTCCGTTGGCGTGGTGACCGAGGCGCGTTAGAAGTATACCAGGGCGCAGCGAGGCTCGCCCGCGAGACGGTGTCGGACGTTCTGGTGCATTTGCGAAGATTCGTGGTCGGTCTGCTGGTATTTGCGGCCCTGCTGGTGGCGGGATGGCTCACCTATCGGCCTGACCGGGCGCTGCGCGTCGCGACCAGCGCGGTCGCCGAGATGATCTGCGCCAAGACCTACGTCTCCGGCCTCGATCCGCAAACGGTGTTTGCGGAGACCATGGAACGGCCCGGTCTGCGCCGGTTGCGGGCCGTGATGCGCTACCGGGTGGAGCCCGACATGCGCCTGGTGGAGGCGTCGCTGCTCGGCCTGCACGCCACCCGCGCCTCGTTTCACGACGGCCTCGGTTGCGTGACGCTCCAGGGCCAGAAGCCGCCTTACCTGCCGCACACCGACGTCGCTGCGCTGCGTGCTGCGGGGCCTGCTCCCGCCCTGCCCGACTTCGCGCAAAACACGGCGGTGGAGCCCAGCGATCCCGCGCTGAAGGCGGCGCTGGATCACGCCTTCGAGGAGCCGGCCAACCCGCCGTTCCGCCGCACCAAGGCGGTCGTCGTCGTCAAGGATGGTCACCTGATCGCAGAGCGCTATGCGCCGAGCATCGGCGTCGATACGCCACTTGTGGGCTTCTCGATGACCAAGACGGTCACCAATGCGCTGCTGGGCATCCTCACCCGGCAGGGCAAGCTGAGCCCGTCGATCCCGGCGCCGGTCGCGGAGTGGCGCGAGGCCAGAGATCCGCGCCACGACATCACGATCGAGCAGTTGATGCGCATGACATCAGGCCTGGCGCTGGACGAGACCAATTCCGGCTTCGATCCGTCGAGCCAGATGGACATCCACCGCGACATGGCGGCGTTCGCGGTGCATGCGCCGTTGATCGCGCCGCCCGGCCAGCGCTGGGCCTATTCGAGCGCGAGCACCCAGATCCTGGCGCGCATCATCCGCGACGCCGCCGGGGGACCGGAGCAGACCATCGAGCTGGCCTGGCGCGAGCTGTTCAACCCGCTCGGCATGCGCAGCGCGACGCTGCAATACGATGGGAGCGGGACCGTTCAGGGCTACGGCAACATGCTGGCGAGCGCGCGCGACTGGGCGAAGCTCGGACTGCTCTATCTCGGCGACGGCGTCGTCGGCGACCGGCGCATTCTCCCGGAAGGCTGGGTCGCGATGTCGGCAACTGCGACGCTGGACACCGACTACGGCGCCGGGCTGTGGACCAACCGCAGCCAGCATTTTCACGCGCAGGGACGTGCCCGCGCGGGAATTCCACCGGACGCGTTCTTCGCCTTCGGCCTGCTCGGCCAGCGGTTGGTGATCATGCCGAGCCAGCGCATGGTCGTGGTCCGGCTCGGCGATTCCGTGGATCCGAACGGCGACATCAAGGGCGTCGCCCGGCTGGTGCGCGAGGTGATTGCGGCGACCGCGGCGCCGGCGACGGCCGCCAAATAGCGCTCAGCGGCCGACCTCGTAGGGCCCGCCCTTCTCCAGCGCGATCTTGTAGGCAGGCCGCGCCTCGATGCGCGCGAGGAAATCCATCGCCCGCGGATGGCCCTGCTCCAGGCCGCCGCGCGATGCCGCCGCCTGCAGCGGGAAGCTCATCTGGATGTCGGCCGCGGTGAACGAATCGCCGGCGAACCACTCGCTTTTCTGCAGCTCGCTTTCCCAGAACGCCATGTGCTGCTTCAGCTGCGGATTGACCAGTGTGCTCAAGGCCTGGTTCGACACCTTGCGCACGATCGGACGCAGCAGCGCCGGCGCTCGCTTCGGCATGATGTTGAACAGCAGCTTCAGCAGCAGCAGCGGCATCGCCGAGCCCTCGGCGTAATGCAGCCAATAGGAATAGCGCAGCCGCTCCGGTGTCTTCGGCGGCGGGATCAGGCGGCCATTGCCGTAGGTCTCAATCAGATATTCGACGATCGCACCGGACTCCGCGACGGTGTTGCCGTTGTCGGTGATGACAGGCGACTTGCCGAGCGGGTGGATGGCGCGCAGCTCCTTCGGCGCCCGCATGTCGGGCTCGCGCTCGTAGCGAATGATCTCATAGGGCACGCCGAGCTCCTCGAGCAACCAGAGCACGCGTTGCGAGCGGGAATTGTTGAGGTGGTGAACGGTCAGCATGGGGTTTCCAGGGACGGATCGGGTGGCGGGCGCCGTTCCGTAGCAGGACAGGACGGGTTCGGCGAGGCGCCGGGATCCTCACCCCGGCATGAAATAATTACCCGGGTAATATTGACTTTAATTTCACCCGGGTCTTATTGGGGTGATCACATGGGACTGCCGATATGGACACCTTCACCGCATTTGCCGGCCAAACCCGGGTCGCCGCCGGGCCGCTGCCCAAGGTGGCACTGGTGCTGAAACACGCCGCGCCGGGCACCGAGCCGATCATGATTTTCAGCGACCGCACCGGACAGCCGATCGACCTCGATCTGCGCGGCAACGACCGGGAGATCCTGGCGCGCCTGCCGGTCGAAGCCGGCGCGGCCGCGAACCAAGGGCCGAGCGAGCCGCGTGGCCGCGGCCGGCCGAAGCTCGGGGTCGTGGCCCGCGAGGTGACCTTGCTGCCGCAGCACTGGGACTGGCTGAACGCGCAGCCGGGCGGCGCCTCGGTCGCACTGCGCAAGCTGGTCCACGACGCCCGCCGTGCCAGCGGCGACACCGACCGCGCCCGTGAGGCACGCGATGCGGCCTATCATTTCATGTCCGGGATCGGCAGCAACCTGCCGCAGTTCGAGGAGGCATCGCGGGCGCTGTTCGCCGGCGATCTCGGCCGCTTCGCCGCCTTGATCGCGGACTGGCCGGCCGACATCCGCGACCACGCCGTCGCACTCGCGCACCGCCACCGCGCCGAGTGAGATCGGCTGATTTCAACAGTCAATGAGAGCGGCCGTTCGCGGCGGCTCTCGTTCCAATTCCTCGCAACGCGACCGTACTCCGAATGAAGAGCGGTCGACGGAGAAACATGCCGTGTCGCCGCCAACCGCCTCGCTGCGCAAGCCGTTCCTGACGTTCGTCGTTCCGATGATGCTGAGCAACATCCTGCAGTCGCTGTTCGGCACCATCAACAACGTCTATCTCGGCCAGATGATCGGCGTCGATGCGCTCGCCGCGGTCTCGGTGTTCTTCCCGGCGATGTTCTTCTTCGTCTCCTTCGTCATGGGCCTCGGCTCAGGTGCCGGCGTTCTGATCGGCCAGGCCTGGGGCGCCGGTGAGCCCGCGAAGGTGAAGCAGGTCGCCGGCACGACGCTGACCATTGCGCTGCTGCTCGGCGGCCTGATCGCGGTATTGGGCGGCGTGTTCAGCCGCCAATTGCTGACCGCGCTCGCCACGCCCGCCAACATCCTTGATGCAACCGCGGGCTATGCCCGCATCATGATGATCACGATGCCGCTGACCTTCGCCTACATCCTGCTGTCGTCGCAGATGCGCGGCGTCGGCGACACCGTGACGCCGCTGGCCTCGCTCGCCGCATCGACCACGCTCGGGCTGGTGCTCACCCCGGTCTTCATCCGCGGCTGGCTCGGCGCGCCCGTCCTCGGCGTCGCCAGCGCCGCCTGGGCCTCGGCGATCTCGACGTTGACGACGCTGGCCTGGCTCCATGTCCATCTGCGTCGTCGCAAGCACCCGCTGGCGATCGATGCGGCATTCCTGCGGGGCATGCTGCCTGATCCGAGACTGTTGCGGGCGGTGTTGCGGCTCGGCATCCCCGCCGCGATCGGCATGATCGTGATGTCGCTGGCCGAGATGGTGCTGATCGGCCTCGTCAACGGCTTCGGCTCGGACGCGACGGCGGCCTATGGCGCGGTCAACCAGGTGCTCGGCTATGTGCAGTTTCCGGCGCTGTCGATCGCGATCTCGGTCTCGATCTTCGGCGCCCAGGCGATCGGCCGCGGCCAGGCCGAGCAGATCGGCGACATCGTGCGGACGGGCATCGAGATGAACGTGGTGCTGACCGGCGGCCTGGTCGCGATCGGCTATCTGTTCTCACGGGTGCTGATGGGACTCTTCATCACCGACCCTGCCGTCATCGAGGTGGCGCAGCATTCGCTGCACATCGTGCTGTGGAGCTCCGTGCTGTTCGGCATGTCCATCACGTTCTCGTCGGCGATGCGCGCCTCCGGGACGGTGTGGATGCCGCTGGCGATCTCGGCGTTTGCAATCGCCGCGATCGAGGTGCCCGCCGCCACCTGGCTCAGCCGCAGCATCGGGCTCGACGGCGTCTGGCTCGCCTATCCCATCACGTTCGCCGCGATGATGCTGCTGCAGATGAGCTATTATCTCCTGGTGTGGCGCAAGCGGACGGTGCGCCGGATGATCTGACGCACCACCGGCGTCTTCCGGCCGCTGGAATATGATGACCGTCATAAAACCCTGGACGGAGCTGCTGCGCTGGACCACAATGTGAAAAACCGAGGAGACCGCCCATGAGCCGTCCTGCGCCAGAATTCATGTTCGACTTCGGCAGTCCCAACGCCTATCTGAGCCATGAGGCGATCCCAGCGATCGTGAAGCGGATCGGCGTCCAGTTCTACTATGTCCCGGTGCTGCTCGGCGGCATCTTCAAGGCGACCAACAACAAGTCACCGGCCGAGTCACTCGCCGGCATCAGGAACAAGCGTGAATTCCACGAGGTCGAGACCCAGCGCTTCCTCAAGCGCTACCAGGTGCAGCCCTGGGTCTGGAACCCGTACTTCCCGGTGAATACGTTGAACCTGATGCGCGCGGCGATCGCGGCCCAGCTCGAGGGCGTGTTCGAGGCCTATGTCGACGCGGCGTTCCACCACATGTGGCGCGAGCCAAAGAAGATGGACGATCCCGATGTCGCGGTGGCTGCGATCACGTCGTCGGGGCTCGACGGGGCCAAGCTGTTCGCCCGGGCGCAGGAGCCCGAGGTGAAGGCGAAGCTCGTGGAGAACACCCAGCGCGCGGTCGAGCGCGGCGCGTTCGGCTCGCCGACGTTCTTCGTCGGCAATGAGATGTTCTTCGGCAAGGAACAGCTGCGCGACGTCGAGGAATACATCCTGGGCAAGTGATTGTCGTCATCGCGAGCGCAGCGACGCGATCCCGCCGCAAAGCAAGGCTGGATTGCTTCGTCGCTTCGCTCCTCGCAATGACGCTGAAGTGAGATCGGGAGAGCAAGCATGCAACAGCGCAACGCTACCGTCGCGATCGTCGGGGCCGGCGACTACATCGGCGCCGAGATCGTCAAGAAATTCGCGTCCGAAGGCTTCACGGTGTTCGCCGGCCGGCGCAATGGCGAGAAGCTCGCGCCGCTGGTCGCGGAGGTCGAGGCCGCTGGCGGGCGGATCGTGGCGCGCTCGCTCGATGCCCGCAAGGAGGACGAGACCACCGCCTTCCTCAACGACGCCGACAGGCATGCGCCGCTCGAGGTCGTGATCTTCAATGTCGGCGCCAACGTCAATTTCCCGATCCTCGAGACGACGGACCGCGTGTTCCGCAAGGTCTGGGAGATGGCGTGCTGGGCCGGCTTCGTCACCGGGCGCGAGGCCGCCCGGCTGATGCTGCCCCGCGGCGGCGGCAAGATCTTCTTCACCGGCGCGACCGCCTCGCTGCGCGGCGGCTCCGGCTATGCCGCCTTCGCTTCGGCCAAGTTCGGCCTGCGCGCGGTGGCGCAGGCGATGGCGCGCGAACTGATGCCGCAGAACATCCATGTCGCCCACCTGATCATCGATTCCGGCGTCGATACCGCCTGGGTGCGCGAGCGCCGCGCCCAACTCTGGGGCAAGGAGGCGCTGGACAATCCCGACCTGCTGATGCCGCCGGCCTCGGTCGCGGGTGCCTATTGGCAGCTCTACCAGCAGCCGAAGAGCGCCTGGACCTTCGAGATGGAGATCCGTCCGTTTGGCGAGAAATGGTGAGAAGCGATGGCGAACAGGGAGTAGCGAGTAGGGCATGGTGGCCATCCCCATTCGCTACTCGCCATTCGCTATTCGCTCCTGCATGATGAGACCTCGCTGAGAGAGAGGACCTACCCATGCGTATTCTCGTCGTCGGCGCCGGCGCCATCGGCGGCTATTTCGGCGGCCGGCTGCTGCAGTCCGGCGCCGATGTCACCTTCCTGGTCCGCCCGCGCCGCGCGGCTGAACTCGCCAGTGCCGGCCTCGTGATCCGCAGTCCGACCGGTGACGTCACCCTCCCCAATCCGCCGACCGTACAGGCGGACACTCTGAAGCAGCACTTCGACGTCGTGCTGCTGAGCTGCAAGGCCTACGACCTCGACGATGCGATCACCTCGTTCGCGCCGGCCGTGGGTCCGAACACCGCGATCATCCCGCTGCTCAACGGCATGAAGCATCTCGACGTGCTCGACGCCAGGTTCGGGCGCGCGCGCGTGCTTGGCGGGCTCTGCGCCATCGCCGCGACCCTGAACGAGCAGCGCGAGGTCGTGCAGTTGCAGCCGATGCAATCGCTGAGCTTCGGCGAGCGCGACGGCGGATCGTCGGACCGCGTCCGCGCGATCTTCGAGATTTTCCGGCGCGGGAATTTCAATGCGTCGGCCAGCGACCACGTCATGCAGGACATGTGGGAGAAGTGGGTGTTCCTGTCCTCGCTCGCTGCATCGACCACATTGATGCGTGCGCCGGTCGGCGTGATCCTGACCGCGCCGGGCGGCAAGGATTTCCTGCTCGGCATGCTCGACGAATGCAGCGCCACCGCTGCGGCCGCAGGCTACCCCCCAGCCGGCGCGTTCTTCCAGCGCGTCTCCGGCATGCTCACCGCGGAGGGATCACCGATGACCGCCTCGATGTTCCGCGATCTCAGCGCCGGCCTTCCGGTCGAGGCCGATCACGTCATCGGCGATCTCGTCGCCCGCGCCGATGCCGCCAAGGTCCCGGTGCCGCGCCTGCGCATATCCTACACGCAGCTGAAGGTGTACGAGGCTCAGCGGGGCAAGTAGCTCTTGGTATCGCCTCGGTGTTCGCCGAACCGTTGGTCAGGCACGACGGCGCCACAGACTCCGATGTCGTCCCGGCCTTGCGCCGGGACCCATAGCCACCGTCCGTAGTGAAGCAGGCCACTCTCACCGACGTCCCTCGATAGCTTCCGCGGTATGGGTCCCGGCGCAAGGCCGGGACGACAGTTGTGATCTGGGCGACGTCCCAACTACAGATGCGCCAGATAATGCGCCAGCGCCGTGATCTCCTCGTCGCTTAGCGGATAGGCAACATCGGTCATCGCGGCCTGGCTGCCGCCGACGCGCTGGCCGGACTTGTAGTCGTGGAGCGCCTTGACGAGATATTCCTCGCGCTGGCCGGCGAGCCGCGCCACGCCCTTGGTGCCGGCATAGCTGTCGAGATGGCATGAGGCACAGCGCCGGCCGGCGGCGGCTTGCGCGCCTTTGGCCGACAGATCCGGATCGTTGTCCGGCGGCGCCTTGGCCGGCTGCAGCGAGGCGAAATAGGCGCCGAGGTTGCGGATGTCCTCGTTGGTGAGCTGATCGACGATCGGCTTCATCGCCTCGTTCTTGCGCGTGCCGGCGCGGAAGAACACGAGCTGCCACTGGATGAACTGATCCTGCTGGCCGGCGAGCGAAGGAATGTTCTCGGTCTGCGAGATGCCGTTCTCGCCGTGGCAGCCGGCGCAGAGCTCGGCCTTGGCCTTGCCCGCTTCGATATCGGCGGCGTCGGCCGGAGGCGCCGCAAGCATGAGCATCAGCGCGGCGGCCATCACCAGGTGCATTCTGGAGGTCCCTGGATTCATCGCAGGCGTTCTCGCTCCCATCATTGCTTTGGCGCGCGGACGATGCCCGAAACCCGCGACCGGGTGCGGCACGTCGTCCTTGATCAACGCGCGACATTCAAAATAGTTGGGGCTGCGGCCGCCGTAAGGCAGCGCGCAGCCCCGCTTTCACGACGAGCTCATTTCTTCTCGTAGCTGATGCGATAGATCGCGCCGGCCCAGTCGTCCGCCACCAGGATCGAGCCGTCCTTGGCGAGGATGATGTCGTCGGGGCGGCCGAGATAGCCCTGGTCGCCCTCGAGCCAGCCGGAGGCGAACACCTCCTGCTTGGCGTCCTTGCCGTCGGGGCCGACGATGACGCGCATGATCCGTGCGCCCTGGTACTTGTGCCGGTTCCAGGAGCCGTGCTCGGCGATCAGGATGTTGTTCTTGTACTCCGCCGGGAACTGGTCGCCGGTGTAGAACTTCATGCCGAGCGGCGCCACGTGCGGACCGAGGTTCAGCACTGGCGGTGTGAACTCCGAGCACTTGTGACCCATCGCGAATTTCGGATCCGGCAGGTCACCCTGGTGGCAATAGGGATAGCCGAAATGCTCGCCGATCTTCGAGATCATGTTGAGCTTGTCGCTCGGCAGATCGTCGCTGACCCAGTCGCGCGCATTCTCGGTGAACCAGTATTTGCCGGTGCGCGGGTCGACGTCGCCGCCGACGCTGTTACGGACGCCGAGCGCATAGATCTCGGCATTGCCGGTGCGCGGATCGACTCGGCGGATCTGCGCGACTGACGTCGGCGGGATGCCGATGTTGAAGGGCGGTCCAAACGGGATATAGAACCAGCCTTCCTTGTCGACCGCGATGTATTTCCAGCCATGCGCCGCATAGGACGGCATGTCGTCGTAGACGACCTTGCCCTGGCCGAGATTGTCGAGACTGGCTTCGGCATTCTCGTATTTGATCAGCTTGTCGACCGCGATCACGTAGAGATTGCCGTCCTGGAAGGCGAGGCCGGTCGGCATGTTCAGGCCCTTGAGGACCGTCTTGACCTCGCGTTTGCCGCCCTTGTCGGTGATGGCATAGACGTTGCCAAGCCCGAACGAGCCGACGAACAGCGTGCCCTTGTCGCCCCAGGCCATCTGCCGCGCGGCGAGCACGCCCGAGGCCCAGACCTCCATCTTGAAGCCGTCCGGCAGCTTCACCTGCTTGACGATCTTCGCGAGCTCGGCATCGGACGCGCCGGTCGGCGGGCCCGACGGCGGCGCCAGCCCCTTCTGCGCCTCGGTCTCGTCGCCGAGGAACCAGTCGTCCGGCGGATGCGTCCAGAACTCCTTGGTGCCGGATTCGTATTTCTTCAGGCCCTTCCCCTGATCGGATTGCTGCTGCGCGCCGGCGATGCTGGTGCCGGCGAGGAGACCTATTGTTGCAAGCGCAAGAATGCTTCGGTGAAAAGCCGATGTCATCGCTTCACTCCCATGAGGCAGCTCATGTGGCTGCGTCTACTTATCGGAACGTATCTGAAGACGTCCTTTGGCCGACCACATCAGTGGTCCTGCTCGAAAATGGTAGCACATCCTGAGCGGGTGAGAAGCGGATTGCTGCCAGGTTCGCGCGAGGCTCAAATGATGCCGCTCCACTCATGCCATGCCAGATGCGCGTGTCCGTGCGCGTGCCTGCGCCGCATCGGCGATTGTCCGCCACGCGGCACGGGCCTGCCGCCATGCGCTGTATTCATATGCGCCGATCGGCCGGACGATTGGCGTGTGCTTGAACAGCCGATAGGATCGGAACAACACGCTGCGGCCGTTCACCGCCCGGCAACGAGATCAAGTCGACAGGATCGATGAATGTCCGAGCGTTTCCCTGTGTCCACACCGAAGGCCGGTGCCGGCGTCCTCGACCTGCTGCGGCGGTTCGCAGCCGACCCCGCAGCGGCCATCACCTATGGTGAAGAATGCCTGAAGAAGACGCAGGCGATCGAACCGCAGCTGAAAGCATTCGAATATCTGCCGCGGGATGTCGTTCCAAAGACCGGCCCGCTCGGTGGAATTCCCGTCGCCATCAAGGACATCATCGCCACCTCGGACATGCCGACCACCAACGGCTCGCAAATCTATCGCGATCACGTGCCGGATGCGGACGCCTGGGTGGTCGAACGGCTGCGCAATCTCGGCGCAACCATCTTCGGCAAGACGGTCTCCACTGAATTCGCCTGGCGCCATCCAGGTCCCACCGTCAATCCATGGAACCCCGAGCACACACCGGGCGGCTCATCGTCCGGATCAGCCGCCGCGGTTGCGGCCGGCCTGGTGCCGCTGGCGCTGGGAACACAGACACTCGGCTCGGTGATCCGACCGGCGGCCTTCAACGGCGTCGTCGGCTTCAAGCCGAGCTTCGGCGCGATTCCACGCGGCGGCGTGCATCCGCTTAGCCCGTCGCTCGACCATGTCGGCTTCTTCGCCCGCCGCGTCGACGACGTGGCCTTCGCCCTCTCGTTGCTGGCAGGCACCAGCGCAGATGATCGCCACGGCCGGCCGCTGCCGGGCTTCACCGTCGGCATCGACCAGGGCCTCACGCCGCACCGCACGCCACGGCTCGCGGTGGTGCGCTTCGCCAAATGGGAGCGCGCCGAGGCGGAGCAGAAGACCGTATTCGAGTCCGTCATCGACAAGCTGCGCAGCGCCGGCGCGACGATCACCGAGATCGAACTGAGAGAGCTCGACGCGGTGAACGGGCATGCGATCACCACGATCATGCTCAGCGAGGCGACCACGATCTTCTCCGATCTGATCGCGCGCCATCCCGACCGGGTCAGCGAGGTCATGAAGGGCCACGTCGAGAGCGGGCGAAGCAAGACGGCCATGGAATATCTCGCCGCGAAGGCGGCCCAGGCCCTCAGGCAGAAGGCGCTCGCCGCTGAGCTCGACGGCTTCGACGCAGTGCTCACCTTGCCGGCGTTCGGCGAAGCGCCGCGCGGCTTGGATTGGACGGGGGACGCCGAATATTGCGCGCCCTGGACCTTCGTCGGAGCGCCGGCAGTCTCCTTGCCGGCCGGGTTCGGCAACAACGGCCTGCCGCTGGGCGTACAGATCGCCGGCCCCTATCGCAACGACCTCCATGTGCTCCGCGTCGCGAAATGGGCCGAAGCGGTGCTGGCGTTCGACCCCGGCGTGCCGCTCCTGGCGCGCAAATAGCCGCCACGAACCCCGAGCAAGGATACCGCTGCGCCACGATGGCCTCCTGCGACAAGCCCAGTGGCGGGTTTGCGGCCAGCGCTGTAAAACGATCACATGACAGTCACAGACATCGCGAGCAGAACCTATAATCACGGTTGGCGCCTCGATCCGATCGTGCGCAGCCTGCTCGACACCGATTTTTACAAGTTGTTGATGCTGCAGATGATTCGGGAGTTCTACCCGAGTCAGCAGGTGACCTTCTCGGTCATCAACCGGACCCGGCGGGTGCGGCTCGGCGACGTCATCGACGAAGGCGAATTGCGCGCCCAGCTCGATCACGCCCGCACCATCCGCTTCGCCAAGAAGGAGCTGATCTGGCTGGCCGGCAACACCTTCTAC
Organism: Bradyrhizobium sp. SZCCHNR1043; assembly: GCF_032489675.1. Classification (NCBI taxonomy): domain Bacteria; kingdom Pseudomonadati; phylum Pseudomonadota; class Alphaproteobacteria; order Hyphomicrobiales; family Nitrobacteraceae; genus Bradyrhizobium; species Bradyrhizobium sp. SZCCHNR1043. The sequence goes on from NZ_JAUEYN010000009.1 coordinate 242,416, forward strand.
GGCAAGACCCACATGTTCTCGCCGGAGTTCATCGCCTGGCTCGCCAATTTCCGCCTGCCCGAATACGAGCTGCGCAAGTCCGACGGCCAGTACGAGCTGCATTTCCACGGACCCTGGACCCACACCACGATGTGGGAGATCCCGGCGCTCGCGATCGTCAACGAGCTGCGCTCGCGCCAGGCCATGAAGGGCCAGGGCCGGTTCGCACTCGACGTGCTGTTCGCCCGCGCCAAGGCCAAGCTGTGGGCCAAAGTGGAGCGGCTGCGCAAGCTCGAGGGGCTGCGGCTGTCGGATTTCGGCACCCGCCGCCGCCACGGCTTCCTGTGGCAGCGCTGGTGCGTCGAGGCCGTCAAGGAAGGTCTCGGCTCGTCGTTCACCGGCACCTCCAACGTGCTGCTGGCGATGGACAACGACCTCGAGGCCATCGGCACCAACGCGCATGAGCTGCCGATGGTTGCGGCGGCACTTGCCAAGGACGATGACGAGCTGCGCTTCGCGCCGTATCGCATTCTCGACCAGTGGCGGCAGACCTACGCAGGCAACCTGCTGATCGCGCTGCCCGACGCGTTCGGGACCAAGGCCTTCCTGCGCGACGCACCCGACTGGGTCGCCGACTGGACCGGCTTCCGTCCCGACAGCGCGCCGCCGATCCAGGCCGGCGAGGAGATCATCGCCTGGTGGAAATCGAAGGGGCGCGATCCCAAGCAGAAGCTGCTCGTGTTCTCCGACGCGATGGACGTCGAATCGATCGAGCAGCTCCATCATCGATTCTCCGATCAGGTGCGGCTGTCGTTCGGCTGGGGCACCAACCTGACCAACGATTTCGTCGGCTGCTCGCCGGACGGCTCGGTCGACCTCGATCCGATCTCGCTGGTCTGCAAGGTGACGTCGGCAGACGGGCATCCCGCCGTGAAGCTGTCCGACAACCCGGAGAAGGCGACCGGCGATCCCGCCGAGATCGCCCGTTATCTCCGCGTGTTCGGCGATGCCGGCCGGGTGCGCACGCCGGTCGTCGTCTAGGCCGCCGACAGCCCACGGCGATTTCTCTTTCCTGCCACGTTTCTTGTTCCTGCTTTGTTCGAAATGCGGTAAAATCGTCGTACAAGCGCACAGATCGGGTGACAGGAGATCGTTGGCATGCGTCGGGTGATCGGCCGAGTTGGACAGCTACTATCTGCAACCATTCTTGTCGTCGGCGCGATCCTGATCTCGACCGGGCCCGCTGCCGCCGACAAGCGCGTGGCGCTGGTGATCGGCAACTCCATTCACGAGCGCGCGCCGCTGCTGGACGAGCCGGCGGCGGATGCCCGGCTGATCGCCGACAGGCTGTCGCGGCTTGGCTTCACCCTGAGCGGCGGTGCCGCGCAGATCGACCTCGACAGGCGAGGCTTCGATCGCGCGCTTGCCGAGTTCAAGGGCAGGATCGCCGACGCCGACGTCGCGCTGATCTATTATGCCGGCTATGGGCTCAACCTGGGCGGCGCCGATTATCTCGTCCCGGTCGACGCGGCACCGGCGACAGCTGCGGATCTCAACACCGAGCTGCGCGACCTGACTGCGATTCTGCGCGAGCTGGGCGGATCGAACCCCCGGCAGAACGTGATCATTCTCGACGCCTTCCGCTCCAATCCGTTCGCCGGGCGCGGCATCGCCGGACTTGCCGCCGGCCTAGTCCCGGTCGACGTTTCCGCACGGACCGTGATCTCCTTTGCCGCACAGGCCGGGACGGCGGGACAGCGCGGCCCGGACGGCCACGGCGTGTTCGCCGCAGCCCTTGCAGAGGCGCTCCAGCAGCCTGGCCAACGTCTGATCGAGATCCTCAACCAGACCGACGCCGCGGTGGAGCGCGCCACCAGCGGAGCGCAGCGGCCGCTCGTGATGTTCACGTCGATAGACAGCGGCGCTCAACTGAGCGCCGCCGCCGCGAAGCCGACGCAGCCGGCCGGCCCTGACGCCGCCCGGAGCAGCGCTCCCGTTTCGAGCCCGACCGCCTCGTCCGACGCGGCAGATGCGCGGACGCCCGGACTTGCCGTGCTGTATGATGAGGATCTCTCTGACCCCAAGGGTAGGCGCTATTCCGGCTCGATCACCTGGCGGACCGAGACGGTCAAGAACGCACAATCAGGACGGCTCATGCCGGTGATCCGTGGCGAGATCGACATTCCCGAGCGCAAGCTGAAGGTCAGCCTGCAGCTGCGCCGCAACGACGATCCCAGCCTGCCGGCCAGCCATGTCGCCGAGCTCACATTCAGGCCCGCTGCCGACTTCGTCGGTGGCGGCATCAGCAGCGTCCCGGGAATGCTGATGAAGACGGATGAGAAGTCGCGCGGGACGCCGCTTGCCGGGCTTTCCGTCAAGATCACCGAAGGTTCATTCCTGGTGGGCTTGTCCAACGTCGAGGCCGATCGCGCGCGCAACGAGGAACTCCTCGCACGGCGCGAATGGTTCGACATCCCGGTCGTCTATGCGAACCAGCGCCGGGGCATCCTCGCCATCGGCAAAGGTCCCAGTGGAGATCGGGTATTCGCCGACGCACTCGCGGCCTGGGACAAATCCCCGCCGACGAAATGATGAGGCATAAGGCGAGAGGGGAACGGAGCGGAATTTTTGGAGCGGGCGAAGGGGTTCGAACCCTCGACCCCGACCTTGGCAAGGTCGTGCTCTACCACTGAGCTACACCCGCATCCGTGACGCCTTGGCGGCGTGGCCGCCAGCGACGGGCAGACCTATGCCAAATGCCGCGGACGAATGCAACAGGTCTGCGACAGGTTTCGTACGCCGACGACGTTCAAATTTTTGCGGTCGGGGCCGGCCGAACCGGGCCCAAACCTGCCCATCACCGGGCCGCGATGGGCGCTGATTGAAATTTCCAGCTGGACCGCCACTTAAAGTGAGAGAAAACGTGTATTGAGGCGCGGCGGCGGCCGGTTCCCGGTCGCCGTCCATCGGAATTTTTCGGACGAGGGACCCCGTGACCATTGTTGAGCAGGGCGGCGGAGCGGCGCCGCAGGTGCCGGATCTGATCAAGGACACCACGACGCAGAGCTTCGTGAAGGACGTCATCGAGGAATCGAAGCGGCAGCCGGTCCTCATCGACTTCTGGGCGCCGTGGTGCGGACCGTGCAAGCAGCTGACGCCCATCCTGGAAAAGGCCGTCAAGGCCGCCAACGGCAAGGTCAAGCTGGTCAAGATGAACATCGACGAGCATCCGGCCATTCCCGGCCAGATGGGGATCCAGTCGATTCCGGCCGTGATCGCGTTCGTCGGCGGACGGCCCGCCGATGGCTTCATGGGTGCCGTGCCCGAGAGCCAGGTCGCCGCCTTCATCGAAAAGATCACCAAGGGCGTTCCGGGCGTCGGCGAGCCCGACATCGCCGAAATCCTCAAGGAAGCCGAAGCCGCACTCGCCGAGGGCGATGCGGCTGGCGCGGCCGAGATCTATGCCGAGGTGCTCGCGGTCGATGCCGCCAACATCCCGGCGATCGCCGGGCTTGCGAAGTGCCAGGTCGAGCTCGGCGCGATCGACGAGGCCAAGCAGACGCTTGCGATGGTCCCGGACGCCAAGCGTAGCGATTCGGCGGTCTCCGCCGTGCAGGCCGCGATCGATCTGGCCGAGCAAGCCCAGTCGCTCGGGCCGGTCGGCGAGCTCGAACAGAAGGTCGCCGCCAATCCGCTCGACCACCAGGCGCGTTTTGACCTGGCGACGGCGCTGAACGCCGCGGGCAAGCGGAAGGAAGCCACCGACCAGCTGCTCGAGATCGTGAAGCGCGACCGCAAATGGAACGACGACGGCGCGCGCAAGCAGCTCGTGCAGTTCTTCGAAGCCTGGGGCGGCGCAGACGAGGCCACCATCGAGGGCCGCAAGCGGCTGTCGACGATCCTGTTTTCGTAACCCGGCTGGACGGGACGCGCGCTCGTTCCAGCGGACACGAGGTATCGCATGCCGATCAATGCCGAATATCGCGGTCCCGCCGAGCTGCCGGAGATCGTTCCGGTGTTTCCATTGGCGGGAGCCTTGCTGCTGCCGCGCGGCCAAATGCCGCTCAACATTTTCGAGCCGCGCTATCTCGCGATGGTCGACGATGCGCTTCGCGACGGCCATCGGCTCATTGGCATGATCCAGCCCGACGTCACGCATTCCTCCAGCGAGGAGCGGCCGGTGCTGTTCAAGGTCGGCTGCGTCGGCCGGATCACGCAGCTCGCCGAGTCCGGCGATGGCCGCTACATCCTCGAGCTCACGGGCGTGTCCCGCTTCAAGGTGGTCGAGGAAATGACGGTGCTCACGCCCTATCGGCAGTGCAAGGTCGATTATTTCCCGTTCGTCGATGATTTCACGGCGCGCAAGGGTGAGGACGCGGTCGACCGCGAGGCGCTGCTCGCGGTGCTCACCGACTTCCTCAAGGCCAACAATCTCAAGGTCGACTGGGCCGGCATCGAAGCCGCGCCGAACGAAGCGCTCGTGAACGCGCTGGCGATGATGTCGCCCTACGGTCCGGCGGAGAAGCAGGCGATGCTCGAGGCGCCGGACCTCAAGACCCGCGCCGAAATCCTCATCGCCGTGACCGAGATGGATCTCGCCAAGAAGCGGACCTCGGGTGATCCGCCGCTGCAATGATCATTCGGCGGCGGCCGCACGCGGCGCTGGCGGCGCCGCCGTGAGACGCATCAGCGCGATGGTGGCGAGGATCACCCCGATGTAAACTGCGAGCTGCATCGCGGTGGGCTGATCCGTATAGCCGATCAGGGCCTTGAGGGTCCGTCCGGCGACGCCACGCTCGGGCAGAACCGCGCTCGAATCCCACACCACCTGGTCGAACGATGTCAGCCAGTTGGCGCGGGCGAGAAAGAACACCGCCTGCGCGGCCATTCCCGCCGACAACAGGGTGATCAGCACGGTGGTGGTCTTGAACAGCGCGCGCGGCGGGATGCGCATCAGACCCAGATAGGTCGCGAGACAGACGGCGACGCCGAGCAGCAGGCCGAGGACGCCGCCACCGAGCAGCGCCCGCCCGCCGCCGTCACCGGACGCCGCCACGCCATAGAGAAACAGCGCGACCTCGCTGCCCTCGCGCAACACGGCGATGGCGATCACGGTCGCCAGCGCGACCAGCGGCTTGGCGCCTTCGGCCACCGCTTGGCCCATCGTCCGCAACTCGTTGCTCATCTCGCGGCCGTGCCGGGCCATCCAGACATTGTGCCAGGTCAGCATGATCACGGCAGCCGACAGGACCCCTGCATTGAACAATTCCTGTCCCATGCCTTCGAATAGCTGAGTCAGCGTGCCCGCGAACGCCGCGACGATGCATGCGCCGACCAGGCCGGCAAACAGCCCCGCGCCGATCCAGCGCAGGCGATGCGGGACCGCGCTGGTGACGGCGAGCACGATGCCGACGATCAGGCCGGCTTCGAACACTTCGCGGAAGACGATGATCAGGGCGGCGAGCATGGGATCTGGACCTATTGGACGTTGACGAAGCCGCGGGCCTTTTCGTTGAAGTCGTTATAGAACTCGTACCGCCCGGACTTCATGGCGCGAACGTTGAGCACCGCCTCGCTGTTGGCCGCGATCACCTTCTCGACCTTCAGGGTCTCGCTCTCGAACTCGATGGCCTTGCTCTCCATGTTCTTGACGCGGATCGTCAGCGGCGCGTCGGCAGGAACGGTCGGCTCCTTGGGCTCGAATTGACCATTGGCATAGGTGAGGCAGATCTCGTTCGATTCCCCAGCGTGCGCCTGCGCTGCCATCAGCAGCATGCCGACGCTTCCACCTACGACGACCAACTTCCGCACCACGTCGACCAACATCGATCCGTCCCCTCTCCTATCCCGACAAGCAAATCGGAGAACGGTTGCGCGCCCGGATCGATGTCGACGCCGGGCACCCGTTCGCGACGACGAACAACTAAGCGGCTCGCCGCCGTGTCTGCAAAGAGACTCCTTCTAAGTTAGAACCATTCTTGGCGAATGTGTCGTGGCAGTGGCCTCGCGGTGAACGGAGTGCGGCCGAACGGCAGTTAAGGCGATGCAGCGGTTGCAAAGCGTCGCAATGCCGTCATCTCGCCGAGTTTGTGCCGCGGCTATGTCGACCGGATTCGCAGCGTCAGTAGCCGGCGATGGCGAGGAGGACCACGCCGGCGAGCATGATCCAGCCGAAATGCCGCGCGCGCGTCGCCAGCGCATTGGCGCCTGCAGCGAAGGTGAACACGACGATGACCGTGACCACCGTCCAATGCCGCGCCGACTCCGACGCCATTCGCGGGGCGGCCGTGAGCAGCACGCCACAGCCGATCCACGCCACCGTGCCCGTTTGCCAGACCAGCCGCAGCAGGGTTCGCAACCGCTCCGGCGAGATGGTGGCACGCGCGAACACCATCGTCTCGCCGAGCACGCCATGGATCACGGCGACGGTGATCGCCATGAGCCCCGCGGTTACGAGCAGCGCATCGCGCATGCCACGCCTCCATACATTTATGTATGGAAGATGCACGAAGCCCTGGCGGCCGTCAATACAGTTATGTATGGTCGTCCTGATGGTGACGACATGACCGATCAGCTCTCCGCCGACGATTGGCTGACACAGGGATTGAAGGTGCTGGCCACCCGGGGCTTCACCGCGCTGAAGGCGGAGCCGCTGGCGAAAGCCATGGGCGTGTCGCGCGGCAGCTTCTACTGGCATTTCGCCGATGTGGCCGCGTTTCACGCCGCCCTCCTCAAAAAGTGGCGGGAGATTGCGGCCGAGCAGATCATCACCGGGGTGGAGGCGAGCGCCGGCGACCAGCCGGCGATTGCCGTGCTCCTCCGGCGCGCGTTCACCGTCAGACTCACCCTGGAGCGCGCCGTGCGCAGCTGGGCCGGATCCGACCCCGCCGCGCGCCAGGCCGTCCAGGCCATCGACAGACGCCGGCTGGGCTATGTCGAGAGCCTGCTTTCAGCCGAAGGACTGATGCCGGCGATCGCGCACGCACGCGCCCAGGTGCTGTACTGGGCCTTCCTCGGCCACGCGCTGTCGGATCGGCCGTTGCCGGCCCAGCAACTGGACACGGTCATCGAGGAGCTGATCCGGATCGCCCTGCACAAGCCTTGAAGGACGACAACCAGGCGGACGATATGCTACAGAGGCGCCCGCCGGAGACCCTTGCCATGAACGCCCCGCTCGAACGCCCCGCCAATTCCGTCGATCCCAAGCTGCTCGAGATCCTGGTCTGCCCGATGACCAAGGGCCCGCTGGAATACGACGCGGCGAAGCAGGAGCTGGTCTCGCGGTCGGCGAAGCTCGCCTACCCGATCCGCGACGGCATCCCGATCATGCTGCCGGAGGAAGCGCGGAAGATCGACTGACCGATGCGGCCCGTCGTGATCCGCTGCGCACTCGCCGTGGCGCTGATGGCCCTCACCTCGGTGGTCTCGGCCGAGGAGAGCGCCGTCCGCATTGGCGCACTCGACGCCGTCTTGACCACGCCAACGGGCGTCGAGCGCCCTCCGGTGGCGCTGCTGATCGCCGGCTCCGGGTCGACGGACCGGGACGGCAATGGGCCGCAGCTCAAGCCGGCGACCTTGAAGAAGCTCGCCGAGCAGCTCGCCGCCCGCGGCATCGCCAGCCTGCGTTACGACAAGCGCGGCGCGCGCGGCTGGAAGGCGGAGTTCGGCCGCCCGGAAGACTTCCGCTTCAAGGATTATGTCGGGGACGCCGCCGCGCTGGTCGACTTCCTGCGCGGCAAGTTCGCCCGGATCGTCCTGGTCGGCCACAGCGAGGGCGGCCTGGTCGCCATCCTCACCGCCCGTCGCACCCCGGTCGACCGCCTCGTCCTGCTTGCGTCGTCGGCGCGGCGGCAGGGCGACCTGTTGAAGGCGCAGCTCGAGAAGAAGCTGCCGGCCGCGAAGATGGAGCCGGTCGCCAAGGCGATCGATGCCATCATGGCCGGGCAGGTCGTCGATCCCGCCCCGCCCGAGTTGCCGATCGCCCCAAGCATGCAGCCCGGCATCGGCTCCGCCTTCGCCGAGGATCCGATCGATCCGCTCAAGCAGCTCACGATCCCGATCCTGATCGTCGGCGGCGCCCGCGACCACCAGATCGCACGCCTCGACATGGTCGCGCTCGCCGCCGCCGCTCCGGCCGCCAAGTCGCTGTGGCTGCCGGAGATGAACCACGTTCTGGTCGACGTCGCCAACGAGGACGAGAACCTCGCCTCCTACAACGATCCGGACCGCCCGCTCGACCCCGACATGATCGACGCCGTCGCCGGTTTCATCGCCGCCGCAGGCCCGCGCTGAACCTCAAAGCGCCTCGCCCTTCAGCAGCCGCGGCATCTCGCCGGTGAGCCCCGCGGCCTGCTTGATGAACAGCTCCTTCAACGGCGGCGCGCGATCGACGATCCCAAGGCCGATGTCGCGCACGGCCCGCAACAGCGTCGATTTATTGGAGAACAGGAAGTTCAGCGAGTTGGTGGCGACGCCCATCGCCATCGTGTCGAAGCGGCGCCAGCGCTGATAGCGCTCGAGGACATCGACCTGCCCCGGGTCGATTCCCATTCTTGCCGCATCGACCACGACCTCGGCCAGTGCGGCGACGTCCTTCAGCCCCATGTTGAGCCCCTGCCCCGCGATGGGGTGGATCACATGGGCGGCGTCGCCAACCAGCGCCAGCCGCGGCGCGGTGAACGAGCGGGCGACGAAGTAGGACAGCGGAAACGCGCGCGGCTGGTCGAGCACCTTCAACTCGCCGAGATGCAGGCCGGCGCGCTTCTCCAGCTCGGCCTGGAATTCATCCGCGCTGAGCGCGACGAGGCGCTTCGCCTCGGCGCGCCGCTCGGTCCACACCAGCGAGGAGCGCTTGCCGGTCAGCGGCAGGATCGCGAATGGTCCGGGCGGAAGGAAATGCTCCTCGGCGCGGCCGCCATGGTCGCGCTCGTGACCGATGGTCACGACGATGCCGGACTGGTCATAGTCCCAGCCATGGGTCTGGATGCCCGCGCGCTCGCGCAGCTTCGAGCGCGCGCCGTCAGCGGCAACCAGCAGGCTCGCCTCGAGCTGGCTGCCGTCGCCCAGAGTCACCGCAATGCCGTCGGCCCGCGTCGCAAAGCCGGTCACCGGCATCGCCTTGAGCTCGACGCCTGCGGCCTCCGCATGCCGGACCAGCGCGTCGATCAAGAGCCGGTTCTCGACCATGTGCGCGAACGGCTCGCCGGCCTCGACCTGGCCCGCAAAGGTCAGGAACGCCGGGCGGATCGCATCCTCGGGCTTGGAGTCGGTGATGACCATGTCGAGGATCGGCTGCGCCTCGGGCGCGACATCGGCCCAGACCCCGATCGCGTCAAACAGCTTGCGGCAGGCCGCGACGATGGCACTGGCGCGCGGATCGCGGCTCGGCCGGTTCGCCAGCGCCGGATCGGCCACGATCACCGGCACCTCGGGCCCAAGCCCCTGACGGAGCGCCAACGCCAGCGCCAGGCCGGCAAACGCCCCGCCACAAATGACAATGCTTCGCTGTGTCGTCATGCCGCCCTGCTCACGGTTACTCTTGCGAGTGGAGTATAGCTGGGCGAAACAGGGGCGTGAAACAAGGTCTGCCCTCCGAAACCGTCATTTCCGGATGCCTGATCCCGCTGGAACGGGGCCGGAGCTGACGGCCGAGCCAGCGAAAGCACCACGCCATGTCCAAGGGACTGATCGACCTGATCTCGATCCTCGATCTCGAGCCGATCGAGGTGAACCTGTTCCGCGGCAACAGCCCGAAGACGAGCTGGCAGCGCGTGTTCGGCGGCCAGGTGATCGGCCAGGCGATGATGGCGGCGTGCCGCACCGTCGAGGGCCGGCTGCCGCATTCGCTGCACTGCTATTTCATCCTGCCCGGCGATCCGCAGGTGCCGATCATCTACCAGGTGGAGCGCCTGCGCGACGGCAAGAGCTATGCGACCCGGCGCGTCACCGCGATCCAGCACGGCAATGCGATCTTCTCGATCATGGTGTCCTTCCACAGCGACGAGGACAGCGCATTCAACCACCAGGACAAGATGCCGGACGTGCCGCCGCCGGAGAAGCTGACGGCGGAGGAGATCTCCAAGCAGCCGATGTTTCAGGAGGTCTTCCAAAGGATGCCGGACTTCATCCGCCGCTACTACGAATCCGACCGGCCGATCGAGCTGCGCCCCGTCGAACTGAACCGGTACTTCGGCCAGAAGATCGAGGATGGCCGCATCAACGTCTGGATCAAGACGGCGGCCAAGCTGCCCGATGATCCGGCGCTGCACATGTGCGCGCTGGCCTATGCGTCGGACTTCTCGCTGCTCGACGCGGTCATGGCGCGCTATGGCCGCACCTTGTTCGACAAGCGCATGATGCCGGCCTCGCTGGATCACGCGATGTGGTTTCACCGGCCGTTCCGCGCCGACGAATGGCTGCTTTATGCGCAGGATTCGCCGAGCGCGCAGGGCGGCCGCGGGCTGACCCGCGGCTCGATCTTCAAGCCCGACGGCACGCTGGTCGCCTCCGTCGCGCAGGAGGGCTCGATCCGCGAGCGCCGGTAAGCTGCGCCCGTTCTAAATAAACACGTTAGATAGCCTGCAGTGACGCCCTTGGAGAAACAATTCCCAGCGACTTGAGAAAGAGTCCAAAGGACAGCCCTGCTGACATCGATATCTCGCTCAGCCAGCGCCAAAAGATCAAGCTCAGCGCGATATTGACGATGGCGACGACTGAAACAGAGAAGACAGAGAAGTAAGCTTGTCTAGCGGCATCGCCGCGTTTGCTATTCCAGCTCCCTCTGAAACACATCATCAATGCCAGTAATGGTGGCAAGATCAGTACGGGAACGGTCGCAAGCACCCAGATCAGAACCGCGGGGTCCTGCAGATAGGCCCCGGCCCGTCCAACCCAATACCGGAACTCAGATCTCACGCGGCTCGAAATATTTTCGACGGCAGTGACGCTGCCGCAATAGCCACATGTCAGCGCGCCTTCGCTCAAAGCGGAGCCGCAGGACGGGCAGCTCTGAAAGGAAATATTGGGCGCAGCTTTCGTCATACTGGCTGGCCCGACTGCAGGCGACGCAGGTATCGCAGGTTCATGTCCTTCGCCGTCGCGTAGGCATCGATCATCGACCAAATCCAGACTGTCCATCCCAAAAAGATGAACCACAGAGCTATACACCCAATCAGCATCAGGATTCCTTTCCCGACTCTGCCGCAGTACATTTGACCCGCACCGCAGAGGAGAAATGAAAGGAACAGAGCGACGCCCGGCGATTTCGCGCCGAAGGCTCCGGTGTCGTCGAGAAGAACGGCTGTCGGCGCCATCTGGTTGGTTATCTGGACAACGGTGGAGCCGGCTGCAGCGGAGATCGGCGGAGCTTGCGGCGGAGCCCGGTTGAACAGCGAGGCGAGACGAAGGTCTTGCCCAGCCAAGGACCAAGCCTCGCTACCAACCGCGAGAACTTGGGTCGACTTGTCGATGCGGCCTTCCTTGACGAACTCACCCAGGCGGTGGCCGGTGTAAGGGCCGTAGGTCTGTCCATTGATATGGACGTGCCACTCCGCATCCAGCGGATGGGGCGGGGCATCCAGTGGCACTGCGGAAACGGGACTTGTGCTGGAAGGAAGGGGATTGATCTCGGGAATATTGCCCACGGTTTCTCTCCAAAATAATGTTTTTCGTGGCACATGAGCCGCAAAGCGTCGTTCAATCTGAGCGCGGGGTCGCTGCAATGAGTCGCGCTCAGACTAGCTGTCCGAACGATATCCAAGCAATAGGCGATCAAATATCGCTTAACGCTGCGCTCTTTTTGTGCCATTTGCCTAGGAACAGGCCACAACAGCCGTTCGACGCCTGCCTCAGAAGCAGGCTGCCCAGACCCGAGGAAACCAAGGCCAGCCCATGAAGCTCGTCGTCGCGATCATCAAACCCTTCAAGCTCGACGAGGTGCGCCAGGCCCTCACCGCGATCGGCGTCCACGGCATGACCGTCACCGAGGTCAAGGGCTACGGCCGCCAGAAGGGCCATACCGAGATCTACCGGGGCGCCGAGTATATCGTGAACTTCCTGCCCAAGCTGCGCATCGAGATCGCGGTCAACTCCGACATCGCCGAGAAGGCGGTCGAGGTGATCACGACGCACGCACGCACCGGCCAGATCGGCGACGGCAAGATCTTCGTGACGCCAATCGATCATGCCCGCCGCATCCGCACCGGCGAGACCGACACCGACGCACTCTAAGCCCGTCAAGCAGCCGCAACGGCTGCGCGCCCGCCGCAACGGCGCGGCGGACTGCAAGATCCTAACATCTGACATGCCGGGGGGACTGTCATGGAGACCTGCGCGTCTCGTTGCCTGCGCGCGTCTGCAGCATTGGCTGCAGCGGGCGCGATTGCCTTCACCACGCCCGCAGCAGCGGCAGCGCCGTCCACGATCGAACCGGCCGACACCGCCTGGATGATCGTCGCCACCGCTTTGGTGCTGATGATGACCATTCCGGGTCTGGCGCTGTTCTACTCGGGCATGGTGCGCAAGAAGAACGTGCTGGCGACGATGGCGCAGAGCCTCGCAGCCGTGATGCTGATCTCGATCCTGTGGGTCGCATTCGGCTACTCGCTGGCCTTCGTCGGCGACGGCACCTGGATCGGCTCGCTCGACCGCGCCTTCCTCGCCGGCATGGGCATGGACAGCGTCCATCCCGGCGCCAGGACGATCCCCGAGTCGCTGTTCATGCTGTACCAGATGACGTTCGCGATCATCACGGTGGCGCTGGTGGCGGGCTCGGTCGCCGACCGCATGCGCTTCTCGGCCTACCTCCTGTTCAGCATCGCATGGTTCATCTTCGTCTATGTGCCGCTGGCGCATTGGATCTGGGGCGGCGGCTTTCTCGCGCAGGCCGGCGTGGTCGACTTCGCCGGCGGTCTCGTCGTGCATCTCTCCGCGGGCACCGCGGGATTGGTCGCGGCGCTGGTGATGGGACGCCGCCAGGGCTATGGCAGCGAGAACCTCTCGCCGTTCGATCTGTCGCTCGCGGTGGTCGGCACCGGCCTGCTCTGGGTCGGCTGGTTCGGCTTCAATGGCGGCTCGGCGCTCGGGGCGAATGCGCATGCGGTGATGGCGATCCTGACGACGCATCTGGCCGCTTGCGCCGGCGCCGTCACCTGGGGCGCGCTGGAATGGTCGACGCGGCGCAAGCCGTCGGTGCTCGGCATGATCTCCGGCGCGGTGGCCGGCCTCGGCACCATCACGCCCGCGTCCGGCTTCGTCGCCCCCTGGCATGGCCTGGTGATCGGCGCGCTCGCCGGTATCATCTGCTACTGGGCCTGCACCTCGCTGAAGCACCGCTTCAACTATGACGATTCGCTCGACGTGTTCGGCGTCCACGGCGTCGGCGGCCTCACCGGCACGCTGCTGGCCGGCGTGTTCGCGACCGCCGCGATCGGCGGCACAGCCGGGCTGATCGAGGGCAACCCGAAGCAGCTTGCGGCCCAGCTCTACGGCGTCGCCGTCACCCTGGTGTGGTCGGGCGGCGTCACCTGGGGGCTCCTGAAGTTGGTCAGCGCCTTCGTGCCGCTGCGGGTGTCGCGCGAGCACGAGCTGGAAGGACTCGACATCTCCCAGCATGGCGAGGCGCTGCAATAGCTGCAGCAATTGGCGCCAATTGACCTGTTCGGCGTCGCGGGATTCTGCCCGCGCGGTGAGCAGCATTGTGTCTTGAGCCTGACATGCGTAACTTTTGCGCATGCCTGCCCATTCCTTGAGCGCGACGGAATAGCGCAGCCTTTGATGCCCCCGGTGAGGGGTGAAAAGGTCAGGATTCACCGCTCGTTAGCCCTGACCAGCCGTCTGGCACGGCATTTGATTCTATCGCTCCCGGCTGTGCCCGCGTCGTGAAGCTCTCTCCGCGTGGTGAACCTCAGTCGACAGGAAGCGCTCGGTAACGTCCGTGCCGGGCCCAAGCGGGGATAGGACCCATGAAAATTGTTATGGCGATCATTAAGCCATTCAAGCTCGAAGAAGTCCGGGACGCCCTGACCGCCATCGGCGTTCATGGTCTCACGGTGACGGAAGTGAAGGGGTACGGCCGTCAGAAAGGTCATACGGAAATCTACCGCGGCGCCGAATATGCGGTGAGCTTCCTGCCCAAGATCAAGATCGAGGTCGCGATCCCCTCCGACCAGGTCGACAAGACCATCGATGCGATCAGCTCGGCCGCCAAGACCGGTCAGATCGGCGACGGCAAGATCTTCGTCATCAGCCTCGACCACGCCGTGCGCATCCGCACCGGCGAAGCGGACGCTGCGGCCCTTTGATTTCGCGCTCAAACCAGAACACTTACGGAGTACAATAAAATGACGTTCAAGCGTCCAACCAGCGCGGGATGGGTTACGCTCGCAATTGCAGGGCTCTGCGTCGCAGGCCTCGTCGATGTGGCGTTCGCCGAGGACGCGCCTGCCGCCGCTGCCGCAGCCGCCCCCGTTCCCAACAAGGGCGACGTCGCCTGGATGCTCGTGTCCAGCGCCCTCGTCCTGATGATGTCCATCCCCGGCCTCGCGCTGTTCTATGGCGGCCTCGTCCGCACCAAGAACATGGCCTCGGTCCTCACGCAGGTGTTCGCCATCGTTGCGATGGTCGGCGTGATCTGGACGCTCTACGGCTACTCGCTCGCCTTCACCGACGGCGGCAGCATGACCTCGTGGGTCGGCGGCTTCTCCAAGGCCTTCCTGCACGGCGTCGACGCCAACTCGACCGTTCCGACCTTCTCGAACGGCGTGGTGATCCCGGAGCTGGCCTACTTCGTGTTCCAGATGACCTTCGCGATGATCACCCCGGCCCTGATCGTCGGCGCCTTCGCCGAACGCATCAAGTTCTCGGCGGTGATGCTGTTCATCCTGCTCTGGGTGACCTTCATCTACTTCCCGATCGCGCACTGGGTCTGGTTCATCGCAGCTCCCGATGACATCGCTGCTGCTGCCAAGGCTCTCGCTGCCGCTGGCGACGCTGCCGCCAAGACCGCTGCCCAGGCCAAGCTCGACGAAGTCACCGGCGCTGTCGGCTGGCTCGCCGGCGCTGGCGCCCTCGACTTCGCAGGCGGCACCGTCGTTCACATCAACGCCGGCATTGCCGGTCTGGTGGGCGCGGTTCTGATCGGCAAGCGCACCGGCTACGGCAAGGAGCTGATGGCTCCGCACTCGCTGACCATGACCATGATCGGCGCCGCGCTGCTGTGGGTCGGCTGGTTCGGCTTCAATGCCGGCTCGAACCTGGAGTCGAACGGCGTCACCGCGCTGGCCTTCGTCAACACCATGGTCGCCACCGCCGGTGCGGCGCTGTCCTGGCTGCTCTGCGAATGGGCGGTCAAGGGCAAGCCCTCGCTGCTCGGCATCTGCTCGGGTGCGGTCGCAGGCCTCGTCGCCGTCACCCCGGCCTCCGGCTATGCCGGCCCGATCGGCGCGCTGGTGCTCGGCCTGATCGTCTCGCCGGTCTGCCTGTTCTTCGTCTCCACCGTGAAGAACGCGCTCGGCTATGACGACGCGCTCGACGTGTTCGGCGTGCACTGCATCGGCGGCATCATCGGCGCTCTGGCCACCGGCATCCTGGTCAACCCGGCGCTGGGCGGCGTCGGCATCACCGACTACACCAACATCACCGGCAACAACGCCGGCACCTACGACTTCGCCACGCAGATGCTGGCGCAGCTCAAGGCTGTCGTCGCCACGCTGGTGTGGTCGGGTGTCGGCTCGGCGATCCTCTACAAGGTCGTCGACGTGGTCATCGGCCTGCGCCCGACCGTGGAGCAGGAGCGCGAGGGTCTCGACATCACCGACCACGGCGAGCGCGCCTACAACTACTGAGTTCTCCCGGGACTTGGTCGTACGCGACCGGGTCCGCAACTTCGGTTCGGGCAAATACCCGGCAATGCCCTGACCGTTGAGGGGCTCCAGCGCAAGCTGGGGCCCCTTTCTTTTTGTTTGGATCGTGAGGGCCGAGCGCGCGCCAAATAACCGGTGTCGTCCCTGCGAACGCAGGGACCCATACCGCGCGATGTTTGTAAGAGGCAGGCTGCGAGTCCCGTGCAAGACAACTGAACCCTGTGGTTATGGATCCCGGGTCGGCGCGCTTCGCGCTTGCCCGGGACGACAGCTGTGGTTGGCGCGCCCGGCGTTGCCTCCGAGAAGCAGCTCGAAGGCGAACGATCTCGTTCTCGCGACACGATGCGCCCGAGCTGTGCTGAAACTCACCGCCCTCGAATCATGAGGGCGCAGGGAAGGCCGGGCGCTGGCCGCGCCCGTGGCCCGCCAGCGAAAGAAAATGCTGGCGGCAGGTACCACAGGTCTGGCCGAACACACCCGGTGGATTCAATTGGTCGTCGCAACACTCGATGAGGAGGTTGCGATGGGCATTCGAAAGAAACGGTCAACGCGGGGCAAGCTGGGATCATTGGGGCGCCCACCAGTTGCGGGGCGTGCGGAACAGCAGAAATTTTGGCGTGGGATTGCCGCTGGATTGAACAGCGAGAATGCTGCGCTGGCTGCTGGATTATCGGATGCTGTCGGCCCCCGATTATTTCGAAAAGCGGGCGGCGTGGCACCGGCAATGTTCCGACCTTCAGCGAAGCCGCTCTCCGGACGGCACCTCTCCTTTTCTGAGCGCGAAGAGATTGCGCTGCTGAATGCGCAGCGCCATTCTGTACGAGAGATAGCACGGCGCCTCAATCGGTCTCCCTCGACCATCTCCCGTGAACTCGATCGCAATGCAGCCACGCACGGCGGCAAGATGGCCTATCGGGCGACGGCCGCCCAGTGGCATGCAGATCGATCGGCCCGGCGTCCTAAGCCGAGCAAGCTTGCAAGCAACGCCGCCTTGCGCGCTTATGTTGAAGAGCGGCTTGCAGGGTTTGTCGCGCCTCCAGGCGGCGTTCGGCGGAAGGCCGGTCGTGCGGGCTCTAGCCAGGATCAGGGGTGGACGAAAGCGTGGAGTCCCGAGCAGATTGCCCGGCGCTTGCCGATCGACTTCCCGGATGACGAGGCGATGCGCATCAGCCACGAAGCCATTTACCAGGCGCTTTTTGTTCAGGGCCGAGGAGCGCTGAAACGCGAGTTGTCGTCCTGTTTGCGAACGGGACGTGCGCTGCGCGTGCCCCGAGCGCGTACGCGGAAGCGCAGCAAAGGCTTCATATCGCCGGAGATCATGATCAGTGAGCGTCCGGCCGAAGTCGCGGATCGAGCTGTGCCGGGACATTGGGAAGGAGATCTGATCGTCGGCTCCGCCAGCTCGGCAATCGGCACGCTGGTCGAACGCAGCACGCGGTTTACAATGCTCCTGCACCTTCCACGGTTGCCGGGGTTTGACGACGGCCCACGTACGAAGGATGGGCCTGCGCTCTCCGGACACGGAGCTGAAGCGGTACGCGATGCGATCACGCGCACCATCGTCACCTTGCCCAAAGAACTCCGCCGCTCGCTAACCTGGGATCAGGGGACCGAAATGGCTCAACACAGTGACCTCAAGATCGATACAGACCTTCAGATCTACTTCTGCGATCCAAGAAGCCCCTGGCAACGTGGCACGAACGAGAACACGAATGGCCTGCTGCGGCAGTACTTCCCGAAAGGTACCGATCTGAGCGTCTACGATGCTGACGAGATCGCCGCCGTGGCCGCAGCGCTCAATTCCCGACCGAGAAAGACGCTAGGATGGAAAACTCCAGCAGAGGCGCTTGACGAGCTGCTGTCACGAATGAAAACACTGGGTGTTGCGACCACCGCTTGAGCCCGCCCCCGGCCCTCCCTGCGCAACGGTTTGAACGGCTGCTTCGCGTTCTCCTTGGCGCGCCGGGCTTGTTGGCCACCATCACGAGCGCGACACGCTAGCATCAGCACCCGCTTGATATCAGCATCGGGATATCAGGACCGCGCGACTTGACCGTGCGTGCATCGCCGTTCGTCCGCGCAGACTGAACTACGCTGCGGCAACACACGCCCATCGCCTCCCACTGCCAACGGTCCGTGACGGTCGCGAAACGCCCCTCATGCGGCAACAGGATGCGCGGAAATGTGAAGGTGATTTGCCCGACGACACAAGCCGGCGCGGCTGCGGCAAACTAACTCGACGGGCAATTGGCGCATGTCGGGAATGCGGAAACTGCCCGACGGGCAACCGAGCAGGCTTTGATCCGCACAATAGCGCGGGGGATGCCAATCCGGTTGCAGCGGCAGAAAACACAGCTTAGCAATACTGTTCGCTGGCTCCGGCTGATTTTAAGAATTGGAGCCCGGCCGTAACAGCGATCGCCGCTGCAGCCGGCACATGGGGGATCAGGATGAAGCATCGCTGTCGGTACGTCGTCGTCGCCTCCGCCATTTGGCTCACCGCCGCAGCGCCGCCATCGGCAAGAGCCCAAGCGACATCACAGGAGTCCTTGGCGGCCGCGAAAGAGCTGGTCTCCGTGATGCATATGAATGACCAGGCGACAGCCCTGTTGCCGATCGTTCTGAAGAACCTGAGACCGACGATCGTCCAGGGGCGCGCCGAGGTCGCTCTGCAATATGATGCGTTGATCCCGAAGTTCACCCAGGCCTTTCAGGGCAGGGTTTCCGAATTCTCGGATGCGATCGCGGTCATCTATGCCAGGAACTTCTCGGCGGACGACCTCAGGACCATGGCTGAGTTCTACAGGACCCCGACAGGTCAAAGAGTCCTGCAGAAGCTGCCGTCCGTCACCCAGGAGTCGAGCATTGCCGGGCAGAAATTTGGTCAAGCTCTCGGCGAAGAGATCAGGAAGCAGATGGTCGATGAACTGAGGAAGAGAGGTCTCGATCTCTGATCCCAACTCCCGGTCGTCATGCAGCGGCGCGCCCTGCGACATAACCGGCGCGACGGGCAATTTCCGTATGACAGGCTTGTGGTCCGTCCCGCCTCGCCATCACCGGGAAGCCGAACCGAGACGTCCACGGTCATGCCCCCGATGGCGGGCACGACACCGGATTGCAGGCTCAAACCTTGCCGCGGCCGATAGGCCGGCGAACGACAACGCGGGTCGATGGTCAGCTCATGCGCCTTCGAACTTGAACGACACGTTGAGCTTGGCCCGATAGGCTTCGACTTTCCCCTTCGCATCGAGTTGCATGTCGAGCTTGACGACTTCTGCAACGCGCAGGTCCCGGAGTGTTTTCGCCGCCTGCTCGACGGCGTTGGTGGCTGCCCTTTCCCAAGATTCGCTGCTGGTACCGATCAGCTCGATGACTTTGTAGACGCTGTCAGACATGTCGGTCTCCTGTTCGGTATGGAGCAGGAAGCAGGTGCTCCCTGCTACAACTGAACGTAGCATCACAGCGCGGCGCCTGAAAGGACGCAGCCTGCCCATGGCAGCCGCAGGTCCGAAGCTACCACGAATGGCGCTAACGCCTTGCGCGTCTCACAAGCCCTTGCGCCCTACACGCCGCCCAGCTTGCAGATGTGCTTCCATTCCGCAGGCGTGACCGGCTGCACCGACAGCCGGGACTGCTTCACCAGCGCCATCTCGCTCAGCGTCTTGTCGGCCTTGATCGCGGCGAGCGTCACCGGGGTCTTGAACGCCTTGTGCGCCTTGATGTCGACGCAGACGAACTTGCCGGTCTTGTCGGTCGGATCGGGATAGGCTTCCTTGATGATCTCGGCGATGCCGATGATCTCCTTGCCCTCGTTGGAATGGTAGTAGAAGGCGAGGTCGCCCTTCTTCATCGCCACCAGATTCTGCCGCGCCGTGAAGTTGCGCACGCCGGTCCAGGCTTCGCCCTTGGCCCCCTTCGCCACCTGCTGGTCCCACGACCACACCGAGGGTTCGGATTTCACCAGCCAGTAGTTCATATGTGCAAGATCCTCAGATCACGTCGCGCCAGTCTCGAGCGGAATACGGCCTCGCTCGGCGGCCGGATCAAAGAAGACGACAACGGCCGGGTCAACACCTTAGAGCCGGGGCGCTGCGCTTTTGCCCAGCGATGACGCGGCGCCGGTCTCTGCGCTCAACCCTCATGCTGAGGAGCGCCGCAGGCGCGTTCAGGCGATGCTCTCGCATCGCCCCGAGAACCATGAGGCCGGATCAGGGCCTCCCCCTTCGAGACGCCCGCCTGCGGCGGGCTCCTCAGGGTGAGGGGTGAATGTGGTGCGCAGCCAGAACGCTCACTCCTCCGCCTTGAACGGGCGCATCATCAGCGCCTCGATCGCGGCGTCGATCGTCACCGCGCCCGCGAGGATCGCGGCAACGGCCTGCGCCACCGGCATCTCGACGCCGCGGGAGGCTGCGAGCTCGACCAGGACCGGCGCGGTGTATTGCCCCTCGGCAAGCTTGCCCGCGGGCAGCGGCTCGCCGCGGCCGAGCGCGAGGCCGGCGGCGAAGTTGCGCGATTGCGGGCCGGCGCAGGTCAGGATGAGGTCGCCGAGGCCGGACAGGCCGGTGAGCGTTTCGCTGCGGGCGCCATAGGCGCGGCCGAGCCGCACCAGCTCGGCGAAGCCGCGCGTGGTCAGCGCCGCCAGCGCCGAGGCGCCGAGCTTGCGGCCGGAAACGATGCCGGCAGCGATCGCCAGCACATTCTTGGCGGCGCCGCCGATTTCGACGCCACGCACGTCGGTGGAGTGATAGGGCCGGAAGGTCGGCGAGCCCAGCGCATGGACGAGATCGGCCGCAAGCGCCTCGTCGGGCGCGGCGAGCGTCACCGCGGTCGGCAGGCCGCGCGCGACGTCGTCGGCGAAGCTCGGACCCGAGAGGATCGCGGGGATGCCGTTGGGCGCGGCTTCGGCGATCACTTCCGTCATGAATTTATGGGTGCCGTGCTCGATGCCCTTGGCGCAGGCGACCAGCGGCGTGGCGGGTGCAAGCAGCGGGGCGAGATGCATGACGGCGCCGCGCAGATGCTGCGCGGGGACGACGATGAGGATGGCATCGGCACGCGCGGCCTCGGCGAGATCGGCGGTGACGGCGATGCGCGACGCGAGGGGAATGCCGGGAAGGCGCGGGTTCTCGCGGGCAGCAGAGATGCGCGCGGCGTGGTCGGCATCGCGGGCATAGAGCGTGACGTCACGCCCGGCGCGCGCCGCGACAGCGGCGAGCGCGGTGCCCCAAGCACCGGCGCCGATGACGGAGATCGTTTGGAAGCGAGTCATTCGCCGCGGATTCGGCTGCGCTCCCTCCCACCTTGCGGGGGAGGGTTGGGGAGGGGGGTGCCACGAGCGAGAATTTTTATGGAGCCACCCCCACCCCCGACCCCTCCCCGCAAGGGGGAGGGGAGCGCACCGCGTGTGGTGCAGGAGCTTGCCACATCACAGCCAAGGGCGATCCAGCCGCTTCGTGCGGAATGAAAAAGCAATTCCATCACCTTCAAAACCCCGCGCGCGTATTCGCGAACTTGCCGGGCACGCTGGCATTCGCATCCAGCAGCCAGCGCGCCCGCGGGGCGGCGTCCATGCCATCGACGAGGCCGAGCGCGAGCCGCTCCAGTCCGGCCCAGGCGATCATGGCGCCATTGTCGGTGCAGAGCTCGGGCGGCGGCATGATCAGCCGGGTGCCGGCCTGCTGCGCGACGTCGTCGAGCGCGCCACGAATGGCCTGGTTGGCGGCAACGCCGCCGGCGGCCACCAGCGCGGTCGGCGCGCCAAAACGCTGCTTGAACAGGTCGAGGCCGACGCGCAGGCGATCGGCCGTCGAGTCCAGCACCGCCGCCTGGAAGCTGGCGCAGAGGTCGGCGATGTCCTGCTCGCTCACCTTGTCGAACCGGCCGATCTCGTTGCGCACGGCCGTCTTCAGCCCGGACAGCGAGAAATTGGCATCGCTGCGGCCCAGCATCGGGCGCGGGAAGGCAAAGCGCGCGGGGTCGCCATTGCGCGCGGCCTGCTCGACCTGCGGTCCGCCCGGATAGGGCAGGCCCAGCATCTTCGCGACCTTGTCGAACGCCTCGCCCATCGCGTCGTCGACGGTGGTGCCGAGCCGGACGTAGTCGCCGACGCCGGCGACCGCGACGATCTGGGTATGGCCGCCGGAGGCCAGGAACAGGCAATAGGGGAAGTCGATTGCATCGGTGAGGCGCGGCGTCAGCGCATGCGCCTCGAGATGGTTGACCGCGATCAGCGGCGTGTCGTGCACCATCGCGATCGCCTTGGCGGTGGTGAGGCCGACGATGACGCCGCCGATCAGGCCCGGCCCGGCCGCCGCGGCGACGCCGCCGAGCGCAGCATAGTCGATGCCGGCTTCGCGCATCGCCGCGTCGATGAGATGATCGAGCATGTCGACATGGGCGCGCGCCGCGATCTCTGGAACCACACCGCCATAGATGGCGTGCTCGTCGGTCTGCGAGCGCACCACGTTGGAGAGGATCTGCCCCTTGCCGTCCGAATCACGCGCCACCACGGCCGCGGCGGTCTCGTCGCAGGTGGTCTCGATGCCGAGCACGAGCGTTTGCGATTCGTTACCCAATCTCAACCCTTTTGGTCATTATGAGTGCGCAGAACCGCCTAACACCACGAGGTCGCCAGGTGCAATCGTCCGTCCGTTGCAGCCCGGCCGATCCGTGTTCGACGGGAGCATAGCACATGGCCGTGCTGGTGACCCGTCCCGCCCCGGACAATGAACGCACCGCGAGCGCCCTGCGCGCGCGCGGCTTCGAGGTGCTGCTGGCGCCGATGCTGCGCTTCGAGCCGGTCGCGCTGCCGCCGGACGCGGGCCGCGACGCCGCCGGCGTCATCGTGACGTCATCGAACGCGCTGCGCGCGGCGGCGCCGCAGCTCAGAGGGTCCGCATTGCTTCGCCTGCCGCTGTTCGCGGTCGGCGACCGGACCGCCGCAGCCGCACGCGAGGCCGGCTTCATGCAGGTGATCTCGGCCGCGGCCGATGCGACGGCGTTGCGCGACCTGATCGCAGACAGCGGCGTCATCGACGCCAAGGCCACCCTGCTCTATCTCGCCGGCGCCGACATCTCGCGCGACCTCGCTTCCGAGCTCGCCGAGCGCGGCTTCGATGTGGTCACCCAGACCGTCTATCGGATGGCGCCGGTCGCGGCGCTGCCGCGCGACGTCTGCGCGGCCTTCGCAGCCAACCGGATCGAGGCGGTGCTGCATTATTCGCGGCGGAGTGCCGCGGCATTCGTGGCCGCCATCCGGGCCGATGGCGTCGAAATCTCGGCGCTGGCGGTGCCCCATGGCTGCCTGTCGGCCAATGTCGCCGAGGTGCTGCGCGAGGCCGGCGCCACCCAGGTCACAATCGCGGCGCATCCGGATGAAAACGACATGCTGGAGGGCCTGACCCGTGCGCTACGGTCGTGAATGGCGTAAGAGGGCCTGCTCAATCTTGCCTCAGCCAGGGAACTTCCACCATGGTCGATGAACCCGACACCGCTGCACCGGCCTCCGACACCGGGCGGCCGAAACGGCCACCGCCGACCATCGACCTGGAGCCGACCTCACGCGAGGAGCGCCCGTCGGCCAGCGAGAGCGCGGCCGAGCGGCCGACCGCCTCGCCATGGTCCGCTCCGGCGGCGGCGATGGCCGAAGGATCGTCGGAGACCGCCGCCGAATCGCACCCGCATATGGCGCCGGACGCCGAAGCGGCTGCTGCCGCCGATGACAGGGCCGAGGAGACCATTGCTGCGGCCGAGCCGCCGCGCATGACGCCGCCACCCCGCCCGATCTCGCCCTGGATCATCGCGCCGTTCTCCGGCGCGGCCGCGGCCGCGCTGGTCATCGGCGTCGGCTGGATGCTGGGCTGGCCGCAGGTCTCACCGCCCTCGGCGATCTCGCCGCAGGCCACGGCGGTCGACGAGCTCACCTCCCGCGTCGCCGGGCTGGAGCAGCGCATCGGCAAGCCGGATGGCGCCGTGACCGGCCGGCTCGATGCCGCCGACAAGGCGATGGCAGCGCTGCGTAACGACATCGCCGGCCTGCGCGCGCAGGCCGACAAGACCGTGGCCGCCCTCAACGACGTCCGGGCGCAGCCGCGCGACGGCTCCGCGCCGGCGCCCGCACCCGAGCCGGTCGATCTCTCCGGCCTGACCGCACGCATCGACGCGCTGGAGCGGGCGAGCAAGAGCCAGAGCGCGGCGCTGGCACAGGAGCGCGCCAGGATCTCCGAGGCGGCCAAGCCGGCCGACGACGCGCCGTTGCGCCGCGTGGTCGCCGCGACCCTGCTCGACGTCGCCGTCCGTCACGGCGATCCCTATGGAGCGGCGCTGACCACCGCCAAATCTCTGGCGCCCGACGCGGCCGCGCTGAAGCCGCTGGAGGCGTTCGCCACGACCGGCGTGCCGAGCCCCGCGGCACTGAGCCGCGAGCTGCTCACCATCGTGCCGAAGCTCTCGCCGCCGGCGCCCGAGAGCACCACGGGGACCTCGATCCTCAGCAAGCTCTCGGCCGGCGCCTCGAGCCTGGTCAAGGTCGAGCGCACCGACGGCGCCGGCACCGATCGCGGCGCGGTCGTGGCACGGATCACCGCGGCGGCGCTGCGGAACGATTTCGCCGAGGCCCGCCGCGAGCTGAGGGGTCTCTCGCCTGGTGATCGCGCCCCCGCCAATGACTGGCTCGCCCGCGCCGATGCCCGCGACGCCGCGCTGTCGACCGCCCGCAAATTCGCCGACGACGCGATGAACGCGCTCGCCAAACCCGCGCAATAGGACGCCCATGTTCCGGATCGTCATTTTCCTCATCCTGGTCGGGCTCGCCGCTGCGGGCTCGGCCTGGGTCGCCGAGCAGACGGGCGACGTCGTCTTGAATTGGGGCCCGTGGCGGATCGCCATGACCTTGCCGGTGTTCGTGCTGGCGCTCGGCCTCACCATCGCCGCCTGCGTCGCGCTGTGGAACCTGATCAGCGCGCTGCTGCGGGCACCCGGCCGTATCCGCAAGGCGCACCGCGCCCGCCGGCATCAGCGCGGCCGCCACGCCATCACCCACGGCCTGCTGGCGATTGGCCACGGCGATTCGACTGCGGCGCGGCAGCACGCCGACACCGCCAGGCGGCTGGCCGGCGACGATCCGCTGACGCTGCTCCTGCACGCCCAGGCGGCGCAGCTCGAAGGCGACCGCGACGGCGCCCGGCGTGCCTTCCGCGCCATGGCCGAGCGCCAGGACACCCGCCTGCTCGGCCTGCGCGGCCTGTTCATCGAGGCGCAGCGCGCCGACGACGCCTATGCCGCGGTGATGATTGCCGACGAGGCGCTCAGGCTGGCGCCCAACGCCACCTGGGCCTCGCATGCGGTGCTCGGCTTCCGCTGCGCCGAGGCCGACTGGGACGGTGCGCTTTCGATCCTCGACGGCAACTACACCGCCGGCATGATCGACAAGCCGACCTACCGCCGTCAGCGCGGCGTGCTGCTGACGGCGCGCGCGCTGGCGCTGGAGACCGGCGACCGCGACCAGTCGCGCTCGAGCGCGATGGACGCGGTGAAGCTGGCGCCGACCCTGGTGCCGGCCGCGGTGCTCGCGGCGAAGTTCGAGAGCGAGGCGCACCAGGTGCGGCGCGCGATGAAGATCATCGAGGCGGCCTGGGCGGCGTGTCCGCATCCGGATCTCGCCGACGCCTACGCCCATGTGCGGCTCGGCGATTCGGCCACGCAGCGGCTCGCGCGGGTGGAGAACCTGGCCGCGCGGACGCCCGGCCAGGTCGAGGGCGCGCTGGCGGTGGCGCGCGCGGCGATCGACGCCGCCGAATTCGGCCGCGCCCGCGAGGCGCTGGCGCCGTTCACGGAGGATCCGACCCAGCGCGTGGCGATGCTGATGGCCGAGCTGGAGCGCACCGAGCATGGCGACGCCGGCAAGGCGCGGGAATGGGCGCTGCGCGCGGTGCGCGCCCGCCACGACCCGGCCTGGACCGCGGACGGCTATGTCAGCGACCGCTGGCAGCCAATCTCGCCGGTCACCGGCCGGCTCGACGCCTTCCAATGGCAGACGCCGGTGGCGAGCCTGCCCTCGGAGCGCAGCAGCGTGATCGAAAGCTCGGCCTTCGCCGAAGCCGTGCTGGCCCCGCCGGCCCGGCCCGCCGTGGCCGAAGCCGCAGTCGCGCCGCCGCGCGAGCCCGCACCCGAGCCCGTGGTGATCACGCCGGCCGTGCAGGACAACGAGCCGCCGCGGCCGGCGGCGGCCGCCGAGCCCGAGCAGGCCGAAAAGCTGGTCGAGGCCGTGGACAAGCCTATCGACAAGCCGGTGGATATCCCTGTGGACACGGCTGAGGACGGCAGGCTGATCGAGGCTACCGCCATCGCCGCCGAGCCGGCGCCGCCGTTGCAGGCCGCAGGCCCCGCCGAGGCCGAATCGGAGCCGGAGACCGAGGCCGAGCCGGATGCCGTGGCCGCCAAGCCGGCCGAGACGGCGGCAGCCGCCCCCACGCCGCTGTTCCGCACCCGCAACGACCTCGCCCGGCCGGCGGAGACGCCGATCCAGGCGATCGTCCCGATCATGCGGCCGCCGGACGATCCCGGTGTCGATGACGACGACCAGCCCCGCGACGAGTTCGCCGAGCAGCTCGCACCCAAGGCCCAGGCCGGCGGCTGGCGCGGGTTCTGGTCACGGTTCGGCGGCTGAGGGCAACCAGCCCCGCCGTTCCGGGTCACACCGGTTCGTTTCCGCGCCGCGGCGGCGCGCGTTGTCCTTGCCAACGGGCCGTTCGCCCGATATCAGGAGCGCGATCGCGTCGTCCGTCCCCGTGCCGGGCGCTCGCCGCTATGGTTCGCCGCAATAGCTCAGCTGGTAGAGCACGTCATTCGTAATGACGGGGTCGGGGGTTCGAGTCCCTCTTGCGGCACCACCCCCCTTCCGCAGCCGTCCTCCCTCGTTCGTTTCTCGCCGACAAGGTACTGAAAACAAAACATTTTCGGTCATTCGTGGCCGTCACGGTTTGTTCTCGTTCGTTGACAGCCGATGAAATTGTTGGCCTCCTTGTTGGCCTTTCGGGCGATGTAGCTTTGAAAAGGCCAACAGTTGGTGCGTGGCATGGCGAGTGGAAAACTTACGGACGCTGCCGTTAGGAACGCCAAGGCTAGTGGGCGGCTAGTGAAGCTCTCGGACGGGGGCGGCCTGCAACTGTGGCTTACGCCAAGCGGTGGCAAACTCTGGAATTTCGCGTATCGGTTCGGCAGCAAGCAGAAGAAGCTCGCCCTTGGCGAATACGGCAAGGCCCCGGCCGGTGTGCCACTGGAAGCTGCCAGAAGGCTAAGGGACGAAGCTGCGGGCCTCTTGCGGGACGGCATCGATCCCGCCATCCGGAAGCGCCAGGTGAAGGCGGCGCGCGCCGAGGCTCAGGCCAACACGTTCAGTGTTCTGGCCGATGAGCTGCTTGCCAAGAAGAAGCGGGAGGGCGTTGCGACTGCGACCGCTGGCAAGCTGGAATGGCTGCTCGGCCTGGCCAAGGCCGATCTGGGACCGCTGCCGATCGGCGACGTCTCCGCTGGCGAAGTCTTGCGGGTGCTGCAACCACTGGAAGCGGCCGGCAAGCTCGAAACGGCAAAGCGCCTGCGGGCGGTCATTGGTGCCGTATTTCGATATGCTGTCACGACCGCCCGTGCCAATGCGGACCCGACCCAAGCGCTGCGCGGCGCAATCGCAGCTCCAAAACCGAAGCACCGGGCGGCGATTATCGAGCCTGTCGCGTTCGGCGGCTTGCTGCGGGCGATTGACGGCTTTCAGGGCCAGCCAACGACGAAGGCCGCGCTGCAACTGATCGCCCTGCTAGCGCCGCGGCCGGGCGAGCTGCGCCACGCGACATGGGCTGAGTTTGATCTGGACGCTGCCGTGTGGAACATCCCCGCCGAGCGGACGAAGATGCGCAGACCTCACCGCGTCCCGCTTCCAGCGCAGGCTACCGCCATTTTGCGGGATCTGCATCCGATCACAGGGCGAGGCGTGGCCGGGCTTGTCTTCCCGGGCCTGCGTTCGGTGACGCGGCCGATCAGCGAAAACACGCTGTGTGCGGCGCTGCGC
The DNA here is from genome assembly GCF_032489675.1 of Bradyrhizobium sp. SZCCHNR1043. NCBI lineage: Bacteria > Pseudomonadati > Pseudomonadota > Alphaproteobacteria > Hyphomicrobiales > Nitrobacteraceae > Bradyrhizobium > Bradyrhizobium sp. SZCCHNR1043. The sequence goes on from NZ_JAUEYN010000009.1 coordinate 270,316, forward strand.
CGTCTCGGCTATTCGAACGACGAGATGGTCGCTCACGGTTTCCGCTCGACCTTTTCGACCCTGGCCAACGAAAGCGGAAAGTGGAGCATCAACGCCATCGAGGCTGCGCTGGCGCATGTTGAGCCGAATGCTGTGCGCCGGGCCTACGCCCGCGGCGACTATTGGGATGAGCGTGTGAAACTCATGACGTGGTGGGCCGACTATCTCGATGCGCTGCGCCAGGGTGCGCGCATATTGCAATTCAAGGAAGCGTCAGCGTGAGCAGTGGTGGGCCTAGTACGTTAAGATCGTGTGCGGGGATAGGAAGGCTATCCGATAATCCGGTCAGCACCTCCGGGTACACATCGATTGGGGTACGACACGAGTGAGCTTATGGCGGCGGCCCTTTTGGTGAACAATGGGACGCCGGCATTTCACCAAGAACGGATCAGAAAACGCGGAGTTGGCTGCGTGGAGAAGCCCCTCTGTCAGCGCAGGACAAGCCTGTTGCTATCAGCGCAGAACTAGGACCGATTGACGGTCCAATCAGCAACGGGCCGAAGACGCGCCTCTCTAAGGAATAGGGCAAGCTGCCGCCACGGCGGACGCGCGCGTTGTTGATCATGCGTTTCGAGGACAACGACGATTGACGTTCATCTTCTCGTCACCGGACTTCACCGAGCGCGCCCCTCGGTCGCCACGAGACAGGATCTGCGATCCACCGGTTGATTTCGGATTCATGCCAACCGCTGCCATTGGTGCTGATCTTGATCTGAACCGGGAATGTGCCCTCGGCGATCTTGCGGTAGATCGTGGACCGCGACAGCCCGGTCCTCGCGAGAACGGTTTTCAAACGGATGATGCGGTCCGCTTCGCGCATGGCCGGGCTGCCTCCTGCTGGCTGGTTCTGACGGCTGCTGAGAGAAGAGAGGCCACCGCCTGGCGGGCGTGCAATTGGGTTTTCGACTTGTCGGGGCGTGGCGCCCAAGCGGCGGCAGATAGGCCTAGTCAGCGTTCGAGGCCTCGGTCTTTTCCAAGGCCGATACCGTGGGCAAGGGCTAGCTCCTGGCCGAGCCGGCGGCCGGATTCGAACGCGATGCCGAGGTCGTTCTTGCGGCCGGCGAGGATGGATTCCAATTGCGGATCGCGTTCGAGGCTTTTGGCCATGTCGCCCATTGCCGAGCGCGCAGCCTTGTAGCCGGACATGTCGCCAGCTTGGTATAGGCGCTGACTGGTGTGGCCAAGCTTGTGCCAGCGCTCCACAAAGCGATCGGCGCGCCGGCTTGGATCGGTGCGAAGTTCGGTCTCGATCTGGAGCGCACGGATGGCGGGGCTGACCTGACCGGCCGCCGCCTTACGGGCGAGCTCCGGGTTGTTTCGGTAGGCGGCTTCGGCGTCATGCGAGCCATAAGGCCGCACCGCCTCGAAGGCATGGCGGGCCGTCTGTAGTTCTTTCACCTGCTCCGGACTTGCCTGCCTGCCTATCTTCCGCTCCGCGAAGATCGCATCCACGGCGCGGGCATGGCGCACGAGCGCCCGGGTCCGGACGCGACGTGCTTCCACCTCGGGATCTTGCGCCACGTTCCTTGCCGGCACTTCGGGTTCACGCCGGTCGGTTGCCGTACCACTCCTTTCCCTTTCCGGCGACCCGGGCTCGGGCCGTTGTCCGCCATATCGGTCGGACACCTCCCCAGGAACGCGAAGGCCGTCGAACATGTCGCGCAGCTTCTCCGGCATGACCTTGCGTACGATCTCGGCCACGCGCTCGCGAAACGTGATCCCACGCCGCTCGGCGTAGCTTTGGATCGGATCGGCACGGTCGTAGTCGGAAGCCATGTCCTTGGCGCGATCGCGCGACAGGGCGCGGACCAGCCGAACCTCATTGGCAAAGTCGTCACGGCCATAATGCAGGTCGACGCTGTCGCGATGCCGCGACAGGGAGACATAGCTGCTGTGGGCGTCCATGCCGGGCGTCGCCAGCACATGGACGCGGTCCACCGTCATGCCCTGCGCCTTGTGGATCGTCGCCGCATAGCCATGGTCGAGCCGATTGTAATCTTTGAGGTCGAAGCGCACGGATCGGCCATCGTCGGTCTGCACGGTCATGGATTTTGCGCTGACCTGCTCGATGGTTCCGAGCGTGCCGTTCTTGACGCCGAGCCCGCGCTCGTTCTGCAGGAACATGACCCGATCGCCGCCCGCAAAGTCTCTCGTGCCGCGCTCGACCGTCACCTCCACCTCGTCGCCGAGATTGCCCGCTGCCCGCATCCGCTCGCGCGCCGTCTCGTTCAGCGCATGGACCTCTTCGTTGGTATGGGTGAGGATGATCCGGCTCCGATCCGGCGAGGCCAGCCGGTCGCGGTCCCAACGCTCGATCAGATCCCCTCGAGCCTGCTCGCGGGTCTGGGCCTCGTGCACCAAGCCATGGGCGCGGTAAGCTCCGAGCGCATGATCCACCTTGCCGGTCGCTAGATCGCGCGTGGCACCGCGCTGCCAGTCCTCCCGCTGACGGCGCACTTCGCCGATCTCGGCGCCGCCGTGACGCTCATAAATCGACCGGAAGGCCGCTCCCGCTTCGATCGCCTGCAGCTGTTGCGGATCGCCGACGAGCACCACCTTTGCGCCAGCCTCGGCGGCATGGGACAGCACGCGCTCGAGCTGCCGCGTGCCGACCATCCCCGCCTCGTCGATGACAAGCACATTGCTCGATTTGAGCAGATCACGGCTCTGTCCCCAGCCGTGCTCCAGGCTGGCAATCGTGCGCGACGCAATGCCCGATCCGCTTTGAAGGTTTTCCGCGGCAATGCCGGACAGCGCCACGCCCCGGACCTCGAAGCCAGCCGCTTCCCACGCCTCCCGTGCCACCCCCAGCATCGCGCTCTTTCCCGTCCCGGCATGGCCGACCACGACGCTGAGATCGCGTCCACCCGTGACGTGCGCCAAGGCGTCAACCTGCTCGGATGACAGCACCAGGCCGCGCGCTTCCGCACGCGCCAAAGCCGCCCTGCGCTCCGCATCTCGCACCTCGAGGCGCTCCCCTCCCGCCAACAATTCAGCGGCACGGTGCAGGCGCTGTTCCGTCTCGATCATTCCGCGGGTTGTGAACCGATCCTCGCCGCGGGCGTCCTTACCGAGTTCGATCAGATCGGGCGTTCCCTGTATCGCGCCCATGACCGCATCGAACTGGTCGAGCCCGTCACTGTGCCGGTGCGCGAATTTTGCCAGGTCGCGGCGCGTGAAGGTCGATTGCTGCTGGGTGATCGCGTCCAGTCCAAGGGAGGGATCAGCGATGATCCGCGCGCCATTGTTGCGCGCGATCTCGCGGTGCATCTCGGCCCGGTCGGCCTCAGACTCGTCGCCCGCAATGCCTCGGATCTCAATCCGTTTGGCGGGCGCGCCGATCTGGCTTTGCGGCTCCAGCGCAATGCCCTGGGCTTCCAGGCTGCGATGGTCGATCCGCGCGTCGATGTCGAGCTGGGCCAGCCGCTCGTTGACAAGCTCGGCCCAGCGTCTGCGCCAGCGCTCGACCATCTCCGTACGGTTCCAGTCCCGTACCTTATTGCCAAAGCCGCTCTCGTCGACCGAGCGCATGGTCACCATGACATGGGCATGAGGTTTCGGCAGTCCGTCCTCCGCCCTGTCCCAATGCACATTGAGATCGGCGATCATACCGAGACCCACGAACTCGCTCCGAACGAAATCGCGGGCTAGCTCGATGCCCTGCGCCTCACTCATCTCGCGCGGAAGCGCAAACTCCACCTCGCGGGCCAGCTGGGCATCTTTCCGGATTTCGTGCGCTTCGACGTCATTCCAAAGCCGCTCGCGGTCGCTCCATGCTTCCGGCACGTTCTCCGGCAGCATGACCTCGGAATGAACGACGCCGCGCTTGGCGGAGAAATCCTGATCGCGGCCGAGCCGCTCGTCACGCAGCCGCGAGCCGGAGCGGTAGGCCGCCGATGCTACCGCGCTGCTCCCGGCCTTTCGGCCAATGACCTTGACGTGAAGATGATAGATCGCCATCGCGACCAGATCACTGGCACAGCGAAGCGCACGTCGGAACGACGTATAAGCGCGCCCTCCTCGAAAAAATCTCGGGAGGGACTACCCCGTCTCAGCTCGTCCTGATGACCTTACAGCATTCTGCGGTGTGCTCGCCCATTATTTCTCCATCGAGCTCATGGAGACGATGATGCGCAAGCCACGAGACTTTGATGCGGATCTGAAGGCACTCGAAGACAAAGCGCGCGGGCTGAAAACTCGAAAGGTGCGCCAGCTCGGCGAATTGGTCATCGCGACCGGAGCTGACACACTGACGGCTGAAGAACTGGCAGGCGCGCTGATCGTGCTGGCCGAGACGAAGGAGGCCGGGAAGAGGGAGGCATGGGCCAAGCGCGGCGCCGCGTTTTTTCAAGGACGGACGCGCTGAAATGCGCCAGCAACTGACCGCAACACGGACGGCGCTCCTGGGCAACCGGACGGCGCGCAACCGGCATCAAGCCGCAAAAGCGCGACATGACATGCGCGCGTGGCAGGTCGAACGCCGCAAGCGCACCCGGCACCTCATCGAACTCGGCGGCCTCGTGGTCAAAGCCGGCATCGTGGACCTGACCGGTGACGACCGTTCCACGATCTTGGGCGCGCTGCTTTGGATGGCTGACAAGCTTAAAAGCGGTGAGGGCGAACGGGCACGTGAGCTTTGGGCCGCGAAGGGAAAACAAGCGTTCGAAACGGACCCTGCAATGGAAACGCGCACAGTTCGTAGAATGCGCGACAATCGCACGTTGGCCGACTAACGCTTCCGCAGCAGCCCGCTTGGTGAATTGCACGATCCTAATATCAACTGCAAAGTTGGTTTGCCGCTTTACTGCAGCTCCCTTGCGACAGGAATTGAGAGCAAGGCAAACACAATTGCACCAAGCACAAGCGTGATCGCACCGACGAGAAGAAAAGCGGGTGGATACAGGCCGCTACCGCCCAGATTCAGGACGGCTCCTATCAGCGCGATGCCGAAAGCAAAGCCCACCTGACGCATTGTGACACACATGGCGGCAGCCGTCGCCGCTCGATCGGCTGGAACCGAGGAAACCGAGAAGGCCGTGATCTGAGCGTTGAACAGTGCGCACCCCGCTCCGCCCAGGAGCAGCATCGCGCCCACGGCCCACGTCGCTGCCGAGCTGGATAGATCCCTTGAAATGGCTCCCAGGAACAATGCCGCGACGCCAACCACCGTCAGTCCTCCGCCGAAGTAGAACCGTGCCGGCATACACTGCGACAAGCGCGCGCCCAGACTAGGCAGCAGGAGCATTGGTATGGTGAGCGCGGTTAGCAGCAATCCGGAGCGACTTGCATCGAGCCCCATCGGCCCGCGCATCATCTGCGGCAGATGGACGAGCAAGGACCAGTAACCGATCGAACTTGCAATAGCGGTGATACAAAGGGCAAGGAACGGAACCGACGCAAACAGTCCGAAATCAAAGGCCGGCCGCGGGTGCCTGCGCTCTACGACCCAGAACGCACAAGAAGCGAGCACGGTTGTAGCCAATGCTATCCCACGAAATCCGCCTGATGAGAGGAGCGCGTACGCTGAGGAACCGACGACTAGCGCTAGCAGGTTCGGCCCGAGCCAATCCATTGGCGGTTGAGAGCCGACACGTTCCGATTCCGCCAGCGGCGAGGCGAAGACCACGAGCGCCATACAGAGCGGAAGATTGATCCAGAAGATCCACGGCCAGCCAGCATAGGAGGCAATGATTGCTCCGAGCGGTGGTCCGACGACCATTGAGCCACCGATGACCGTACCCCAGATGCCGAAGGCCCAGGCGCGTCGCTTACCCGGATAAGCGGCCGCGAGTAGCGCCGCAGCCGCCGACGTGATCGCAGCGCCTGCGACGCCTTGCAGCACGCGCCACGCCAGCAGGCTCTCGAACGTGGTCGACGCCGCAGACAGTGCCGAGGAGAGAGCAAACAAGACGCCGCCGCCAATGAACACTCTTCGCCGCCCGTGTCGGTCTGCAAACGGACCGGCAACCGGAAGCGCGAAGATGAGAGCGAGGCTGTAGATGTCGATAATCCAGGCCTGGTCTTGCACCGGGACCCCTAAGCTGCTGGCGATGTCCGGTAGCGCTGCGGCCAGGCCCGTGAGATCGACCTGGAACAGGAATCCGCTGACACTCGCCGCAAGAAGCGCAAACCGCGGCAATCGTGAAGAAGAACCGTTATCCGCGATTGTCGGATCCTCAACCAGCGCAATTTCGAGATGTTCTGCCATCGCCTTAGGCTGGCGGAAAAACGGCTTGGCAGCGAATGAAGCATTCTCAAAATCTCATGAAACTGTATCATGTGGTTCTCATTGATCACTTCTTGCTCCGATGGTCCGTCGCCTTCCACCTTTTGCTCCATTGGTCGCGTTCGACGCCGTCGCGCGCCACCGCTCATTCACTCGCGCGGCTGAAGAACTTGGTGTGACCCAGAGCGCGGTCAGTCATCGAATTCGGCAGCTCGAGACATTTTACGGGACGACTCTGCTCCGCAGACTCAATCCCGGGGTCGAGCTGAGCGCCGAAGGAAGTTTGCTGCGAGCCGAACTTGCGATGTTACTCGACACCATGGCCGGACTGGAGCCTCGTCTGCGCCGCCGCGCCAGCCGCCAAACCGTCAGATTGGGTTCAGGCCCGGCGTTCGCCGCGTGGTGGCTCGTCAGGCGACTTCCATCGTTTCAGTCGGAGCATCCCGACATCGATGTCGAGTTCGAGCCAATCCAAGCGGAGCAGGACGCGACGAGTTCAGTCGATCTTCGTATCGTCTGGACGTCGCTTGCCGAAGCACGGCCCAGTTCGACTCAAGCGCCATTGTTTCAGGAACGGGTGGTTCCGGTGTGCGCGCCACGTGTGCTGCCTGAAGGCAAGCCGCTGGCGAATCCGGCCGGTCTGATTGAGCTTCCGCTGATTCGCAAGGGGAGCGATCCCGCCGGTGAGTGGAGTTGGGAATTCTGGTTCAAGACACTTGGCGTGAACCAGGCCGTCTCCCGCGGGCCGGTTCTGCGTGATATCGGGCTTTGCCTCACCTCTGCCGTCGAAGGCGGCGGGGTCGCGCTTGGACGCTCGCTTCTGATCGCCGACGCAGTCGCCGATGGCCGCCTCGTACCGGCGTTGTTGGCGACGCCTCACGTGTCTTCGAGCAAAGTCCATGTGGCACGTTGGCGTCCAGAACTCACCGGTGATCGAGCTATCCGGACTTTAGTCAATTGGCTTTCTCGAGAAACATTGGTTACGGCAAACTGCCCCTCGGCTTGAACACGATGCGCAGAACGCAGACCTCTGAATTGCTCCGCAACTACGGTGTACCCAATCGAAATGGCGCACCACGGCCGATGAAGATGGGCACTACTGCTTCGCTATACCTCTATGATGCAGCGGCCGCCAAAGCGATCCGGCCGGATAACCAGCGACGGACTACGATCTTCCGCTACGCCTCATGGGCGACTGTCTTCCCGATTCCGCTGGTGGTCCGGTTACCCCTCGATAGCGGCCATTTCGATCAATCGCAGGATCGACGTGATGGGCCAATAGCCGACCACCAGTCACCGTCCCAGGCGCGATAGGAGCGCGGCCGCGTTCGGCTGCCTCGCAGCCCACGTAATATTATGTTCGCCGTCGACCTGCACAAAACCTGTACGTTCAGGCATGTCACTCCCATCAAGTGAGTTGAAAGTGCATGTTGCGCTTTCGCGAATGATGGCACCGATACGATCCTGAGCTTGGTAATCGATGAGCGCGATATACTGAACCGGCGAAGCTCGCTCGACTTGGGCAATGGCTTTCTTGGCTGCCTCGGACACTCGCCGTATCGGGTCTTTGAAGAACTCGTCGAACGTGATTGTCTTCCGAGACTCGTCTACGCTGATCCGCTCATAGGTGGACGGAGCAACCAACCGCTCCTTGATTGCTCTATCACATGTCTGCACAAATTGAGCGGTGAAGGGTGCGTAGCCGCGAAGGTACGCGTGGCCTAGAACGATCACACCGAAGCTCAGAAGCATTGCAATTGCGAGCTTTGTTCTCATCTTCCTGGTCGCTTGCCGACATTGCCCACGCCGCACTCAATACCGCTCTTGGACAAGGAAGCGGAAATCGAAGGAGAGCATCTTTTGTGCGGCCGTTACTAAAAACTAACGATGTCCGATTCGAAAAGCTGCCTTCTGATCGTCTGACGGCTCGCTTCCGGTTAAACCGCGAAAGCGGACATTCTCAATGCCGCTCTGGATCGTCCGTAGGGGGCCAGAACCGGAAGTGAACGCGACAAATGGGCTAACGCGAAGGGCTATTTGTCGCCATCAATACGGTGAGCAATGTAAAGATGCGTTTCATAATCGATGTCGAGGCCGCCTCCTTGATCGTCGATTGCTTTTGCAATTTCATCGAGCAGGTCTTCACGCGTCTCTGCCGCGAGTAACCGAACGTCCGACCGCGTGCTCAGAAACTCGGTGTAGCTGGACGCCGTGTGCTGCCATTTCCACAGATAGCACTTGTGTTCAACGGGCCCGAACAACTGCGACTGGTCAAACCAGTCCTTAAACGGGCCGTTCGGTAGGTACCAAGCTTCGGGCGGCGCCCCCCACGAGCCCGTGTGACGTAGCCAAATTTGCTTAAACCGTTCCAGTAAATGTGAGGGTAGTCCGACAGGCACGTGCCCGAAGACGGCCAGTGTTCCGTTAGTCGAAAGCAGTTGGGCGGCTTTTACGAACCGCACTTCCGGGGATACCCAGTGCCACGCCTGTGCCGCAAAGATTAGAGCGAACACTGAATTTCCAACTGGCCACGCCTCGAAAGTAGCCTCGGCTAGTTTCACGTTGGCAAAACTCGCCAAAGTCTCGCGCGCGTAGCGGATCATTTCCGATCCGGGATCAATGGCGACGATCTGCAAACCCCGCTTCGCAAAGCTTTTTGTTGCTTGACCCGTTCCACAGCCAATTTCAAGAACGGCATCGGTTGGCTCTAGGTTTGCAAATGACATGACATCGTCAATCAGAGCCTCAGGGTAATCGGGTCGTGAGGCCCTGTATACGTTCGCGACCTGATCGAATGTGAAACGCTGCTCCATCGTTTGCCCCCTTTTGGCGGTTAGGGAACATAACCTGAGCGGCGTCTGCCCGTCCAACAGCCCACTTCCGCTTCGGGTCAAAAAGCCGGCGGTCGGTGCCCGGCTCCCTTATTCCGGTCGAGGCCCGGAAGCCGACATCACCGGCGGGACCGAAGGTCCGGGACGGGCCAGCAGCGGAAGTAAACGCGACAAAAGCGAAGGGCTACTTGTCGCCGTCACCTCTTTGGCAGCGCGTCGATAGCCGCTGCATACGAATCAGCAGATTGCAGAAGCCTGATGGCCCGTGCCGCCGGTGCCTTATCGGAGTCATATTGATAGCGAATCCTGATCGCGCCGATCAGCGTTTTCTTAAACTCGGACAGCGGCAGCCTCGCTTCATTGGCCAGCACCGGAATCGCAAAAATCGAACGCAGCAACCATGGTCCGATGGCTCTGATGCCGCCGAACGGGCGAACACGAATAAAGTCTAGAACATCGAACGACCGGCCGTCGGCGTCTACTAAGTGCCATTCGCCAGCGCGGGCGCGTTGGGCCGTCTCCTCAAACATCGAGCGGGGATGTGCACAGAGTTCGAGTGGCGTCGCAGCCAGATAGATGTAGCCCTCTCGCCAACAAAGCACGGGATACGAGATGTCGGGCAGATCGGCCGTCGTTTGACTCACTGGTCGCCGCAAAGTGCCAAATTGCTTGTACTCCAGGAGGCCACGATGCCTCGGTACTCTCCCTCAACGTACCAGCATACGTTGACTGAAGCTTTGCAACCCCAAAATGACAGCGGTGCGAACGAAGGTCCGGTTTAGGTCAAAGCCGGTCCTTTTGCCCCCTGGACGGCTTGCTTCCGGTCGACCTCCGGGAGCAGACGTCACCGTCCCGACTGGAAAGGTCCGCGAGGGGCCAATAGGCGACATGCCGATTGCCGACCTTTTTGGCTAGACGGACATTTGACCCGGGAAAGTGGTCACATTCTACGCCAGCAAAGTACTTCAGCAACGAGATGCTTCTGCTTCAATGTAATCTCGTTAGCGGTGCTTAGAGCCACACCAGCACCGAGGATGTGAGTCCCAGCACCGCTAGCGGCACGGCGTACAGGTAGAAAACGTAGATGTGAGTCCGCTGTTGTCTCTCGAAGTAGAACAAAAGCTCCGTTGCCCTTTTGCTGCCTCGTGTCGCCCAGACGAGCGCCAAGAAGATCAACATGATCAGAAATGGCAGGCCGAAAATAACCCCGGTTAACCAGGCGTTGCGCCACGGCGCGTCCTCACTCCCTATGGCAAGAGCCAACAAGGGAGTGGCAAACCCCAAGCAGCCACTAGCCAACAGGTAACGATAAAGCCGGCGGTTCTGCCGCTGGAGTGTTTCAGCCGGAACTTCGGCAAATTCGCCACCCTGTCGCGCAGGAGCAATCTTAGAAGCGACCTCTGCTGCGAGGCTTCCGAGAATGCCGCTCAGCAATTCATGAGGCATGTGCGGTTACCAGGGTCATACGGACACTGATTAGTGTGCTAAAGTTGCTGCCCGATTAAGCGTTCGGCTCAATTCTGATTAAGTCGGCTTCGGGTCTTGGTCGTGTAAAAACGGCCTTGCGGACGTCCGTCCTGACCACGAGGACGCGGGCGTTTCTCAGGCTGTGATTGCCGCGATCAACGGCTTGACCCCGACGATGTTCATGACCCGTGTGAGGTTGTACGCCAGAACCGATAGGGCCATCTCGGCGGCTACTTTTGGGAGCGATTTAGTGAGGAAGTGCGTCGCTCCCATACGGGCCTTCATCGTGCCGAACGGATGTTCGACCGTCTCGCGCCGCTGGCGCATCGCTTCCGGGTTTGCGTCAAGGCGCTGCTGCACTGCCTCAAGCAGATGCTCGTGCTCCCACCGTGTAATCCGCCGCTCCGGCCCCGGCGTGCACTGGGATTTGAGCGAACAGGTTTGACAGGCTGTGGTCCAGTAGCGCCGCAACACCTTGCCGTCTTCTTCGTTTGTATAGCGATACGGTAATCGCTCTCCAGCTGGGCAGCGATAGGCATCCTGTTCTGGCAAATAGACAAAGTCCTGCTTACCGAAGCGTCCCTCCGACTTAGCATTTGACGTCTGCGGCTTGGGCAGCGTCACCGTGATTCCGGCCTCGTGGCACGCGAGGATCTCTGGGCTATTGAAGTAGCCGCGATCGGCTACAGCGTCGAGCGTCTCGCTCTTGAGAACGGCCTTTGCCTGTTTGGCCATGTTAGCAAGTTGGGCGCGATCTGAACCGCTGTTCGTGACCTCGTGCGTCACAATCAGATGGTGCTCGGTGTCCACGGCGACCTGTACATTGTAGCCGACAACGCCGGAGCCGCGGCCGCTCGTTGCCATCGAGCGGCTGTCGGGATCGGTCAGAGAGATTTGCTGATCGGACGACGCAAGCATCTGCTTCTCATACGCGGCAAGCTTGCCCATTTCCTCCTTCAGCTTCGTGAGCTTCTCGGCAAGTCTCGTCACCTTCGCAGCCAGCGCCTCTGTCGGCTCCTGGCGGTCGGCCGTGTCAAGTTGGCTCAGATAACGCGCGACGCTCTCCTCCAGCTGAGCACGCCGCCGTTGGACCTTTGCCCGTGTGAAGTTCTTGTCTCGGTTGTTCACGGCTTTGAACTTGCTGCCATCGATGGCGACGCTCGCCGTCGCCAGAAGGCCCATCCCACGGCAGAGTTCGACAAAGCGCGCACAGACCATGCGAAGCGCCAGGCCGTTGTCTTTACGGAAGTCGGCGATGGTCTTGTGATCAGGCGCGAGCCGACCCAGCAGCCACATCACCTCGAGATTGCGGCCGGCCTCCCGTTCGAGCCGCCGGCTCGACTGCACCCGGTTCAGATAGCCGTAGATGTAAAGCTTCAGGAGAACCGAGGGGTGGTACGACGGCCGACCGGTGGCTGCCGGCTCCACCCCTTCAAAACCCATCTCAGACAAATCGAGCGCTTCGACAAATGCGTCGATCACGCGAACGGGGTTGCTCTCGTCAATGAAATCATCGAGGCATTCAGGCAACAGCGTCCATTGCCCACGATCCGCCTCTTCAACGAAGCGCCTCATCGATTCCCCCAAAAGAATCACTGGAGAATCATAACAGCCGCGCAGCGTTTTCACACAGCCAGGGTCACAAGCAGCCTATCGGTCCTCGGATGCAGATTTCCGGCCCTACCCCGAGAGGGGACATCATCGGCGCCCTCGGGAAGGTCCGGAACGGGCCACAAGCCGACCTGGGCCTTCAAAGGGAGCCGTGCAATCATCCAGATGATCCGGGCATCAGAGGGGAACGATGGCATGAGGATAGTGGCCCGCTTGGCGGCCTATTTTGCCGCGAGCGCAACGTCATCAGCGGTCTTCACCGTTTGGATGGCCTGTCGCGACTCCCGCGATCCGGCAGGAAAAGGGCTGAACCTCATTGAAGTTGGGAGCGAGACCTTGCAGGTTTGGCCCTATGTCTTTGCGTTGGCGCTTTTGCTGATGTTCTTGCCTTGGTGCTTGATCACGGGGATGTCGCGATGGTTGCCTTTTGGAGGACCAGTCTACAGCGCCAGCGGTTCGGCTCTCGCAGCGATCCTCGCTTGGGGTTGCTTGGGAGGCCTATTCCCCGCGCGCGGCCATCCAAGCTTCACGGAAGGCTTCGCGCTGGCCCTAGAGGCAAACGGACTCCCAGTTCTGATTTCTGGCGCGATCGGAGGCTTGATCTATTGGCTGGTCCGCGAACGCGCCGAACACCTCAAAAATACGATGCGATCCGTCGAGCATATTGAGGCTGATGCAAAGGTCCATTGAGTGCTATCAGTCCGCATCTGACCGGGATGTCTGCTCAGGGTCGATTCTGTTGAAAAAGTCAGCAGTTGCGACGCAGAGATATCGGTGATTCAGTCTGTCTAGTGGGCAGGACTGAAGGTCATGATGGGGCATCGGCAAGTCGAACAGGCTGCGTTGTTCTATGAGTTCTCGCTGGAAAGGCACATCCCAGCCGACCACCTCGTGCGGTCGATCGATAGGTTCGTCGACCTTGAGGACTTACGGCGGGAGCTGGCGCCGTTCTACAGCAACATCGGGCGGCCCTCGATCGATCCGGAGCTGATGATCAGGATGCTCTTGATCGGCTATTGCTTCGGCATCCGATCGGAACGGCGCCTCTGCGATGAAGTCTATCTCAATCTGGCATACCGCTGGTTTTGCCGGCTGGGTCTGGATGGAGCTGTCCCCGATCACTCGACGTTCTCGAAGAACAGGCACGGCCGCTTCCGTGAGAGCGATCTCTTCCGTCGCGTGTTCGAGACCGTCTTGCGCCGCTGCATCCGGGAGCGCCTGATCGGCGGCGAAGGGTTCGCAGTCGACGCGAGCCTGATCAAGGCGGATGCCAATCGGCAGAAGGGAATCGAAGGCGATAAGAGGCTTCCGCCGGAGGCTGCGGGTCGAGCGATCGACGAGTATCTTGCCGTTCTTGATGATGCCGCGTTCGGTGCCGCGACGGAGGTCACGCCCAAGTTTGTATCGCCCTCCGACCCGGCGGCGCGCTGGACGGGAGCGCACGGCGGCCAAGCCTTCTTCGCCTACTCGACGAACTATCTGGTCGACGTCGAGAATGCGATCATCGTCGATGTCGAAGCGACCACGGCGATCCGCCAGGCAGAAGTATTGGCCGCCAAGCGCATGATTGAGCGTTCAATCGAAAGGTTCGATCTTTATCCAAGCCGGCTTCTCGGCGACAGCGCCTATGGCTCCGCTGAGATGCTCGGGTGGCTGGTCTACGAGCACGGGATCGAGCCGCACGTGACCGTCTTCGACAAGTCGGCCCGCACCGACGGGACCTTCTCGCGTGAGGCCTTCACCTACGACCATACCAGGGACGTCTATCGCTGCCCCGCTGGCAACCCCCTCACCACTACAGGGACGCTGGTGAACAACGACACGACGGTCCTCTACCGTGCGAGCAAGCGCGATTGTCAAGCATGCTCTCTAAGAAGCAGGTGTTGCCCCAACACCCCGGCCCGAAAAGTGCCGCGCTCGATCTACGAGGGCGCTCGCGACATGGCACGCGAGATCGCAAGCTCATGGGAAGGCCGCACTTCACGCCGGCTCCGCAAGAAGATTGAGATGTTGTTCGCGCATCTCAAGCGCATCCTCAAGCTAGATCGGCTGCGACTAAGAGGGCCGAACGGCGCACGCGACGAGTTCACCCTCGCTGCAGCCGCTCAGAACCTTCGTAAGATGGCCAAGCTGATCCCGATGCCCGCGCTGACGCCCGCGTGAACCACAACGCGCCAATTCGTCCTCGAAACAGATGGCGTTCACGACGAAACTACTGCCGACTTTTTCAACGGAATCGGTCAAAAGCCACCTTCCGGTCGGCCAGTAACTTACGTCCGGTTGTATCCAGCAGTAGGCGTTCCAGGCGCCGGCCCGAAGGTCCCAGATGGGACAACATCAGACGTCGGGCGGGTTCGTATTAGCGGATCAAGCCTTCGCCCGCCGGATCGAAGTCGGTGGACGCTTGTATACCTCAGCAAACACACTGTTGAAACGCCGTAGGCTGCAGAATCCTGATCTAAGTGCGACCTCGGTCATCGGAAGCTTCGTCTCGTCCAAGAGACGCTTTGCTCGTTGAACACGCCCCGTTCGCGCGACTTGGGCGGGACTTGCGCCGACATATTTTTTGAATAGGCGTGATAGATGCCGCGGTCCGATGCCGAGACGTTCTGCGAGTGTTTCGATGTTCGCATCGTCTAGTGCACCACTGCGAATCAGACGTAGGGCGCGCTCAACTGTCGTCCGTGAGCCCTTCCAAGCTGGAGAGAACGGTGCCGTTTCGGGGCGGCATCTGAGGCATGGTCGAAATCCCTCCTGCTCAGCTGCAGCTGCCGAAAGATAAAACGTCACGTTTTCGGCCTTGGCGGGGCGCACCGGGCACACCGGCCTGCAATAGATCCTCGTGGTTCGGACGCCTGAGAAGAACAGGCCGTCATAGCTCTTGTCGCGACTCACTCGGGCACGTTCGCATACAACGGGATCAAGCCTCCCGATGTCCGTTAAAGCCGACGACGGAGTCCGATTCCGGCGAGCCACAACACGCTCCAATTGCTACGACGCCATCAACCTATCAGCATGAGTGAGCGAGACAATGGGTGACGAGCAGCATTTCGTTGGTTGGTCGGTGGCATGGGCTGCCTTTACCTTGGCGGTGCTCGCCTGGGGCATCGGCTTCTATGGTCCTTCGGTCTTTCTTCCGACTCTGCACTCCTCGCGCGGATGGTCCATCTCGGAAATCTCGGCTGCCATTACCTTTCATTTCGTGCTGAGTGCGCTCCTGGTCGCGTATTTGCCCGACATTCATCGCAGAATTGGGATTGCCGGGACGACACTGGGCGGTGCTCTTCTGATGGCCATCGGGTTGATCGGATGGTCCAGATCGTGGGAGCCGTGGCAACTCTTCTTAGCGGCCATTCCGAGTGCGGGAGGTTGGGCCGCTACAAGTGGTGCTGCCCTAAACGCCATTGTCGCCAGATGGTTCGAGCGCGATCGCCCGAAGGCGATGAGTCTGGCGTTCAATGGCGCAAGTGTCGGGGGGGTTCTGTTCGTGCCTTTGTGGCTCTTCTTGATCGATTGGCTCGGCTTTCAAACCGCGGCGCTGGCCGTGTCCATTGTTGCCCTCGGCGTTATGGGTTGGATTTCTATTCGATACTTCAGGCTGTCCCCCACCAGCCTTGGTCTCTCTCCCGATGGCAACGGAGTGCCTACGGTTGTCGCGAAACCGACAACGAGACTATCTCGCTCTAGCATTATTCGTATGCCGGGATTCCTTACGCTTTCGGCGGCGTTTGCGCTTGGCTTGTTTGCGCAGATCGGCCTTCTGTCACACTTGGTCTCCCGCCTCACTCCCGATGTTGGTGCGACAACTGCGGGCCTGCTTCTCAGCCTAGCGACGGCATGTGCAGTAATCGGACGGACTCTGACGGGATGGTGGATCGGAGATCACGACCGGCGGATCGCCGCAGCCATTAACTTCGCGGTTCAGACCGTAGGAGTTCTGCTGCTCATCTTCGGCAACGGATGGATCGTACTGACATTTGGCTGCGTCATCTTCGGATTTGGCATCGGGAATCTTACGACTTTGCCGCCATTGATCGCGCAGAAGGAGTTCGATCGTAAGGATGTGGTGGCGGTGGTTGCGCTGATCGTTGCCATCAATCAGGCAGTATTTGCGTTCGCGCCAGCCATTGTTGGTGCTCTCCGCGATGCGACTTCGGGTTATGGAACGGCGTTCGGGATTGTCGCTTGCATCCAGCTTTTGGCTGCGATGGTTGTGCTCCTTGGGCGTAAGGCCGTGGTCCCGCCGGCGAGGTCAGCTTAGGGTCATTCGCGTCGGCATTGCCATGTCCGCCTCCTGGTCCGCTATCGACAATACCCAACCTTACCGACCGAGTAGGTGTGGATCTCGACCGATTAGGACTGCCGTCCGTTATCGGCCTGACCGTCCGTCAGCTGACGCGACAGCGGCGGCCATGCAGAATGAGCGCTCTCGACCACACAGGAGGCGCGCAATGGAGTTCTTCTGCGGGCTGGATGTCGGCATGGATCGAACCACGATTTGCGTGGTCGACGACAAGGGCGAAGTGCTGCTGGAGGTCGCGGTGATGACCGACCCGAATGCGGTCAGGGGAGCACTGGCGCCATATCTCGGCCGCTTAAGGCGGGTCGGCCACGAGGCCGGGGCGCTGTTGCCGTGGCTGCATCCCGAGTTGCTCAAGCTTCGCCTGCCGGCGATCTGCCTGGAGACCCAGCATGTGCGGGCGGCGCTGAAGGCGCAGCGCAACAAGAGCCCGCGCTGGCGCAGAGCAGGCTGAGGGTGCGCTGGATCGGGCTGGGCCGAGCATCACACCCCAGGCAATCAAAACCTCGCCAGCCAGGCCCGCAAACGCATGAGGACTGACTCGAAGAGCTACCGGCGCGACTACCTCCGCGCGCTCGCCCAACGCGTGGAAGTGGACGCGAAAGAGCTTCGCATCATGGGATCGAAAGCGCGCTCCTGCGCACGCTGGTCGGTGCCTCGGGCGCAAAGACGGCCCAGTTTGGTACCGAAGTGGCGCACGCGACACGATTCGAACGTCTGGCCTTCGCCTTCGGAGCGCACCCGGCATCGGTGTTCAATCCGCCACACGCACGCGCAGCGACAAATCTGCGCGGCGGTCGGGATCGTTCGGCCGTGGCCGCGAAAAATGTTGGCCTTTTCGTTGGCTTTCGTTGAAATCGCACAAAAATACATAAGCTAAGTCAGTAGGATGCGCCTATAGCGAGGCGCCCTCTTGCGCACCACGCTTCGCCCTTCGGGCTATGCGTGGCGCAGCCGCGCAGGTGCCCGAAGGGCGAGGCGTGCCCGGCGTAGCTTCTTGGCGAAGCCGGGCGTTTGAGCCCCCCGGTGCTCCGGCTAAAGCCCCGCGTTATGATCCGATCAACCCTGTCAAACAGCCCACCGCTCGTCGCAGCCTTGCTCGCGCCATGCCACCGCAACCTCGCGGCCGGTTCGGCCCGAGCTCTGCTGCAATCTGGCGTCCTCTTGAATGAGAGGGCGCAGGGAAGGCCGAGTGCCGACTGGCACCCGCGGCCCCCGTGCGAAAGAAGTGCACGGGGAAGGAACCACAGGCTCAGCCGGAAACAACCCGGCCTTCCCTGCGCAATGGTTTGAACGGCTGCTCCGTGCTCTCCCAGGGGACCGGGCTTGCTTGCCCCCGTCATCGACATCGTCGTCGACCAAGACACCAGCGTCGGGGTGTCGGGACCACACGGCTTGACCGTCCGCGCGGCGACGTTCGTCCGCACCTCCAAGGAGATGCTGCGTCGCCCCGCGGCCACCGCTCCCCGCCGCAACGTCCCGTGACGATCGCGATGCGCCCCTCTCAGTGCGGGCGGGATGGCCGGATCAAACCACTGATTTGGGGTCGGCGTCAACAGTATTTCTGGTATTCGGAATTATCGCCCTGCACTGCTCCAGTGCTGCGCACACCGTCAATCGTCCCGTGTTGGCCGCCATCAAACTCGATGCCGAGGCCGATCCGGCTCGCGAGCAGGACGACGAGAAACGTGCAGCGCACCGTAACCCCGGCGATCAGGTTGCTGGTCTGTGGTAGCATTCCGGTGGCGCCGCAATCGTGGAATTGAAGCATGTCAAGCGCAAAGCGGAGGAAGGTGGCGAAGAACAAGACGTGGACACCCGCGAGCCCGGAGGACGTCCAGAAGATGAAGGCACAATGGGAAGAACGCGAGAAAGCTCACACGAACTTCCTCGATAAAAACCCCGAAGTCATCGACCGTCTGCACGGGCGTTGCGATGACAGCTTCGACCCGCTGGAGCATGCGGTCTGGGAAAGACACGAACGCATTGCAGCCGCCTGCGCCATCGTTGAGCAGCTTCGAATTCTGCCGGTCGAGGAAGCGGCGCTAAAGCTGCTCGGCATGTTCGACGCCCTCCGTCCGCTGGGGAACGAAGAGCCCCAGAAAGCCGGACGTCCCAAACGCAGCATGTGGGACGATATCGATAAAGAAATCGGGCCCGCGGATAAGAGGGGGAGTCATTATCAGGCAGCTGACGAGAGGGCGGATCAGCGGCGCCGGAAAAAACTCGGACTGGAGCGTCCACCCGGCCGTCCGAAAACCCGACAAAAATAGCTCGCGCGAATAAGTCGCTAATAGCCGAATTTCGGACGCGGTAAAGGTTCGGTGAGGGCACACACAGCCGTTTACGCCCCTCAGCTCAACTACACGGAGATAATATGAGAAAGAAAGCAACAAGCGCTCGCCTTAGCAGTGAGTTGCTGCGGCGCGTGCGCGAGATCACGCCTGAGGCGGCTTCTATCACGGAAGCAATCGAACTTCTTTTGGAAGAGGCGGTTGATCACCGCGCGGCAGAGCTTGAAGCCCGCGGCCTGCCAAACCCGAGCGGGCCGGTAAGCGAGATGCCGGCAGCACTGCATATCGGTGCGTTGGGACCCGGGGCGCGGGCTCGCGCGCTGGCTGGCTGGCGCGACCGCTATCCGATGCAAACAGCGATAATGCTTTTCCAGCCCGGGGGCGATTGGCGCGGCATAGACCCGGCCGCGACCGAGCTCCATGACATGCTTGCGGCTTTGCCGGAGTGATAAGTTGGACTGCCGAATGGATGCACGCCGGGAGTTTTGAGAGCCGTCGCGCTGAGAGGTGCGCCGGCTCTTTCTTTCGGCTAACCGGTGCGGACCGCCTCGCTCAGGGCTCAAGAGGATAGGAAAGGAGACTGAGACGTGAAGAAGGCAACTTATTTCGCGCTCGATATCATCTGCGTTGCGGCCTGCTACTACTTCGCTGGCTGGCACGGGCTCATCGCCTACGCGGCTGTTTGGTTAGCGGGCTTTGCCGCGTTCGCGTGGTTCGCCGCAATGAGGTTCCGATACAGAGCCTCATTCAGCAAAATAGTTCTGTGGGGTGAGATGGCTGACGTGCTCGCCGCGGTCGGTGATTTCACCGCGGCGCGGCACAACGAGGAAATCTCAAGACTGCCGGACGACACCTTGGCGTTGGCTACGGCGTACTATGGCTCTATGCGCGACCCAGACAGATTCTCGCGGCCACTGCAAGACGTTGGGGACGCTAATTACGCTCTTGCTCTTGATGAGGTGCAACGGCGCGGCATAGATGCAAAGTTAAAAAGCGCTGCCGTCTCGGTCGCGACGGCGCGCCTGGAGGCAGATGAGCGGGCACAAGGATTCGTTCTTATCATCACCACATTCAAGCTACTGGCGGCTGTCGCAATCGCTTACTTGGTCTAGGAGCAGAGACTTTAGCCGTCTCCGTACAATATCCGGCGACCGCGAACGACAAAATGCAGGGCGTGCGGACACCGGCGGACGGGGCGCCGCAGCCGAACGCGTGGCATGAGCAAGGTCCGGGGGTCTCAACTAAGACACTATCTTATTGGCGGGGGCGGCGAGGGACGCGCTGGTCTAGACGGTGCTCGCCGCCCACTGAGAACGAGCGATGTCGCTTTCGGTCCCGCCACGCGCGCGCGCGTAGTCGCGCGTAGTGTCTGGAAAGTCTTCGCGGCGTTCGGGATCGTTCGCCCAAGGCCGCGAAAAATGTTGGCCTTTTCGTTGGCCTTCGCCGAAGTCGCGCAGAAATTCGCAAGGTAAGTCAATAAAGTGCGACTATAGTGAGGTGCCCTCTAGTGCACCAGCCTCTCTCCGTTGCTCCGCCTTCCTGTCTCTCTCGTCGCGTCCGCTCGCCGCGCACCATTGGCCGGTTAAGAATTGCTTAACCCAAATCGCGCCATCGTCCGGTGCGAGCGGCGGGATGAATGCCCGCACTGGCGGCTGGCGGCGATCCGGACGAGCGCGTCGTCGCGTTCGAATCCCGCAGGTGTCGGTTGCGCTCGGGCGTACGCCAGCGGCAGGGCCGGTGGCGATCAGTATCCAGAGGTCATGGTCGGGACGTCTCTCGCGGGGCCGCAGCGCCCGTGCGCGTGATCAGTCGGCCGCCGCTGGCGATGCACCGGCCGCTGGCAGCAGCGCCGGACCGACGGCCGAAGACGCAACGCGAGACAAAGGCGAACCCGCGACATGAGCACGACTGCCCTCGACAACCACACCCAGTTTCAATCCATCGTCGGCCAGATCCGGACGCTCGCCTACAAATACATCGAGGACAAGGACTTCGTCAGCGCCCAGCTCGCGTTCCAGAAGCTGCTCGAGCTCGACCCCAAGGACATCAACGCGCGCTTCATCTATGCGCAGCTGATCGACGACGGCTCGCACAAGAAGCGCGCCGAGGCGCGCGACATGATGCTGGCGATCCTCGACGAGCATCCGGAGATCTTCGACGAGCCGAGCGAGGGCAACCTGCACCTGATCCGCAGCGCGGCCGTGCGCTGCAGCCATGTCGGGCCGTTCACCCGCTCGATGGAGCTGTTCCGCAAGCTCGCCCACGCCTCCAACCAGGCGGCCGATTATTTCTCGCTCAGCGAGATCCTGACCCAGGGCAACGAATTCGAGGAAGCGGTCGCCGCGCTGGAGAAGGCGATCAAGCTCAACCCGGCCTATGACAACCCGATCAACCGCGAGACGCTGGAGCTCGCGCGGTCGAACGCCAAGAAGGGCAAGGCCAAGGAGGCCAAGGGCCGCGCCAAGGTCGGACGCTACCCGGAGACCAAGGACTTCCTCGGCGACCTGCAGACGCTGATCACCAACCACATCGCGGTGAACCTCGCCGCCGCGCCGAAATTCCTCGACAAGAGCACGCGCTTCTTCACCATGGGCTCGTGCTTCGCGCGCAACCTCTCCAAGAGCCTCACCGACAGCGGCTATTCCAGCCACCACATGGAGATCTCGGAGTACATCAACACGACCTTCGCCAACCGCGTGTTCGTCGACTGGCTGCGCGACGCCGAGATCGATCCGGAGATCCGCGAGCGCATCGTCGAGCTGCTGCCGCCGGGATCGAGCAAGGAGAACACGCTGGCCGTCATCAAGCAGGCCGATGTCTTCATCCTGACGCTCGGCGTCGCCGCGGCGTTCTTCGACCGCGAGACCGGCGCCTTCGTGCTGCCGCGGCCGACCGCGCTGAACTCGCGGGCGCTGGCGGAGAAGTACAAGTTCCGCACCGCCAGCGTGCAGGAGAACGTCGACAACGTGCTCTATCTGATCGAGTTCATCCGCAGCATCCGGCCAGGCATCAAGGTGATCGTCACCGTGTCGCCGGTGCCGCTGCTGACCTCGTTCGAATATGAATCGGTGGTGCAGGCCGACTGCCTGTCGAAGAGCACGATGCGGCTGGTCGCGCACGAGGTCGTCAACAACTCGAACCTCGAGGACATCTGGTACTGGCCGTCGTTCGAGGTGTTCCGCTGGGCCGGCTCCAACGCCTCCAGCTTCTTCGCCGCCGACGACGGCGCCGCCTGGCACGTCTCGGAGGACAAGGTGTCCGCGGCGGTGCGCGCCTTCGTGCAGACCTTCTCGCCGGCCTGAGCGCGCGAACGGCGGCCTCAGGGCAGCCGCTTCTTCCAGAGTCGGATGACCAGGATGCCGGCCTGGGCATAGCCCGGCGGCGAACTCTCAGGTCCGAACGGCGTCTTCGAATACAGCGAGCTCGAGACCAGGAAGCCGCCGACATAGGGCTCAGGCAGGCCCGACAGCGCCAGGAAGCAGCGGTGCGTGAGCAGGCCGTCCTCCGGCAGATTGCCGCGCACCAGCCGGCAATCGCCGATGCCGGTGAATGCGATGCCGTTGAGCTGGCCCTCGGCGTAGGTGCCGAGCAGGGTCGGATCCATCGCCTGACCGATGCAGACCCGCATCTCGCCGATGCTCTTGTCGCCGGTGTCGGTCATGCGGCCGTCAGCCGGCCGGACCCCGACGGAACGGATCGAGAGCTGATCCTCCAGCGCCGGCGCGAAGCCGGTCTTGGTCGGCGCGCAGAAATCCGACGGCACGACGCGGCCCTGGCGCACGCTCCGCGCGATATAGATCTCCTCGACGCTGTTGTCGCCGGACTGCGCCCGGCCCTGCCCGCTGGCGGCCAGCAACGTCACGGCCGCCATGAACATCGCAACGATCACCCGGCCCATGCGCGCATCCTTCCTCCGAATCGATCGCCCTGACTATCGGATTCGGCGAATCTTCTGAACCAGCACCAATGAACAGGACATATACATACAATCATACCTCAATCTTGAGATCGCCCTGGCCCCCATGAAGCACCGCGTCGTGACGGTCATTTGGTAGCAAAAGTCAGGTAAGCAGGACTGCCGCGGGCGCCACCGCGCAAATGCTGCAGTCGGTCGCTTGTCCGGCTGGGCTCGTCCCGAGTTCCCGCGTCCTGAACGGAAGTCGCCGCGGCGGCGAAAAGGGTTCGAGAAAAATGGTGCGCCGGTCCGCAATGACATGTGCCGAGATCCCGGCTCCATTCGCGCTTGCAGGGCCGAGCGTGACCGCGGTCACATCGGACGGTCGCGCCGGCGTCTAAACCTCCTCTCAGTCAACGAGGGGAGCCTTCACGATGCGCAAGATAATCCTGATCGGAGCCATGATGCTCGCGTCCGCCGCGGCCGCACAGGCCGAGGGAACGCGCAGCCTGTCGATGACGTCGAGCGATGCCGCCGCTCCGGCACCGCGCCCGAGCTATGTCCAGCAGGCCGGCGAGGTCACCGTCACGCCGGCGCCGGTGCCAGCAGCCGCGGTCCAGGTCCAGCCGATTGCGCAACCGGTTGCGCCTGCGGCTCCCGCGGCTCCGGTCGCCGCAACAACTCCACCACAGCCCGCCGTCGCCGCTGCGACGCCGGCGCCCGAGCCGACCCGCTCGGTGCAGAAATCATCGCGGCGGTCGAAATCGGCGCGCTCCGACCGGACGCGCCGCGAGAGCTGGACTGAAGCCCGGATCGTCCGCGAGCTGCATCGCCACGGCATCTATTGGTGAGCGGCCGGCGACAGGCGACAAACGAAGAAGGCCGGGCGAATGCCCGGCCTTTCGCGCGAGGAGACCCTGCAGCGGAGCATCACTGCGAGATGGTCTGGATCACGCTCGAGATCGGCCGCGCATTGGTCATTGTCGTCGGCAGCTTCGGATCCTGGCCGATCATCGCGTCATATTCCGGCAGCGTGTCGAGCGTGCCCTTCGGCTTCATCGCAACCACCTTGTAGCCGCCGGCCTTGAGCCGCCGCAGCAGGGTCGGCAGCGCCAGCGCAGTGTTCTTCTGGAAGTCGTGCATCAGGATGATGCCCTTGCCCTTCTTGTCGAGCCCGGTCATCACGGTGTTGACGACCTGGTCGGCATCCTTGGAGCGGAAGTCGAAGCTGTCGACGTCGCAGGAGAACATCGCGACATTGCGGCTTCCGAGATAGGCCACGGCAGAGGGCCGGTGCTGCAGTTGCGGGAAGCGGAAGAACGGCGCCGGGTTGGTGCCGAGCGCGAACTTGACCGCGCTGAAGCCCTTCTCGAGCTCCTCCTTCGCCGTCTCGTCGGTCATCTTCTTGCCGTTCAGATTGGCGTGCGACCAGGTATGAACGCCGACGACATGCCCGGCGGCCAGCACCTGGCGCAGGATCTCCGGATGATAGGTCGCATGCTTGCCGATCGTGAAGAAGATGCCGGTGGTGCATTCGTCGGCCAGCGCCTTCAGCACCGCCGGCGTGTTGACCGGCCACGGGCCGTCGTCGAAGGTCAGCACCACCTCGTGGTCGGCGAGGAAGTCGAACTGCTTGAAATGGTCGAGGCCGAAACCGGGGCCGCCGGTGGTGTCGACCATGACGGTGCGGGAGATGCCGAGCGCGTCCGGATTGGCGCAGGTCGATTTGGGCTGCACGGGCGCCGGCGCGCTTGCCGCCATGCGCGTGGAAATCGTGCCGGTCATCTCGACATCGTCCTTGGCGCCGGCCTTGGCGGCGACTCGCGCCGGAGGCGGCGGCGACGGCTCGGACGGCCTCGCCGCTGCGCTCTGCGCGGCGGCCTTGGCGGCGCTGGGCTTCGATACGTAGTACCAGACACCGGTGATCGCCAACGCCGCGACGACGGTGGCCAGCAGCAAGCCTAACGCATTACGCATGGTTACTCTTCCCGAAAGCGCGAGACACTCGATGGCGGACGCAACGCTGTCCGCCTCCTTCAATTAGCTTCCATTAGTGCCAACGATTCCTTAACGCGGTGCCAACACGACCAGGATCGGGCAAGATTTCCAGAATGATGCCGGCGCCGAAGCGGCAGTTCACCGGAGCGACGTGTCGCCGCGGCCATCGGCCTGCCGGAACTGCCGACCAGGTTTGGATCTGGCGTGACCCGCATCACGGTTGCTAGAGAGCGATCAGGCCATGATGGGCGCATTGAAACACGCGGCTCCGCAAACATGCGGCGCCAATGGGAGCCAGCCATGACGACGTCCACCAATGTTCTGCGAAAGGCCGTTCTGACCGCCATCAGCGTCGCCGCCGTCTCGGCCTTCACCTCGACTGCGAGCTTCGCCTTCAGCGCCGAAGCGCAGCAGATGTGCACCGGCGACGCCTTCCGCCTGTGCAGCAGCGAGATCCCGAACATCCCGGCGATCACCGCCTGCATGATCAAGAACCGCTCGTCGCTCAGCTCCGGCTGCCGCGCCGTGCTCGACAAGGAGGTCTCCCGGCGCAGCGGCAAGGTCGCCGAGGTCAACGACGCCAATTGAGGAACCGCTCTTGGCTCCCCTGCGCGCCCCGGCTGCGACCGCGGCGCTTGCGACGGCCGGTTGTGACCACTAAAAGCGCCGCCAACCTTTCAATGCCGGGAGCGAGGCGCCAGTCATGAACAAAATCCTAACGATCATTCCTCTGGTTCTGATGGCGGCGGCGGCCTCAGCCCAGCAGCAGCCCGGCCAGGATGCCTGCGCGCGCGACGTCTCGCGGCATTGCCGGGCGGTGATGAACAACGGCGATCAGGCGGTGCTGGCCTGTCTCAAGGAGCATCGGGCCAAGCTGTCGAAGGCTTGCGAAAAGGTGCTGACCGAGCACGGGCAGTAAGGTCCGTCCCGCAGCACGGACAGCAATTTTCGCGAACTGGTGCGGCCCGCCCGAAGGCGGTCGGAAGCGTCTGACTACGCGAGCCGGAACTGCTTGCGCAGGGTCTTGTCGAATAGTCCGGCGGTTGCGAATCGGCGCAGCAGACTGACCATGCGCGCCGCATTGCCTGCGGTGTAGCGCCGGCGCGGGACCCGATCGCTCGCCGCCTTGATGATCACCTTCACGACGACATCCGGCAGGTCGGCCTTGGGCATGACATCCCGCAGCAGCGCCGCGACAGCCATGCGCGCCTGATCGTATTCGGCTTTCTGCTGGTCGGGCTCCATGCCGTTCTGATCGAAAACGGTGCGGACATAGGCCGGTTCGATGACGGAAACGCGGACATTGAAGGCCCGGACCTCGTGGTCGAGCGATTCCGAATAGCCCTCGATCGCATGCTTGGCGGCCGAGTAATGCGCCGAGTACGGCGCCGGGATGACCCCGAGGATGGAGCCGATGTTGAGAATGCGGCCGCCGCCCTGGCGTTTCATCACCGGCAGCACCGCATTCGTCATCCGCATCACGCCGAAGACATTGACGTCGAAGAGCGCCTGCGATTGCGGGATCGAGGATTCCTCGGCGCCGCCGAACATGCCGATGCCGGCGTTGTTGACGAGGAGGTCGATCTTCCCCTCCCTCAAGACGACGTCTGCGATCAGCGCAGAAACCGACGCCTCGTCGGTGACGTCGCAGGCCAGCATCGTGACGCCCTGGGGGCCGTCATTGGCGATCTTCCGGCTTGTTCCGAACACCGTGAAACCCGCGCGGGCTAGACCTTCGGCGGCAGCGTAGCCGATGCCGGAGGATGCCCCGGTCACGATTGCAGTTCTTACGGCGGCCATGTGTTTTCCTCACGTAATCTCGGACTTCGCGTCAGAGACGGGTTGCATTATGATCGTTTAGTGATATTATGATCATAATGCAATAGAGATGCGGACGAAGGCGTCATGCGATACGAAAAGGGCCGAAAGGACACGTCGCGCCGCAGGATCATGGACGTCGCTGTCGAGCGCTTCCGCACGGATGGAATTGCGGGCTCAGGTCTGGCGACGATCATGAAGGATGCCGGCCTGACGAACGGCGCCTTCTATCCGCACTTCCCTTCGAAGGCCGATCTCGTCCGCGAGACGATCTCCGACTCCCTCGGCAGGCAGGCCGTATGGCTGCGCGAGGTGCTGGACGAAGGGGGACTCGATCGCTTGATCGACATCTATCTTTCCCCCGAACACCGGGACCATCCGGGGCAGGGCTGCGCCTCCGCGGCACTGTTACCGGAGCTTGCGCGGCAGCCGGAAGAGACGCGCGGCATGTATGCCCAACAGTCTCGCGCCCTTGTGCTGCTTCTCGCGGAAGCACTTCCGGCCCATGTCGAAGCGAGGGAAGATGTGGCATGCGCGATCTTTGCGACCCTGATCGGGACGCTCCAACTGGCACGCGCAGTCGACGAAGAGGCGTCGAGTGGCATCCTGCGGAGCGGAAAACTCGCGATCCGCACCTTGGCTGGCCTTCGCGCGCATCAGCTTCCTAAGCCTGAATGAACCCCCGATGCGCGCGTCGTGTGCGTTCGGATGACGTCACGCGCGGCGCCATCAGCCTCGACCACACCTGAATTTGTGCAGATCGCACGGCGGAAGCGACACATTGCCAGGCAAGGACCACAGACAGGAGAGTCCCAGTGAAAGCCTACGCCGTCGAGAAGTACCAGAAGAAGGGCCCGCTACGCCTCGTCGAGCGGCCCGATCCGCAGGTCCAGAGCGCCGACGTCCTCATTCGCGTTCATGCCTCGGCCGTGAACCTGATCGACTCGAAGGTCAGGGACGGCGAGTTCAAGATCTTCCTGCCCTACCGTCCGCCCTTCGTGCTCGGTCACGACGTCGCCGGGACCGTCGTCAAGGTCGGCGATGGGGTCAGCCGCTTCAGGGTCGGCGACGAGATCTATGCCCGGCCAAGAGATCACCGCATTGGCACCTTCGCGGAATTCATCGCCATCCACCAAGACGATGTCGCACTCAAGCCCCGCACACTGACGATGGAAGAGGCGTCGTCCGTGCCGCTGGTCGCGCTGACGGCGTGGCAGGCTCTGGTCGATGTCGCGAAGGTGAAGCCGGGCGAGAAGGTCTTCATCCAGGCTGGCTCCGGCGGCGTCGGTACGATCGCGATCCAGCTTGCCAAACATCTGGGGGCGACGGTCGCGACGACGACGAGTGCGAAGAACGCCGCCCTCGTCAACAGCCTCGGCGCCGATGTCGTGATCGACTACACGACCCAGGACTTCGAAAAAGTTCTCTCGGGCTACGACGTCGTGCTGCACAGCCAGGATCCGAAGACGCTTGCGAAATCGCTGAACGTCCTGAAGCAGGGCGGCCGCCTCGTCTCGATTTCGGGGCCGCCCGATCCGGCCTTTGCCACGGCTCTCGGGCTGAACGCCGTTCTGAAGCTTGTTATCCGGCTGTTGAGCCGCAGCGTGCGCAAGAGGGCAAAGAG
This sequence comes from Bradyrhizobium sp. SZCCHNR1043, assembly GCF_032489675.1. NCBI lineage: Bacteria > Pseudomonadati > Pseudomonadota > Alphaproteobacteria > Hyphomicrobiales > Nitrobacteraceae > Bradyrhizobium > Bradyrhizobium sp. SZCCHNR1043. The sequence continues at coordinate 298,419 of NZ_JAUEYN010000009.1, forward strand.
CCTCGGCGTTGACTATTCCTTCCTGTTCATGCGCGCCGATGGCCGGCAACTCGCGCAGATCGCCGGGTTGATCGATGGCGGCGCGATTCGCCCCGTCGTCGACAAGATATTCCCCTTCACCCAGACGCCCGAGGCGCTCGCCTATGTCGAGACCGGCCGTGCAAAGGGCAAGGTCGTGATCAAGGTGCAGTAGCGGGTTTCTTGATTGCAGCTGACAGCGATCCTGAAGCGGACATAGCTCGCGAAGGCTACGCTTGCCCCCGCCGTTCTAGGGCCCGCTGCGGGCCGCTGACGCAACGGCCGGTGCCTGCTCGGCGGTGCGGTCGATATCCTCCTTGGCCCGGACCGAGCCGAACGGGCGTTCCAGCATGCGGCGGATGCGCACCGGGTCGGTGCCGATGTGGAAGTCGATCGCGCGCTTGTGCAGCTCGCGCTCGGCGCGGGTCGAGCGGTTGCGCTGACGCAGATAGTCGATCCAGGTCGGGCAGTGATAGCGCTCTGTCCATAATTCGGGATCGGCGATGTCGCGGGCGATCGACCAGCCATAGGCGCCGTTGCGCTGGCGGCTGAGCTGCACGTCCTGCATCAGGTCGTGGAAGGCGCGGGCATTGTCCTCGGCGACGCGGTACTCGATCTCGACCACCAGCGGCCCCGAGCGCGGCGTCAGCTCGAGCTGCACCTCCGGATCGGCCAAGGTCTCGCCGTCCTCGTTGCGGGCCCCGATCGGCGGCATCCGCAGCCACAGGCCGAGCAGCGGCGACACCATCATCAGCGCTCCCGACACCAGCAGCGCGACCTCGACGCCGGCGGCGTCGGTCAGGCGGCCCCAGCCCCAGCTGCCGATCGCGATGCCGCCGGAGATCGCCGCCTGAAAGGCCGCCAGCGCGCGGCCCGCGACCCAGCGGGGCGCCGAAAGCTGCACGCCGATGTTGAACAGCGCCACCGCCAGCATCCACACCGCACCGGCGATGACGAGCGCCGCCGCCGTCAGCACCGGCGTGGTGCTGAGTGCGACGGCGGCGGTGGCCGCACCCAAGGTCAGCGCGCAGGTGCGGATCGCGGCCTCACCGGACAGCCGTTTCCTGATCTCTCCGATGTTGAGCGCGCCGACCACCGCGCCCATGCCGAAGGCGCCGAGCATGATGCCGTAGGTCTGCGCGCCGCCATGCAGCAGGTCGCGCGCCACCAGCGGCATCAGCGCCGAGATCGAGCCGCCGATGATGCCGGTGACCAGCGTGCGGATCAGCACGATCCGGATCGACGGCGAATGCACGATGTAGCGGACGCCAGAGACGATGGCGCGGTTGAGCGGCTCGCGCGGCAGGCGGCTCGGTTCGACCACGCGCCGCCACAGGAACAGCGCGGCCAGCAGCGGCAGATACAGCAGCGCATTCGCCGCAAAGGCTGCGACCGCGCCGGCAGCGGCGACCACCACGCCGCCGATGGCCGGGCCGAAGCTGCGGGCGATGTTGTAGCTGATGCCGTTCAGCGCGACCGCCGCCGGCAGCGTCTCTGGCGGCACCTGCTCGCTGACCGAGGATTGCCACGCCGGCCCCATCAGCGCCATGCCGCTGCCGATCACGAAGCACAGCGCCAGCAGCCGCTCTGGGGTCTCACGAGGCCGAGCCAGGCCAGCACGGTCAGGGTGGCGGCGCCGCCCAGGGCCACCGCAAGCGCAACCAGCGCGACGATGCGCCGATCATACATGTCGGCGATGGCACCGGCCGGCATCGAGATGAACATGACCGGCAGCATCAAGGCGGTCTGCACCAGCGCCACCTTGTCGGCCGACGACGTCATCTGCGTCATCGCCCAGGCGGCGCCCACGGCCTGGATCAGGAGGCCCAGATTCGACAGCAGGCTCGCCAGCCAGATGCGGCGGAACACCGCGTGCCGGAGCGGCGCGGCGATGCCCTCGGCCGCAAACAGCTCACGTTTCTGCGGCGCATTCATGCTGTTCCGTCCACGTCGTCCGTCCGCATTGAACTATCGCTTGATTCCGCCCGGACGTATGTGATGCCTGCGAATGTCCGCCGCTGTCCAGTGCTCGCTATCCAGGCTCGCATCATGGACCGCGGCCAACGAACACAAAATGAATGAGACGAAAGGGAGACCGCCGATGAAGCTGACGCGCCGCACCATTCTGCAGACCATGGGAACCCTGCCCCTGCTCACCAGCGGTCTGACCTTACCTGCACATACGCAAACGGCGGCGGCGACCACATCGGCAGGCGAGATTCCCCCGATCCTGTTCGTGCATGGCAATGGCGACCACGCGGCGCTCTGGCTGACGACGCTGTGGCGGATGGAATCCAACGGCGTGCCGCGAACGCGCCTTGCCGCGCTCAACTTCACCGACCCGCTGGCGCGCAATGACGACGCCGTGGCGCAGCCGGGTCGCTCGTCGACCGACGACCAGCGGCGCGAACTTGCCGAAGCGATCAAGGCGCTCAAGGAGCGCACCGGTGCAGCACGGATCGCGCTAGTCGGCAGCTCGCGCGGCGGCAACGCGATCCGCAATGTGGTGAAGAACGGCGGCGGCGGCGATATCAGCCATGCCGTACTGTGCGGCACGCCCAATCATGGCGTGTTCGACTGGGAGGACAGTCCCGGCAGCGAGTTCAACGGCCGCGGCCCGTTCCTGCGCGGACTGAATGCCGGTGACAGCGAGGTGACCGAGGGCACCGCCTTCCTCACGCTGCGCAGCGACGGCCTCGACAAATATGCGCAGGCCGATGGCCGCCTGGTCGGCAAGCCTGGTGTGCCGACCGGGATCACGGCCGAAGGGCCGGCGTTGAAGGGCGCGACCAATCTCGTGATCGGCGCGCTCGACCATCGCGAGGTCGCATTCCACCCGCGCGCGTTCCGCGAGATCTACAAATTCATCGCCGGCCGTGAGCCGACGCAGATCGCGATCCAGCCCGAGCAGCAGGTGCGGATCAGCGGCCTGGTGACGGGAACGCCGGGCGGCGCGCCGACCAATCGCCCAGTCGCGGGCGCAAGCGTGGAGGTCTATCGCGTCTCGAGCGAGACCGGCGCACGCAACGGCGAGCCTGTCTATCGCGGCCAGACCGGCGCCGACGGACGCTGGGGTCCCGCGGAGGTCGATCCGACATCCTATCTCGAGATCGTGCTGACCTCGCCGGGCGCGCCGATCACGCACTTCTACCGTTCGCCGTTCCCGCGTTCGTCCGACGTCGTGCATCTGCGCGCGGCGCGGCCGCTCGGCCAGGCCGATGCCGGCGCCGGAGCGATTCTCATCATGATCAGGCCGCGCGGCTATTTCGGCCTGCCCCGCGACATCGTGCTGCTCGACGGCAAGGAACCCGGGGACGTACAGAAGGGAATACCGACCGATGCAGCGACGACATTGCGGCTGCCAGCGGGCGACGTCGGGCGCAGCGTCATCGGACTGTTCAACGAGGAACGCATCGCCGCCCGTCTTTGGCCAGCATCGGAGAGCAGGATTGCGATGATCGAGCTGACTAATTAGTTGCTGGAGTATGATGGTACATCACAGCCTCGGAGAGCGCTGAATCGCGCTCTCCCACGCATGTTGCAAGCGAGGTGACCGAATTACCTCTGGCAGGAAACCGCCGTTCCGCGGCCGGCCGGTTCGTCCTACAGCAGCCGGCGCTCGGCATGCCGCCGTGCAGCCGGTCCGCCGTCCCCCGCTCACGACAGCGTCGAGAGGCAGTGAATGAGTACCGCCGAAGTCCACTACCTGCCGCAGGCACGCCTGCCACTGGTTCCTCCAACGCCGCCGCGGGCGCCGGACAGCATGGGCGCGCTGCGCCGCGTGCTGATGATGGGCGACAACGCGATCGCGACCTGGAGCCAGCGCGCCTATGAGGACGACATCATCCGCGGCCGCTTCTTCGGCAGCTCCAGCTACATTCTCAATACGCCTGATACCATCAAGCATGTGCTGGTCGACAATTGGGAGAACTACGTCCGCACCGTCGGCGCCATCCGCGTGCTGCGTCCAGTGCTCGGCGAGGGGCTGCTGATCGCCGAAGGCAAGGCGTGGAAGCACCAGCGCCGCACCTTGGCGCCGGCTTTCACGCCGCGCGCCGTTTCCGGCCTCGTTCCGCACATGGTCGCGGTGACCGACGAGACCGTTGTCCGGCTGAGAGAGCAATGCGGTCAGCCGCTCGACCTGCGCGAGATCATGCAGCGCATGACGCTCGACATCGCCGGCCGCACGATGTTCTCGTTCGAGATGGGCCGGCACGGCGCCACCCTGCGCGATTTCGTCTACGAGTATGGCGCGCGGCTGGCCAGCCCGCATCTGCTCGACATCGTGTTGCCGCTGTCCTGGCCGACGCCGCGCGACTTCGCGCGCCGACGCTTCCGCAAGCGCTGGACCGCCTTCGTCGCCATGCTGATGGCCGAGCGGCGCGCGGCCGGCAAGCTGGAGGATGCGCCGCCGCGCGACCTGTTCGACCTGATGGGCGCGGCACGCGATCCGGAAACGGGCGCTGCGTTCACCGATGCGCAGCTCGCCGACGAGGTCGCGACCATGATCCTCGCCGGGCACGAGACGACCGCGACGGCGCTGTTCTGGGCGCTGTATCTCATCGCGCTCGACCCAGCCAATCAGGACAGGCTGGCGCAGGAGGCGCGCGCCGCGACGGATCTGAGCAATCCGGATCAGTTGCCATTCACACGCGCGGTGATCGACGAAACGCTGCGGCTTTATCCGCCCGCCTTCCTGATTGCGCGCGCCGCAAGCGGGCCGGACCGTATCGCCGAGTTCCAGGTGAAGCGCGGCGACGTCGTGCTGATCTCGCCCTGGCTGCTGCACCGGCACGAGAGGCTGTGGCAAACGCCCAACGCCTTCATACCGGATCGCTTCATGCCGGGCGCGCCGCCGCCGGAGCGCTTTGCCTATCTGCCGTTCGGAGCGGGCGCGCGGGTCTGCATCGGGGCTCATTTCGCCCTGACCGAGGCGGTGCTGGCGCTGGCACGGCTGGTGGCGGCCTTCGACATCGAAATGCTCGACGCCGCACCCGTGATGCCGGTCGGCGTGGTCACGACCCAGCCGGATCGCTCGCCGCTGTTCAAGCTCACGCCCAGGGCGGGCGTCTGATCCCGGCGGCGGCCGGGCCATCGCTTCGTCTCTTGCTTGTGGGTTTGCTAGGCACCATCTTAACACGCCATGAGCGACATCCAGGCCCAGCTTTCGGTTCTGAAGCAGACCGCCGATCCGGCCGTTGCGGACGCGATCACACGGTTGATTGAGGCGGGTGAAGATCACGAACTCAACCGTATCAATGCCCTGGAGTTCTCGGCGCGCGCCGGTCTCGATGAGGAACGGGTTATTTCCGGGTTCCTGCATGCTGCACGGATCGGCTTGTTCGATCTGACCTGGAACGTGCTCTGTCCTGGCTGCAGCGGCGTGCTGGATGCGCACGCCACGCTGAAATCTCTCCGCCATGACGATTACCATTGCGGACTATGCGCTTGCGGCTACGAGCCTTCCATCGACGAGCAGGTCGAAGTTGCTTTCACCGTGAGCTCCAAGGTCAGGAGCATCGCCGCTCACGATCCGAACACGCTGCCGCTCTGGGAGTATTACAAGCAGGTCTTCTGGAGTTCCGGGATCGACCTCGACCGGGAGTCTTTTGCCTCGCTCAGCGAAGAAGTGACGCTTGATGCGCTCGAGCTGCCAGCCGGTGAGAAGGCCGTGCTCTCACTGCAGCTCCCATCCGATTTCATCATCATCTTCGAACCGGTGACGCATTCTGCGCATTTCATCGACGTTCAGGGCGAGCCCACCAGGGAGCGCCAGCAGCTCGGACTGCTATTCAACAGGGCGCATCCTCCGACCGGATCGATCACGTTGCGTCCAGGCCCGCTGCGACTGGCGCTCGACAATCAGGCCGGCGTACGGACGCTGCCGACCGTCTTCGTTGCCGGCGATGCGCTCCACCGTCTCCTCGGCAAGCGCCGGCCTTTCCTGACCGCCAAGCGCATATTGTCCAACCAGACCTTTCGCGACGTGTTCAAGGCGGACAATCTCAACATCGACCAGCGGCTGAAGATCACCTCTCTCACCTTCCTGTTCACCGACCTCAAAAGCTCGACGGCGCTGTATGAGCGCGTCGGCGATCTCGCGGCCTTCGACCTGGTGCGCGCGCATTTCCGCGCGCTGCTGGAGATCATCAATGCCGAGAAGGGCGCGGTGGTGAAGACCATCGGCGATGCCGTGATGGCGACCTTCATCCAGCCCGAGCATGCGCTGTCCGCGGGCCTGCGCATGCGCGCGGCGATGCAGCGGCTCAATGCCGAGCGCGGAACCGAGGATCTCGTGGTCAAGATCGGCATCCACGAGGGGCCGTGCCTCGCGGTGATGTTGAACGACCGCCAGGACTATTTCGGCCAGACCGTCAACATCGCGTCGCGCGTGCAGAGCCTGTCGACCGCGCAGGAGATCCATCTCACCGCGCCCGTGATCGAGAGCCCCGGCGTTGCCGACATCCTGCGGAGCGCGAAGATCGCGCCCATCCAGAAGCACGCCGCGCTGCGCGGCATCGCCGACCGCATGATGGTGTACGAAATACCCTGAGGCTTACCGAAATGTCATGCAGTCCAAAGGTCGCAGCGGATTGTCGGCGCAGCGTGGCATTTGCATATAATGAGCATTCGCCGGCCGGTTTGCGATCCGCTACGTATCTTACAGCGAAGGATTCCATGCTCGAAGGACTGCGCCAATTCATCGCTGACGTCGTTTCGCCGCAGCAGACCCCGGCGTTCGACGACAATGGCTATCAGCTCGCGGCGACGGCCCTGCTGATCCACGTCATCTCGCTGGACGGCGAGCCGAGCCAGATCGAGCGTCGCAAGCTGCACGGCCTGATCGAGCGGCGCTTCGGGCTCGATCCCGGCAGCGCCGACCGGCTGATCGCGCAAGCCATGCTGGCGGAGGGCGACGCGGTCGATCTCTATCGCTTCACCAGCGTCATCATGCGCGAGGTCGACGAAGCCGGCCGCCTGCGCATCGTCGAGATGATGTGGGAGCTGGTCTACGCCGACGGCAAGGTGACCGAATTCGAGGACAATGTGGTCTGGCGCGCCTCGGAGCTGCTCGGCGTCTCCACGCATGACCGCCTCGACCTCAAGCACCGGGTGGCGGCGCGCAAGTCCGGCGCCCCGGCTTGAACCGCGTCGCTCCGGGTGGAACCGACTTCATGCGGAGATGAACAAACTTTAATTTTGTTCCGGACACCCCCGTTCATGTAAATCCATGTGAATCTGAGGCTATTGCCGCAATCCAGCGCAAGGCCATGCATCGCGGTGTCTTGCATGTTCCCGTCCCACTATGCTCTCGTCCGCCGCAATTGGATGATGTGCAAATTGTGATCGAAGAGCAGGGATCGTGGGTGAACGTGTCACGCTCGTAACGGGTGCCTCTGCCGGAATCGGCAGCGAATTGGCGCGCGTGTTTGCCGCGAACGGGCACCGGCTCGTATTGACGGCCCGGCGCGAAGACCGGCTCGAGGCGCTGGCGCAGGAGATCGCCGCCAAGGGCGGCCCGGCGCCGCTGGTGATCCCCTGTGACCTCACCTCCCCCGACGCCGGCGCGACCATCGAGGCTGCGCTGTCGGCTGCCGGCCTGGAGCTGCAATATCTCGTCAACAACGCCGGCTTCGGCCTGTTCGGCAAGGCGGTGCAGCTCGACCGCACCGAGCAGCTCGACATGATCTCGGTGAACGTCCGCGCCCTGACCGAGCTGTCGCTGCGCTTTTCCGACCAGTTGATCCGCAACAAGGGCGGCATCCTCAATCTGGGATCGGTGGCCGGGTTCCTGCCGGGGCCTGGCATGGCGGTCTATTACGCCTCGAAGGCCTATGTGATCTCGTTCACCGAGGCGCTGCGCAAGGAGCTGGCGCCGCATGGCGTCCGGGTCACGGTGCTGTGTCCCGGTCCGGTGCCGTCGGAATTCCAAGACCGCGCCGGCTTCAAGCCGGGCGTGGATTCGGTGATCCTCAACGTCTCGCCCAAGGCCGTGGCGGAAGCCGGCTATCGCGGCCTGATGGCCGACAAGCGCGTGGTGCTGCCCGGGCTCGGCATCAAGATCGTGCCGTTCATGCTGCGCTGGTTCCCGCGCGGCTTCATCCTCGCCGCGGTCGGCCGGCTGCAGCTGAAGCGGACCTGATCGCGCTGGCCCGGCGCTTGCTTTGCAATGTGCGCTCGCTCACGCGCCGTTAACCTTTGCTTAGCTATGATCGCCAGGTGATGCTCAGGCAAGACCCTTCGCTCCATCCGAACGGGACCCAGGCGGACGTTCGGCATCTCTACTCGAAGCTGGCCCCGGCGGCTGCGCCGCAGCGGCCCGTCCTCATCATCCTGCATCAGGAAACATCGAGCCCTGGCCGCGTGGGCAACGCCCTGCGCGCCCGCGGCTATCCGCTCGACCTCCGCCGGCCGCGGTTCGGTGATCCGCTGCCGGAGACGCTCGATGGGCATGCGGGTGCCGTTATTTTCGGCGGTCCGATGAGCGCGAACGATCCGGACGACTTCGTCCGCCGCGAGATCGACTGGATCGAGGTGCCGCTGCGGGAGCAGCGTCCCTTTCTCGGGATCTGCCTGGGCGCGCAGATGCTGGCGATCCAGCTCGGCGCGCCGGTTACGCCGCATCCAGAGGGGCGCGCCGAGATCGGCTATTATCCGATCCGCCCGACCCGGGCCGGGCGCAGGCTTTGCCCGCATTGGCCTGATCACGTCTATCACTGGCACCGCGAGGGCTTCGATCTGCCTGATGGCGCCGATCTGCTCGCCGAGGGCGGCGACTTTCCGGTGCAGGCCTATCAATACCAGAACGCCACCGGGCTGCAGTTCCACCCCGACGTGACCTACGCGATGATGTGCCGCTGGACCACCCGCGGTCATGCCCGGCTGGACACCCCCGGCGCCCGTCTGCGCCACCATCATTTCGAGGGTCGCGCCGTGCATGATGCCGCCGAGCGGGCCTGGCTGGCACATTTTCTGGATGGCTGGCTGGCGCGCGAGCCGGTGGCGGCGATGGCCGAGGCGGCGGAGTAGGACGGGCGTCCTGATCAATCGATTGGCTTGGAATGTTCAGACTTCAGCCCGGCTTCGCCAAGAGGCTACGCCGGGCACCACGCTTCGCCTTTCAGGCATTGCGTGGCTGCGCCACGCGTAGCCTGAAAGGCGAAGCGTGGTGGAGCCAGGCGGGATCGAACCGCCGACCTCGTCATTGCGAACGACGCGCTCTCCCAGCTGAGCTATGGCCCCGTAACACGACCGCTTTGATGTTGGGAACAGGCGGCCGGCAGATCGGGCGCCATTTACAGTCGGTGCCCTGGTCAAGTCAAGAACGGTCACATCGCCTGTTAGCCTTGACGGGCACCTTCCCTTGTTTGCGCGGGAGGGAACAGATATCTAACCGGGTGATATCTCGTTCCAGGAACCCCGGATGATACGCCTCTTAGACTTCGTTGACTGGCTTCTCGGCCTCTACGTGTTCATCCTGGTCGTTGCGGCAATCATGTCCTGGCTGGTCGCGTTCAGCGTCATCAACGTCCGGAACGACTTGGTCCGACAGGTGCTTTACACGCTTGATGCTCTGACAGAGCCCGCGCTCCGACAGATTCGGCGCTTCGTGCCTCCTGCCGGAGCGTTGGACCTTTCGTTTCTCGTTCTCTTCATCCTCATCCAGTTCATCCGGTTCGTGATCATCCCGGCGCTTCAGGGTCTGTTTGTCTAGCGCCTGCACGCACTGACGTAGACGCGCGGGATTCAAGGGTGCTGCTTGCGTCAACTCAGGTCTGCTGCTGATTCGGATCGAGGGTCCCTATCGATGGTCCCTTGGCGATGTTCGAAGGGCGGCGTCACCCTCGCATTGCGGGTGACCCCACGCGGCGGCCGGGACGCCGTCGATGGGGTCGAGACGCTGTCCGACGGCCGCAATGTGCTGAAGGTCCGGGTGCGCGCGATCGCCGATGGCGGCGAGGCGAATCGCGCCGTGACCGAGCTGCTGGCCAAGGCGATCGGCGTCACCAAGGCCTCGGTGCGAATCACCTCTGGCGCGACGTCACGGCTGAAACAGGTCGCCATCGACGGCGATCCGTCGGCGCTCGATCAGGCCTTGCGCGACCTCACCGCAGCCCATAAGCCGACCCGGAAACAACGAGAATAGACGCAAGAAGCGCGAGCCGAGGCCTTTCGGCTTCGCAAGCGGCGATCTTCACCCTCCCCTGGAGGGGGAGGGTCGCCTCACGGTGAGCGAAGCGAGCGTGAGGCGGGGTGGGGTGATCTCTCCACCGGCACCGGCATCCGTGGCTTCACCCCACCCCGCTCGCCCGCTTCGCGTGCGATCGACCCTCCCCCTCCAGGGGAGGGTGGGTGCACGCGGCCAGCATCTTGCTCGATGAACAGCCTTTGAACCGAGGATAGAGCAAAATGACCGCGCGCATCATCGACGGAAAGATCATTGCAGCCGACCTGCGCGCGCAGGTCGCCCGTGAGGTCGAGCGGGTCAAGCGCGACCATGGCCTGACACCCGGCCTCGCCGTCGTGCTGGTCGGCAACGATCCGGCGTCCGAGGTCTATGTCCGCAGCAAGCACACCCAGACCCAGGCCGCCGGCATGGCCTCGTTCGAGCACAAGCTGCCGGCCGACGTTTCGCAGGACGAGCTGCTGGCCTTGATCGGCAAGCTCAACCGCGATCCCGCCGTGCACGGCATCCTGGTGCAACTGCCGCTGCCGAAGGGGCTGGAGACCGAGGCCGTCATCAACGCCATCGATCCGGCCAAGGACGTCGACGGTCTGCATCCGCACAATGCCGGCCGTCTCGCCGGCGGCCAGCCGGCGCTGGCGCCGTGCACGCCGCTCGGCTGCATCATCCTCAGCAAGACCGTGCACGGCTCGCTGGAGGGCATGAACGCGATCGTGATCGGCCGCTCCAACCTGGTCGGCCGTCCGCTGGTGCAGCTGCTCCTCAACGAGAACGCCACGGTGACGATCGCGCATTCGCGCTCGCGCGACCTGCCGGCGCTCACTGCGCGCGCCGATCTGGTCTATGCCGCCGTCGGGCGCCCGGAGATGGTGAAACGCGACTGGATCAAGCCCGGCGCGACCGTGATCGACGTCGGCATCAACCGTATCCCAACAGCTGACGGCAAGACGAAGCTGGTCGGCGACGTCGCCTATGCAGAAGTGGCGGAGGTCGCCGGCGCGATCACGCCGGTGCCCGGCGGCGTCGGCCAGATGACGGTCGCGTGCCTCTTGGTCAACACACTGCGCGCCGCCTGCGCCATTGCCGGGCTGCCGAAGCCGGCGGTGTAACCACCTGCGTCATTCCGGGTTCAGCCGCTGCGCGGCTGCCCCGGAATGACGTCAATTGTTTTCACTTCTTCGCGGCCTTGGCGCGCGCGATGCCCTCGGCGATCAGCTGGTGGGCGTCGTCGGCATTGCCCCAACGTAGCACCTTCACCCACTTGCCGGGCTCGAGATCCTTGTAGTGCTCGTAGAAGTGCTGGATCTGCTGCAGCGTAATGTCCGGCAGGTCCGAATAGGTGCGGACCTTGTCGTAGCGCTGGGTCAGCTTCGAGGACGGCACCGCGATGATCTTCTCATCGCCGCCAGCCTCGTCCTCCATCAGCAGCACGCCGACCGGGCGCACGCTCATGACCGCGCCGGGCACGATCGCGCGGGTGTTGGCCACCAGCACGTCGCAGGGATCGCCGTCGTTGGACAGCGTGTGCGGGATGAAGCCGTAATTGCCGGGGTAGCGCATCGCCGTATAGAGGAAGCGGTCGACGAACAGCGTGCCGGCTTCCTTGTCGAGCTCGTACTTGATCGGCTCGCCGCCGACCGGCACTTCGATGACGACGTTGACCTCGCGCGGCGGATCTTTCCCGATCGGGATGGCGTCGATGCGCATGGATGCTCCGTAGAACTTGAACGTTTCAGGGTCGGACGCCCGTGGAATGAGCGCGGGCATTCGCAGTCGCAAAAAAATCGCGGCTGCGCAACAGCTACCTCAGGCCAACACTTTCAGTTCAATTCGAGGGCGCGTTAACGCCTAACGCGCACAGAGCACAGCCGGTCCAGGCTCAGTTGGTCCAGGCAAAGGCGACCTTGTCGAGCGACTTCGGCCCGAAGCGCTCCGACGACCGCGCGACCATGCGGCCGCCCAATGCGCGGTAGAACTCGGTGGCGGGATCGTTGTCGGACAACGCCCACACCACCATGCTCTTCAGGCCGCTCTGCGCGAGGTCGCGCTTGGCGGACTGAAAGAGCCGGCGACCGAACCCCAGCCCCTGAAATTCCGGTCGCAGATAAAGCTCGTAGACTTCTCCGTCAAAATGCAGGCTGCGGGCGCGATTGCGGCCGTAATTCGCATAGCCTGCGACCTTGTCGTTGAACACCAGCACGCTGACGCGGCTGCCTTTGCGGATCGCGCTGTCCCACCATTGGGGGCCGCGCCGGTTGATCAGCTTCTCCAGCTCTGCGCCAGGGATGATCCCCTGGTAGGCGGAACGCCAGGCTTCATCATGGGCTGACGCCACCGCAGCCGCATCTGCAGCCTTGGCCGGACGGACTTCGATCAGGGTTGTGCTCATGACGAGATCAAAGCAAGTCGGCGGTCCGCCTTCAAGGTGCCACGTTAAAGATCGGTTAACCTGTGGACTTTCGGCATCACCGTGGCGGAAAGCTGTGCCGAAAAGGGACAATTTCGCAACATTGTCGGGCGCCGGTGGTGTCCTGTCACCGCTGTTTCATACGTCGCGGGAAAAACTGCATCTGACCGGCCGCGGCGTGGGCTAGTGTGGCGCAAGCTCAACATCTTCTCGTTCGGCTGAATGGTGCTGCTTCGCTGCGTCTCATGGTTGCTCGCACTGCTCGTCCTGTCGGCAGCCGACGCAACGGCACAGCCGTTCGGTCCCGCGTCGCCCGAAGCCGAGCCGGCGCGCCGGCAGCAATGGCTGATACCGTCCATCAAGACCGAAATTCCCGCGCATGCGATCCTCTATCGGCCTGCCGGCCACGGGCCGTTTCCGCTGGCCGTGATCGCGCATGCCTCGACGCAGAATCCGCTGTGGCGGGCACAGCTGCCGCAGCCCACCTACACGGCGCTGGCGCGTCTCCTGGTGGGGCGGGGCTATGCCGTGCTGGTCCCGGAGCGGCTCGGGCACGGCCGCACGGGCGGTCCCTACGTCGAAGACCAGGGCGGCTGCGCCGACGCGGACTACGAGAGAGCAGGACGCGCGACGGCGGCGCAGATTTTGCGCGCGCTCGCGGACATGCGCGAGCAGCCGTTCGCCGCGAAGGGCGGCGCCGTCATCATCGGCCATTCGGCCGGCGGCTGGGGCGCGCTGGCACTCGCCGATCAGCCGCCGCAGATCGTCTCAGCAATCGTCGTGTTCGCGCCCGGCCGTGGCGGGCATGCCGACGACGTGCCCGGGCGTGTCTGTGCAGAGGCGCGCCTGCTTGATACGGCCCGCGCATTCGGACGCGGCGCGCGCGCGCCGGTCACGTGGCTGGTTGCGGCCAATGACAGCTACTTTCCACCACCGCTTTCGCGTCGGCTTGCGGATGCCTTCACGTCGGCTGGAGGCCAGGCGGGCTTCAACCTGTTGCCACCTTCCGGCGAGGAGGGGCATTGGATGATCGAGCACGACGACGGCGTGGCACTGGCGGCGGATTTGCTGTCGAGGGCGCTGACAACGACACGTCGATCGACGCATCCGGTGCCGCCGAACTAGCAGGACACGATGACGCTGTATTTCCTGGTCAAATATCTGCACGTGCTCGGCGCCATCGTCATTCTCGGCACCGGCACGGGGATCGCATTCTTCATGCTGATGGCGCATCTGAGTGGCGAGGCCGCGTTCATCGCTCGCACCGCCGGCGTGGTCGTGATCGCCGACATGCTCTTCACATTGTCCGCGGTGTTGCTGCAGCCGGTCACGGGCGGCACGCTGATGTGGCTGTCGTCGACCGCTGTGACTGACGGCTGGCTGCTCACCTCGCTCGCGCTCTACGCGGTCGCCGGGCTGTTCTGGGTGCCGGTGATCTTCATGCAGATCGAGCTGCGCGACCTGGCGCGCCTCGCGGACGTCGGCGCCGAGGAGCTGCCGCCGCGCTACTTCATCGTCTTCCGCCGCTGGTTCCTGTGTGGCATCCCCGGTTTCGGCGCGGTCATGGCCATTCTCTGGCTGATGATCGCAAAGCCGTTCTGACGAGACGCGCATGATCACGTCGACCAACCCCCGCATCCTTGTGCTTGGCGCTTCCGGCCTGATCGGGCGCTTCATCACCGACGATCTGCGCCAGCGTGGCTGTGCGACGGTCGGTGTGGCGCGCGCGTTCTCGCCATCACAACGCGTGTCACCGTTCGACATCGAGCTGCCGATCATGGCGCTCGATGCGCCGGCTCTGGCGAGTCTGATCCGCGCTCACGAGATCGATGTCGTCGTCAACTGCCTCGGCGTGCTGCAGGATGGCCCGGGCAGCGACACTACGGCCGTGCATCGTGAGTTCGTCGCGCGCGTGCTCGCAGCGATCACGGCCTGCGGCCGTCGCATGCGCTTCATCCACATCTCGATCCCCGGCACGGCCGATGAGGATCGCACCGCCTTCGCGACCACCAAGCGTGAGGCGGAGCAGTTGATTGCATCCTCAGACATTCCCTACGCCATCCTGCGCCCGGGCTTCGTGATCGCGCCATCGGCCTATGGCGGCAGCGCGATGGTCCGCGCGCTGGCAGCGCTTCCGGTCGACCTGCCGGCGAAGGTTGCGGCGACACCGTTCCAGCCGGTGGCGGTCGCGGACATCGCCGCGACCATCGCCTGGCTCGCGATGCGGCCGATCGATGACGAGGCGACGCGCGCGGTGAGCTGGGACCTGATGCAGCCCGAGGCGGCGACGCTTGGCGACGTGCTCGGTGCGTTTCGGCGCAGTTTCGGCACAATGGATTGGCCACGCGTTGCCGTGCCCGCGCCGCTGATCAATCTCGGCGCTTTCGCCGGTGACCTCTGCAGCCGGCTCGGCTGGATGCCGCCGATGCGCACCACGGCGATCGCCGAATTGCGCAGGGGCGTACGTGGCGATCCGGACCCGTGGATCGCGGCAACCGTCATTACCCCGACGACGCTGGACGACGCCGTGGGCACGCATGGCGCCACCATTCAGGACAAATGGTTCGCACGCCTGTTCCTGATCAAGGCGCTGATCATTGCCGGCTTGGTGTTGTTCTGGGTCGCGTCCGGCAGCATCGCACTGTTGGTCTCGTTCCCCGCGACCACGGCGATCCTGACCACGCGCGGCTGGCCCGACTGGTTCGCCGTCCCGTTTGCGGCGATCACCAGCATGGTGGACATCTCGGTCGGCGTATTGATCGCGTTCCGCAGAACCGCAGCATTCGGGCTCGCCGCCGGCATCCTCGTCTCGCTCGGCTACATGCTCGGCTGCGCGATCCTCACGCCCGACCTCTGGCTCGAGCCGCTCGGAGCGCTGGTGAAGACGGGACCAGCGATCGTGCTGATGCTGGTCGCGCTGCTCATGATGGACAATCGATGATGACCCACTGGCCCGACGACGACGTGATCCTCTACGACGGCGTCTGCGTGTTCTGCTCCCGCTGGGTGCAGTTCGTGATCGCGCGCGACACCGCAAAGCGCTTCCGCTTCACGCCGATCCAGTCGCCTTACGGCACCCGGTTGGCGCAGGCCTTCGGCATCGATCCCCAGGAGCCCGACACCAATGCGGTGGTGCATGGCGGCAAGGCGCATCTGAAATCCGATGCTGCGCTGACCGTATTGTCGAGCCTGCCGGGCTGGGGCTGGACGCGCGCGCTGCGCGCCATCCCGAAGCCGCTGCGCGATGCGGTCTACAGCCTGGTCGCGCGCAACCGCTACCGCATCTTCGGCAAATACGAATCCTGCTTCGTGCCCGATGCCGAGCTCCGGAGGCGGGTGCTGGAGTCGTGATCCGATCCGCGGGTGAGACGCGGGAGCGAGCCAGGAATTGATCGATTTGATCGAATGATATATACGATATAATCTGTTGGATCGATTGATAGCAGCATGAAATTCTCCTCTCCAGACCCTGTTTGGGAGAGTTTTCCATGGCTGCCCCGTCGCATGATCTGATCGCCGATGCGCCCGTTGCCATTCATCATCGACCTGCCCACGCGCCTGCGACGCCGGGGGCACCGACGCTGCTGCCCGGGCTCGCGCTGTCCGCGGCGCTCGCGGCCGGCGCCTTCGGGCTGCGCCTGGTGCCGGGCCTCGGCCTGTTCAGCCCGATGATCCTCGCGATCGTGGCAGGGATGGCACTGCATAACGTCATCGGCACGCCGGCGCGAGCCAAGCCCGGCGTCGCCTTCTCGATGCGCCGCGCGCTGCGGCTGGCGATCATCCTGCTCGGCCTGCAACTGACGGCCGCCCAGATCATCGAGGTCGGCGCGCGTGGTCTCGCCGTGATCGCGCTGAGCCTCACCGGCACCTTCGTGTTCACGGTGTGGATGGGACGGCTGCTCGGCATCGATCGCAAGCTGGCGGAGCTGATCGCCGCGGGCACCTCGATCTGCGGCGCATCGGCCGTGATCGCGACCAACACGGTCACGCGCGCCCATGACGAGGACGTCGCCTATGCGGTGGCCTGCGTCACGGTGTTCGGCTCGATCGCAATGTTCATCTATCCGCTGCTTCCGGCGCTGCTGCATCTCGACGCGCACGCCTTCGGCCTGTGGAGCGGCGCCTCCATTCACGAGATCGCCCAGGTGGTCGCGGCCGCGTTTCAGCAGGGCCAGCAGGCCGGCGAGTTCGGCACCATCGCCAAGCTGGCCCGCGTGATGCTGCTGGCGCCGGTCGTGCTCACGCTCGGCCTGCTGGCAACGCGGCGTGCGCGCCATGGCGGCGAGACCCGGAGCAATGCGCAGCCGCCGCTACCCTGGTTCGTATTCGGCTTCATTGCGCTGGTCGGCCTCAACAGCGTGATCAGCATACCCGCCGAGATGAAGACGGTGATCGTGACGGCGACCACGTTCCTGCTGTCGATGGCGCTGGCCGCGATGGGACTGGAAACGGATTTCGCCAAGCTCAAGGCAAAGGGCCTGCGGCCGCTGGCGCTGGGCCTGCTCGCCTTCCTGTTCATCGCAGGCTTGAGCCTGGCCCTGGTGAAGCTGACCACATAGGACGCACGTGACGCTCGAACAGCTCAGGATCTTCGTGGCGGTCGCGACCCGCGAGCACGTCACGCAGGCGGCCCGCGACCTCAATTTGACCCAGTCGGCGACATCGGCGGCTGTGGCCGCGCTCGAAGCCCGCTACGAGACCAAGCTGTTCGATCGCGTCGGACGCCGCATCGTGCTCACGGCGACCGGGAAGGCGTTTCTCGTCGAAGCAAAGGCGGTGCTGGCGCGCGCGGCCGCCGCCGAGACCGTGCTGAACGATCTCGCCGGCCTGAAACGGGGGCAGCTGGCGCTGGCGGCCAGCCAGACCATCGCGGGCTATTGGCTGCCGGCCTTCATTCACCGCTTCAATGCCGCGCATCCAGCGATCAAGCTGCAGCTATCGATCGGCAATACCGAGCAGGTTGCGACCCAGGTCCGCGAGGGCTCTGCCGATCTCGGCTTCGTCGAGGGCGATGTCGACGATCCCGTGCTCACGGCCCAGCCGGTCGCGGAGGACGACATGGTGCTGGTCGGCCCGATCGATCATCCGCTGTGCCGCGGCAGGTCGGTGACAACCAGCGACCTGAGGACGGCACGCTGGGTGTTGCGCGAGCAGGGCTCCGGCACGCGCGCCGCGCTCGAAACAGCGCTGGGCCGCTTCGGAATCACCCCGGCCGAGCTCGATGTGGTGTTCGACCTGCCGTCCAACGAGGCCGTGCGCGGCGCCGTTGAAGCCGGCGCCGGCGTCACGGTGCTGTCGCGCCTGGTGGCAATGCGCGCCGTCAAGGCGGGGCTGCTCGCCGTCGCCAACATCGAGCTGCCCAAGCGGCACTTCTACAGCCTGCGCCACAAAGAGCATCATCAGACGCAGGCCGCACGGGAGTTTCTGCGGATGGTGGGGGAGACGCATTGATTGGGGCAGGTCATCCCGAGCGCAGCGAAAGCGATCCAGAAATCCCACCGCGGTGACAGTCTGGAGTGCCTCGCTGTGCTCGCAACGACGGTGGATGTGCTAGCGCCTGGTTACTGACGCCAGAGCTTCCCGCGCCGCGCGCTCGCCGCTGTCGCGCGCGCCATGGGCGGTCGAGAAGAAATCCACGGGCGTCGCCTCGCCGGCGAAGAACAGCCGATCATCAACCGGCGCGGCCAGCACGGCGCGCTTGTCGGCATGTCCGGGCAGTGCATGCGAATAGGCGCCGCGCGCGAACGGGTCGGCGCCCCAGCGGGACTCGGCGAGCGGACGGAGGCTCTTGCGGATGTCGTTGCCGAGCAGGGCCGCGATGTCGTCGATCGCCTGCGCCGCCAAGGCCCCCTCGCCCGCCACTTCGATCTCGCGAGCGAAGCTGCCGCCATAAAAACCTTCGATGCAGGGCTGGCCGAACGGGCGCAGCTGGAAGCTGCCGACCCGCGCGGTGTGGCTTCGGCCGCGCATGCCCGAATCCCTCGGCAGGTGCTCCCAGCCGTCGAGCGCCAGCGTCACCTTGTTGTCGAGACCGAGCGGCAGGCCAGCGGCGGCTTCGACCTTGCTCGGCAGGGCCGGCGAAAAGCGGAGCGCTTCGTCGACGATGAGACTGGTCGGCACGGTCACGATGACCTTGTCGGCCGTCACCGTGCCCCGCGAGGTCGTCAAGCGAATGCGCCTGTCGCCGTGATCGATCAGGGTCACGTTGCAGTTCAAGGCGATCGGCAGGCCCCCGCCATAGGCGGCGACCAGCGCGCCATAGCCGTGGCGAACGCGCCAGTTCAGCTCGGTGTCCTCATAGGCTTCGAAGTCGAGCAGCGACATCTGGTCGAGCTCGCAGCCGTTGAGATAGGTGCAGATCGCATCGATCATGCCGTTCCAGCGATTGCCGGGCTCCAGGCAGATGCTCGCCGGGGCATCGCGGCCACTCTTGGCGGCCTCTGCGGTGCGCGTGAAGAACGCCTCCAGCGCCCGCAAGAACTCCTCGCGCTCGTGGCGCGGAAATGCCGCGTCATAGGCCTGGTCGCGCCAGGGCGGCCGGCTGGTGTCGATCGTGAAAGCAAGCCGCTCGGCGATGCCGACGAAGGAGTTGCGATCAGCCGAATGCAGCCAGCCGCAGCCGAGATCGAAGGTGACATCAGGCGAAGCCATGATGGTGTGAGCACGGCCGCCGATGCGGTCGAGGGCCTCCAGGACGATGAACGAGACGCCCTTGTCCTGCAGCGCATGTGCGGCGCCGAGGCCCGCGGCACCCGCGCCGATGATGGCGATGTCGATGGAGGATGGGAAAGACATTGGCTCATCCAACTCCGTCGTCATGCCCGGCCTTGTGCCGGGCATCCACGTCGTCCTCGCAAGCCGCAAAACGTGGATGGCCGGGACAAGCCCGGCCATGACGCATTTGAGGATGGAGGGCGGAAATTACGCCACCGCTTCCTTCTGTTTCTCGGCGCGCTTGCGCTCGTTCGGATCGAGATGCTTCTTGCGCAGGCGGATCGACTTCGGCGTAACCTCGACCAGCTCGTCGTCCTCGATATAGGCCAGCGCCTTCTCCAGCGTCATCCGGATCGGCGGCGTCAAACGGACCGCCTCGTCCTTCGACGTGGTGCGGATGTTGGTGAGCTGCTTGCCCTTCAGCACGTTGATCTCGAGATCGTTGTCGCGGGTGTGCTCGCCGACGATCATGCCGCGATAGACCTTCCAGCCCGGCTCGATCATCATCGGGCCGCGGTCCTCCAGCTTGAACATCGCGTAGGCCACCGCCTCGCCCTGGTCGTTGGAGATCAGGACGCCGTTGCGGCGGCCGGCGATCTCGCCCTTGAACGGGGCATAACCGTGGAACAGGCGGTTCATGATCGCGGTACCGCGGGTGTCCGTCAGCAGCTCGCCCTGATAGCCGATCAGGCCGCGGGTCGGCGCGTAGAACACCAGCCGCAGGCGGTTGCCGCCGGACGGGCGCATCTCGATCATCTCGGACTTGCGCTCGCTCATCTTCTGCACGACGACGCCGGAATGCTCCTCGTCGACGTCGATCACGACCTCCTCGATCGGCTCCAGCCACGCGCCGGTGGCCTCGTCCTTCTGCAGCACCACGCGCGGACGCGACACCGACAGCTCGAAGCCTTCGCGGCGCATGGTCTCGATCAGGATCGCGAGCTGCAATTCGCCACGGCCCGACACTTCCATGGCGTCCTTGTCGGCGGATTCGACCACGCGCAGCGCGACATTGCCCTCGGCCTCGCGCAGCAGGCGGTCGCGAATCATGCGGCTCGTGACCTTGTCGCCTTCGGTGCCCGCCAGCGGCGAGTTGTTGACGATGAAGGACATCGACACGGTTGGCGGGTCTATCGGCTGCGCCGGGAGCGGAGTCTCGACCGAGGGATCGCAGAACGTGTCGGCGACGGTGCCCTTGGTCAGGCCTGCGATGGCGACGATGTCACCGGCCTCGGCCTCGTCGAGCGGCACGCGCTCGATGCCGCGGAACGCGAGAATTTTGGAAATACGGCCCTGCTCGACGACCTTGCCCTCGGCGTTCAGCACCTTCACGGCCTGGTTGGGCTTGATGCTGCCCGAGGTGATGCGGCCGGTGATGATGCGCCCCAGGAAGTTGTTGGCCTCCAAGATGGTGCCGATCATGCGGAACGGCCCCTCTTCGACCGACGGCGCCGGCACATGGCGCAGCACCAGGTCGAACAGCGGCTGCATCCCGGCGTCCTTCGGACCTTCCGGGCTCTCGGCCATCCAACCCTGCTTGGCCGACCCGTACAGGATCGGGAAGTCGAGCTGCTCCTCGGACGCGTCGAGTGCGGCGAACAGGTCGAACACCTCGTTGATGACCTCGGTCGGACGGGCGTCGGGACGGTCGACCTTGTTGATGACGACGATCGGCTTGAGGCCGACCTTGAGCGCCTTGGAGACCACGAACTTGGTCTGCGGCAGCGGGCCCTCGGCGGCGTCGACCAGCACCAGGGCGCCGTCCACCATGTTCAGGATGCGCTCGACCTCGCCGCCGAAATCGGCGTGGCCGGGGGTGTCGACGATGTTGATGCGGGTGTCCTTCCACTGCACCGAGGCGGCCTTGGCCAGGATGGTGATGCCGCGCTCGCGCTCCAGGTCATTCGAGTCCATGGCGCGCTCGGCAACCTTCTGGTTCTCGCGGAAGGTACCCGACTGCTGCAGGAGACGGTCAACCAGGGTGGTTTTGCCGTGGTCGACGTGGGCGATGATGGCGATGTTGCGAAGATTCATGGTCGGTGTCTTCTAAGCTTTCTCAAGAGCCCGTGCTCTGTCCCCGGCGGGGCGCGCGCTTTGTTATAGTCGAATCAAGCTGTTAGCTTTACGACGCGCGCTCGCGAAACTCGTTCGGCGGCAGGGGCCGGCAGCCCCAAATAGGAAGCCCGGCCAATCGACCGGGCAGACCTCACGCGTTGCGGCGCAATATAGGCAGAAAATGCCAAAAAACAATGACTGCTTTCAGGAACGAGGAGCGGTTTCCGAGCGGCTGGCTAACGCCTCCGCGACCGCACGCTTCCGGGCGGCGCGGTAGAAGACGAGACCAACCACTCCGACCGGCGATCCCACGAGGACCAGCGCTGACAGCCGTCGGCTGCGTCTATGCGCGGAAAGTAAAAAACGCCTGCGGGCTCAGCCCGTCGCGGCCTGCTCGGTCGGATAGACGCCGCGCAGGACCTCCTCGAAATGGGTCTTCACGGCTTCGTTGCACAGGCAGGAGCGGCGCTTCAGCGCGTCGAAGTCGCGCACCATGAAGGCGCCGCGGCGGGTTTCGAGAATGCCCTCGGCTCGGAAGGTCTGGACGACCCGGCTGACATAGCTGCGGCCGACGCCGAGCAGCGTCGCCAGCTGCTCATGCGTCAGCGGCACGATCGGCTCGCCGTCGGTGCGGTCCATCGCGGCCACGATCCACTTCGCCGTCCGCTGCTCGATCGAATGAATCGCGTTGCAGGCGGTCGACTGGAACATCTGTGCCAGCATGCAATCGGCGTAGCGCGCGAACACGTTGCGGAGCGTCTTGGATTGCAGCTTGGCGGCCGCTAGGCGGGACAGTGGCAGCCGTGCAAACGGGCCGCCGAACTTGACGACGATCCGCGTATAGGCCGGCAGGAAGCCCTCGCTGACGATGCCGCCGACGGCGCCCTCGCGGCCGACCAGGATGGTCTCGACGTCGCGGCCGTCCTCATTGGGGACGAGATAGGACGTGAGCGCCGGCCCACAGGGAAAATGCACGATCTGCACATCGTCCCCGGGATTGTAGAGCAGATCGTTCGGCGTTGCCTCGTCCTCCACCAGATACGGCGAGATCAGCGCGTAGTCGGCCGGACTCAGCCGCAGCAGCAGGTTGTTGTGGGGCCGTTCCCGGTTCAGCGTGGTCACACCCTGGCTCAGCATCGTCATCCCCCGCGCGCAACGCATGTGCGTGATTCGTGCTCCTTGTGTTCACAAGTGCACCGACACAGGAACTCTGATATGCTGCCTTGGTTCCAGGAACCCGCCAGCGCACTCAAGAGGAGACGCCGGCTGCGGCGCCCATCCCTCATCCTGGAACCCGCAGATCCCATGACCAGCTCGCAATCAAGCGTGCCCGAGCTTTATCAACATGTGCTGGTCGTCGAAGACGACCCTATCATTGCGCTCGGATTGGAAGACACGATCACCGACCTCGGCGTTCCCGACATCAGGATCGCAGCCGACGTCGCGACCGCGCTCGCCATGATCGCGGAGCGCGCCCCGCAATTCGCATTGCTCGATGTCGGCCTGGTCCGCGAAAAGAGCTTTGCGATTGCCGAGCGGCTAACGGCGCTCGGCATTCCCTTCGCCTTCTCCACCGGCTATGGCGCCGACCGCGTGCCGGCCGCGTTCGCCGACCGGCCACGGCTGCCGAAGCCTTGCCCGACCGACGCGCTGGAGGCGGTGCTGCGCCGACGCGACTAGTTGCCGTCGCAGCACGCGATCGTCTTGCCGCCGAACAACGAGACCTCAGCCGAGCTTCGGATCGAGCGTGGTCGACCACAGCGCGACGTCGGCGCGATCGCGCAGGGTCACGGTCATCTGGCCCGTGGCGCCCTCGATCTTGACGTGGCCGAAGAACTGCATGCCGGCCGATGGCGGCAGGTTCTGCTTATCGAGGCCCGGCGCCTTGATGAAGCGCACCTCGGGGCCGAAGGTGTTGTCGAGCTCGTTCGGACCGAACGTGCCGGCATGCAGCGGACCGGAGACGAACTCCCAGAACGGCTCGAAGTCCTGAAACTGCGCCTTGTTCGGATCGTAATAGTGCGCGGCCGCGTAGTGCACGTCCGCCGTCAGCCACACCGTGTTCTGGATCGGCGCCGTCTTGATGAAGCGCAGGATCTCGGCAATCTCGAGCTCGCGGCCGCGCGCCGGGCCGTCCCCTTGGGCAACCGCTTCCGAGCCCTTCTTGTTGGCCGCGTCGTCATAGACGATGATGCTGAGCGGCATGTCGGAGGCGATCACCTTCCAGGTCGCGCGCGAATTGAGCAGCGCCTGCTTCAGCCAGCGCATCTGCTCCGGCCCGATGAAGTAGGACGCCGGACCATATTTGTCCTCGAGATTGGGACCGTTGGCGCCGCGGTAGCTGCGCTCGTCGAGCACGAACACGTCGAGATGCGGGCCATAGTTGATGGTGCGATAGACTCGGCCCGGCTCGATGATGCTCTCGCGCATCGGATACATCTCGTGGAAGGCGCGCGCCGCGCGGGCCGCGAGCAGCTGGATGTTGCGCTCCTTGTAGCTGGCCGGCAGCTCCTTGGAGGCCGACCAGTTGTTGGTGACCTCATGATCGTCCCACTGCACGAAGATCGGCACCTCGGCATTGAAGGCGCGGACGTTCTCGTCGAGGAAATTGTATTTGTGAGCGGCACGGAACTCGTCGAGCGTTTCGGCGACCTTCGCCTTCTCTTCCACGGTGAGGTTCTTCCACACCTTGTTGTCCGGCAGCTTCACCTCGGACTTGATCGGGCCATCGGCATAGATGGTGTCGCCGGAATGCAGGAAGAAGTCCGGGCGGTGCTTCTTCATCGTCGAGAAGGTGAACATGCCGCCATCGTCGGGATTGATGCCCCAGCCCTGCCCCGCCACGTCGCCGCCCCAGACGAACGAGACGTCGCGCTTGTTGCCGGGCGCGGTGCGGAAGCGGCCAAGCGCGGCCTCGCTTTCGACCGCGACATGCGAAAGGTCGCGAAACTTGACGCGGTAGAAGATGTCCTGGCCGCTGGGCAGACCGTCGATCAGCATCTTGGCCGTGAAGTCGCTTTCCGGAAGTGCGGCGACCGGAGGCAGCGTACGCGCGTCCTTGAACGACTCGGTGGTCGCCACCTCGACCAGCATCTGCGACGGCCGGTCGGCACGCGCCCAGACCACGCCGCCATCCATGCCAACGTCGCCGGACTGCACGCCATGCGTGATCTGCGGCCGGTCGGCGGCGCGGCTCAGATAGGGCATCGCCAGCGTCGTGACGCCGGCTGCGGCGGCTGTCGACAGGAAGCGGCGGCGGGACAGGGCTGTGCGCGGTCGAGGAATGCGAAGCGTCATGCGGATCTCCTGGTCGGATCGCGCGCGGGAGCAGGCGCGAGCCACGGCCCGGCAGACCTAGAAAAGATTGATGACGCTGGAATTACACGCGGCGTCTTGGGCAGTGCGCGACACCGCCGCAAGGGGAGCGTGGCAGACCTCAGGTGCCGGCGGCACGCAACTGCGCGCCGGTGCGCTGCAGATTGGCGGGCATGCTCATCAGGATGAGCTTGCGATCGGCCACCGCGTTGTGGAACTGCTCGAGCGCGATGTTGAACGCGGTCAACGCCGCGTGCTCGATCGCGCCGTCCTCGAAGCAGGTCAGCGTGTTGCGCAGGATCTCGTCGGCCTCGGCCTGGAGCTGATCGAGCTCCTCGGTCGAATCGCACTTGCGCGCGATCGTGATCATCTCCAGCAGACGATCGCGCAGCGAGGTGTTGATGGTGCGTTCGTCGCGCTTGAGATAGCCGGCGAACCACGCGCCGGCCGAGCCCATCGCCGAAAGCGCCATCAGGCTCCACCAGATGTAGTCGCTGTAGCGGTCGAGGAAGGTCTTCTCCTCGCCGTCGACGAAGGCCGCCGCGCCGGGATGGACGGGGATCGCGGCGTCCTTGTCGGTGTCCGGCGTCTCGATCTTGGCGGCAAGCGGAAATTCCGACATCAGCTGCTGGCGCACCGAGAACAGCTGATGCGTGAACGTCGAGACCGTCGATTCGGCGAGGCCCTTGCGTGCCACGATGTGGTGATTGAAGCTGATCGTCTTCAC
Source organism: Bradyrhizobium sp. SZCCHNR1043 (assembly GCF_032489675.1). Lineage (NCBI taxonomy): Bacteria > Pseudomonadati > Pseudomonadota > Alphaproteobacteria > Hyphomicrobiales > Nitrobacteraceae > Bradyrhizobium > Bradyrhizobium sp. SZCCHNR1043. Next base: position 323,841 of record NZ_JAUEYN010000009.1, read on the forward strand.
TTCATCTTCAGGGCGATCGGGCGCCCCGCCGAACGCGCCGGCCGGAATCTCGGTGGCCTCGTATTCGGGATGGTTCTGTGCGATGGCTCCGGCGGAATCGATGGCCAGGAAGGTGGGGGGGCCGCCCTCCTTGGTAGCGGCGGCGATCGCATCCGCCGTGATTTTGCTGTTGATGGGACCGGCCGCCAGATAGACATCGGCCCTCTGGCTTCGGACCGCTTCGGCGGCCTCGGTGATCGGGAATTGGACGATCTCGACCTTGCCGGGGTCGACGCCATATTGGCGCAGGATGACCTTCAGCAGGTTCGCGTTCGCCGGCGTCCGGCCGATGATGCCGACTTTGTGGCCCGCGAGCTGCGAGATCTTCGTGATCTTGGCGCCACCCTTGCGGCTCTTGCCCTTGCCGGACGAGGGCACCCAGAGGACGACGACGTTCTTGCGCAGCGTCGCTACCGCCTGTGCGTTCTTTGGGACCTCGAGGTCACCCCGCACGATCGCAAGATCCACCTTGGCGGCGGCCAGCGCCTGCGCGCTCTCGGCGGCGCCCTCGGTCGGAACCGGCCGCAGCCTGACGGAGGCGTGCGACTGGGAAAAGGCCTGGGTCAGGGCCTGGACGACCTTGAGGTCGTCGCTGTTGGGCGGACCGACCGCGATCTTGAGCACCACGGGACGCATCGCAAAATAGTAGGCACCCGTCAAAGCGCCGACGACCGCGAGGATCCCGGCGATGACGATGAACACGGCAGGGCGCATCCGTGAGCGCTGCGCTGGCGTGGTCTGAGTATCTACCAGATTCCGTCCTCCGGTGGTCCCAGGGCCGGGCGACGCCACCGGCGGCTTCGTCTGGCCACGTCGTCCTTCGATAGAGCTGAACTGTAGCAAATTTCTTGTCCGCCCGGGGTGACATCTGCGTCATGGTTACCACCGCACCAGTCCACCGCAGGATCGGGGCAGTTCCGAGCCCCTCCGGCATGGCGCCTGTGACAAGGCTCTGATCGGGATGCGTTTTCGGCTAGTCTTGGCAACCGGACACCGGCGCGATCCAGCCGGAGGTAGCCCCGCAATCGCCCGGACGCTGCCACGTGTCCGGTCGATTGCACCACAAGAGGAGATCGAGATGCCGCAACGATTGTCGGCGGAGGCACGCGCCACCGCCCTGCGGGAGCTTCCCGACTGGTCCGAGCTGGAGGGCCGCGAGGCCATCGCCCGCACCTTCACGTTCAAGAACTTCAACGAAGCGTTCGGCTTCATGACCCGGGTCGCGCTGGTCGCCGAGAAGCACGACCATCATCCCGAGTGGCGCAACGTCTACCGCACCGTCGAGGTGGTCCTCACGACCCATGACGCAGGCGGCGTGACCATGCGCGACATCGAGCTCGCCAAGGCGATGAATGCGATCGCCGCGACGATGCGCGGCTGAGGCCTTGGCGACGACGGCACGCGCCTTGCGGCCGGCGTCGCCATCACCACATCCGAGGGCGAGGACCGCGCCTCCAGCGCCGTCTGGAACCGGAGATCGGACATCATGTCGGATGCGACCGACTACAACGTTGGCTTCGAGCCCGCGGAGCGGCTGGCCCGGGATCGCGAGACCCTTCGCCGCCGTTTCTGGATCAAGTTCAAGACGGTTGTCGCGCGGTTGCCGTTCGCCGAGGAGCTGCTTGCGGCGTATTACTGCGCCTTCGACAAGGAGACACCGCGGCACGTCCAGGTCGCCCTGCTCGGCGCCATCGCCTACTTCGTCGTGCCGTTCGACTTCATGCCTGACGTGTTGCCCATCCTCGGCTTCACCGACGACGCGGCGGTGCTCGCCACCGCCATCCGCATGGTCGCCTCGAACATCACGCCCGACCATCATGCCGCGGCCCGCGCCGTACTCGCGCGGCTGGCGGCAGACAAGAACGCTGACGTCGCGAAGGACGGCGAGAATATCGGCTGACGGCGGCTTGGGCCGGCAAGCCGGGTTCCCGCAGTCAGCGCCTCGGAAGGGCACAACGGCAAACGACAGCAAAAAGCCCCGCGTTCGCGGGGCTTTTCTCCTGATGGGACCTCGTTGAACGCTACGAGCTCAGCGCTGGCCGCGCGCCTGGGCGCGGGCGCTGCCGGTCTTCTCGGCCTCCCAGGCCTGGTACTGCTTGAACAGCGCCTCGCGGTCGGCCTCGCTCGGCATCGCCCTGCCGGCGCTGCTCTGCTTCAGGAAGTCATCGAAGCGGTCGCGCTGTGCGCCTTCCATGGCATGGCTCTCCAGCCATTTGCTCGCGGACGGCAGCCGCTGCCAGCCGGCCAGCGGCGCCGACAGCGAGACCTCCTTCCACTTCGGATGGAACGGCGGATTCTGGAATGCCGGGAATTTGGTGAAGAAGGCATCGACGAAGGTCGCGAGCTTGCGATAGCGGTCGGTGTTCGGCGCCCAATTATAGGCGGCGAGCACGGCCGGCACCGCGATCGTGTCGACCTTCTCGCCCTCGGCGATCAGGTTCGGATAGTCCTTCGCGGTCAGGGTCGCCGGCAGGTAGTCGGTCTGCAGCGGTCGATCGTAATCGACGTTGACGAGATGGAAGCGCCCGTCGTTGACGAAGGTGCTGACCGACTTGTAGGGCTTGCCGCCGACCACGATGACGGCATCGAGCTCGCCGCGCTTCAGCTTCTCCATCGCGATGCGCTGCTCGATATAGGCGAAGTTGGCGCGCAGGCCCAACCGCTCGAACACCGTCAGCGCCGTGACGAAGGTGCCGCCATTCGGCAGGTCGACGCTGACCCGGCGGCCTTCGAGGTCACGCAGCGTGCGCACCGCGCGTGGCGCGATGACCTGCATCTCCTCGTTGTAGAGCTTGGTGACGTAGGTGAACTGCCGCTTGATGTCCTTGGCGAAGCCCTTGCGCTCGAGATAGTCGAGCGTGTCGGCTCGGACGATGCCGAGATCGACACCCTGCAGGAACAGGATGTCGGCCACGCTCTGGACCGAGCCGCGGCCGACGATCGGCAAGACGCGCAGATTGTTGCCGTCATCGAGCAGCGAGGCCAGATCGGCGCCGAACTGCACATAGGTGCCGCCGATGGTGCCGGTGATGAGCGTCACCGTGTTGGCGTTCAGCGCCTGCTTGGTCTGCACCGAGCCGAACTGGAAGATCGCCTTGAGGCTGTCGCTCACCTTGGCGGGGTCGAACTCGCCTTCCTCGGCGTGGGCAGCAAAGCCGCACGCTATCATCATCATTGCGGCTACGGCCGCTCCAACAACACGTCGCATCTGTCCCCCTCGATGTAAGGTTGGCACATGTTTACGAGCCGGAACGCGGGCAGCACCAAGTCTCACCTGGCGTCGCCCATGAACGGACTCGAAAATCACGCGTGAAACAAAAAAATGAAACGGGGCGGCATCGCTGCCGTCACGAGCGTTCAGTTCTGCAACTGATCGAGCCTGCGCTGCGCTTCGGTCGAGCCGAGCTGGGCGGCGCGGCGGTACCAGTTGCGCGCCGCAGCCGGATCGGCATTGATGTTGCGGATGTCCTTCGTTCCCAGCACGTGCGGATCGTAGGTCTGCGCAAGCATCAGCGCCGCGGCCGGTTCTTGCGCCTCGGCGGCGCGCTCCAGCAGCAGTCGCGCCGGCGGGATGTCGCCCGCCGCCAGCAGGCTCTTGGCGCGTTTCATGATGCCCGCGAGCTCGTCGGGATCGAGCCGGCGGACCTGCGCGGGCGGCGGAGCAGCGGTCACGGCGCCGAGGCCGGGTGCAACGATTGCCGATCCCGCGCCAGGCGAATTGATCGAGGATGGCTCCATCGCGCTCGGGGCCGGCGCGGACGGTGCCGTGGCGAAGCTCGGTGGTGCTGCAACCGGCGCGGGCTGCGTCACGCTACGATTCTGCAGCGCTGTCTGGTAGGCGTTGGCGATGTCGTCACGCGTCGGGGCCACGGCTGCCGTCTGCACCGGCGCCGCAGCAGCCGGCGGCTCGGGCGGCAGTCGCGCCGGCTCGTTCAGCTGCATGTCGCGCGCGGTGAGCTGCGTGTTGGTGGCCTGCGGCGGGGCCGTAGGATCCGGCGTGGCGCCGATGATGGAAGCCTTGGCACTGGCGATCAGGTCGCGCGTCGCATCCGAGGTGACAAGCGCGAAGAGCACCGCGACGCCGGCCGCAGCCACCACGGCGAGAAGAATCCGGGACGAGACCGACACGCGGCGGGTCCGCACCGGCCACTGGTCCTCGAAATGCGTGCTGTCGATCTGATTGCCGCTCTCATACTCAGAGAGGAACATCGGCATCGATTCGTCGTTTGGATAGTTGTCCTGGGTCGACCGGCCGAAACGATAGTTCGGTGGGCGCTCCTGAGGGAGTTCATCGGGGAAAGGCCTGAAGTCAGGCTCCGAAGGAGTTCTGTTGTTGAAACGCCCGCGCGTCGTCCGCTCAGCCATGGCCTTCATCCCCATCTCAACTTCACGCAACATACTTTTGGTCCCAAGCCCGTCAGAAGCTCGAGACACGTCACGATTGCCAGAGGCACCCCACTGCCGACAACTAATTGACTAATTGAATCCGACTAAAAGTGGACGAGAGCCGGCATGATTCTGGAAATATTTTGATCTGATTGTGGCAACGCGAGTGCGACATCGCACCGCACCAAATCCAGAAACGTCGAAATAACAACAGCCAAGCCCTACAATTTACCATGCCACAATGTGGCTCGGTTGCGTTAACCAAGAAACGCTCGTTTTCGGATTTTCTGCTTCCGGTTGCGAATCCGTGACGCCGGCGCGGCAACCCGCAGAACAAATTTGCGGCGCCTCGCAGCGCGAGGACGTCACAGCGACCTCGGGCCGGCTCGAGCAATCCGTCCGCGGAGCAGGCAGGGCTCTGCTCGGTTTGGTTGCGCGGATCAGGGCGAGGCTACCCCGGGGATACGCACCCCGGGCGCCTTCATCGCACGTCCTCAAGGGTGCAGGATCACCTTGCCCATCGCCTGGCGGCCGGCGAGCACCTTCAAGGCATCGGCGGTCTGCGCCAGCGGGAAGGTGCGGTCGACATGCGACGACAGCTTGCCCTCTGCGGTCCACCGCACGAGCTTTTCAAGGTTGGCGCGGTTCTTGGCGGGGTTGAGTCGGGTCCAGGCGCCCCAGAACACGCCGCGGATATCACAGCCCTTTAGCAGCGCGAGGTTCAGCGGCATTTTCGGGATGTCGCCGGCGGCGAAGCCGATCACCAGGAAGCGGCCCTCCCAGGCGATCGAGCGCAGCGCGGCTTCGGCGTAGGTGCCACCGACGGGATCGAAGATGATGTCGGCGCCCTTGCCGTCGGTGAGCCGCCGCAGCCCCTCCTTGAGATCCTCCTTGGCGTAGTTCAGCGTCAGCGTCGCGCCGTGCTGCCTGGCGAATTCGAGCTTCTCGTCCGAAGATGCACAGGCGATGACCTTCAACCCCATCAGCTTGCCCAGCTCGCACGCCGCAAGGCCGGTGCCGCCGGCCGCGCCGAGCACGGCCAAGGTCTCGCCCGGCTTCGGACTGGCCCGATCCTCCAGCGCATGCAGCGCAGTGCCGTAGATGATGATGATGCCGGCGGCGCGGTCGAAATCGAGATTGTCCGGAATCTTGACGATCGACGCTGCTGGCAGCGCGATCTTCTCGCGCGCGCCGTTATGGCCGCAGGAGGCGACGACACGGTCGCCGACCTTCAGGTCGGTGACGCCATCGCCAACGCTTTCGATGATACCCGCGACCTCCGCACCCGGCGAGAACGGGAACGGCGGCTTGATCTGGTACTTGCCCTGGATCATCAGGATGTCGAAGAAGTTCAGCGCCGCCGCCTTGATCGCAATCACAGCCTCGCCGGGACCGGCCACCGGATCGGGCACCTCGGTGAGGACGAGATCGTCGGGCTGGCAGAATTGCGAGCAGAGAATGGCTTTCATTGGCGCTCCTTGGTCGTTGGTGCCGGATCGGAGGTCCGGCTTTGGGAACGTCATGCCGGATTTGCCGCCGCGCCACAATCATCATGAGGCCGCGGCATGTGCGCGGCGCCGGTTCGAGGACGCGGAGCGCCGGACAATCCAGGTCTGCGGCCTTTGCAAGCGAAGCGTTTAGCCGCTATCCATCGCGACCAAGGATCAGCGATTCCGAGCCATTTTCCAGTCACAATATTGGTGGAACGAAGTCGCGGGGGAACTCAACGTATCATGTTGTTCGGGCGATTGTTGACAACGCTGGTCGGCAGCGTGCTGCTGTTCGGAGCACCGAGCCTCGCTGCGGCACAGAGCGCTGCGCCGAGGGCCGCCGCTCCGCAATCGAAGGCGGCACCGAAATCGGAACCGAAGCCAGCCGTCCCGAATATCGGGGGGGCGGAACCGACGCTGATCGGACAGTTCGGCGGCTGGGGCGCCTATACCGCGATGCCCGGCGGCAAGAAGGTTTGCTTCGCGCTGGCCAAGCCGACATCTTCCAAGACCAATCCGCCCAACCGTCCGCGCGATCCTGCCTATGCCTTCGTGTCGACGCGGCCCTCCGAGAAGGTCTTCAACGAGGTCTCGATCATGATCGGCTATGCGCTGAAGCCCGGATCCGACGCCGCGGTGGAGGTCGGCGGCGCCTCCTACGCCATGTATACCCAGGGCGACGGGCTCTGGATCAAGAACGCCGCCGAGGAAGAGCGGATGGTCGATGCCATGCGCAAGGCGCCCGAGGCGGTGGTCAAGGGCGTCTCGGTCAAGGGCACGGAAACCACCGACGTGTTCTCAATGAAGGGCCTGGCCCAGGCGCTCGACCGCATCGCGCAGGATTGCCGCCGGTAGACGGCAGCCGCCGATACCGCTCGCCGGGCGGGTCGCATTTGCCGGCCGGATCGTTATATATGCGCGCTGAAAGCCTTCGGCCGCCGCGGCCGGGCAGCACTTTGGGCCCATCGACATGGCAACGACTGCCGGGCTGCGCGATTCCTCCGCGCCCCTCGAAAAGACTCCGCTCGAAACCTACGTCCCGCCGGCGAAACCTTCGCTGATCGGCCTGTCGCGCGCGGAGCTGGCGGCCAGGCTCGGCGACATCGGCGTGCCCGAGCGGCAGCAGAAGATGCGGGTACAGCAACTATGGCACTGGATCTATTTCCGCGGCGCCAGGTCGTTCGACGAGATGACATCCGTGTCGAAGGACACGCGCACCGCGCTTTCCGAACGTTTCACGGTCGACCGTCCCGAGGTCGTGGCCGAACAGATTTCCAACGACGGCACCCGCAAATGGCTGCTGCGGCTGCCGAGCGGCGACGATCTGCAGAAGGCCCACGAGGTCGAGTGCGTCTACATCCCCGAGACCGATCGCGGCACCTTGTGCGTCTCGTCGCAGGTCGGCTGCACGCTGAACTGCGCGTTCTGCCATACCGGTACGCAGCGGCTGGTCCGCAACCTCACGGCGGGCGAGATCGTGGGCCAGGTCATGGTGGCGCGCGACCGGTTGAACGACTGGGCCGACCGCGAGACCCCGCTCGGCAACCGGCTGATCACCAACATCGTCATGATGGGGATGGGCGAGCCGCTGTACAATTTCGATGCGGTGCGCGACGCGCTGCTGATCGTCTCGGACAACGAGGGCATCGGCATCTCCCGCCGCCGGATCACGCTGTCGACCTCGGGCGTGGTGCCGAACATCAAGCGCGCCGGCGAGGAGATCGGCGTGATGCTGGCGATCTCGCTGCACGCCGTGCGCGACGAGCTGCGCAACGAACTGGTGCCGCTGAATCGCAAATATCCGATCCAAGAGCTGCTGCAGGCCTGCCGCGACTACCCGGGCGCCTCCAACGCGCGGCGCATCACCTTCGAATATGTGATGCTCAAGGGCGTCAACGATTCGCTCGATGACGCCAGGCTGCTGGTCAAGCTGCTCAAGGGCATCCCGGCCAAGATCAATTTGATCCCGTTCAATCCCTGGCCCGGCTCGGCCTATGAGTGCTCGGACTGGGAGCAGATCGAGAAGTTCTCCGAATACGTCTTCAACGCCGGCTACTCCTCGCCGGTGCGCACGCCGCGCGGCCGCGACATCCTCGCCGCCTGCGGCCAGTTGAAGTCGGAGACGGAGAAGCTGTCCGCGCGGGAGCGTCAGGCACTGCGCGCGATGGCGATGACGGATTGATGATTGATCGCGGCTGCATCTCCGAACAAGATCGTCATGCCCGGGCTTGACCCGGCCACCCATCAATTCATCGACTGAATGATGGATGGCCGGCTCAAGCCGGGCCATGACGGGCGAAGAAAGCGGGGCCTCGCTTGGGTAACACGGGTCTAAAGCCATGGCGCTGATTGGCCGTCTCTTCGTGATCGCTTTCGCCTTTCTCGGCGCGTGCTTCCTCGCGGGGCTGATCGTCGTGACCGCGATCCTGTTTCCGGAGTTCGCCGATCTCGGCAACGGCCCGATCGATCAGGGCGCGTTCGAGGTCATCATCGGCTTCGGCTTCATCTTCGTGTCGGGCTTCGCGCTGATCCCGGCGCTGCTGATCTCACTGATCACCGAGGCGTTCTCGATCCGCAGCGTGGTTGCTTATGCGATCGGCGGCGGGGTGGTCGGCGCAGCCTGCTATCTCGGTCTCGTCCCGTTCGATCCCGAGACCTTCCGCTTCGAAGGCATCGTGCGCCGCCATCTCGAGATCCTGACCGGCGCCGGCATCGTCGGCGGACTAGTCTATTGGCTGATTGCCGGGCGCAACGCCGGCCGCTGGCGCGAGCCGCCGCCGCGTCTGCCGCCACCGCCACCATTGCCGTCGGGATCGCCACGTTGAGCCGCCGGCCTTTCCATCGCCACCTGCTTTCGCTAAACCGCGCGTCATGAACCGGACTGGCCTCTTCATCGCATTGTCGCTCGCGCTCGTCATCGGCGTGCTGTTCGGCGTCTATCCCGAGCTCGATCTCAAGCTGGCCGCGCTGTTCTACGATCCGCGCACGCGCAGCTTCCCCTTGAAGCTCGACGGCTATGCCGCGTTCGCGCGCGATGCCGCGATGTGGCTCGCCTGGGGCATCGCGCTGCCGTCCATCGTTGCGCTGGTGGTGAAGCTCATCCGTCCCGACCGGCCCCTGCTGGTGAAGGGCCGCACCATGGCGTTCCTGCTGCTGACCTTGTCGCTCTCGGCCGGCGTGCTCACCAATTTCACCTTCAAATCCTATTGGGGCCGGCCGCGCCCGGTTGTCGTGGCCGAGTTCGGCGGCGACATGCAGTTCGTGCCGTGGTGGGATCCGCGCGGCGGCTGCGGCCGCAACTGCTCGTTCTTCTCTGGTGAGGGTGCCACCGCATTCTGGACCCTGGCGCCGGCCGCGCTGACGCCGCCGGCGATCCGGCCCGTCGCCTACGGCGCCGCTGTCCTGTTCGGCCTCGCCACCTCGGTGTTGCGGATGGCCTTCGGCGGCCACTTCCTCACCGACATCGCCGCCGCCGGCCTCGTCACCTTCATCGTGATCTGGCTGCTGCACGGCTACATCTACCGCTGGCCGTCCACCCGCCTCACCGACGCCGGCATCGACGCCGCCCTGACCCGCTTCGCCTGGCCGGGCTTCCGCCTGATGCGCCGGCTGTTCGGCCGCCGTACGGCGGATACCAGCCCCGCGGCCTGAGCGCGGGCCGGTCACGCTCAGTCGCCATTAAAGGCGTGCCCAGCAACGCAAAATCTGTTATTCGCGCCCGAATTTCTGAACGGCGCAGCCACAAACACGGTTGGACTCTCCCATGACCACGATCCTGAAAAGCCTGCCCAAGGGCGAGAAAGTCGGCATCGCCTTTTCCGGCGGCCTCGACACCAGCGCCGCGCTGCTCTGGATGAAGCAGAAGGGCGCGCGCTGCTTTGCCTACACGGCCAATCTCGGGCAGCCCGATGAGTCCGACTACGACGAGATCCCGCGCAAGGCGGTGGGCTTCGGGGCCGAGAAGGCGCGCCTCGTGGATTGCCGCACTCAGCTGGTGCATGAGGGCATCGCCGCGATTCAGTCGGGCGCCTTCCACATCTCGACCGGCGGCATCACCTATTTCAACACCACGCCGCTCGGCCGCGCCGTCACCGGCACCATGCTGGTCGCCGCGATGAAGGAGGACGGCGTCAACATCTGGGGCGACGGCTCGACTTACAAGGGCAACGATATCGAGCGGTTCTACCGCTACGGCCTGCTCACCAATCCCAATCTCAAGATCTACAAGCCCTGGCTCGACCAGCAGTTTATCGACGAGCTCGGGGGCCGCGCCGAGATGTCGGCGTTCCTGACCGCCAACGGCTTCAATTACAAGATGAGCGCCGAGAAGGCGTATTCGACGGACAGCAATCTGCTCGGCGCCACCCACGAGGCCAAGGATCTCGAGAGCCTCAGCAGCGGCATCCGCATCGTCAATCCGATCATGGGCGTGCCGTTCTGGCGCGAGGATTGCGCCGTGAAGCCGGAGACGGTCGTGGTCCGCTTCGAGGAGGGGCAGCCGGTCGCGTTGAACGGGCAGACCTTCAGCGATCCCGTGGCGCTGTTCCTGGAGGCCAACGCGATCGGCGGCCGTCATGGTCTCGGCATGAGCGACCAGATCGAGAACCGCATCATCGAGGCCAAGAGCCGCGGCATCTACGAGGCGCCGGGCATGGCGCTGCTGCACATCGCCTATGAGCGGCTCGTCACCGGCATCCACAACGAGGATACGATCGAGCAGTACCGCATCAGCGGCATGCGCCTCGGTCGCCTGCTCTATCAGGGCCGCTGGTTCGATTCGCAGGCCCTGATGCTGCGCGAGACCGCGCAGCGCTGGGTAGCGCGCGCCGTCACCGGTGAGGTGACCCTGGAGCTGCGCCGCGGCAACGACTACTCGATCCTCAACACCGAGAGCCCCAACCTGACCTACCAGCCGGAGCGGCTGAGCATGGAGAAGGTCGAGGACGCCGCCTTCACGCCTGCCGACCGCATCGGCCAGCTGACGATGCGCAATCTCGACATCACCGACACCCGCACCAAGCTGAAGCTCTATTCGGATACGGGCCTGCTGTCGGGATCGGAAGGCGCGGAGATCTTCCAGCTCGGCCACGACAAGAGCTGAGTTGGAGCTGTCGAGCGCAATCCGCGCCGTCTCCACCGCTGTCGTCCCTGCGAACGCAGGGACCCATATCCACCGACTGACATGGTGAGAGCCGGCTGCGGCTCCAGCCGTCGCAAAACTGGATCCTGTGAGTATGGGTCCCCGCGTTCGCGGGGACGACACCGAACAGGACGAAACGGATTGCCACTTACAAAAATGGCCGGGATCGCTCCCGGCCATTTTCACTTTTAGATCTGGCGCAACCTCAGCGCGGCGGTGCCACGCCCGGAGGCGGCGGCGGCAGCGCGGCCTGGCCGCCATTGAGCAGCGGCGTGATGCGGCGGACCGTGACGCGCCGGTTGATGCGGCTCGGCCCCTGCGTCTGCTCCTTCAGATACTGCTCGCCATAGCCCTGCGAGGTCAGATTCTCCGCGGGGACGCCAAACTGCTGCGTCATCAGCGTGGCGACCGATTCGGCTCGGCGGTCCGAGAGCGACAAATTGTCGGTCTCGTTGCCGACCGCGTCGGTGTGGCCTTCGATCAGGAAGACCTCGCGCGGGTTGCGCTGGATCGCCTGGTTGAGGCCGTCGGCGATGACCTGCAGCTTCGCCACCTGGTCGGGACCGATCTCCCACGATCCGGTTTCGAAGGTGATCGTGTTGAGATCGATCGACGGCATCAGCTGGCGCACCGACGGGGAGTAGCGGACCTCGTCCAGCGAGTAGCGGCGCTGGACGCGCTCCACCGGTGGCGCGATCAGCGTGTCGTAGATGACATCCGGCGGCGCCTCCTCGGCGTCGACGATGTAGCGGTTGTAGGGGATGCGGATCTCCGGCGGCGGCAGGTCGACATAGAAGCCGCCGACCGCGGCGGGATCGCGATAGGCGTTGTCGATGATGATGATCTCGCGGCCGCCGATATCGCGGCGGATGCGGCGCAGCAGCCGGCCGTCGGCGGCCGTGACCGTGATGATCTGGCTACCGTCGGGGCGGATCACCACCGTGCGCATCTCGCCGCGATCCTCCCGCTGCACGCGGATGTCACGCGCGCCGTAGCGGAAGCGCTCGAGCTCGTCGTGACGCACGAAGGACTGGCCGCTCGGATCGCGCACGATGACGCGTCCCGGCTCGTAGATCAGCGTGCGACCGCCCTCCTGGACCTCGCGGCGCTGGCCGCGGAAATCGTCCAGCCGCTGCGGCCCAGCCATCGGCGCGCCCGGCGCGATCGGCGTGAGCTGCTGTGCCGTCGGCGGTGGCGGCGCCGGGATGGGCGCAGTGACCTGCGGCGGCGGCCGATTGGACATGGCCGGGGGTCCGGCGGGCGGCACAGCGCCCGGACCGGCCTGCGGCGCGCCGGCGGGTCCCGGCCCCGGTCCAGCAGCACCGGGACCTGCCGCTGGAGGCGGCGCACCCGGAGCGCCTGGAGGCGTCCCCGGACGTCCGCCGGGCGTCGGGCTGCCGGACGGCGTTCCTTGCTGCGACGGCGTCTGGGTGGCCGCAGGCGCGGGTGGCGCCGGCGGGGTTCCCGGAGCAGGCGCGACCGTCCCGGCCGGCGCGGTGGGAGCACCCCGCGGCGGGGGCCCGCCTTGCGGGGAGCCAGGCGGCGGGCCACCAGCGCCCGGCCGGCCTCCCGGCGCCGGTCCACCCGGAGCGGGAGTCGGCGCGGCGGAAGGCTGCGGCGACGGGCTTGCGGCCGGCGGCGAATGGGGCGGCGTCGCGCCAGCCGGGGGCGGCGGCGTTCCAGGCCGCTGGCGACGAAGGCGGGGGTGTCACGGCTGACGGCGGCGTTCCCGGCCGCAGGTTCGGTGCCGGACTCGGCGGAGGTGGCGGGGCGGGCGTGGCTACGGGCGGCGTGGGCGGCGTTGGACGCGCGGGAGCAGCCGTCGGCGGGGGCGCAGGCGGAGTCGCAGGACGTGCTGGCTCACGCGGCGGCCCCGGCGGAGGCGCTGGAGGCGGCGGCGTATGCACCGGCGGAGCCGCAACAGGTGGCGCAGGACGCGCCGGCGGAGGTGCAGGCGGCTCGGCCCGTGGAGGCGGCGGCGCCGAATGTGGCGGCTCAGCCCGCGGCGGCGGGACCGTCAGGGGAGCGCATCTGGTTCGTCCTTGCGCTCGGGACCGGGTGGGTTGCGAAAAGGATACACGGTGATGCCGATAGCCGCGCCGAGCGTTGCGATCCGCAGCAGCAGGTCGGCGGGGATGGTGGTGTCGAGCGCGGGGAAGTCGCGGCCGCCTTCGAAGCCATAGGAGAACGTGCGCGACGTGCAGCTGTCCCACAGCTCCCTCGGGGTCTGGGGCAGCGATTCGATCAGCGTAAGGAATTGCTCGGTGGATGTGGTCGGATGCGGGGATCCTGTATCGTTGATCTCCAGCACCAGCAGAAACTCCTGCTCATGCTCCTCATGATGCAGGACATGCGCGTTCTGATGCAGATGCGCGATCAGCGGCGAGAAGTCGGACTTCGACTTCAGGACGAGATCGAGATTGAGGAAGTGCGACAGTGCGGCCATGGGTTCACGCAGATGACTGCGCGCCAGGGGCGCAGAGTGTTTCGCTGTTGATCATCGTACTTGGCCCCAGACGACATCGAGTTCTTCGAATAGATGGCGCTCGACGGGATCGGCCGCCTTGTCCGGGAGCTCGCGAACCTGTTTCAGGTAGGAGCGGATCGCATTGCGCTGGGTGTCGGAG
>NZ_JAUEYN010000010.1:0-327510 GCF_032489675.1 Bradyrhizobium sp. SZCCHNR1043
CTCCTTCGAATCGGACGAAGCTTGCCTGTCAGGAATCAACCCGGTCTGAATTGTCAGGACTCAGCCCGGTTCATACCACCCCAGTTCTTCGCCTGCTCTTCCGTCAGGTTCAGCCCGGTCTTCAGGCGCTCGATATTGCTGTCGCTGTTGGCGACGATCTGTTCGGCCGTGAGTTGCGGGACGCCCGGCTGCGTCAACATCGGCGTCGCCTTGGCGACCTTGCTCGTCTTCGTCGCCTTGGAAGGCTTCGCCTTCCTGCCCTCGGCCGGCGGTGCCTCGGGCTGCGTACTCTGCTGGCCGCTGTTGCCGGTGAACGCCCCGGTCACGCCGGTAACCACGCCGACGACACCGCCGATCGCGCCGCCGAGCACACCGCCGACCGGGCCCGCCGCCCTGTTGCCTTCGCGCGCGCCCTGCTCGACGCCCTTGAACAGGCCCTGCGCGCCAAGCTGACGCGGCAGGCCCGCGAGGCCGATGAGGCCTATTGACACTCCTATTGCGATGCACCGGAAAGACCGGCGCCAAATGCCGGCGGGGCTCGTCATCATCAGTTCAGGCTCCGTGCAACACGTCCGACCGTCGCGCGCAGTCGCTGGTCGTGACGGCCATGATTCCAACGAATTCTATCGTTGCCGCAACGCGCAAGTCCATCGGCCGCATGCAGTGCGATGCATCGAACGCGTTCGGCTAGACTGATTCCTGCTCTGCTTCCTGCTCTGCCGGGGACGCGCCTTGCACTGCAGCGCTCAGCGCTGCGATGCAATCAGTTACGGACCTGCGACGAATTGTGCCCGCCATTAGTTCAAGGATTCGCCTCACCTGCTTTCTCGACAGCCGCTCGCAATTCTGCTCTGATTGCACCCAAGCGAAATCCATGCGCGCATGACGCGACGCAACAACTAACAAATCGGATTCGCATTGACAGAATGCTTGGCTCACCAGGGAGGGAACGCCATGTCACGGAGGAAGCTGAACCGTCGACAATTCGTTGCTGCGACCGCTGCCACCTCGGCGGTCATGATTGCCGCGCCCTATGTGCGCGGTGCCTACGCCGCCGGCAAGCTCTCGATAGGCTTCTGGGACCATTGGGTTCCGGGCGCCAACCAGGCCTCGACCGATCTCGTCAACGAGTGGGCCGCCAAGGAGAAGGTCGAGGTCCAGATCGACTACATCACCAGCCAGGGCAAGAAGATCGAGCTGACGATCGCCGCCGAGGGCGCCGCGAAGTCCGGCCACGATCTGATCGCTATGCCGACCTGGTGGCCGCATGCGCATGCCGAATTGCTGGAGCCGGTCAACGACATCATGGGGCCGATCATCCAGGAGAATGGCGAGGTCAACGGCACCGTCAAATATCTCGGACAGTCCGGCGGCAAATGGCTCGCCGTGCCGGCCTGCGTCGGCAGTCAGATCAAGGGCCCCTGCACCCGCATCGATCTCATGAAGAAGCATGCGGGCATCGACGTGCAGGAGCTGTATCCGGCCGGCTCTCCACCGAAGGCCGACAGCTGGACCACAGAGACCTTCCTGAAAGCGGCGGAGGCCTGCCAGAAGGCTGGCGTGCCGTTCGGCATCGGGCTCGGCGAAACCACCGATAGCGTGGACTCCGCCGGCGCGTTCTTCCAGGCGTATGGCGCCGAGCTGGTGAATGCCAAGGGCGATGTCACGGTGAAGACGGATGCCGTGCGCCAGGCGCTCGAGTTCTACAAGCGGCTGATCGCGGCACTGCCGCCGGATGTCGCCTCATGGGACGACGCATCGAACAACAAATGGCTGGTCTCGGGCAAGGGCGCGATGATCATGAATCCGCCGAGCGCCTGGGCGGTGGCCAAGCGCGACGCGCCGCAGATTGCCGAGCAGTGCTGGACCCACGGCTTCCCGGCCGGCCCCAAGGGCCGCTTCGCGCCGTTCCTGCCCTACTTCTGGAGCATCTGGTCGTTCTCCAAGAACAAGGAGGCCGCCAAGAGCCTGATCGTGCACCTGTCGAAGCCGTCATCGATCGAGAAGATGGTGGTGGCGAGCGGCGGCTACGATCTGCCGGCCTATCAGAAGCTGACGACGCTCAAGGTGTGGCAGGAGGAGGGCCCGCCGAAGGGGACGCTCTATCACTATCCCAACCCCTATAATCACCAGACGCTGTCGATCGCAGCCTCCCCTGCTCCGCCCAAGATCGCGCAGCAGATCTATGCGCAGGCAACGATGACCAAGATGTGCCTGCGCTACGCCCAGGGCGAGAAGATGGAATCGACCCTCGCCTGGGCCGAAGGCGAGTGCGAAGGCTTCATGCGCAGCTGAGGCATGTTGAAGCAACGCCGGCGGTCCGCTTCAGCAGGCGGGCCGCCTCCTTTCACCTTGTCAGTGTTCCCCATCCAGTGAGGACCCCGCCGTCGCGGGGGACATCACGAGGAGCCCTTTTTCATGGTTGATGCCGCCATCGGTGAAAACGCCGTCGCCCGCCCTCGCGCGGCCCGCCGCAATGGTCTGCACAGGGCGCTGAAGCGGAAATCGACCGCCGCTTTCCTGATGACGCTGCCGCTGATCCTGCTGATCGTGCTCCTCGTCGTTTATCCCGCCCTGTATTCGGTGCATCTGGCGACGCTGAACAAGTCGATGCAGCGCTTCGTCGGTTTCGGCAATTTCGAGTTCCTGTTCAAGCGCGACACGTTCTGGCTGGTCGTCAAGCAGTCCTGCATCTTCGCGATCACCGCCGTCGTGTTCAAGGCGCTGATCGGCTTCATCGTCGCGCATTTCGTGCACAACATCCCCGCCAAGGGGCAGCGCAAATGGCGCGGCATGCTGCTCGTACCCTGGGTGATCCCGCCGGCGATGAGCACGCTGGCGTGGCTGTGGCTGTTCGACCCGTCCTACAGCGCCTTCAACTACACGCTCGCCTTCTTCGGCATCGGCCCGATCCCGTGGACCGGCGACGCCGCCTGGGCGCGGTTCTCGGTGATCCTGGTCAACATCTGGTACGGCGCGCCGTTCTTCATGATCATGTACCTGGCATCGCTGAAATCCGTCCCGGAGCAGCTCTACGAAGCCGCAGCGATCGACGGCGCCAATTGGTGGCAGCGCATCTGGTACGTGACGCTGCCGATGATGCGCAACATCATCGCCATCACGACGCTGTTCTCGCTGATCGTGACGTTCGCCAATTTCGACATCGTCCGCATCCTCACCGCCGGCGGCCCGCTCGACAAGACGCACATCTTCGCGACCTGGGCGTTCCGCGTCGGCATCGAGGGCAGCGACATTCCGCTCGGCGCCAGCGTCTCGCTGTTCATGGTGCCGATCCTGGCGGTGGCCGCCATCTTCATCCTGCGCGACGTCAACAAGCGGGGGAACGAATCCTGATGAGCACCGTCACGATCGACAAGGCCGGCCCGACCCGCAACGTCAAATATGGCTCGATGAGCCGCGACCGCGCCTGGGCGCTGCGCTGGTCGTATTTCTTCCTGACGCTGTTCGCGATCTTCTCGCTGGTGCCGCCGCTCTACATGCTGATCACCTCGCTGAAGGGCAGCGCGGAGATCTCCGCGGCGACCAATCCGTGGTGGGTATTCCACCCGACGCTGGAGAACTATCTCGAGCTGCTGACCTCGAACCAGTTCATGCGCTTCTTCTTCAACTCGGCCATGGTCTCGATCGTCGTCGTGATCATCACCATGCTGATCAGCATCCCCGCGGCGTTCGCGCTGTCGCGGATGAAATTCTGGGGCTCGGCCACGCTCGCGACCGGCGTGTTCCTGACTTACCTGATTCCGGACAGCCTGCTGTTCATCCCGCTGTTCAAGATGTTCGCACTGATCGGCGACGTCACGGGCATCCAATTGATCAACCGCTGGTACGTGCTGCTGTTCATCTATCCGACGCTGACGGTGCCGTTCTGCACCTGGATCATGATCGGCTATTTCGCGTCGATCCCGAAGGAGCTCGACGAAGCCGCCATCATCGACGGCGCCTCCTGGCTACAGACGCTGACGCGGATCTTCATTCCCGTCGCCCTGCCCGGCCTGATCGCCGCGACGATCTTTGCCTTCACCGTCTCCTGGGCGCAGTTCCTGTATCCGCTGGTGTTCACGACCTCGACCGACCAACTGGTGCTGCCGGTCGGCATCGTCACGAGCCTGATCAAGGGCGACGTCTTCAACTGGGGACAGATCATGACCGGCGCGCTGCTTGGCGCGGCGCCGCCGTTGATCATCTACGCGTTCCTGATGGATTATTACATTGCCGGACTCACGGCCGGCGCGACCAAGGGCTGATGACGGGGGTTGACCACACATGGCTGAAGTGAGCTTGCGCAAGGTCGTGAAGCGTTATGACGACGTCGAGGCGGTCAGGGGCATCGATCTCGATATCGCCGACCACGAGTTCGTCGTGCTGGTCGGCCCGTCCGGCTGCGGCAAGTCGACGACATTGCGGATGATCGCAGGGCTCGAGGACATCTCCGACGGAGACATCACCATCGGCGGCGACGTCGTCAACGACGTGCCGCCGAAGGACCGCGACATCGCGATGGTGTTCCAGAACTACGCGCTCTACCCGCACATGACGGTGGCCGAGAACATGTCGTTCGGGCTGCGTCTGAAGCACTATCCGAAGGCCGAGATCAAGAGCCGCGTGGCGGAGGCCGCGCGCATGCTGGATATCGCCGACCTCGTCGACCGCAAGCCCAAGCAGCTCTCCGGCGGCCAGCGCCAGCGCGTGGCGATGGGCCGTGCGATCGTGCGCAATCCCAAGGTCTTCCTGTTCGACGAGCCGCTGTCAAACCTCGACGCCAAGCTGCGCGTGCAGATGCGCATCGAGATCAAGAAGGTGCACCAGAAGGTCCGCACCACGACGGTCTACGTCACCCACGACCAGGTCGAGGCGATGACCCTGGCCGACCGTGTCGTGGTCATGAACAAGGGCCGCATCGAGCAGATCGGCACGCCGAACGAGCTGTACCACAATCCGGCGACACGCTTCGTCGCCGGCTTCATCGGCTCGCCCGCGATGAACTTCGTGCCGTGCCGGCTCGAGGAGGCCAATGGCCGGCTCCACATCCGCCTCACCGACCGCATCGCCTTTCCGCTGCCGCCGGCGCGCGCCGCGCGCTATCAATCCGTGTCACGAAATGAGCCGCTGCTGCTCGGCATCAGGCCGGAGCACATCACCGAGACCAAGCCGCATGCGGAGCCTGGGATTGAGCCGTTCGAGGCGCTGCTCGACGTCACCGAGCCGATGGGCATGGAGACGCTGGTCTACTTCACCCTCAACGAGACGCCGGTCTGCGGGCGGGTGAACCCCAACGCCGGCGCGCGGGATGGCAGCCCTCTGCGCATGGCAATGGACCTCAACAACATGCACCTGCTAAACGAGGCGACCGGGCTCGTGATCTGACGAGCACAAGAAGCTTCAAGGGCAGGATATGACCACCAGGACGGCAACCAACAAGAACAAGATCCTCGTCACGGAATCCTTCTCGGCCAAGGGACGCGCGCTGCTCGCGGCGCGCGACGACGTCGAGATGATCGAGTTCCCCAACATGATCTCGGCGGCGGACTTTTCTGCGCTGCTCACCTCCCATGCCCCGGTGCATGGCGTCGCCCTCGGTGCGACCCGGTTCGGCGAGCCGGAGCTCGTCGCTGCCGGCGACATGAAGGTCGTGACCCGGATCGGCGTCGGCTTCGACGCGGTCGACGTGCCGGCGCTGAGCCGCCACAAGGTGCCCTTGATGGTCGCGGGCACCGCGAATTCGCCGTCGGTCGCCGAGCAAGCGCTGTTCATGATGCTGACGCTGGCAAAGCGCGCCAACGAGATGCATGCGATGGTCAGGGACGGCACCTGGGGCGCGCGGCTCGGCGTGCTGCCGTTCGATCTCTACGGCAAGACCGTGCTGATCATCGGCTTCGGCCGCATCGGCACCCGCACCGCCAAGCGCTGCCTGGCGATGGAGATGCACGTCCTGGTCTACGACCCGTACAAGCCCGCCGCCGATATCACCGCCGCCGGCTGCGAGCCGGTGACCGACCTCGACGCCGCGCTGCCGCGCGCCGATTTCGTCAGCATCCACTGCCCGAAGACGCCGGAGACCATCGGCCTGTTCAATGCCGCGCGTCTGCGGCTGATGAAGCCGTCCGCCTATCTGATCAACACCGCGCGCGGTGGCCTGATCGACGAGGCCGCGCTGTACGACGCGCTGCTGTCCGGCCGCCTCGCCGGCGCCGGCCTCGACGTGTTCGAGCAGGAGCCGCCGCCGGTCGGCCACGCGCTGCATGCGCTACCCAACGTGATCATGGCGCCGCACGTCGCAGGCGTTACCCGCGAGGCCGTCGACCGCATGAGCGAGCAGACCGCGCGCAACATCCTGAGTGTGCTCGACGGCGATCCGATTCGGCAGAACGTGATCAATCAGGACGTGCTCTGAGTCGCGAGCTGGTGCCGTCCTCGGACTGACCCATGCTCAGTTCTCACGAATAATCATGGCCGGGCTCCGTCCCGGCCATCCATTTTTGGAGAACGGGCCGGCTGAGTCGAGCGTCCTCCTGCACTCCTCGAGATCCTCATCCACCGCTTTGTTGCCCAAATTTGAACGCATTATTGCATCTCGCCCAGATTTCGCTACAACTATAGCTATTGGCGTCGGCGTTTGCGCGCGTCAGTAGGAACAGAGGCGATCATGAGTGTTGCGACGGAGCACGCGCTCGCAACGATAGCGAGCATCCTCGACAAGCCGGAGTCTGCGAAGCGTGACGACCGGGCGGCCGCGCCTGCTCCCAACTCTCCCGCCAAGAAGGCCGCAGGCACGGTGGTCTCGTTCGATGAGGCCGACGGCTACACCAAGATCGGTCCCGGCCCGATCTCTGCGATCCGCTTTCGCTGGACCGCGCGGCGCGGCGAAGACGGCTACTACGTCGATGAGACCGTCGGGCCGACCTCGATCGCCGTCAGCAGCGGCCCGATGACGGCCGAAGCCGCCATCGACATGGTCGACACCCGTGCGCACGAGGCGGCAGAGCGCTTCGAGGCGCTGAAGAACGAGATGACCGGCAAGGGTGCGTTTGCTCCGGTAGGACCCGGCCGGACCTAGCGCTCGGTCGCTCCGCATCGTTGAATGATGCGCGGCATCGCCTGGTGGACCAGCAGGCTCGACCGCCGGCGGCGGCCGTGAGCCGATCCGAACGGCCGCCCCCTGCCCCTCGTCCAGCGACACCGCTTCGTATAAGAAGAACCTCGTCCCACTCAAGCCGAGGTGTCGCATCATGGGGTTCTTCGATCGTCCGCTGTCCGTCCTGACTGGGCTCGTCCTCGTCTGCAGCCTTGCCGTCCCGGCGGCCGCCGAGCAGGCCTCGCGCCTCGACGAGATCATGCAGCGCGGTAGCTTGCGGGTCGGCATGACCGGCGACTACAAGCCCTTCACCTATCTCGACAAGGCGACCGGAAAATTCTCCGGCTTCGACGTCGACATGGCCGAGTCGCTCGGCAAGGCGCTCGGCGTCAAGGTCGAGTTCGTGCCGACCAGTTGGCCGCAACTGATGAAGGATTTCGAGGCCGACAAGTTCGACGTCGCCATGGGCGGCGTGTCGATCACGCTCGACCGCCAGAAGAAGGGCTACTTCTCGACCGCGATCATGCGCGAGGGCAAGACGCCGATCGCTCGCTGCTCGGACACGTCGAAATACCAGACGCTGGCCGACATCGACAGACCCGGCACCCGCGTCGTCGTCAACCCCGGCGGCACCAACGAGCGTTTCGCCCGCGCCAACGTCAAGGCCGCCGACATCCGCGTCCACAACGACAACGTCACGATCTTCGAGGAGATCGCCAAGGGCGACGCCGACCTGATGATGACGGACGCGTCGGAGACGCGCTATCAGCAGAAGCTGCATCCCGGCGTGCTCTGCGCCGTCCACCCGGAGAAGCCGTTCGACTTCTCCGAGAAGGCCTACTGGCTGCAGCGCGACGTCGCCCTGAAGGCGTTCGTGGATCAGTGGCTGCATATCTCCACGGAGAACGGCAGCTACCAGGCGATCTACAAGAATTGGTTTGATTGACGTTGCCATTTGCCCCGCGCGACTCCTGTCGGAACCATCGCTTCAAACCGGGCGCGCGCCGGAATGGCAGGAATTCACCGGACTTTCGGTCGTCATGCCCGGCTCGCCCGGACATTCACCCGGCTTGCGGAATCTACCCCATGGGGGTATATCGTGGTCGATGACGTCGACCCTGGCAGCCATCGCGTCCGCGATGGCGCAGTTTGACCCGTCTCAAGGACTGCCTCCAGAAGCGCAGTAAGGTATGCTGCGGTCAAGGCAAACTCGGATCCTGATGCGGCTTGTTCGTACCATCCTGGCGTTCGCGATCGCCCTCTCGCTGGCGATGCTGCCGATTGGCGCATCGACGGCGGCGGTCGCAATGTCGTCGAACGACATGCAGACAAGCATGGCCATGGGCGATGGCGCCGACATGTCGATGGACGAGTGCTGTCCTGACGACGTGAAGGGGACGAGTTCCCCGTCACACGGCGACAAATGTGGGATGGGTTTCTGCTGCGCCGGCGGAACGGTTGCGCTCGGCGATATCAGGACCATCGTCGTCGCTCCACTCGCCATCGCGGCGACCACGCTGGCGCTTCCCGCCGACCAGGTGGCCTCCCTCGATAGCGGCAGTCCTCCTTTCCGACCTCCTCGAGTCTGATCTCGTTACCGACGCGCGCATGCCTGCGCGCCGACCGCTGACGTGCGCGCCATCGGCGCCACGGCCGAGATCCATTCATGAGGACAGGACCATGCTTTCCAGACTCAGCATCGCGGCGTTCGCCGCCACCCTTTCGCTTGCCACATCAGCCGCCCTGGCAGGCGCGACTGACTACACGTTCGAGCCGGTCACTCCGGAGATGAAGAAGGGCGACGATGTCACGGTCGCCATTCGTCTCACCAACAAGCAGACCGGCAAGCCGGTCGCCGACGCGGTCATCTTCAAGACGCGCGTCGACATGGCTCCCGACGGGATGGCCGACATGGTGTCGGACGTGGCGCCGCTGCCGTCGAAGGAACCGGGCGTCTACGCCTTCAAGACCGACCTGCCGATGGCCGGGCGCTACCAGGTCACGCTGTCCGCCAAGGTGCAGGGCGAGCCTGAGACGGTCACCGGCAAGGTCATCGTCAAGGCGACGAAGTGAGCTTCGCGGGGCGCTCCCGACGAGCGCCCCAGTCTCCCAACGGATAGCGCGCGCCTAGCGCGCCTCACGGTGATGCCATGAACACGTTGCGTCTGCTCGCGACCATTGCGGTCGGTGCTGGCCTCGGCTTGGGTGGGCTCGTATCCATCCAGACCACGCCTCCGTCGTTTCGCGCCCCTCTTGCCGCCGCCGCGGCGGATCGGATGCCGCTGTACTATCGCGACCCAAGCGGTGCCCCCGCTTGGTCGGCGACCCCCAGGAAGGACGATCGCGGGCACGACTATCTGCCCGTCTATGACGACGATCAAGCGGGGCCGGAGCCGGCCAAGCCGAAGCAGCAGGCGGACTCCTCACGCAAGATTCTCTACTACCGCAATCCGATGGGCCTGCCGGACACGTCTCCCACTCCGAAGAAGGACCCGATGGGAATGGACTACGTTCCCGTCTACGACGGCGACGAGGCCGACGACGGCGTGGTGAAGCTGTCGCCCGGCAAGATCCAGCGCAGCGGCGTGAAGTCAACGCCGGTCGAGCGGCGCACGCTCCACGTCGCGGTGAAGGCGCCGGGCACCATCCAGCTCGACGAGCGGCGCATCTCCGTGATCGCGATGCGCACCGAAAGCTTCGTGCAGAAGGTCGCCGACGTGACGACCGGCACGCGCGTCAGAGCGGGCCAGCCGCTGATGGAGATCTATAGCTCGGCGATCGCGGCGGCCGCCGCCGAATATCTCTCCACCATCAATTCCAACATCGTCGGCGGCAATGCCGCCTATGGCCGCGGCTCGCGCCAGCGGCTGACCAATCTGGACGTGCCGGAGCCGGTCATCGCGGCCATGGAGAAGTCGCACGTCGCCCCCGTGACGGTGCAATGGTCGGCGCCGCGCGACGGCATCGTGCTCGAGCGCAATGCGATCGAAGGCATGCGGGCCAATCCGGGCGACGTACTGTTCCGCATCGCCGACATCTCGCTGGTCTGGGCCCTGGTCGACGTCGCCGAACGCGACCTCGGCAGCATCGCGGTGGGTCAGCCCGTGATGATCCGCGCGCGCAGCTTCCCGGGGCGGACCTTCGCTGGCGCGATCGCGGTGATCTATCCCCAGGTGAACAAGGACACGCGGACGGCGCGGGTGCGGATCGAGCTCGCGAATCCGGACCTCGCGCTGCTGCCTGACATGTATGTCGATGCCGAGATCGAGACCGCAGCCCCGGCGCCGGTGCTGGCTGTGCCGGCGGATGCCGTGCTCGACACCGGCAGTCGCCAGGCGGTCCTGATCGACAAGGGCGACGGCCGCTACGAGCCGCGCGCCGTCAAGCTCGGCCGCCACGGCGCCGGCTATGTCGAGGTGCGGGACGGTCTGTCGGAGGGCGAGGCGGTCGTCACGTCAGCCAACTTCCTGATTGATGCCGAGAGCAACCTCAAGGCCGCGTTGAAGAGCTTTGCCGAAGCGGCTGAGCAGCAGCCCGCCAACGCCGATCACGCCGGGATGGGAGCGCACAAATGATCGCCCGCATCATCGCCTGGTCCGCGCGCAATCTCCTGCTGGTCCTGTTCGGCACCGGCTTCGCCGCAGCCGCCGGCTTCTACGCGCTCATTCATCTGCCGCTCGACGCGATCCCCGATCTGTCGGATACACAGGTCATCGTCTACACCGAATATCCCGGTCAGGCACCGCAGGTGATCGAGGATCAGGTCACCTATCCGCTGACCACGGCCATGCTCACGGTGCCGAAGTCGAAGGTCGTGCGCGGCTTCTCGTTCTTCGGCGTCTCGTTCGTCTACGTCATCTTCGAGGACGGCACCGACATCTATTGGGCACGCTCGCGCGTGATGGAATTCCTGAACAGCGCAGCGTCGCGGCTGCCGGCGGGAATTGCACCCACGATCGGCCCCGACGCCACCGGCGTCGGCTGGGTCTATCAATACGCCGTCATGTCGAAGGAGCTGAACCTCGCCGACGCCCGCACGATCCAGGACTGGACCCTCAAATTCGCATTGGCCAAGGCCGAAGGTGTCGCCGAGGTCGCGAGCATCGGCGGCTTCGTCAAGCAGTACAACGTCGTTCTCGATCCGCAGCGGATGCGCGATCGCGGCGTCAGCACGCAGAAGATCCGCGATGCGATCCGTTCCAGCAATGCCGATGTCGGCGGCCGCACCGTCGAGCTCTCGGAGTTCGAATACGTCATCCGCGGCAAGGGCTACATCAAGAATATAAACGACCTCGGCAACATCGTGCTGAAGACGTCCGGCGGCACGCCGGTGCTGCTGCGCGACGTCGCAACCGTCGAGCTCGGTCCGGACGAGCGGCGCGGCATTGCCGAGCTCAACGGCGAGGGCGAAGTCGCCAGCGGCATCGTGCTGCAGCGCTTCGGCGTCAACGCGCTCGATGTCATCGAGAACGTCAAGAAGCGCTTGCACGAGATCGCGAGCAGTCTGCCAAAATCGGTCGAGATCGTTCCGGTCTACGACCGCTCGAACCTGATCTATGCCGCCATAGCCACGCTCAAGCACACCCTGCTCGAGGAGAGCATCGTCGTCGCCCTCGTCTGCGTCGTCTTCCTGCTGCACGTCCGCAGCGCCCTGGTCGCGATCCTGATGCTCCCGGTCGGCGTGCTCATGGCGTTCGGCGCGATGAGACTGCTTGGGCTCGGCTCGAACATCATGAGCCTGGGCGGCATCGCGATTGCGATCGGCGCCATGGTCGATGCCGCGATCGTCATGATCGAGAACGCCCACAAGCACCTCGAGCGGGCCAAGCCCGACCAATCGCGTGTTCAAATCCTGATCGACGCGGCCGCGGAGGTCGGCCCTGCCCTGTTCTTCAGCCTCCTGATCATCACCGTGTCGTTCATGCCGATCTTCACGCTGGAGTCGCAGGAAGGCCGGCTGTTCAGCCCGCTCGCCTTCACCAAGACGTTCGCGATGGCGGCGGCCGCGCTGCTGTCGGTCACGCTGGTGCCGGCGCTGATGGTGATCTTCGTGCGCGGCAGAATCATTCCCGAGCGCCGCAACGTCATCAACCGCTTGCTGATCTGGATCTACCGGCCCGTCATCAAGGGCGTGTTGCGGGCCAAGACGATCGTAATCCTTGCCGCGGTCGCGGTGCTCGCCATCTCCATCTGGCCGGCGCGCCAGCTCGGCACCGAGTTCATGCCCAGCTTGAACGAGGGCACGCTGCTCTATATGCCCACGACCCTGCCCGGCATCTCCGTGACCAAGGCCGCGGAGCTGATGCAGATGCAGGACCGCATCATCAAATCGTTCCCGGAGGTCGCTTCGGTCTACGGCAAGGCCGGGCGGGCGGCGACCGCAACCGATCCCGCGCCGATCGAGATGTTCGAGACAGTCGTCAACCTCACGCCGAGGGATCAATGGCGCCCTGGCGTCACGATCGACAGCCTGATCGCCGAGATGGACAAGGCGTTGCAATTCCCCGGCGTTTCCAACGCCTGGACGATGCCGATCAAGGCCCGCATCGACATGCTCTCGACCGGCATCCGCACGCCGATCGGCGTGAAGGTGATGGGCACTGATTTGACCGAGATCGATCGCCTGGCAAAGCAGATCGAACGGGTCATCAAGACCGTCCCCGGAACGTCCTCGGCCTATGCCGAGCGCGGCATCGGCGGCTACTACCTCGAGATCACACCCGACCGCGAGGCGCTCGCCCGTTACGGCCTGCTGGTCCAGGACGTCCAGGATACGATCGCGGCTGCGCTCGGCGGCCAGACGGTCACCACCACGGTGGAGGGCCGCCAACGCTTCACGGTCAACATGAGGTATCCGCGCGATCTCCGCGACAATCCGAAGGCCATCGCCGACGATGTCCTGGTGCCGATGCCGGCCGGCGGCGCCGTGCCGCTCGGCGAGGTCGCCAGGATCGAGCCGGTCCGGGGACCCACCTCGATCCGGACCGAGAACGGACAGCTTGCAACTTACATCTATGTCGACATCCGCGATCGCGACATCGGCAGCTACGTCGCCGACGCGCAGCGCGCCGTCACCGAGAACATCCAGTTTCCAGCCGGCACCTACGTGGTCTGGAGCGGCCAGTACGAATATCTGCAGCGGGCCGCTGCCCGCCTCAAGATCGTCGTCCCCGTGACGCTCTCCATCATCTTCCTGCTGCTCTATCTGAACTTCCGGGCCATGACGGAGACCCTGATCGTGATGCTGTCGCTGCCGTTCGCGCTGGTGGGCGGCATCTGGATGATGTGGTGGCTCGGCTTCAATCTATCGGTCGCCGTCGCGGTCGGCTTCATTGCACTCGCCGGCGTGGCCGCTGAGACCGGCGTCGTGATGCTGATCTATCTCGACCACGCGCTCGCCGAGATGAAAGCCAGGCGGGCCGCTGAGGGCGCGCCCTTGACCCGGCGCGATCTCCATGACGCGATCATGGAGGGCGCCGTCGAGCGCGTCCGGCCGAAGATGATGACCGTGGTCGCCATCATGGCAGGTCTGCTTCCGATCATGTGGAGCAATGGTACGGGCTCCGAGATCATGCAGCGCATCGCCGTCCCCATGATCGGCGGCATGATCTCATCGACTCTGCTCACTCTGATCGTGATCCCCGCCATATTCGGTCTGGTGAAAGGACGTGGCCTGTCATCCGGCAGCACAGCGGCGCGCGGCACCTCTGGCGATGGATCGGAACCGGTGGCAGAGGCGGCTTGAGCCGAAGCTTCGAGACGGAGGTTAGGTCATCGCCCTGCCGCCAGGCTCGCTTGGACACGTCGACGGGACTTGCGGGTCGCGCGCTCGCGGTGGCACGCGAGAACAGCCGTCTTCCAATATGCTGCCTTGGGGGAGCTGCGCGACCTGCGTTGCGCCGACAGCGCCATTGCCTCCCCTCGTCTGGCGCAGGACACGTGCTTGCCTGGTGATTACGCCCATTGCGGCACCCTCGGCATAGGTCTGCTGCCAGCTCATCGCGGCCGCGGAATTGGTCGTGCTCTCATTCGACGGACGATGGACGCCGCGCTTGCCGTCGGCCTCACGCGCATCAAGCTGACCGTGTGCGAGTAGAACATGAATGCGATCGCCTTTTACAAGGACGTCGGCTTCCGAGCCGAAGGGCTGCAACGCTACGCCGTCCGCATCGACGGCCGCTATGAGAACGTGATCTCGACGGCGTTCGTGGTAGCGTGAGTGTAGCATAGTGCGATGATTTCGCTGCTGTGGATGTCTCCGGAGAGCATTATCGCGGGGCTTATACAAGACGGCGGTCGGGGTCTCCATTGGGATACTGCGGATTCCGAGATGAGGCCGCAGCCGGAACCTGACATGGAATGTCCAGCAGGACGCAAAACGCAAAGTCCTGCAGTCATTTCAACGCGAAGACCCCTGTCCAGTCCTTGCGCTAAAAATATTCACATTTCGTTTTTCCGGAAACTATGATTGACTGCCGCCATCCCACCTCAACGAGAGGGGCGTTGCGCGCGATCGTCACGACACGCGAGGTGGGGAGGCGATGGCCGCGTTTTGCCGCAGCGTGCTTGCACGCGGACGAACGGCACGGCGCGGACGTGAAATCGCAGCGTCCTGACACCCCGATGCTGGTGTCCAGCGCAGTGCGCGCAAGCGCATTGTCGCCATGGTGGCCAACAAGCCCGGCGCACCAGGGAGACTGCGTATAAGCGTTAAGACCGTCGCGCAGGGAATGCCGGATGTTCGGCTGATCCTGTGGTAACTGCCGCCTGCTTTTCTTGTTGCAGGCGGGCCATGGGTGAGGCCCTCACCCGGCATTCCCTGCGCCCTCTTCATTCAGAGGGGCGAACTGATGGATCCCTCGGACGCTGGCGCGTCGCGAGAAGGCGACGTCATGTGTGGATCGCTCGCGCGACACATTCGGTGTCGTCCCGGCCTTGAGCCGGGACCCATACTCACAGGCCGTGGTTTGAGGCACAGCCGGAGATGCAGAGGACGACAACAGCACCGCCGGCGGCTATGGGTCCCGGCCCGAAGGCCGGGACGACAGCGGAATGTGGTGTTGGACCTCGGACCACCGCTACGCTGCGGCGGAAGACGAAACCGCCCTCACCCGTTCCGGTACGTGTAGCTGTAGCCGTTGATCGCCGGGGCACCACCGAGATGCGCATAGAGCACCTTCGAGCCTTCCGGGAAGTAGCCCTTCTTGACCAGGTCGATCATGCCCTGCATCGACTTGCCCTCATAGACCGGGTCGGTGATCATCGCCTCGGTGCGGGCGGCGAGGCGGATGGCCTCGTTGGTCTCGGCGCTCGGCACGCCATAGGCCGGATAGGCGTAGTCATTCAGGATCACGATCTCGTCGTCGCGGACCTTGCGGCCGAGCTCGACGAGCTCGGCGGTGTTGTCGACGATCTGGCGCACCTGGGTGCGGGTCTGCTCCGGCGTGCCGGAGGCGTCGATGCCGATGACGCGGTCGGCGCGGCCGTCGGCGGCGAAGCCGACGATCATGCCGGCCTGGGTCGAGCCGGTCACGACGCAGACGATGATGTAGTCGAACTTGATGCCCATCTCGGCTTCCTGCGCCCTCACCTCCTCGGCGAAGCCGACATAGCCAAGGCCGCCGAACTTGTGCACGGAGGCGCCGGCCGGAATGCCGTAGGGCTTGCCGCCGGCATCCTTCACCGACTGGATCGCATCCTCCCAGCTCTTGCGGATGCCGATGTCGAATCCATCCGGCACGATTCGGCTGTCGGCGCCCATCAGGCGCGTCATCAGGATGTTGCCGACGCGGTCATAGACGGCGTCCTCGTGCGGCACCCAGCTCTCCTGCACCACGACGCACTTCATGCCGATCTTGGCGGCAGTCGCCGCGACCATGCGGGTGTGGTTGGACTGCACGCCGCCGATCGAGACCAGCGTGTCGGCATTCGACTCGATCGCGTCGGGCATGATGTATTCGAGCTTGCGCAGCTTGTTGCCGCCCATCGCGAGGCCGGAATTGCAGTCGTCGCGCTTGGCGTAGATCTGCACCTTGCCGCCGAGTGCCGCGGTCAGCCGCGGCAGATGCTCGATGGGCGTGGCGCCGAAGGTGAGCGGATACTTCTTGAACTTGTCGAGCCGAAGCACGGGATCTCTCCGTGGGTGGATGAAAGGGTCGCCTCACCATACGAAAATCCCTCAGAAAGGTGCTCTCTTTATCGCCCAATGTTTTCGTGCTTACCTCCGCATCGTCGCGATTTGACGATAGATACATCCGCAAATGACGCAGAAATCGAAAGAAGCTTCCACCCCTGATCTGAACCGTGTCGACCGGCGCATTCTGCAATTGCTGCAGAAGGACGGCCGGATGACCAATGCCGAGCTCGCCGCCGCCGTCCACGTCAGCCCCGCCACCTGCCATCGCCGCACGCAGCGGCTATTCGACGACGGCTACATCACCGGTGTGCGCGCCCAGATCGCGCCCGAGAAGGTCGAGCGCAGCGCGCTGGTCCTGGTCGGGGTCGTGCTCGACCGTTCAACGCCGGAGAGCTTTCGCACCTTCGAGGCCGCGATCCGAAAGCTGAAATTCGTGCTCGACTGTCATCTCGTGGCCGGCGATTTCGACTTCTTCCTGAAGATCCGCGTCCGCGACATGCACGACTTCAATCGGATGCATGGCGACCAACTGATCTCGCTGCCCGGCGTGCGCCAGACGCGCACGTTCTTCGTGATGAAGGAGGTCGTCGACAATGCGCCGCTCGATTTCTGAGCAGGTGGCGCATTGAACCGGGGACGCCGCATCAGCGACTTAACTGCGCGTGAGCTCGCTCACATCAGCAACCGACATCGCGGAGACACGGATGAAGAGGCTGTTGGCTGTTGTGGCTTTGGTTCTGGCCAGCAGTGCCGCCGAGGCGCAGTACGTCATCGAATACGGCGGCAAGACGATCCGCATCGATCCCGACCGCGGCACCGTGCAGATCCCCGGGGTCTACGACAATACCGAGCAGAAGAAGACCAAGCGCACCAAGCGCGATCCGGATCCGGCGGCCAGGCCGCAGCCCGGCGCGGACAAGCCGGCCCAGGCGCCAGCCGAGGCGGCCGTTACGCCGGCCCCGCAGCCGCAGGTTCCGGCCGCCGCGGCCCCAGCCCCTGTTCCTCCCGCACCAGCTCCGACGGCAGCCGTACCGGCGACCCCGCCGGTTGCGCCTGCTCCCGCCCAATCAGCCGCGCCACCAGCGCCGCTGCCGCCTACGGCAGCCCCGGCCGCCAACGCCGCGGCACCGGTTGCGCCGCCAGCCGCTGCGACGGCCGTTGTGGCACCTGCTGCGGCTCCGGCTCCTGCCGCCGCGCCGCCGCCACCGCGCCCAGCCCAGACGCCTGCCGTGACCACCGCAGCCGCGCCGCCCGCTGCGGCGCAGACCGCCGGTCGCGATCCCAACTCGCCGGTCGGCATCTGG
This sequence comes from Bradyrhizobium sp. SZCCHNR1043, assembly GCF_032489675.1. Lineage (NCBI taxonomy): Bacteria > Pseudomonadati > Pseudomonadota > Alphaproteobacteria > Hyphomicrobiales > Nitrobacteraceae > Bradyrhizobium > Bradyrhizobium sp. SZCCHNR1043. The sequence goes on from NZ_JAUEYN010000010.1 coordinate 17,534, forward strand.
TTGACCGAGGAGAAGGAGGGCCAGATCCGCATCGAGCCCTGCGGCACCAATCTCTGCGGCTACGCCGTGGACGCAAAGACCAACCAGAACGGCGAGCAGATCCTGATCAACATGCGTCCGAGCGACAAGACGCAGGAGAAGAAGTGGACCGGCCGCATCTTCGATCCGAACAGCGGCAGCACCTACGACTCGACCATCGCGCTGAAGGGAATGGACAGTCTGCGCGTGCAGGGCTGCGCCTTCGGCGGCATGTTCTGCGGCGGCCAGACCTGGACGCGGGTGAACTGAGCGCCGCGCCTGCGGTCGACGCTCTTTCAAATGAAAAGCGCGCGGCCCTGCGACCGCGCGCTCGAACTGATCTCGGGGGCTGCTCAGCTTCAGCCGACCTGGGTGGCGTATTCCTCGTCGGTGACGTGCTCCATCCACGTCACGTGCTCGCCATTGAGCGATTCATGCATCGCGACGTGGACCATGCCGGTGGTCGGCGCTGCGCCATGCCAATGCTTCTCGCCCGGCGGAATCCAGACGACGTCGCCGGCCTTGATCTCGCGCACCGGCCCGCCCTTGGCCTGCACGCGGCCGACGCCCTGGATGACATAGAGCGTCTGCCCGAGGGGATGGGTGTGCCAGGCCGTGCGAGCACCCGGCTCGAACGCGACACGCGCCGAGGCGACGCGAGCCGGAGCCTGTGGCGTGATGATCGGATCCTGCCAGACCGTGCCCGTAAAGCTTTCCGCCGCCGCGCGGCGGGTGGGGCGAGAGCCCGCGAGATAGACTTCGACCATTGTTCTACCTTTCCTGAATCTGTGCCGTCGATTGATCGGGGCCGTGAACTACTTCTTCGACGCGGAGTAACGCGCCTTGGTCTCTGCGTTCATCGGATAGAGACCCGGCAGCACCGCGCCCTTGTTCACCTCGTCGACGATCCAGGCCTCCATGCGTTCCTGCTCGGGGCCCTCGGCGAGCACGTGATCGAGCATCGCCTGCGGGATCAGCACCGCACCGTCCTGGTCGGCCACGACGACGTCGTTCGGGAACACGGCCACACCGCCGCAGCCGATCGCCTCGCCCCAACCGACGAAGGTCAGGCCGGCGACCGAGGGCGGAGCAGCGTAGCCGTCGCACCATACCGGAAGCCCGGTGCCGAGCACGCCTTCGAGGTCACGCACCACGCCGTCGGTGATCAGCGCGGTGACGCCGCGCTTGACCATGCGGGCGCAGAGGATGTCGCCGAAGATGCCGGCGTCCTTGACGCCCATCGCATCGACCACGGCGATGCAGCCTTCGGGCATGGCCTCGATCGCGGTGCGGGTCGAGATCGGCGACGACCACGATTCCGGCGTCGCCAAATCCTCGCGCGCCGGCACGAAGCGGAGCGTGAAGGCGGGACCGACCAGCCGCTTCTGTCCCGGGCGCAGCGGCTTGGCGCCGCGCAGCCAGACATTGCGCAACCCCTTCTTCAGCAAGACCGTCGTGATGGTCGCGGTTGTGACTTGAGACAGGGTGGCGATGGCTTCGGGAGTGAGGGACATCTTGAGACTGGCGCTCCAAACAGCTGGCGGAAAAAGCAGGCGCATCTTGCGAGCGACGAAGGCGGCGTCAAGGGCATGCTCGGTGCGTCCAGCGCATGCGGGGCTTGCGCCCATCCGATAAAGTCTTCTTATCGCCGAGCATCCGATTAATTTATTGAATTTTCGAGACTTTTTGCCTTTGACCCAATTCCACTTGCGATCGAAACGAGCTAGATCAGGGACCATCAACGCGGATCACTTCGGACTCATGGCCGATCCTTTTCCACCTCCCCGCCTGCTGCCCAGCGGCGACAGCGCCGTCACCGTCGAGTTCAGCCGGACCATCGACGAGATCGCCAACCGCCGCGTCCTGGCGCTCGACCATGCAGTGGCAGCGGCCGGGATCGAGGGCATCACGGAGACGGTGCCGACCTATCGTTCGCTGCTCGTGCATTATGATGCTGACGTCATCGACCACGACACGCTGGGGGCAAGGCTCTTCGCGCTGTCGGCCGGGTCGCTCGCGCCGGACAGCGAGGTCAGGCGCTGGCGGGTTCCAGTCTGCTATGGCGGAGAGAATGGCATCGACCTCGAGGATGTCGCCAAGGCGTTGAGCCTCACGCCGGACGAAGTCGTCGCACGCCATATCGCCAGCACTTATCGCGTCGCAATGATCGGCTTCACACCGGGCTGGTCCTATTTGTCCGGTCTCGATCCCACGCTGCAGATGTCGCGCCGCCAGAATCCGCGGCTCTGGACACCGGCCGGCATCATCGCCATCGGCGGCATCCAGACCGGCATCCAATGCCTTGCCGGCCCGTGCGGCTGGCACCTGCTTGGCCGCACCGCGATGCGGACGTTTCAACTGCATCGCGAGCCGACCTTTCTGCTCGAGCCCGGCGACGAGGTCAGCTTCTATGCCGTTGACGTCAAGACCTTCGCGGAGCAGGAGCGCGCCGCCGAGGGCGGCGAGCTCATCGCCGAGCGGGTCGCCGCATGAGCACGCTCGTCGTCTCACAGATCGGCCCGGCAAGCTCGGTCCAGGATGGCGGGCGTTTCGGCGCGCAGCGCTACGGGCTGACACCGTCCGGTGCAATGGACAAGCTGGCGCTGGCCGCAGCTAACAGCCTCGTCGGCAATGAGCCGATGGCGGCTGCGATCGAGATCGGCCCGTTCGGCGCGACCTTCACGGCGAAGGGCGGCGCGGTGCGCGTGGCGCTCGCGGGCGCGCAACGACCGGCGGATGTTGCCAAGCGGCAGGTCGAGATCAACACGTCGGTGACGCTGAACGACGGAGAGGAACTCACGCTCGGCTTTGCTCGCGGCGGCTCCTTCACCTATCTCGCCGTCGAAGGCGGCATCGCCGGCGAACCGATGTTCAACAGTCTCTCGGTGAATGCACGCGCTGGACTTGGCAGTCCCTACCCGCGGCCGCTCCAGGCCGGCGACGTGTTCGAGGTCGCACCCGCCGGCGACGCGCCGGAACTGCGGATCGATCTGCCGAAAATTAGCGGCGCGATTCGAGTCGTCATGGGGCCGCAGGACGACGAGTTCAGCGACGAGATGAAAGCGCTGTTCCTCGGCAGCGACTGGATGGTCTCGGCGACCAGCGACCGCATGGGCTATCGGCTCGAGGGGCCGCAGATCCACCACCTGCACGGTCACAACATCGTCTCGGACGGCACCGTGGACGGCAGCATCCAGGTGCCCGGCAATGGTTCGCCGATCGTGCTGATGTCGGACCGCGGCACCAGCGGCGGCTATCCGAAGATCGCGACCGTCATCACAGCCGATTTCGGCCGCCTGGCGCAGACGCCCGCCGGCACGCCGTTCCGCTTCAAGGCGGTGAGCATGGCCGAGGCGCAGGCCGAGCTGCGCCGCTATAAGGGCCTGTTGCGCAGCCTGCCCGGCCGCGTCACCGCGATCGCGAGCAGCGACTTCAACGTCGATGCGCTGCTCACGGCCAATGTGGCCGGTCATGCCGTCAGCGCAACCGACGCCACCACCTGGCCCGAAGTGACTCTCGATTAACCTGATCGCATCTCACGTTGCTTCGGACCCATCAACGAGCGGACCCTGACATGACCAGCACCGTCGATCTGAACTGCGACCTCGGAGAAGGCTTCGGCCCGTGGGAAATGGGCAATGACGTCGCGATGATCGAGCTGGCGACATCGGTCAACGTCGCCTGCGGCTTTCATGCCGGTGACGCCGACATCATGCGGCGGACGGTCGAGATGGCGAAGGCCAAAGGCGTCAGCGTCGGCGCGCATCCCGGCTATCGCGATCTGCATGGTTTCGGTCGGCGTCCGATGCCGGGGCTGAAATCATCGGAGATCGAGAACCTCGTAGCCTATCAGATCGGCGCCCTGCAGGCGATCGCCACCGCGGCCGGTCACAAGGTCACGCATGTGAAGGCACACGGCGCGCTGTCCAATGTCGCCTGCGAGGACGAGATGACGGCGAACGCCATCGCCAAGGCGATCAAGGCCGTCGATCCCACCCTGATCTTCGTCGTGCTCGCCAACTCCAAGCTGGTGACAGCTGGCGAGAAGGCCAATCTGAGGATGGCTCACGAGGTGTTTGCCGACCGCGCCTATGGCGACGATGGACTGCTGGTGTCGCGCAGCAAGCCCGGCGCGGTGCTGCACGATCCCAAGGTCATCGCCGATCGCGTCGTGCGCATGGTTCTGGACGGCGCGGTGATTTCGGTGACTGGCAAGGTGATGAAGATGCGGACCGACACCGTCTGCATCCATGGCGACACCGCCGGCGCCGTCGAGATCGCACGCGAGGTCCGCAAGGCACTCGACGCGGCCGCCATCACGGTCGCGCCGTTCAAGAGGTGATGAGAATCAGAACGGATGCGTGAAAGACGTGCCCAGGGTGATCGCGGCAATCAGCGCCATCGCGCTGTAGAAGGCAACCAGCGCGACCGCGGTGCCGCGCTCGCGAATGGCGCGGGCCTGGGGCATGTGTCGCAGGGGCGTCGATATCGTCCGCATGGCCGGTCTCCTGAAGTTCCGGCCATGAGAAAAGCGTTCCCGCGGCCGGGTGCAAGGCAACCGGCGAAATAACGACAAGCCCCCTGTTTCGGGTCCGCTTGGAACCAAAAAATTCTCGATCGGTGTTCCGACCGAGAAATATTCTCCATCGGGTTCCGGCTCAGTAGACGTCGAGCTGGAACCGGCCCTTCTTCTTGAGGTCCGCAACGAAGCTGACGGCCTCATCCGTGGACCGGGCACCAAACTGGGCGACGATGTCGACCAGGGCGCGCTCGACGTCCTTGGCCATGCGCTTGGCGTCGCCGCAGATGTAGAGGTGGGCGCCGTCGGCGAGCCAGGTCCACACCTCACGGCCGACCTCGCGCATGCGGTCCTGGACGTAGAACTTCTTGTCGCCGTCGCGCGACCACGCCAGCGACAGCCGCGTCAAGAGGCCCGCGGTCTTCATGGCGTTGAGCTCGTCGGCGTAGAAGAAGTCGCAGTCGCTGCGCTGATGGCCGAAGAACAGCCAGTTCTTGCCCGGCGCGCCGGTCGCCCTGCGATCGAGCAGGAAGGCACGGAACGGAGCAACGCCGGTGCCGGGGCCGACCATGATGATCGGCGTCTTGGGATCGGCCGGCAGCGCGAAGCCATGCGCCTTCTGCACATAGACGCGCAGCTTGTCGCCGGGATTAATCCGCTCGGCCAGGAACGTCGAGGCGAGGCCCAGCCGCTTGCGCTTCCCGATGACGTAGCGGACGCAGTCGACCGTCAGCGACAACTTGCCGGGCGTGGCATTGTGCGACGACGAGATCGAGTAGAGCCGCGGCTGCAGCGGCTCCAGCGCCTCGACGAAGGCTTCGGGATGCGGCCGGACACCGGAGAACTTCTGCAGCACCGCCATCACATCGAGCGTCGCCGCATCGCCATCGGGATCCTCACCCTGCGCCAGTTGCCGCGCCTTCTCGCGGGTCGCGCCGCCGGTGATGAAGGAGATCAGCTCGAACAGCGAATCCGGCGCCGGCGCCAGCGAGACATCCTCCAAGAGGCACTGCCGCAGCGGCTTGCCGTTCACCTCGGTCATGTGCGAGGCGCCGAGCAGCGCGATGATCTGGTCGACCAGGCCGAGATCATTCTTGGCGAAGATGCCGAAGGAATCGCCGACGACGTAGTCGAGCCCGCTCTCTCCCAGATCAAACTCGATGTGCCAGGTCTCTTTCTCCGAGCCCGGCTTGTTGAGCAGGCGCCGCGACAGGAACGTCGCCTCGACCGGATTGTCGCGCGAGCGGCCGGGCTCGCTGACGACGACGGAGACGGTGGCCGGCGCGGCAGCAGCGGGCTTGGCGGCCGCCGGAGCCGTGTCGATCTCCTCGTAAAGAGCCTTCAACATCCGCGCGGTTTCTTTGCCACCGGGGACGCACAGATTCAGCCGCGCCTCGCTGCGACCGGCAATCGCATCCGAATAGTCGTTGCAATTGTAGCCACATTGGCCGCAGTCCTGCTGCGCCATGGCTGCCATCATGCGCCGGCGCAGCGGACGGCCCTCGGCCAGCTTCATGCGCTCGGCGATCGGCATGGTCTGATCGTGCCATGGCGCCTCGCCGTCATCACCGTCGCCTGCGGGCGCGAGCACAGCGCCGTTCTGCGCCGGCGACAATGCTGTCGAGCCGTCTAGACCGAGCGCTCCGGCCAGGAAGCCGTTGAGCCACGAGCGCTGCGCTTCGGAAAATGGCGCCGTCGGAGGAATGATATCGATGTTGGGCATGGGCGTGATCTGGTTCATGCTGACACCTGCGACGAGGTCTGGGCTTCGGCGAGATTGCGCAGCGCTTCGCCGTCGTGACGGCGTGCGAACGACAGGAAGGTCTCCTCGGGCGAGGCGCGATGGGCGAGATAGGCCTTGAGCAGCTTCTCGACGGTTACAGGCGCATCCGCCGCCTTGAGGTCGCGATAGACCTCGCGGCCGATATCGGCCTGAGGGCCGAAACCACCCCCGGCGAACAGATGATAGCCTTCGACCGTGTCGTCGCCGTCACCAACCGGCACCTTTGCCGCGATCAAGCCGATGTCGCTGATGTAGTGCTGGGCGCAGGAGTGATGACAGCCGGTGAGATGAATGTTCAGCGGCGTGTCGACGTCCACCCTGCTCTCGCACCAGTCGCCGATCTCGGCCGCATGTTTCTTGGTGTTGGATGCTGCGAACTTGCAGCCGGCGTTGCCTGTGCAGGCGATCAGTCCGGCGCGGATGTGCGAGGCCTTGACCGACAGTCCGATCTGCTCGACCGCGGCGCAGGCCAGCGCGACCTTGTCGTCGCGGACGCCCGATAACAGCAGGTTCTGCCACACCGTGAGCCGGATCTCGCCGTCGCCAAGATCCGCTGCGATTCTGGCAAGCGCGCGCATCTGATCCGTGGTCAGCTTGCCCAGCGGCAGCACGACGCCAATCCAGTTCAGCCCCTGCTGCTTCTGCTGGTGCACGCCGACATGGGCCATGCGGTCGGAGTCGGGTCGCGGCTCGAGCGCCTCGTCCGGCACGCGCGCAAGCTTGCGGCCGAGCCTCGTCTCGACGGCTTCCATGAACTTGTCGTGCCCCATGTTGTCGAGCACATATTTGAGCCGCGCTTTGAGACGATTGGTGCGGTCGCCGGTCTCGATAAAGAGCCGCACGATGGCGTCAGCCACCTCGGTCGCCCGCTCCGGCTCGACGATGATGCCGGTCGACTTGGCAAAATCCTTGTGTCCCGTAATGCCGCCGAGGCCGAGTCTGAACCACACGCCGGGCGCAACCCCAAATCCGTCCTTCACCTCGACCGCCGAGAACGCAATGTCGTTGGTGTCCTCGAGCGCCGCGATCTGCCCGGCACCATCGAAAGCGACGTTGAACTTGCGTGGCAGGCCGTACAGCGAGCGGTCGTTGAGGATGTGGAAATGCCATTCGCGCGCATAGGGCCGCGTATCCAGCAATTCCTGCGGATCGATCCCCGCGGTTGGCGTTCCCGTTACGTTGCGGATGTTGTCGGCGCCGGAGCCGCGCGCGGTCAGACCGAGATCCGAAAGTCCCTCCAGCAGCATGACCGCGTGCCTGGGTGGGATTTCGCGCAGTTGCAGGTTTGCCCGCGTGGTGACGTGGCTGTAGGGACCGCAAAGCTCGTCGGCGAGATCGGCGAGGCCGGTCAACTGCCAATGCTTCAGGATGCCGTTGGGGATGCGCAGACGGCACATGTAGGAGTCCTGCGCCGGAGCGACGTGAAACAGGCCGTAGTAGCGCCAACGGAAATTGTCGGCCGTGGATGGCGCGGCATCGTTGCGCGCCTGCTCCTTCAGCCGTTCGTAGGCATCGAACGGATGTCCTTCGCGCTTGACCTTTTCCTGGTCGGCGAGCTTCCGTCCCGACGCGATCACCTTGTCCTGCGCCTTGATGTGGATGGCGTCCGGACCGGTCGGCTCGCTTGCTGTCGGCGCGCCACCCTGGCCGCGTCCTGCGAGCGTGACCTTGAGGCCCGCGGCCAACCCTTCGAGGTAGCGCTTCTGCTCGTCGTTGAAGTCGACTGACAACGATTCGATTTTCATGATGGCGGACGAAGCTCCAGCGGCCAGGGCGATTGGCGTTCGGGAATGGGATGAGGATCGCATCGTCCGACCGGCCGGTATGGCCTGCTTCAGGTGAGCGATCCGACCAGCTTCGTTGCTGCGGAAATCCGACATGGATTGCAGTCAGCGGCGTCTGCGGCGGCCGACTGCACCGCAACATTCAAGTTGCGTGCCAGCGGGACAAATCAAGGAAAAGCGCGAAGAATCAGGTCGCTGCCCGAATCGATGAAGGCGCGTTGTCAGGCTCAAGCCCCGAAATACGGGCACGCCGCCCAAAAATTGGTCGGCGGCGCCCGGTGCCCAGACCCTGATCGGAGCGGTGGATCAGGCCGTCCAGCGGCCGATCTTGAATGCCTTGAGATGGCCGATCACGTCGTCCACCGCAAAAGGCGGACCAGCGAACGCGCCGATGGCGGCATCCGTGCCGACCGCGGCCGTGCCCATCGCCGCGTCGTAGATATCCGGCCGGAACACGCCCATGGCGGTGCCCAGGGCTTCATTGCTGAGGGGCGTCTGGCCCCACCGCACCATCTGGGCATACAGCCATGCCGCCTGGATCTTCTCGGGCCGTCCCGCTTCTTCCCGGCCCACCAGCAGATAGCGCGAGCTTTCGCGGAAGGTGCCGTCCGGCGAGATCTTGAGGCGGCCGTCCAGCGTACGCTGGAGCACCTCCGCATCGACGCCGATCCGCTCCGGCTGGGCCAGGATACGCGCGGCCTCCCCATGGTTCTGCTCGATGAAATCGGCGGCCTTCGCGCAGGCGCGGACCAGGCCGGAGAGGGCGCCGGGATTTTTGTCAGCCCAGCTCTGCCTGACCGCCAGCACCTTTTCGGCCGCGCGCACCAGCACGTCAGACACGAAGTGGAGAATATGACCGATGCCGAGATCGACCGCGATCGAGTTCCACGGTGCTCCGACGCAGAACGCGTCGACGTGACCGTTGGCGAGGCTCTCCACCATGTAGGGCGGCGGCAGCACCACGAGGCGGACGTCCTCATCGGGGTCGACGCCGCCTGCGGCCATCCAGAACCGCAACTGATAGTTGTGGGTCGAGAACGGAAACGTCATGCCGAAAGTCAGCGGCTCGGCGCCGGCCTTGCGCCGTTCAGCGACGACGCGCGCCAGGGCCAGCGCCGTCGCCATCGGGTCGAAACGATCACCCTCGAGGTGGGCCATGATTGCCGCATGCAGCGCCGGCGTCACGGTGATCGCGTTGCCGTTCACGCCGAGATTGAACGGCGCGACGATCGGAACCTTGACGTGGCCGATACCAAGACTGGACGCAATGGCCACCGGTGCCAGCAGATGCGCGGCATCGAACAGGCCAATGTTGAGCTTGTCGCGGACGTTCGACCAGGAGACCTCGCGGACGAGGGTGACGTCGAGCCCCTCCGCGGCCGTGAAGCCCTTATCGACGGCGACGATCAGCGCCGCGGCATCGACCAGCGGAATGAAGCCAATGCGAAGCGGGCCGGTCATTTCAACATCTCCGAGGCGGTCAGGATCGATTGTGCGATCTCGCCGATCTTCTTCTTTTCGCGCATGGCTGTGGAGCGCAACAGCACGTAGGCTTCCTCTTCGGTGAAGCCCTTCATCTTCATCAGAATGCCCTTGGCGCGGTCGATCACCTTGCGGTCCTCGAGCGCGGACTTGGCGCGCTCCAGCTCGTCCTGAAGCTTGGAGAACGCATTGAAGCGGGAGATGCAGAGGTCGAGGATCGGCTTGATCCGCTCCTTCTTCAGGCCATCAACGATGTAGGCGGAGACGCCCGCCTCCACCGAGGCCTGGATCGAGGCGGCGTCGCTCTGGTCCACGAACATCGCGATCGGCCGGCGGACGGCGCGGCTGACCTGGAACATCTGCTCCAGCACGTCGCGGCTCGGGTTCTCCAGGTCGATGACGATGACGTCCGGATCCAGGGCATAGATGCGCGCCAGAAGACCCTGCATCTCGCTGACATGCACGACGCCGGTAAAGCCCGCTTCCCGCAAGCCCTCCTCCAGGATGGCCGCGCGGATCGGGCTTTCGTCGACGATCACGATTTTAGGCGATTGCTCGGCGCTCATCGATCACCAGGTTGTCCGGGCCCTCACCCATAGCATGGACGTGGCCGCCTCAAAGCCTTGTCTTTCTGGACAATTCGGACTAGCTGACGCCTATCTCATCAGGCAGTTCCAAGATGCAGCAGGGTTCGGCGCCCAAGATCAGCTTTGTTTCGCTCGGATGTCCCAAGGCCTTGGTCGATTCCGAGCGCATCATCACGCGTCTCCGCGCCGAGGGCTATGAGCTTGCCCGAAAGCATGACGGCGCCGACGTCGTCATCGTCAACACCTGCGGGTTCCTGGACAGTGCCAAGCAGGAATCGCTGTCGGCGATCGGCTCCGCCATGGCCGAGAACGGCAAGGTCATCGTGACCGGCTGCATGGGCGCCGAGCCGGAGCAGATCGAGCAGGCCTATCCCGGCGTGCTGTCGATCACCGGCCCGCAGCAGTATGAGAGTGTGCTGGACGCGGTCCACCGCGCATCGCCGCCTGCGCACAACCCTCATCTCGACCTGGTTCCTCCGCAGGGCATCAAGCTTACGCCCCGGCACTACGCCTATCTGAAGATCTCCGAAGGTTGCAACAACCGCTGCACCTTCTGCATCATCCCGAAGCTGCGTGGCGATCTGGTGTCGCGCCCCGCAGCCGACGTGCTGCGCGAGGCCGAGCGGCTGGTCGCAGCCGGGGTCAAGGAGCTCCTGGTCATTTCGCAGGACACCTCGGCCTATGGGCTGGACCTGAAATATGCCGAAAGCGCCTGGAAGGACCGCAGCGTCCGGGCACGCTTCCTCGATCTGGCGCGCGAGCTCGGTGAGCTCGGAGCCTGGGTCCGGCTGCACTACGTCTACCCCTACCCGCATGTCGACGAGGTGATTGGCCTCATGACAGACGGTAAGATATTGCCTTATCTCGACATCCCATTCCAGCATGCCAGCCCGAACGTCCTGAAGGCGATGCGCCGCCCGGCGGCGCAGGACAAGACGCTGGAGCGGATCAAGGCCTGGCGGACAGCCTGCCCCGACCTTGCGCTGCGCTCGACGTTCATCGTCGGATTCCCCGGCGAGACGGACGCGGATTTCGCCTATCTGCTGGACTGGCTGGATGAGGCCGAGATCGATCGGCTCGGATGCTTCAAATACGAGCCGGTGGCCGGCGCGACCTCCAACGCCCTGCCCGACCAAGTCCCGGACGCGGTCAAGCAGGAGCGCTGGGACGCGCTGATGGCCCGCCAGCAGAAGATCTCGGCGCGCAGGCTCAAGCGCAAGGTTGGCACGCGTCAGCAGGTGATCATCGACGAGGTCGGGCCGAGCGTCGCCAAGGGCCGCACCAAGGCTGATGCCCCTGACATCGATGGCGCCGTCTATCTGTCCAGCCGCCGGCCGCTGCGTGTCGGCGAGATCGTCACGGTCAAGATCGAGCGTGCCGACGAATACGACCTGCACGGCACGGTCGCGGGTTTCTAGCGCGGCTCTGTCGCGTCTCGGGCCACCCGCCGGGAACTCGGGGGAATTACAGACGGGCGAGGAGATGCGTCCTGGACCTGCGGACCGCCCCTCAGTGCGAGGAGCCCGTGGTGCGAACCGACCAGAGCTTCAGCAGGCGAAGCGCCTCGTCCTGCTTCAGTTCGAGATATTTGTTCTTGAGCTTGGTCAGCTCGTCGGGAGGCGTTGCACCTGAGACGAACCGGCTGTCGAGGATGGCCGCAACCGTGACCCAGCTCAGTCCAGCGGCCTTGCACGGCACGAGAATGCCGTCGCTGCGCAGGCTCTGCATCAGCGGCCGCACCAGCTCGATGCTGCATTTCGCGAGCTCCGCGATGGCCGCGATCGTCTCGCCGTAGCGCCGCTGACGGGCAAATTCCAGCAGCGCGGCCTCGGTCAGCTTTCCGCCCTGCTTCAGCTGGCCAACCGCCACCTTGGAGCTGCCACCATCGCGGTTTCGCGACATGTCGCGCTCGGCGTCGACCGTGGCCGCTGAAATGGCGCTGCGGATTTCTTCGTAGAGATGCGGCGGCGCCGACGCGAGCAGCCGCGCCCTCACCGCCTCCGTCGCGCGCTGCAACAGGGTCCTGCGCAAGGCTGCCGGCAGATCGGCGCGGATGCCGGCCGCGACCGTGAGCTCCGCATCTCCAGCCGCCTGTGCCACGATGGCGGCGAATCCGGCGGGAGACACCCGCGCCCCGGGATTCCTCATCAGTTGGCGGCTCACGCTCGGATAGCGTCGCGCGAGCAGCGCATCGGTAACGATCTCCTGCAGCCACCAGCGCCCGGCGATCGCAATCAGGTGCTTCTCGCCGCGCGTCTGCGCGATCTCGACGAGATCCTCGCTGCTCAGCCGCGGCGATTCCGAAAGCACCGGCCCCGCGACGGCGATGTCGTCATGATAGGCCAGCCGCCGGATCACGCCGGCCGGCGCCTGCGGGATCGGGGCAAGCTGGGCGCTGAGTTCGGCGAGTGCGATCCGGGCACCGACGTCGGCCAGCGCGCGCAGCTCGATGGTGTTGACGAGACGCTCGAAGACGTCGGCAAACAGCGCGTGCTGCTCGATATCCAGGCTGCCGGCCGAGGCGACGAACAGGGCGGCCACCCGCTCGGCCACGCCGGAGCAGCGGTCGGCTGAGCCGGTGGCTATGGCCGCCTGCACTTCTTCGGCGATCGTGAGATGGGGGTTCGACATCGCTCGTCCTGAGCGCTTGCATTTTCAAGCTGCCCGGCAAAGTAAACGCAGCCGCTAAATGTTTGGTAAAGTTGTCACTAAAGCGCGAGACCCGAGATTGGATCGTGCGGCCTTCGCACCGGCCGGCGCTTCCCTCGCCGCTTCCCGGAGCAGCGGCCCGTATTGCAGCCTGCAGGCCGGCATCTTGACACCGGTTGCGATTTGCCTGTATGGCCGCCGCATGATCTTCAACCGGACCAACCGCCGCGCCGCCGTTTGCCGTCGTCACCGCCGTGACGATGCCGGGGCGCGCCATGTCCGAAGACGTTGCTGATCAGCTAGCTCATCAGCTCCAGGTTTTCGAGAAGGCCGCTCCCGCAAAGGAGCGGCCTTCTCGCTTTTTGGCCCACCGTTTCCCCCCTGAGCACAGGAGATTGCACATGCTGACCGCCTCCCATCCCTATGACGCTCTGATGGAGATCACGGCGCGTCCGCGCACCATCTTCGTTCAGGGCAAAGGCTCCTGGCTATGGGACGACGACGGCAAGCGCTATCTGGACTTCATCCAGGGCTGGGCCGTGAACGCGCTCGGGCATGCGCCGCCGGAGCTTGCCAGCGCGCTCACCAACCAGGCGGCGCGCCTGATCACGCCGAGCCCGGCCTATTTCAACGATACCAGCCTGCAACTCGCCAAAGCACTGGTCGACCGCTCGTGCTTCGGCCAGGTGTTCTTCACAAATTCGGGCGCCGAAGCCAATGAAGGCGCCATCAAGCTCGCGCGCAAATACGGCGCCCTGCGCAAGAACGGCGCGTATGAGATCATCACCTTCGAGGGCGGCTTCCACGGCCGGACGCTGGCGATGATGTCGGCTTCTGGCAAGAAGGCGTTCGAGCCGCTGTTCGAGCCGAAGGTGCCTGGCTTTCCCAAGGCGCGCCTGAACGACATCGGCTCGGTCGAGGCGCTGATCTCCGACCAGACGGTGGCGATCATGCTCGAGCCGATCCAGGGCGAGGCCGGCGTGTGGCCCGCGACGGACAAGTTCCTGCAGCATTTGCGGGCGCTGACCACCGAGCACGGTCTGCTGCTGATCGTCGACGAGATCCAGACCGGAATGGGCCGCACCGGAAAGCTGTTCGGCTATGAGCATGCCGACGTCCTCCCGGACATCATGACCTTGGGCAAGGGCATCGGCGGTGGCGTCCCGCTCGCCGCCCTGCTGGCGACCGACGCGGCGTCTTGTTTCGAGCATGGCGATCAGGGCGGCACCTTCAACGGCAATCCGCTCATGTGCGCGGCGGGACTCGCCGTGCTCGACGTCATCGAGAAGCCGGAGTTTCTCAAGGCTGTCGCGGACAACGGGATCTATCTGGAGAGCGAGTTGCAGCGCATCTCGGCAAGGCACGGCCTGGGCGAAGTGCGCGGCCGCGGTCTGTTGCTCGCGCTCGACGTGATTAGGCCGATCGCGCCGGCGATCGTCGCGCATGCCTTCGAGCTCGGCCTGCTGCTGAACGCGCCGCGTCCGGATGCGTTGCGCTTCATGCCGGCGCTCAACGTGACCCGGGACGAAATCGCGGCGATGATCGACACGCTGGATGGCATCCTGACCAAGGTCGGCGCTGCCCGGTGCGTGGCGTAGCGGCCGAGATCGCGGGAGGACCGACGCGGCATTCATCAGTCGAGCCGGCCTTGCCGGATGCGCGTCCGGAGGGGCGCGCGATCGCCGAGAACATGATTGTCGGAGGAGCGGAAGAATGCCGGCGCGAAGACGAGGAGCCACAGCGTCAGGTCTATCGCGTCGCGACGGAGGTTCCCGGACGTCGATTGACATAGATCAAAGACAGCGCGCCGCCTGACCAACGATCTTTGCGGAGCCAAACACCTGCGGTCCGATGACATACGTTATATCCTTGTGGATATAGCGTTGTACGGGATGTGATCAGCTCGGAGGGACGAGGCTTGCCGGACCAAGCTGATGATCATTCCGCCGACAACGACGTCGGTACGACACAAGGAGATACGAGAATGGCGAGAGACAATCTGGCTCGGGCACTACCCGTCACGGACGCCACGAGCCACATCGCCCCCGCTGCCGCCACCGAAGAGGTTTTGATTCACGTCCGCTTCTTTCCGAACTCGGACATCAACTCGATCGGCGAGAAGCCGGCCGGGCTCACCGCGAACGAATGGTACGAGCGGCTGCTCGAGATGGCACGTCCGCACTATCGGACGTTCGCCGGCGGCCGCGGCTTCTTCCGCATCCCCCGCTCCTGCTTCGACGCGATCCTGAAAGGCGTTGCTGCCTGACGTCGGCTCTCTCCGGATGAGGCAGCGGGCGTCCTCTCTGCCTCATCCATGTCGACCGCGGTGCGCCGGGTGCGCCGCGGTCGCTGACGTTTTGGTTCGTGCGGGCGTCGGAGGACAACATTGAGCGAAGCAGCTTTCAGCGAACTGCGACGGGTCTTCAGCGCGCTGCTGGCGTCCGGGCGGGCCTCGCAGAACCTGGCGAACATGCTCGCCGACCGCGCCTTCGATCTGTTCGAAGCCAACATCCATGCCCAGACGGCGCATCTGCCCGCCCTCGCCTGCGCCAAAGGCTGCCCCTCCTGTTGCGCGCTGCGCGTGACGGCGACGGTACCGGAGATCTTCCTGCTCGCGCGCTACGCCCGGCAGATCGATCAGCGCATGCCGGCAACCGCGCTCGGCTCGCTGTCACGACGGATCAAGCTCGCCAACCGCACGACGCGCGGCTTGGGCGAGACCGAGCGAATGAAGCTGCGCCAGCCTTGCCCATTCGTCGTGCGCGGCGGCTGCATCATCCATCCCGCGCGTCCGCTCGCCTGCCGCGGCCATGCCTCGTTCGACCGGCGCGCCTGCGCGCAGGCCATGGCCGGCCGCGAGGTGGACGTGCCGGTCTCGGCGCCACACGTCGCTCTGCGCGCCCTGGTGCAGGATTCGCTCAGGGAAGCGCTCGACAGCGCAGGACTCGCCGCTGGCCTCTATGAGCTCAATCAGGGTCTCGTTCTGGCGCTCGACGACCCCGAGCGCGAGCGCGCCTGGCGCGACGGACAAGACAGCCTCGCGCCGGCGCGGATCGAGGCGTCGACGACGGCAGCGCAGACGGACGCGGTGCTCTGGAGCCGGGCTTCGGCTGGTGGCGCTTCGATCCGGGACGAGTTCTAGCGGCAGATCGCGATCGCCAAGCGCCTATGGCTTGAGGATCGAGGCCCCGGTCGTGGCGCGGCTTTCGAGATCGGCGTGCGCCCGGCCCGCATCCTTCAGCGCATAGGCGTGATTGATCTGCACGTGCAGCTTGCCGCTGATCACCGCCGAGAACAGCGTGTCGGCGCCCTCCAGCAACTCGGACCGTTTGCCGATGTAGTCGTTGAGCTTCGGCCGGGTCGCGAACAAAGAGCCATGGCTGTTGAGCTCCGCGATCGAGAATGGCGGCACCGGACCCGAGGCATTGCCGAAGCTGACGAACAGACCGCGCGGCTTCAAGCAGGACAACGAGCCGGGGAAGGTCGACTTGCCGACCCCGTCATAGACCACGTCGCACAATTCACCGCGGCTGATCTGCTTGACCCGTGCGACGAAGTCCTCCTCGTTGTAGAGGATGACGTGGTCGCAGCCATTGGCCAGGGCGAGATCGGCCTTCGCCTTGGAGCCGACGGTGCCGATGACGTGCGCACCAAGCGCGCGCGCCCACTGGCAGGCCAGCAGGCCGATGCCGCCGGCGGCAGCGTGGATCAGCACGCGATGGTGCGGCTCGACCTTGAACGTCTTGTGCAGCAGATACCAGACCGTCAGCCCCTTGAGCATCAGCACCGCGCCCTGCTCATAGGTGATGTGGTCGGGCAGCTTGACCAGGCGCTGCCAAGCGATATTGCGCTCGGTCGCGTAGCCGCCCAGATTTTCGTAGTAGGCGACGCGGTCACCGGGATGAAAATTCGTGACGCCCGGCCCTACGGCGATCACCTCGCCTGCCGCCTCGTTGCCGGTGATGAACGGCAGGCCGGGCGCCTTGTACAGTCCGGTGCGGTAGTACACGTCGATGAAGTTCAGGCCGATCGCGTGCTGGCGGATGCGGACCTCGCCGGGGCCAGGCGCGGCGACGTCGACCGGCTCATAGACGAGCACCTCGGGGCCTCCCACCTTGTGCACGCGCACCGCCTTGGTCATCCCACCATCTCCCTTCGGACTCTCCATCGCCGCGTCCGAGAATCCGGCGAAAGAACTTCCGACACTTACCTGATTCTCATCGGACATCCGGCTCCGTTGAAGGAGCCGGACTCCGGCCGCGCATCGGGCGCTGCCGGAGGCAAAAGCGAAGGCGATCACGACGGCCTTGTCAACTCGGCACCTGTCAGGCGTTGCGCTTCCTGCGGTTGCGCGAGGCCATCACGTTGAAGGCTTCGACCGCCAGCGCAAAGACAATCGCGAAGTAGATGTAGCCGCGCGGGATGTGGAACTTGAAGCCGTCGGCGACCAGCGCGACGCCGATCAGGACCAGGAAGGCGAGCGCCAGCATCTTGGTGGTCGGATGGTTCGCCACGAAGCGAGCGACCGGTCCGGAGGACACGTACATGATGACCATGGCGATGATGACGGCGGCGATCATGATCTCGAGATCCTGGGCCATGCCGATCGCCGTGATGATCGAGTCCAGCGAGAACACGAGATCGATGACGATGATCTGCACGATCACCCAAAAGAACTTGTTGGTGCCGCCGCCCTGCGACCCGCCGTCCTCACGCGCCTCGACCTCGGCATGGATCTCATGCGTGGCCTTGGCGATCAGGAACAAGCCGCCGGCGATCAGGATGATGTCGCGCCAGGAGAAGCCGACGCCGCCGATCGTGAGCACCGGCTGCGTCAGCCCGATCAGCCAGACCAGCACGCTGAGTAGCACGATGCGGAAGATCAAGGCCAGCGCCAGCCCGACCTGCCGGGCGCGTGTCGCCTGCGGCTGCGGGATGCGCGAGGTGATCACCGACAGGAAGATGACGTTGTCGATGCCGAGAACGATCTCGAGGGCGGTCAGGGTGAGCAGCGCCGCCCACGCTTCGGGACTGGTCAGAAGGTCGATCATGCTTTCAAGGATCTCAACAGGCGGATCGCGGAGTCGCTCGCGACGATGTAGAGGGCGATCGCGCACAACAGCGTCGTCACGATCGGGTCCACGGCGAAGTTGTTTCCCAGCACATCGATGACCAGGACGCCCCAGAGCGCGACCAGCGGCAGCGTCAGCCAGCGCAGCCGTTCGACGCGCACCGGGTGGATGACATGGAATGGGACGAAGGTCAGCGCGATCAGGACCGCGAGCCCCAAGGTCGCCAACGATGGCGAGGGATGCAGCAGGAACAGGTAGAATGCCGCGATGTTCCAGAGTCCCGGAAAGCCGCGAAAATGATTGTCGTCGCTCTTCATGCGGCGATCGGCGAAATACAGCGCGCCGGTGACGGCGATGCCGACGCCGATGACAGGCGCCGCGAGCGGCAGCAGCATCCCGCTGGCGGTGATGGCGTAGGCCGGCACGAACACATAGGTCGTGAAATCCACTACCAGATCGAGCACTTCGCCCGACCAGTCCGGCTGCACATGGACGACGTCGAGCCGACGCGCCAGCGGTCCGTCGATGCCGTCGATGACGAGCGCGACGCCGAGCCACCAGAACATCGCAGTCCAATGCTCGCGCACGGCCTCGAGCAGCGCGAGCAGCGCGACGCCCGCACCGAGCGCGGTGAAGACGTGCACCGAGAACGCCGCGGCGCGATGGGCGGGCGTTGCGGCCACCCTGCTCTCTGGTCTCAACTGATCCATGCGGCGCCAGTGCTATCAGGAATCGGAGCCAATTGCATATCCGCCGTTGCGGCGATGCGCCGCGCAGGCTCACGCAATACTCTTGAAAAAGCCCCGCAGGAACGTCAAATGTTCCCGCATGAGCAACACAGACGCCAGCTTTGATGTCATCGTCGTCGGCGGCGGGCCCGCCGGGCTCGCCGCCGCCGTTGCCTTGTCGCAGACCGGGGCGCGGACGGCGCTCGTGGCCCGCAAGGCCCCGTATGCAGACAACCGCACCACCGCCCTGCTCGGCGGCTCGGTCGATTTCCTCGACGAGATCGGCGTCTGGTCATCGTGCCGTGACCGCGCCGCCGGCCTGAAGGCGATGCGGCTGGTCGACGATACCGGCCGGCTGATCCGGGCCCCGGAGGTGCGCTTCGTCGCCGACGAGATCGGTCTCGACGTGTTCGGCTACAACGTCGCCAATGCCGTCCTGGTCGAGGCGCTGGAACAACGCGCCGGCGAGATCGACGGCCTGATGCGGATCGCCGAGGATGCGGAAAGCGTCCGCAGCGATGCCGATGCGGTGACCGTCACCAGCGCATCGGGCCGCGTGCTGACGGCGCGGCTCGTGATCGGCGCCGATGGCCGGCATTCGCTGTGCCGCGAGGCCGCCGGCATCGGCGTGAGCCGGCGCACGCTGCAACAGTCGGCGCTGACCTTCAACATCACCCATGCGCGGCCGCATCACAACGTGTCGACGGAATTCCACACGCCGCAGGGACCTTGTGTGTTCGTGCCGCTGCCGGGCGACCGCTCCAGCGTCGTCTGGGTCGCAGCCCCGAAGGAGGCCGACCGGCTGTTCGCGCTCGACGACGATGCCCTGTCCGCCGCGGCCGAGCGGCAGTCGCATTCGATCTTCGGCCGCGTTCGCGTCGAGCCGGGCCGCCATGTGTTTCCGCTCGCGATCGAGCGGCCCCTGCGCTACGCGCAAAACCGCATCGTCCTGGTCGGCGAGGCCGCGCATGTGGTGCCGCCGATCGGTGCCCAGGGACTGAACCTCGGCCTGCGCGACGGCATCGACATCGCCGATGTCGTGCGCAAGGCCAATGCGGCCGGCGAGGATATCGGGGCGCCGCAGGTGCTCGCGCGCTATGGTGCGGCGCGCCGCGCCGACATCCTGAGCCGCACCTTCGCCATCGACGTCGCCAACCGCTCGCTGCTCAGCGATCTCCTGCCGATGCAGTCGCTGCGCGCCGTCGGCATGCACCTGATCGGCGGCATCGGCCCGCTGCGGCGGCTCGCGATGCGCGAGGGCCTGGCGCCGTCATGGAGAGCCACGCGCAGGGCCGGTTGAGCACCGTCAGGGAAACACCAGCCGGCCAGTCTGGATCAGCCACATCACGCTGGTCAGGGTGATCACCGAGGCGAAGGTGCCGATCAGCACCGCCGATGAGGCCGGCTCGATCCAGCTGTCATTCTGGCGCGCGATTACGAACACATTGAGCGCCGGCGGCAGCGCCGCCATCAGCACCGCGGTCGCCGCCCAGGGCTGCGCGAACGGCCCGAACAGCAGCATCAGCCCGAACGACAGCAGCGGGTGGACGACGAGCTTCACCACGGTCAGGACCGGCACCTCCCAGGGCAGCCGCTCGAACGGGCGCAGCGCCACGGTCACGCCGAGCGCGAACAGCGCCGTCGGCGCAGCGGCGTTCTGCAGGAACTGCAGGGTGCGATCGAGCACCGTCGGCGGATGCAGCTGAAATGCGGCCGCCAGGATGCCGGCTGCCGTCGCCATGATCAGCGGGTTCTGCAGGATCTGGCGCAGCACGGTGCGCAGCGCATGCGCCACCGAGGCGTGGTCGCGCTCGGTCAGCTCGACGAGCAGCGGCACGATCGAGAACAGGAAGATGCTGTCGCAGCAGAAGATCAGCGCGGTCGGCGCCGCCGCCTTAGTCCCGAGCACGGCCAGCGCCAGCCCCGGCCCCATATAGCCGATATTGCCGTAGCCACCCGCGAGCCCGGCCATGGTCGCCTCGCGCAGCGACAGCCGCCCGATGGCCTTGCCGAGCACGAGCGCCAGGGCGAAGGTGAGCATGGTGGCAAGCGTCGTTGCAACCAGGAAGGGAGGGTTGCTCAGCTCCGTGAACGGCGTGCGCGCGATGAGGTTGAACATCAAAGCGGGCAGCGAGACGTAGAGCAGGAAGAAGTTCATCCAGGCGAGCCCGGCTTCGGGCAGCCTCCTCCACTTACCGCAGGCGAAGCCTATGAAAACGACGCCGAAATAAGGCAGGGCCAGATTGAGAATGTCGAACATGGGCTCGGAAGATGACCCCCTGAGGGGGCCTGGGAAGGGCCTGGAATGCGGGGGCGTCGCGGCTTGACGCGAATCGGATTGGTCTAGATCAAATCCGCCCGCGGGGCACTAGCATCGCTCCCCATCCTGGTCTATTCGACTGGGATGATCAAAGCGCGAACTGCCAAGTTTCAGATCGGCCAGATCGTCCGGCATCGGGTGTTCTCGTTCCGGGGCGTGATTTTTGACATCGATCCGGAGTTCAACAACACTGAGGAATGGTGGTTGTCGATTCCCGAGGAGGTCCGTCCGCACAAGGACCAGCCATTCTATCACCTGCTGGCCGAGAACGCGGAATCCGAATACGTCGCCTATGTCTCCGAGCAGAACCTGGTTCCCGACGAGTCCGGCGAGCCGATCCGCCATTCCCAGGTTGCGGAGATCTTCATCAAGGACAAGTCGGGCGGCTATCGTCCGCGCAATCCGCTGATGAACTGACCTGTCGACCGGAGGGTTTCAACCCAGCGCCGTCGGCGCAGGCTTGATCTTTGGTCCCGGCGCGCAAGTTCCCCTCACATCCGTTCGCAGAACGAAAAAGGCGCTCCGAATGGAGCGCCCTTGATTTTGCGGAATGGACCCGACCGGCGTTACTGCTTCGCCTGCGGCTGGCCTGGCTGGGTCTGCTCGAGCTTCTTGCGCTGCTCCTCGGCGCGCTTCTGCAGCTCTTCCTGCAGCTTCTTCTGGGTCTCCTCGAACTGCTTCGGGTCGGTCGGCGGGCCATCATAGGCTTTGGCGAAGCTGCTGTTGCCTTCCTGCAGCGGCAGCGGCAGCGTCAGCGCGGTGCCGTTCGAGTTGATCGCCTGGACAAACAGGGTCTGGCCCTTCTTCAGGTTGTTCACGAACTCAGGCGTGGCTTCGTAGTCCGACATGCAGCCGTTCTGGAAGCAGATGACGTATTTGCCTTCCATGAACTGGTTGTTGTCGATGACGATGCGGGTTCCGGGCTGGAGCTGCATGCCGAGCGGCAGCGTCACGCGCAGGATCTTCTTCGGCTCGCCTTCAGGCTCGATGATGACGGCTGCAACCACAGGCTGACCGGATTCGATGCGGCCGTCCTTGCCGATGAAGCAGACCTGCTTGGCGTTGGCATCCTGCCCCTTCAGGCAGAACTTGGTCCACGGCGCGTAGATCAGCTGCGGCATCTCCTGCTGAGCCTGGGCCTGAGGCTGGCCGCCGGCGGGAGGAGTTGCAGGGGCCTGAGCGGCCGGAGCGGGAGCCTTGGGAGCGGCAGCCGGAGCCTTCGCCTTCGGCGCTTGAGCCTGCGCAACCGAAGAAGCGAAGGAAACGGCCAGCGCGGTGACCGCGAGCAGCGCGACGAGCCGCCCACGCGGCCCAACCGACGAGGCCAAGTCACGGAAATTCATTGCGGAAAACCCTTTCTGAACGGCAGCGCCCGAGACCGCCAAAGGCGCCACACCAAGCCGTTGAAGCGGCTGTCTCCTCAGGAAATGAGGCGGTTAAGTGACAGGCGTTGCCGCCCTCACTCAATCGCCCGCCTTCTTAACGCGGTGCGCGGAAGAATCAATGCCGCGAGACCATGTCGAAGCCGCGGTCTAGCGCTGGCGAGCCTGTGGTAAAAGCCCCTTGTGACCTGTTCCGAATCAAATGCTTGCGCCCCGATCCTGATGCTGCAGCGCATGTTCAGCGCGGCCGTGCGATGGGTCGCCGTCATTCTGGCATTGTTGCCCGCGGTCTACACTCCCACGGCGAACGCGGCAGAAACTGCGGCGATCGCCATGCATGGTCACCCGGCCTTGCCCGCCGACTTCGACCACATGGCGTACGCGAATCCCGACGCGCCCAAGGGCGGTCGTCTGGTCTGGGGACTGCTCGGCACCTTCGATAGCCTGAACCCGTTCATCGTCCGCGGCATCGCAGTGCAGCAAATCCGCAGCTATGTGGTCGAGAGCCTGCTCACTCGCGGCAATGACGAGCCGTTCACGCTGTATGGCCTGCTGGCGAAAACCGTCGAGACCGACGAGAACAGGACCTATGTCACCTTCCGACTCGACCCGCGTGCCCGCTTCTCCGACGGCAGCCCGGTGCTCGCCGAGGACGTGGCGTTCTCCTTTGCGCTGCTGCGCGATCACGGCCGCCCCAACCACCGGCAGTTCTACGGCAAGGTCGCCAGGGCCGACGTGCTCGACCCGCTGACCATCCGGTTCGATTTCGGCGGCGCCGAGGACCGCGAGCTGCCGCTGATCCTCGGCCTGATGCCCATTCTAGCGAAGCACGCGACGGACGTGGCGAGCTTCGAGGACACGACGATGACCGCGCCGCTCGGGTCAGGCCCGTATCGTGTCACGGCGGTGCAGCCGGGATCCAGCGTCACCCTCACCCGCAATCCGGACTATTGGGGACGCGACCTGCCGGTCAACCGCGGATTGTGGAACTTCGACGAGATCAGGCTCGATTACTACCGCGAGTCCAATGGACAGTTCGAAGCCTTCAAACGCGGGCTGTACGACTTCCGCGTCGAGACCGAGCCGCTGCGCTGGCACGACGGGTACGATTTCCCGGCCGCGCGCAATGGCGAGGTCATCCGCGACAGCTTCACCTCGGGGATGCCGCAGCCCTCGCAGTTCCTGGTGTTCAACACGCGGCGGCCGGTGTTCGCCGACGTGAAGGTGCGCCGTGCGCTGACGCTGCTGTTCGATTTCGAATGGATCAACCGCAACTACTTCTTCGGGCTGTACCGCCGCAGCGGCGGCTATTTCGCCGGATCCGAGCTTTCGGCCTATGGACGTCCAGCCGATGCGGCCGAGCTCGAGCTGTTGAAGCCGTACGCCGCGCAGATCCCCGCCGACATCCTGGACGGCAGCTACCGCCTGCCGATCACCGACGGGTCCGGCCGCGACCGCGCAACGCTGAAGGCGGCGCTCGATCTGCTGAACGAGGCTGGCTACGGCTTCGACGGGACCGTCTTGCGGCATCGGACGACGCGGGCCCCCCTCGCCTTCGAGATCCTGGTCACGACGCGCGATCAGGAGCGTATTGCACTGGCTTACGCCGGCAGTCTCAAGCGGGCCGGCATCAATGCTTCGATCAGGGTCGTCGATCCCGTGCAGTTCGACCAGCGCCGCCTGAGCTTCGAGTTCGACATGATCCAGAACCGCTGGGACCAGTCGCTGTCTCCCGGCAACGAGCAGGCGTTCTATTGGGGCAGCGAGGCCGCCGACCGCACCGGAACCCGCAACTACATGGGCGCCAAGGATCCTGCGATCGACGCCATGATCGCGGCGCTGTTGCGCGCCCGCGACAGGCCGGAATTTATCTCGACGGTTCGCGCATTGGACCGTACCCTGATGGCGGGGTTCTACGCTATTCCAGTGCTCAATGCCGCCGAGGAATGGATTGCTCGGTGGAATCGTATAGAACGGCCAAAGAGGACGGCTTTGACGGGAGCGCTCCCGGAGAGCTGGTGGCAGCGGCCGGAGCCGGCACAGAAGTGACCAATCGGGGCAATTGGTCGTGGCCGGGTCCGTGAAAGTACGGGGCAACAGGTGAATCAGGCCAATACGTCGCCGACGCTCGACGCGTTGTTTCAACGCATCCTGGCGCGCAAGCCGGATGCGGTTGCGCTGGTCGATCCGATCAACAAGCAGCGCGTCGCCGGGCGGCCGCCGATGCGCCTGACCTATGCCGAAGCCGATCGCGTGATCTCTGCGCTGGCGGCGCATTTCATCGACGCCGGCCTGCCCGCTCATTCGGTGATCGCGGTCCAACTGCCCAACACCATCGAGTTCGTGCTGACGGTGCTGGCCGCGCATCGCGCCGGCCTCGTGGTCGCCGTGTTCCCGCTGCTGTGGCGTCAGTCGGAGCTCGTGGCGGCGCTGAACCGCACCAGCGCGCGCGCCATCGTCACGATGTCGAAGATCGACGGCGTGATCCACTCCGATCTCGCGATGAACGCGGCGGCGGAGGCGTTCTCGATCCGCCACGTCTGCGGCTTCGGCTCCGACCTGCCGGAGGGCATGTATTCGCTGGACCAGTCGATCGCAAAACCCTCGCGTTCGACGCGCGGGATGATGCCGGACGGCCGCAAGGCCGCGATCGTCTCGTTCGACGTGACCGCCGACGGCTTCCGCGCCGTCCCGCGCACCCATTTGAGCCTGATCGCCGGCGGGCTCGCCGTCTCGCTCGAGAGCGATCTGCCGCAGGGCGTGAATATGATGTCGGCCTTCCTGCCGTCGTCATTCGCCGGTCTCGCCGCTTCGGTCGTGACATGGCTGTTGTCCGGCGGCACCCTTGCGCTACATCACCCGTTCGACGCCGATGCGCTGGAACAGCAGCTCGCGGAGCTGGCCTGCGATACGCTGATCGCCCCGGCCCAACTCGCCTTGCGTCTCGACGAGGGCGACCTCGCCGCGCGGCTGCCGAACCTGCGCTATGTGCTCGGCCTGTGGCGCGCGCCCGAGCAGGTCGCGTCGAGCGCATCGTGGAAGACGCGCGACATCGAGCTCACCGATGTCTATCTGTTCGGCGAAGCCGGCCTGTTCGCGGTGCGCCGCACCGCGGCCGACGGCAGCCCGGGCCCGGTCAAACCGGGACGCCAGGGCGCGCCGCGCGAACAGCCGGGCTCGTCGATCGCCGGCGAGATCCTGGTGACGCCGAAGGGCACGCTCGGACTGCGTGGGCCCATGGTCGTGCTGGCCGCCTACGCGCCACCGCCGCCGCCAAGCGACTCGCTGCTGCCGGCAGCGCCGCGCGACTACGTCGACACCGAATACGCCGTGCGTTTCGACCGCGCCCAGGACACAATCTCGATCACGGCGCCGCCGGCAGGCGTGATGGCCGTGGGCGGCTACCGCTTCCTCGCGCAAGATCTGCACGAATGGTCACGGCGGCTCGGCCAAGGCGCGCTGCTCACCGCTCTGCCCGACCGTCTCAGCGGTCACCGCCTCGCGGGCCGCGCGATGGACAATGCGCGCGCACGGGAAGCGCTCGCCGAACTCGGACTCAATCCGCTGATGGTCGAGGCCTTCCGCGATCGCGCCAGCTCGGGCGGTTGATATTGCCGCGTTGGCCAGGTCGTCGATCCGGTGCGCCCGCGAGAAGGGCGCGCGCTCTGACAGGGGAACCGGTGCGTTCGGAACAGTGTTGACGCCGCGTTAACGGGAACGACCTAGGATCGCGACGTATCGTCAGCGTATCCTGAGTTTCCTGGATGTCCCCACAAGGCCCGCTTCTCATCGTCTCTCCTTCCACGCGGCCTTCGCTGACGGCTGCCCTCGCGGCGGCGCAGATTCTCCCCTCCGTCGAAACGCGCTGGACCGATGCGCTGAGCGCGATGTCCAAGGTGCAGCCGGCCGCAGTGGTGGCCGTGATGGAGGGCGCTGATGCGGCCGAGCTTGCGGCGCTCTCGCGTCATATCGGCGCGCGAAAGCCCTACGTGCCGCTGATCGCAATCACGCCGGGTGACGCAACCCTGCCCGATCACGCTCTTCCCCTGCAGGACAGCGACAACCACGAACGGCTGCTGGCGCGATTGCGCGCCGCCCTGCGTGTCCGCACTCTGCACACCACCGTGTTGCGCCGTCTCGACGAGAAGAAGACGCCCGACGCCGCGCTGCCGGAAACAGACCCGCTCGATGATGCGACCGTGCTACTGCTCGGCCGCGGCATCTCTCTGCCCGGCCTCTCGGTTGCGCTCGGTGAGCGCATGGCCGTGGTCGGCGCGCTGAGCATCGAAGCCGCCGCGAAGCATCTGTCGAGCCGCGACATCGACGGCATCGTGCTCGGCGAAGGTTTTTCGCCGCGCGTGGTCGATGCGTTCCTCGCCGTCCTTGCCGAGGACACTCGCTTCCGCAACCTCGCCGTGGTCGTCACCGCGAACCAGCCGGCACCGCTGCAGGAACTCGCCAATCTCGAGATCATCGCCGGCGCACCCGCGCACATCGCGGCCAGCGCCCTGCCCTTGATCCGCCAGCACGCCTTCGAGGCCCGCCTCAACCGCACGCTGCGCGCCATCGAAGCCGGCGGCATGCTCGATCCGCAGACCGGCCTGCTCACCCGCAACGCGTTCGCCCGCGACTTCGCCGCCGCCGTCAGCCAGACCCAGAAGAACGGCGGCAGCCTTGCCGTCGCCCGCTTCGCGTTCGATCCGGTCAATCCGCGCGCGCAGTATGACGGCGCGCGCATCATCAGCCGCCTGATGCGGCGGATGGATTTCGGCACCCACGAGGACAACGGCTCGGTCGTCGTCGTGTTCGCCGAGACCGATCTGCGCTCGGCTCACGCCATCGCGCGCCGCCTCTCCAGCGTGATGCGCCACACCTCCCACGGCAAGCGCGATACGCGCACGGAGCCTTCGGTCACCGTCGCCGCGCTGCAGGCCGGCGATACCGCCCGAAGCCTGCTGGCCCGCGTCTACGGCGAGGCGCAACGCGCGGCTTCATAGAACGATGTTGCCTGCGTCACGGGCGTCATTGCGAGTGACCTGCCACCGAAGTTTCATCCAGTAGCATTTAGAGTCCTGTTGAATTTTGCGCCGAGTGGCGCGGGTGCAGCAACGGGCGATTGGCGGAACTGGTCGGGGTTGCGCAGCCGATCGCCCGTTGCGGTGAGGTTGGCGGCATAGGCCGCAAATTCTTAGGGGCAGGTCACTACATCAAAGCATATAACGTCAGATCTGAGCCCTTCGTCTGGACCAAGAAACGTCTGGACCAAGAAAAAGGCCCGGCAACGCCGCTTCAAAGACCGCCGCGTCACCGAGCTATGATTCCGGGTACCAGGTCCGCTTGCGCACGCCAGTTGAAACGGTCTCGTGTGCACGCACATGGGTGCAGGTCGTGATAACGAGCGCAAGCCGGCTGCACTGCCAGTCAGCGCCGAGCGCGGCGCTAGTGGGTGACGTCAGGTTGACCGACAATAATGCCGCTACGCAGGCAAACATCACACACGCCGCGATCAGCACCGCTCCCTTGTGGGTCCTTGGGTGGGAAATCATGGCCTTGGCTCCTCTGTACGATGGCCGGAAGAATAAAGGGCAGGCTCCACGGTCCTTGTGATCTAATTCACGACCTGACCCACAGTTTTCGCTGGTGGCCCGAAGGCGTGCTCATTGCTGGCACTGGACCAGCGCCGCAGCCGGACTCGCGCACCGGAACAAACAGCATCCTTATTCGGCCACCTCGTCGGCCCGAGGCGGGCGACGTGGGCGGAATGTCAACGCCGAGCGCCTTGGCTGGCTTGAGATTGACGACCAGCTCAGACCTGGTTGTCTGCTCGACGGGCTTCGCGTCCGGCTGCTGCCTCGGCTTGATCTTGATCAAGTTCAGCAGCGTCGCCGCCACGATCGTCACCAGGACGCCACCAACACTGAGCGCGATCTGCATCGTCAGCCCCTCCGAGATGCCGAGCAGCGCCAGGCGGCTGGCGAACGTCAGCAGAACGCCGAGGCAGTAGATTGGCAGCGAATTCTGGCCACAGAGAATGGCGCCGCGCATCACCGCCGTCGTCAGCCCTCGCCAATTGCGAGGCACTAACCATACCACCAAAACCGCAAGGGCCAAGAAATGCAGCAGTCGCAATGGATCGAGATTCGATTTGTCCATCGGGTAAAGCAGCGTCAGCAGCGCCTGCGGGACCAGCGCTTCCAGCGGTTTGATGCTCCAGCTCAATGCGATGATGAGGCTGAACACCAGATAGAGAGCGGCAGCCACAAGCGCGGTGCCTGAGGTCACCCATGGCCGGGCTCTCTTGTCTTCGATCATCCACCACACGCCAAGCACGACCAGCAGCTGCCACGCCAGCGGATTGAAGGCCCAGTGGCCGTTCGGCCATGCCGGGATGCTCCAGCCGAAGACGTGCACCAGTGCGTAAAGCAACAGCGACGCGCCGAGCGTTGCGTTCGGCGCTCGCAGCAGCAGCCACAGCAGCGGCGCGAACAAAAGGTGATAAAGCACGAAGAGCGGCAAGACGTCGGTGTTGACGGGGCAGTATTGCAGGATCGCCGCGTGCGCGAGCGTCACGCCCGGCTGTTCCAACAGAATGCGCGTATTGCTCTCGTCGGCAAGATGGCCGCCGCCTGCGAGGTGAACCATGATGGCGCAGGCGAGCGTGAGCAGCAGAAATGCGACATAAATATCCCAGCTTCGCCACAGCGTTCGGCCGATCACGCCGGTCCAGCCCCCGCAGCGCCATGCCTTGCCGTAGGCCAACGTGCAGGTTACGCCCGACACGAACATGAACACTTCCGCGGCATCGCTGAAGCCGTAGTTCCGCAGCGTCAGCCAGCTCCCGATGTTGTTGGGGACATGATCAAGAAAGATGCACCAGAGCGCGATGCCGCGGCAGGCATCAATGCGCAAATCGCGGCCGTAGCCTTTCAGCTCCGGCAACGCGCCTACCGATGGCTTCAGGTCGGCAGTTCGATCATGCATCTGATTGCCCCGTCCCGCGTACGAGCACGCTTCAAGAGGGACCGAATTTGACGAAAAGTCACCGCCGCGCTGCCGGATCGTGACAACGCCGCAATCTAGATCTGCTTCACGCCGACCCCGCCACGAAAGCTACTACGATAACGATCATATGGCGGCGCTTGGTAGAACCTGCTGGCGCGTGAGTTTGACGATCATCGTTCAAACGGCACAGCGCGTAAATCAGCCGGAGGTCCACAGAGAGAGGTTCCTAGGTCCTATGATCAAGGTACCGTACAGATCTCGGCATCAATCACCTTTGCCTACAGGCGAAGGAGACTCTGAGTCCCACGACTTTCGTGGTCCGTACTCACGCTCCTACCGTGAGGTGACTACAATTACACCACACAACGGCATTCGGCTCCTACCTTGAGTGCGCGGCGGCGAACCGCTGGTTGGGCCAAGGATGATGGTGGGATGGACGGTATCGGGAGCCAGTCTTCCGCCAGCTTCTTCCTCGCCAAAGACCCGAAGGTGGGTGTATGATTTTTAAGTTGGATCTCCGTGCAATGGGATGACGGAGAGCTTTTATGAAAGTTCTTATTGTCGACGATCATGCATTAATCCGCGAGGCGTTGCACGCTGTCGTGAAACAACTGAAGCGAGACTCCGTCATTTTTGAAGCTTCGAACGGCCGTGAGGCAGTGCACATAGTCGAGGAACATCCTGACATCAGCCTCATTTTGCTTGATATCAATTTGCCTGATCGAGATGGCTTCTCTGTCCTCCGCGAACTGCGTGACCGCTATGCGACCATTGCTATCGTCATGCTCTCGTCCTCGGATGATCAAGATACAGTCAAGCGCGCTTTCAAACTTGGCGCTCTGGGTTTCATCCCGAAAACTACCGAACGTGAGGTCATGCTCAACGCCATCAAGTTGGTGTTTTCTGGCGGCATTTACATTCCCTCGGAGATTCTTGAGGAACCAACGTCTCCGCGGCTTACAAATAAGCTAGCGGCGCGCGACTCTCCCAAGGGTCTCGGGTTGACCGATCGGCAGATTGAAGTGCTTGCGCTCCTGATGAAGGGAAAAAGCAACAAGATCATTGCCAAGACCCTCGATATGGCCGTGCCGACAGTGAAGAACCACATCACGGTCGTTCTCAAGGCACTCAATGTAACGAGTCGCACCGAGGCAGTAATAAAAGTCGGAAAAATGGGCTGGGAATTGTCGCCGAAATCTGATTCATAACGCCGCCCCGGTGTCTCTCCTATCGTCTTGATCCCTCAAGAACTCTTGCATGACAGCGCGGAGCCGCATTGGGTCGACAGGTTTGTGCAGCAAAATGTACCCTCTATCCTTAGCGTCACGTAATGGTTCGGGTGCCGTATCGCCGCTGGTGAGGATAGCCGGAATTGATGAGCCAAACGCCGCACTAATTTGTTCAATTGCTCGGATCCCGGTCTTTCCGCTCGCAAGATGATAATCCGAGATTATAAGATCGAGGCGTTGCTGGCGCTCAGCCAGTCGGATAAGCGCAGCTTCGTCGGATCCGGCGGTAAGGACGGAGTATCCCCATTTGCCAAGCAATCCGCCCGTCTCCTCTCGCACAATTGGAGCATCGGCAATAACAAGAATTACCTTGCCTTCGACCGCAACGACTGCGGGGCGAGGTGTGTCGACGGGCTCAGTGGACGTGACGCATTTATCGGCCATCGGAATCAAGATTGCGAATCGCGAACCTCGGCCCACGGTCGAAGCTAAGTCGACTTGATGGTTGAGAAGTACGCGAAGCCTGTCGACAATAGCCAGGCCGAGCCCCAGGCCGCCGTACCGGTTCCGTTCTGGGCCGGGTAGTTGAAAAAACTCGCCAAAGATATTCTGCTTCTGATCCTCAGGAATGCCGGCACCGCTATCCCATACTTCGATACGCAACATTTCACCGCGCCGACGACATCCGACGATGATCCCGCCCCGTGACGTATAGCGCACAGCATTGGATACCAGATTGAGCAGTATGCGTTCGAGCAGCATGGCGTCGCTCCGCACCCAGGCATCACTTCGCCGAACGCGTAGACGCAAGCCTTTTTCTCGCGTTGCCTGATCAAACGTAGTCTCAATTGTTTGCAACAGGCGCGCGATCGGGAATTCGGTAATTTTGGGTGTAAGGATTCCAGCATCGAGCCTGGAAATATCCAGGAGCGAGTTGAACATTTCATCCATTTCTTTGCGCGTTGCATCGATCCGCTCGATCGTCTTTGTCCTTTCCCCCGATTTGAGCGGCGTGCGCAGCTGGGCAACGAACAGGCCTAGTGCATGTAATGGCTGCCGCAAATCATGGCTTGCCATGGCAAGAAAGCGCGATTTTGCTGCATTGGCGAGCTCCAGCTCTTGCGTACGCTCTGCAACCTTCCGTTCGAGTTCCATCTGCGAGTGGCGCAGACTTTCCTCCGCTTTCTTGCGCACCTCGACGTCGGCGCTCAGTAACAAGCTTGGAACGGTAATACTGATCAAGAACATCAATACCAGCAGGAATGAAACGTTGAGATCCACGGTCGTGAAGGGGCCGCCGCCCGTGAGCGTCCCCCAAATCGTGATCCCCGCAAGCACCAGCGCAACCGTTGCAGTGTCACGTGGACCGCGGCGCAGCGCCGCCCACAACATTGGCAGGATCGCAAGAAAACCCAGTGGATTTCGGCTCGGCGTTTGCTCGATCAGGGGGCTGAAAGCAATGAGTCCAACAGCCGCCGCTGTTGCGAGGACGCCGACCGTCTCCAAAAATTCCTTGCGGTTGAAAGCATGGTAGGGGCTTGATGCCCAAAGCACGATAACGGGGGCAATGACCAGCGCGCCGGTCACATCTCCCAGCCACCATGTGACCCAGGCGTTTGCGAAATTCGTCCGTTCGATGTACCCGGCGGTTGCCAGGCTGGACAGTCCAATGGTGGCGCTGATCGGTGTCGCGATCACGAGGCAAATCAGGGTAAACTTCGCGACAGAATTTGGCGTCGAAAACGTGTTACATCCGCTCGACCATCGATTGATTAGGTAAGCGCCAACAACCGCTTCAAGAGAGTTACCGGTCGCAATCGCAATTGCGGTGGCAACCGAGCCGGCGGTCGCCGCATTGGCGATCACCGCCGCCGCGAAGATTGCGGGCCAAGTCCGATATCCCCACAACAGCACCGCCGCCAGCGCGACACCTGTCGGTGGCCAAATTGGCGTTGCACTGGGATGAATAGAGGCGAGAGCAAGGCCACCTTTTGCCAGGACGAAATAGATCAGTCCAATTGCGACCAGACCGCCGGCATAGCTAATGCCTCGGCGGAAATTTATCTCCGGCGATAGTGATCGTGGATCGGACATCGTCGACGCCTGGACTAGGCAGTTGGACCGTCCCCCACAACTGATCTTTGATCTTCTTGATGAAGATCTGCGAAACATTAATCCTCTTTAGGGACTCGTGCGACCATCTCAAGGTTGCACACGCGTTCGAGCCGGACTTAGCTAGCGCTCGCATGATGCCGATACGGGCGAGCATCGCAGGCCCGCCGTGTTCTGCAACTGACCTGCCACCGAAGTTTCATCCAGGAGCATTTGGAGTCCTGTTGGGTTTTTACGCGGAGTGGCGCGGGTGCAGCAACGGGCGATTGGCGGAGCTGGTCGGGGTTGCGCCGCCGATCGCCCGTTGCGGGGAGGTTGGCGGCATAGGCCGCAGGGTCTGGTATTTCAGTGAGGAGTGCGGCCGCTCGCCGTTGTAGTCCGTGACCCAGGCGGCGAGCTTGCGCCGCGTGTCGTCGAGGCCGAAGAACAGCGTTTCGTTCAAGAACTCGTCGCGCATCCGGCCGTTGAAGCTCTCGACAAAGGCGTTATGGATCGGCTTGCCGGGCGCGATGAAGTGCCAGTCGATGGCGTTGTCCTTGCACCAGGCCAGCATCGCCTCGGTGCCGTTGTCCGAGACGATCGAACCCGGCTTGCCGCGTCGGGCGACGATAGTGGTCATCTCCCGCGCCACCCACCGGCCCGAGATCGAGGTGTCAGCGATCGCTCCCAGGCTCTCCTCGGTGACGTCGTCAACGATGTTGAGGATACGGAAGCGCTGTCCTGGGGCGAACTGGACACGTCCATGCCGCCAAACTTGGTCTTCCAATTGTAGAACGTCGTCTCCGAGATCCCGTGCTTGCGGGCGAGATCAGCCGTCTTCGCGCCGGTTTTCAAAACCGCGATGGTCTGCTCTTCCGTGAACCGTTTACGCTTCATCTGTCCGTCCTTCGTCAGGCCGGACTCTAAATCCTTCTGGAGGAAATTCTTAGAGGCAGGTCACGAGGAGCAAAGCGACGAAGCAATCCGGAATTCTGGCGTGGCTTCTGGATTGCTCCGCTTCGCTCGCAATGACAGAACGCCGGCTTGGCCACGATCTCAACCAAACACGTACATCTTCAGATCGCGCATTCGCCTCACTCGTCTGATCTGATCATCGGACGGGGCGTGTGGCGTCTTGTGAAGCGGAGCGTTGCGATGCAGAACAGACAATCTCGCGATGAGACCGACTGGATCAGCGTGATCGCGATCGTCTCAGTCTTCACGATCGCCAGCCTTGCGTTGCATTTCGGCTGGATGCTTCGCTAACGCTCCATTCCGCTACGCCGCCTTCTTCTTCTCCGCGAGGTCGGCGAGCTCCTTCAGGATATCGGTGGTGCCGGCGAGCCGCTCCTCGGGCGTCTCCCAGACCTGCAGGAACACGACCTTCATGTCGGGGCGCACCTTGGCGGCCTGGCCGTGGCGCTTGATGAAGGCGACGAGACGATCGGGATAGGCGAAGCTGTTGTCGCGGAAGGCGATGACCGCGCCCTTCGGGCCGGCATCGACCTTCTCGACATTGGCACGGCGGCAGTAGTTCTTGATCGCAGCGACCTTGAACAGATAGCGCGTCTCGTCCGGCAGCTTGCCGAAGCGGTCGCGCAGCTCGGCCGCGAAGTTGTCGATCTCGTCGTCGGTCTCGAGATCGGCGAGCCGACGGTACAGCGACAGTCGCACCGAGAGGTCGGAGACGTAGTCCTCAGGGATCAGCACGGGCATGCCGATCGTGATCTGCGGCGACCAGCGGTCGACGGTCGGCTCGGTGATGCCCGCCTTGAGGTTCTCGATCGCCTCCTCCAGCATCGACTGATAGAGCTCGAAGCCGACCTCCCTGATGTGGCCGGACTGCTCGTCGCCGAGGAGGTTGCCGGCGCCTCGGATGTCGAGGTCGTGGCTGGCGAGCTGGAAGCCGGCCCCCAGCGTCTCCAGCGACTGCAGCACGCCCAGGCGCTTTTCGGCCAGTGGGCTGATCTTGTGCGTCGACGGCAGGGTGAACAGCGCATAAGCGCGCAGCTTGGAGCGGCCGACGCGGCCGCGCAGCTGATAGAGCTGGGCAAGGCCGAACATGTCGGCACGGTGCACGATCAGCGTGTTGGCGCGGGGAATGTCGAGGCCGGATTCGACGATCGTGGTCGACAGCAGGATGTCGAACTTGCCGTCGTAGAACGCCCCGATGATGTCCTCGATCACGGTCGGCGCCATCTGGCCGTGCGCGACGGCGACCTTCATCTCCGGCACGGTCTTGTCGAGGAACTCCTTGACCTCGGCGAGATCGTCGATACGCGGCACGACGTAGAACGCCTGACCGCCGCGATAGCGCTCACGCAGCAGGGCCTCGCGGATCATCACGGGGTCGTGCGGCGCGACGAAGGTGCGAACGGCGAGACGATCGACTGGCGGCGAGGCGATGATCGACAGCTCGCGCACGCCGGTGAGTGCGAGCTGCAAGGTGCGCGGGATCGGCGTCGCCGACAGGGTCAGCACATGCACCTCGGCGCGCAGCTGCTTCAGCCGCTCCTTGTGGCTGACGCCGAAATGCTGCTCCTCGTCGACGATGACGAGGCCGAGATCGCGGAACTTGATCGCCTTGCCGAGCAGCGCGTGGGTGCCGACGACGATGTCGACCGAGCCGTCGGCGAGGCCCTTCTTGACCTGATTGAGCTCCTTGGTGCTGACCAGCCGCGACGCCTGTGCGACGTTGACCGGAAAGCCCTTGAAGCGCTCAGCGAAAGTCTTTGCATGCTGGCGCGCGAGCAGCGTGGTCGGCACGACGACTGCGACCTGCTTGCCGTCGAGCGCGACGGCAAAGGCGGCGCGTAGCGCCACCTCGGTCTTGCCGAAGCCGACGTCGCCGCAGACCAGCCGGTCCATCGGACGTCCCGCTTCGAGATCGGCGAGCGTCGCCTGGATCGCGGCGAGCTGGTCCTCGGTCTCGTCATAGGGGAAGCGGGCGCAGAACTCGTCATAGAGGCCGACCTGCACCGGCAGCTTCGGCGCCTCGTGCAGCATGCGCTCGGCGGCGATCTTGATCAGCTCACCGGCCATCTCGCGGATGCGGTTCTTCAGCTTGGCCTTGCGCGTCTGCCAGCCGGAGCCGCCGAGCTTGTCGAGCTCGACGTTGGTCTGGTCGGAGCCGTAGCGCGACAACAGCTCGATGTTCTCGACCGGCAGATACAGCTTGGTCTCGCCGGCATAGCGCAGTTCGAGACAGTCATGCGGCGCGCCGGCGACCTCGAGCGTCTGCAGCCCGACGAAACGGCCGATGCCGTGATCGACATGGACCACGATGTCGCCGATCGCGAGGCTCGTCACCTCCGAGATGAAGTTGTCGAGCTTGCGGCTCGCCCGGCGCGGCCGCACCAGGCGGTCGCCGAGAATGTCC
Source organism: Bradyrhizobium sp. SZCCHNR1043 (assembly GCF_032489675.1). Taxonomy (NCBI): domain Bacteria; kingdom Pseudomonadati; phylum Pseudomonadota; class Alphaproteobacteria; order Hyphomicrobiales; family Nitrobacteraceae; genus Bradyrhizobium; species Bradyrhizobium sp. SZCCHNR1043. The sequence continues at coordinate 53,559 of NZ_JAUEYN010000010.1, forward strand.
TGCTCGGAGATGACGGCGATCTGGTCGGTCTCGAAGCCGGTCTCCAGGCCCAGCACCGCGAGCATGGTCTCGTTGCGCGGCGTCGCCTGCACCACGCGCCAGGTGTTGACGCTGGTGACATGGATCAGCTTGTGGTCCTTCAGCATGCTGGCCATGCGGTCGCGCGAGCCTTCGCTCCACAGCGCGATCACGACCTTCTTGCGCACCGATTGCAGCGCCTGCACGTGCGCCACCACGGCCTCGAATACGTTGACGGCGGAATCGTTGCGCTCGGGCGCGAAGTTGCGGCCCTGCCGCGCACCGATGTCGACGACGTTGGCGCTCTCCGGCACCGCGAACGGAGTGACACGCGCCAGCGGGACGGCGGCGAGCCGCTCGGCCCATTCGGAGGACGTCAGATAGAGGCGGTCGACCGTCAGCGGCTTGTAGATCGCCCCGCCGCCGGGATGCTCCATCGCCTCGCGGCGCGCGTCGTAATAATCGATGATCTGCTTGAAGCGCTCGCGCGCGGCGTCCTCGCCCTGCGGCTCGATCACGATGGGTGTGTTCGGCAGATAGTCGAACAATGTCTCCATCTTGTCATGGAACAGCGGCAGCCAGTGCTCCATGCCGGGATAGCGGCGGCCTTCGCTGACGGCCTCGTACAGCGCGTCGTCGCGCTCGGGCGCGCCGAACTCGGCGACATAGCCCATGCGGAAGCGGCGGATGGTGTCGGTGACGAGCTGGAATTCAGAGACGGGCACGAGATCCAGCGAACGCATGTCGAGCAAGGTGCGCTGCGTCTCGGCGTCGAAGGTGCGGATCGACTCCAGGCTGTCGCCGAAGAAGTCGAAGCGCACCGGCTGGTCGAGGCCGGCGGGAAACAGGTCGAGAATGCCGCCGCGCACGGCATATTCGCCGCTCTCGCGCACGGTCGACGAGCGGTGATAGCCGTTATGCTCGAGCCAGGCGACGACGGAGTCCATCGGCACGACATGGCCGGGCGCGACCGACAGCGCCTGCCCGGCCATGGTGTCGCGCGCCGGCACGCGCTGCACGATGGCGTTGACGGTGGTCAGCACGATCAGCGGCTTGTCGCTGCCGGCGAGGCGCGACAGCCGCGCCAGCGTCGTGACGCGCTGGGCGAGAATACCGCCATGCGGCGAGACGCGATCGTAAGGCTGGCAGTCCCAGGCCGGGAACTGCATCACCGGCAGATCCGGCGCGAAGAAGTCGAGCGCCCGCGCCAGCTGCTGCATCCGATTGCCGTCGCGACAGACCACGGCGAGGCTCACCGCCGGCGGCTTCGGCTTGGCCGCGACCGCCCGCGCGAGATCGGAGACGACCAGGCCTTCGGCGCCCTCGGCGACATTGGCGAGCGTCAGCGCGCGCCCCGGCGCGAGATGCTCGGCTGGCGACTTGACCGGGCTCTTCATCAATCGGCGCCCACCGCGCGGAACGCCTTGATGCGCTCGAACAATGCCGGGGTCTGCTCCGGCGGCAGCGGCCGGGCGCCGGTCACCGCGGCGTAGAAATCCGGGTCCGGAACTTCCAGAAGCTGTTCGAGCTCGGCCAGCTCGCTCTCGGAGAGGCTCCCGATCTCGGCATCGGCGAAGCGGCCGAGGATCAGGTCCATCTCACGGGTGCCGCGATGCCAGCAGCGGAACAGGAGCCGCTTGCGACGGTCGTCTAGGCCTTGGCTCGATCGGGTCGTTCCGGTCATCGCGATATTCCTGCAGGACAACGCCAAAAGCCCGGACGGTGCCGGGCGCGGTTCGATATAGCGGCACGCAGCGCTCCTGTCAGCCCTCCCAGGCTGCAGAACCGGCATGCCCGGCACCTGAAACCTGAGAAAAAGACGTGGATGTCTTGGCATTCGCGGCTATTCCGGCTCTCAAACCGCTTTAAGTGTTCGGTCCATGCGCCCAAGCGTTCTCAATCCCCTGTTCGCGCCGGTCACCACCCTCTCCGGGGTCGGGCCGAAGCAGGACAAGCTGCTGCGCTACCTGCTCGGCTGCAGCGAGACGCCTCGCCTGGTCGACCTGCTCCTGCATCTGCCGGCCAGCGTGATCGACCGCCGCAACCGGCCCAAGGTGCGCGACGTCGCGGTCGGAACCGTGGTGACGCTCGAAGTCACGGTCGATCGCCACCGTCCCTCGCGCAACGCCCGCGCGCCGTACCTCGTTTACGCCAGCGACGAGACCGGCGACGTCGTGCTGACCTTCTTCCGTCCCAAGGGCGACTACATCGAGAAGGTGCTGCCGGTCGGCGCCAAGCGCTATGTCTCCGGCACCGTGCAGATGTATGACGGCGTGCCGCAGATCGTGCACCCCGACCGCATCCTGGATGAAGCGGGGTTTGCAAAACTCTCCGGCATCGATCCGGTCTATCCGCTGACGGAAGGCCTCGCGCTCGGATCGTTGCGGCGCGCGATCGCCGCGGCGCTGACCAAGCTGCCCGAACTGCCGGAATGGATCAGTCCGGAGGTGCTCAGCCGCTGCGGCTTCCCGCCCTTGAAGGAGGCGCTGACGCGGGTGCATGTGCCGCAGGAGCTGACGGACATCCTGCCGGAAAACCGGTTCTGGTCGCGGCTCGCGTTCGATGAGCTGCTCGCCGGCCAACTGGCACTGGCACTGGTGCGGGCGCAACTGCGCCGTCCTGCGGGCAACCGTCATGCCGGCGACGGCCGGCTGCGCCGCAAGATCATCGACGCCCTGCCCTATGCGCTGACGAACTCGCAAGCCGAGGCGATGGCCGCGATCGCCGCCGATCTCGAAAAGCCGGTGCGGATGCTGCGGCTGCTGCAGGGCGACGTCGGTTCCGGCAAGACGGTGGTGGCGCTGCTGGCGGCGGCCGCCGTCGCCGAGGCCGGCAAGCAGACGGCGCTGATGGCGCCGACCGAGATTCTGGCGCGCCAGCATGCCAAGACCATCACGCCGCTCGCCGAGCGCGCTGGGATGAACGTGGCCATTCTCACGGGGCGCGAGAAAGGCAAGGAGCGTCGCGACATTCTTGCGCGTCTGGAGGCCGGCGAAATCGACCTGCTGGTCGGCACCCACGCGCTGATCCAGGACGACGTGGTCTTCAAGTCGCTGGCGCTCGCCATCGTCGACGAGCAGCATCGCTTCGGTGTGCGCGAGCGGCTGGCGCTGACCTCGAAGGGCGAGGCCGTCGACGTGCTCGTGCTGTCGGCGACGCCAATCCCGCGCACCCTCGTGCTGACCTATTTCGGCGACATGGACATCTCCGAGCTGCGCGAGAAGCCGGCCGGCCGGCAGCCGATCGACACCCGTGCGGTCGCCGACACCAGGCTCGGCGAGGTCATCGACGCGGTGGGGCGCGCGCTCGATGCCGGCAAGCTGGTGTACTGGATCTGCCCGCTGGTCGAGGAATCCGAGGCCGAGGGCATCGATCATCTCACCAATGCGACGGATCGCTTCGAGAGCCTGCGCGAGCGCTTCGGTGCCAAGGTCGGCCTCGTCCACGGCAAGATGAAGGGCAGCGAGAAGGACGACGTCATGGGCCGGTTCGCGGCCCACGAGTTGCGGCTGCTGGTTGCGACCACCGTGGTCGAGGTCGGCGTCGACGTGCCGGCCGCCAGCATCATGGTGATCGAGAATGCCGAGCGCTTCGGTCTCGCCCAGCTGCACCAGTTGCGCGGCCGCATCGGCCGCGGCTCGGAGGCCTCGACCTGCATCCTGCTCTATCACGAGCCGCTGGGGCAGATGTCGAAGGCGCGGCTCGCGGTGATCCGCGAGACCACCGATGGCTTCCGGATCGCCGAGGAGGACCTCAAGCTGCGCGGCGAAGGCGACGTGCTCGGCATCCGCCAGAGTGGCCTGCCCGGCTATCGCATCGCCCGGCCCGAGGTGCATGCCCAACTGATCACCCAGGCGCGCGACGAGGCGCTGCGGATCCTCAAGGAAGACCCGAAGCTGAAGGGCCCGCGCAGCGACGCGCTGCGCTGCCTGCTCTATCTCTACGAACGCGACGAGGCGATCCCGCTGCTGACGGCGGGCTGACATGTCGTAGGGTGGGCAAAGCGACGCCAAAGGCGGCGCGTGCCCACCATGTCGATGGTCGTAAAGAACAACCGTGGGCACGTCACACCGCGCGTTGCGCGGTGCGCCTTTGCCCGCCCTACGAGTCTATGACGCCGGCTTATTCACCTTGCAGCTCTCGGCGAACGCCACCAGCTGCGCCGCATCGGTGCCCTGCCCCTGCACGTCCGCCGCAATGTGCTCGAACAGCCGGGCAAAGCCTTCGTAGATCAGCGCGGCCGGATGGTCATCACCCAGGAAGCCCGCGATCTCGCGCATTTCGGCGACCCAGCGATAGGCCTTCGGCAGCATGTCCGGCAGCGCATTGGCGAGCCGCGCCTGGACGTGCGGCAGGCTCAGCGCCAACTCGTCGCGCAGCGCGTCGGCGGCGCCGGCGCGGGTGGCGGCCAGCACCATCGCGGCGCCGAGCCCCGTCAGGCCCTTGTTGATGCCCGCATAGGACATCTTCAGCGCCGAAGCCGCGCCGATCGGCCCTTCGATCCGGCGCAGATCGAGCCCGAGTTGGCCCAGCGCGGCGACATCAACGGCCGCCTCGCCGCTCACATACAACGCCGGTCCCTTCGTGCCCGGCTTCGGCGGCAGACCGATGATGGCGGCATCGACCAGGCGCGCGCCCGAGGACAGCACGATGTCCTCGATGGTCCGGATGGTGTCGACGTTGACGGCGTTGCAGTCGACGATGATGGGCTTCTTCGAATTCCGGTTGATGACCGTCGCGAGTTGCTCCGCCAGCGCCACAGCCTCGCCCGGCGGCACGATCGACAGGATAATGTCGGCATTGGCGATCTCGGCGTCGCTGGCGCCGACCATGCCGGCGGATGCGGCCGCCCTCGCCCGCGTCGCCGCGCTGCGCTCCTCGAGCGAAGTCAGAACCTTGCAGCCGTGCTCCACGAGACGGGCGGCGATGGCGCTGCCCATGGCGCCGGGCGCGATGACGGCAATGCTGGGAGGCATGATGACGCTCCGATTCCAACGATGGTCTCTAAAACTATGCCCACCCCATGACAAAACTGAAGGCACGAAAACGAAGGGCAGCCCTTCCGGGCTGCCCTCGCCTTGGCCGCAACGTCAGCGCCCCCTCAGAGCCCCCGAGAACGCTGGTCGCCGCGGCAGACCTCAGAACGCGATCTTCAAGCCTCCGCTGCCGAAGAAATCGTCTCCCCCCGTGCGTCCGATGGTGCGCGATACGTTCACCGTCAGCGCCACATTGCTCCAGAACGGCGCCACGACGCCGGCGCTCACCCGGCCGTAGACGTTGTGCGAGGTGCCGTTCGGAACCGTCCAGTTGTTGACGATGACGGGCGCCGAGGTCGCGTTGTACTGGATCAGGCGGCCGTTGCCGATGATGTCGTCATCGAGCGTCAGGTTCAGGTACGGATTGATGACGTTGCCCTGCACCTGGAACGGGGTGCGCAGCTGCACGCCGACGCTGCCGATCAGGGTCTCGGCGGTCTGCGAGCCGACCGCGAGCGTCAGCGCAGGATCGCCGGTCTCGGTGAAGCCGTCGACACGGGCGCGGGCATAGGTCAGCCCGCCGATCGGGCCGAGCTTCGCCGTGCCTGCATCGAACAGGTAACCGGCCTTGCCGGCCGCGACGAAGGTGGTGCCGCCGGGACTGGAGGTGATGGTGTCGACCACGCCCGGCCGCGTGTTGTGATAGTCCTGACGGCCGATCGTCGCCAGGCCCTCGGCAAACAGGTTGCTGCTCGCCCAGGCGCCGTAGAGGCCGAACTGATAGGAGTTGGCATCCGTGGTGCCGGCGCTGTTGAACAGCCTCGCCTTCGGATTGGAATAGTCGAAGGCGGTACCGATCATGGCGTTCGCCGACAGCCGGTACTCGACGCCAATTGTGCCGCCGATGCTGTCGAGATTGAAGCCGTTCGAGGCGGCGCTGCCCTGGCGGTCGCTGACGCCGCCATTGCCCTGCATGTAGAACGACCATGGGCTGACCGGCGCCAGCGGCGGCGCCTTGGTGTAAGGGGACTTGGCGTAAGGCGCCTTCGTCACGGCGGCAAAGGAATTCATCGTCGACGGCGCGAAGCCGGTGGTCTCGCGGAACTGATCCAGCTTGCCGAACAGCGTCGAGGCAAACCCCATCGCCGTGATCGAGGCCACCTCGCCCTGCGGCGCGAAGGTCAGCGGCGCGTTGAGGCGGTTGACGATGTACTGGCCCAGCACCTCGAAGCCGTGCGAGGTCAGGTGCACGCCGTCGACATAGAACAGATACTGGCTCTGCAGCGCCGGATTGCCGATGCACGCCACCGGACAGGCGCCGACATTGGTGAAGCCATAGCGCTGTGGATTGGCCTGGATTAGCGTCCCCACCAGTCCGGTGTCGACATACTCGACACGTACGCCCGAACGCGCGACGCCAGCGAGCGACTGCTGCATCAGGCTGTTATAGGTCGTGCTGTAGGCCTTGCCGGCCGGCGCATTGGCGTTGCCGACGGCCTCCGGCAAGGTGCTGACATCGCCGGCCGTGAACACGATGCTGCGCGCGCCGTCCCCGACCAGCGCGTTGATGCCGGCCATGGCCTGCTGGGCCGTGACGGCCGCGGCCGTCGGCGCTCCAGCGAGCGAGCCGCCGGCGCGGTAATAGGCCCGCGCATCGTTGCCGCCGACCGAGATTTCGACCAGGTCGGTCGACGAGATCCTGCCGGAGAAGCCCGTCAGTCCGCTCCATTCCTGGAAGAAGCCGGGAATGCCGGGCGCCACCACGTTGGTGTTGCCGGCCATGGCGCCGCCGATCGCGTAGTTGAGCTGGGGAATGCCGAGCAGCGCCGAGGTCGTGTCGACGAAATTCGTGCCGCCGCTGAAGCGGCCGGTGGGATAGAGCGGCAGCTTGCCGGCGCCGCCGGTGAAGGTCCAGAGATTGCCCGTGTCGGCGTAGCTGTCGCCAAATGCCTGAATGCGCGTATAGGTGGTCTGGGCTGCTGCCGGCCCCATCAGTTGCAGGGACGCTGCGGACAGCGCGACCGCGCACAACAATGTCGTCCTACTCACAGGCATCCTACGCGCCTCCCCAACGCCTTACTTTTGTTTGCCCGATGTTTCCATGGTGACCATTCGAAACACCACCGCCCGCTGGTTGTAGGAACGACGACATCCGTGGCTGTGCTTTCCCCGCATCATCATGCAGTGCAAAGCGCCGCGATGCGCACGTTTGCCCGCTGGGCGGACCGGACCGCCACCGACCATGCTCACGAAGGCTGCTGACAGAATCTGGCAGAGGGCTCGGCTAGTCGTGTGGCTGAAGCGCTGCAGACGGCGCCGCCACCGGAGAAACGACGATGCCCGACTTCAATTTCCTGATCCTCTACGTCGACAACCCGCCGAGGAGCGCCGCCTTCTATGCGGATCTGCTCGGCCGGCCCGTGATCGAACAATCGCCGACGTTCGCCATGCTGCCGCTGCGCGAGGGGGTCATGCTGGGCTTGTGGTCGCGGCACACGGTCGAGCCGACAGCGACAGGCGCAGCAGGCTTCGCCGAGGTCGCGTTCGCGGTCGGCAATGCCGGCGAGGTCCAGAGGCTGCACGACGACTGGAAGGCGCGCGGACTCTCGATCGCGCAGGCGCCGACACGGATGGATTTCGGAACGACGTTCGTCGCGCTCGATCCGGACGGGCATCGGCTGCGCGTGTTCGTTCCGCAGGATGCGGCCTAGCTCTTCCGCAGTGGCTAGCCTTTCGCGCCAGTCGGCCTTTTAGCCTAGTCTGCTTTCAGCCTAGTCCGCCTTGGCCGGCTCCGGCTCGCGATGCGGCGATGGCTGCGCGGGTGCGTTGGCGAGGCGCGCGGTGTTGGCCATGTTGGCCAGCGCCGCGACCTTTTTCTGCTGGTCGGATCCCGGCTGCACCACGCCGCATGACATGATCAACGTCGCCGCGTCCTCGGCGCTCATGTCGACCTCGATGATCTTGCTCCGCGGCAGATAGAAGAAGAAGCCCGTGGTGGGGTTCGGCGCGCACGGCAAGAACACCGAGATCTGCTCGTCGTCACCGGGCAGGCGGCTCGCAATCTCCGTGCTCGGCGGCTGCGAGATCAGGACGATCGACCACATGCCCGGCGACGGAAACTCGACCAGGCCGACTCGGCGCAGGCTCGAGCCCTTGCCCGAGAACAGCGTCTCGAACACCTGCTTGAGGCCGCGATAGATCGCCCGCACCGCCGGGATGCGGCCGAGCAGCCGCTCGCCGAGGTCGACCAGGGTGCGGCCGATCAGGTTGGCCGTCAGGAAGCCGAGCAGCGTCAGTCCGATCACGGCCACGATCAGGCCGGAGCCGGGCACGCCGAACGGCAGATAGGTTTCCGGACGATAGACCAGAGGCACGAACGGCCGGACCAGCCCGTCCACCCAGGTCACGAACCACCACGTGATGTAGAGCGTGATGGCGACGGGTCCGGCTACGACGAGGCCGGTCAGGAAATAGTTGCGAAACCGGAACATCAGCCCATGGTGGGGCGTCTCGGCCGGAGCATCGGCCAAGGGATCGGTCTCTGGCGGCAGGTCGTCGCGGGAACTCATGCGAACTTCCGGGTCGGATCAAATCTCAGCTAAGGGTCTTAGCAGATTTTTGAAGGGCAAAGGCCCTCTTTCCGACACATGCGCGCTTTGCCGCTGACCTGTGGCCCGGCAGCCGGACACCCATTTCAGGCGGAAGGTGCTTCAGGTCCGTGGCGGCGAGTTGCGACGCGGACGGCCGAACGCGGCGCCCTAGGCGCTGCGCAGCGGCAGGGCCAGCCCGACCGCCACGAAGATGCCGCCGCAGACCTGGTTGAAGCGCCGCCCAACCCGCGCGAGCCAGGGGCGAACCTGGGCCGCCGCGCTGGCGATGGCGTATTCGGTGACGAACTCGGTCACCGTATAGGTGACGGCCACGACGGCGAACTGCACCGCCAGGCTGCGATCGGGATCGATGAACTGCGGCAGCAGCGCGCTGAAGAACAGCAGGCATTTCGGGTTGGTCGCCGCGGTCAGGAAACCCTGGCGGAACAGCGCGTGTCCTCTGGCCGTCACGGCTTGGTCGGCCAGATCGACGCCCACCGGCGGCGCGAGCCACAACTTGACCCCGAGCCATGCGAGATAGAGCCCGCCCACCCATTTCAGGACCACGAGCCAAGTGATCGACGACTGCACCAGCGCACCGATGCCGAACATGCACAGCGCGATGACGAGGATGAAGCCGATCAGGCCGCCCGAGATCGTGAACAGAGTCCTGCGTCCGCCGTGCAGCGCCCCGTGCGTCAAGGCGAGCAGGCCGTTCGGGCCTGGCGTCAGGGAGATCCCCACGGACGTGACGAAGAACAGCAGCCAGGTGTTGAGGGCCATCCCGATCCCCGTGATCAAGCGAACCGACCGATCCGCCGGGCCGGACGTTTGCCTATTCCACCGTGACCGACTTGGCGAGGTTGCGCGGCTGGTCGACATCGGTCCCCATCACCACGGCGGTGTGGTAGGCCAACAGCTGCACCGGGATGGCGTAGACGATCGGCGTGAACGTCGCGGCCATGTCCGGCATGGTGATCGTCACCAGCGAGTCCACGGTCGCCTCCTCGGCTCCCTTGGCGTCGGTCATCAGGATGATCTTGCCGCCGCGCGCGGCGACCTCCTGCATGTTCGACACCGTCTTCTCGAACACGCGATCATAGGGCGCGATGACGACGACCGGCATGGTCTCGTCGATCAGCGCGATCGGCCCATGCTTGAGCTCGCCGGCGGCGTAGCCCTCGGCGTGGATGTACGAGATCTCCTTCAGCTTCAGCGCGCCTTCCAGCGCCAGCGGATAGGAGGTGCCGCGGCCGAGATAGAGCACGTCCTTCGACTTCGCGATCTCGCGGGCGAGCTTCTCGATCTGCGGCTCGGTCGTCAACGCCGCCGCGATCAGGCGAGGCACTTCGACCAGGCCATGCACCAGCTTGGTCTCGTCGGCTTCGGAGAGCTCGCCGCGGCCGCGACCTGCCGCGATCGCGAGCGCCGCGAGCACCATCAACTGGCAGGTGAAGGCCTTGGTCGAGGCAACGCCGATCTCCGGGCCGGCGAGCGTCGGCATCACGATCTCGCTCTCGCGCGCAATCGTCGAGGTCGGCACGTTGACGACGGAGAGCGTGTGCACGCCTTGCGACTTCGCATAGCGCAGCGCCGCCAGGGTGTCGGCAGTCTCGCCGGACTGCGAGATGAAGATGGCGAGATCGCCCTGGCGCAGCGGCGCCTCGCGATAGCGGAACTCCGAGGCGACGTCGAGTTCGACCGGCACGCGCGCGAAGCGCTCGAACCAGTACTTGGCGACGAAGCCGGCGTAGCTCGCGGTGCCGCAGGCGGTGATCGAGATGCGCTGAATGTCCTTGAAGTCGAACGGCAGCCGCGCCGGCAGCACTACGCGCTCGGTGCCCATGTCGACGTAGCGCGCCAGCGTATGGCCGACGACCTCCGGCTGCTCGTGGATCTCCTTGGCCATGAAGTGGCGATAGTTGGCCTTGTCGACCAGGAACGACGACGCGCCGGATTTCAACACGTCGCGCTTCACCACCGCGCCCGAGGCGTCGTGGATGATGCCGGAGTCGCGGGTGATCTCGACCCAGTCGCCGTCATCGAGATAGCTGATCGTGTCGGTGAACGGCGCCAGCGCGATCGCATCCGAGCCGAGGAACATTTCACCGTCGCCGTAGCCCATCGCGAGCGGCGAGCCCTTGCGCGCACCGATCAGGAGGTTGCCATGACCCTTGAACAGGAAGGCCAGCGCGAACGCGCCCTTCAATTGCGGCAGCGACGCAGCCACGGCCTGCTGCGGCGAATGGCCTTTCAGCAAATAGGAGTTGACCAGATGGACGACGGTCTCGGTGTCCGTTTCCGACGCGAACCTGGCGCCCTGCTTTTCGAGCTCGGCCCGTAGTTCGCGAAAATTCTCGATGATGCCGTTATGCACCACGGCAACGTTATCAGTTGCGTGCGGATGCGCGTTGCTCTCGGTCGGCTTACCGTGGGTCGCCCAGCGGGTGTGACCGATGCCGGCGTGCCCCTTCAGCGGCTGCTGCCCGAGCCGCTTCTCCAGGTTCTTCAGCTTGCCCTCGGCGCGCCGCCGCTCGAGATGATCGCCCTCGAGCGTGGCAACGCCCGCGGAATCGTAGCCGCGATATTCGAGACGTTTCAAGGAATCGACGAGATGCTCGGCAACCGGCCCGCGTCCCAGGATCCCGATGATTCCGCACATCAGCGCTAGTCCCCAAATCGTCGAGAAAGATTCAAAAGCGTGGCATTGTCTTAACGAAAACCGCGCGCTTTCAGGATTCAATAATTATTGCGGATTGCGACAGGGTTAAGTGGGAGCCCTAACCGAGGGCCTGCATGCAACTCCGGTTTGATGCGGAGGTCCGGTTCGGAGCGCACTTAACGCCCGGTCAACGCTTTCGCGCAGAGACTGTCGCGTCGGAGAGGACGCCATGACCTATAGCCGCCGCCCAACTGATCCCAAAGGCACCAGCCCGCTGAGCCTGTCGCATCCGACCTCCGGAAGCCATCTGGCGCACTGGCCGCCGCCGGCCTTGAGCAACGAGCTCAAGCCGATGCCGATCAAACATCGCGCCAACGAGCCCGTCAAGCACGCCACCCGCCGCGGGTGGCGTTTGACACGTGCGATGTTCGCTGAGTTCCAGGACGACGAAAGCTGATTTCTCAGCTCACTTCTTGTGGCGTTGCTTGGCATTCCGGAAGCGCGCCGCGGCGCCCTCACGCGTCGTCTGCGGGCTCCGCTCGAGCGCCAGCGCATCATCGGGAACGTCGCGCGTGATCACCGAGCCAGAGCCGATATAGGCGCGGGCGCCGATGGTGATCGGCGCCACCAGCGAGGTGTTGGTGCCGATGAAAGCGCCCTCGCCGATATTGGTCTTGTGCTTGTTGAAGCCGTCATAGTTGCAGGTGATGGTGCCGGCACCGATATTGGCATTGGCCCCAACATGGGCGTCGCCGATATAGGACAGGTGATTGACCTTCACGCCCGCCTCCAGCACCGCGGCCTTGGCCTCGACGAAATTGCCGATCTTGGCGCCGTCTCCGAGTGTCGTACCGGGCCGCAGCCGCGCGAACGGCCCGAGCAGGCTGTTCCGGCCGAGCTTGGACTGCACGATGTGCGAAAACGAATGCACCACCGCGCCGTCGCCGATCGACACGCCGGGGCCGATCACGACGAACGGCTCGATGGTCACGTCCTTGCCGAACGTGGTATCCGCAGCGAGGTAGACGGTCTCCGGCGCGACCAGCGTCACGCCTGCATCCATCGCCGCGCGGCGCAGCCGGTTCTGCATCACCGCCTCGGCTTCGGCGAGCTGCGCCTTGGTATTGACGCCGCGCACCTCGTCCTCGGAGGTCTCGATCACGACCGCCTCGAGCCCCTGCTCGCGCGCGATCGCCACCGCATCGACCAGATAGTACTCGCCCTTGCTGTTGGCATTGCCGATCCTGTCGAGGATCGCGAGCGCGCGACGGCCGTCCATCGCCATCACCCCGGCATTGCACAGCGTGATCGCCCGCTCCGCTTCGCTTGCATCGGCCTGCTCGCGGATCGCGACCAGCTTCGATCCGTCGAGCAGAAGGCGTCCATAGCCGGTCGGATCGGCGGCGCGGAAGCCGAGCACGGCGAGCGCTGCGCCTTCCACGAGCGCTGCCCGCAGCCGCGCGAACGTCTCGGCCGTGATCAGCGGCGTGTCGCCGAATGCGACCAGCAGATCGTCTGCGCCGCGCGCGATCGCCTGCCGCGCCGCCAGCACCGCATGCGCCGTCCCCAGCCGCTCGCGCTGAACGAAGATATCCGCGTCGGGCCGCAGGCGCCTGGCTTCCTTCTCGACCGCTTCGTGCCCTGGCCCCACCACCACGGCGATGCTGGCGCCATCGCCTTGCGGCGCCGCCGCCAGGACGTGCGCGAGCAATGATTCGCCGGCGATGGGATGCAGCACCTTGGGGACGCTCGTGCGCATCCGCGTGCCCTCGCCTGCCGCAAGCACGATGGTCAGACTGGATCGAGCGGTCATGAAACACCTGGAATGAAGGGAGCGCATAGGTCGCGCTGTCATAATGCGTTTTCTGCGCGGGGCAAACCGCACCCGCTGAAGCCCCTGGTGGTTTTCCTGTTAATGTTCGCTTCGTGATTCGATTAAGGCAGGTTCATGGCTAAGGACTCCCGCAAATCCGCCGGCACAAATGGAGCTGAGAAGACGGGGGCGACTCTGTCCGGACTGTTTGCCGACGAGAACGAGTTCGATCGCCGCGCGCTGTGGCGGCTCGGCTGGTGGGGGGCTGGCGCCGTCGGCGCCGTCGGCCTGGCCGTTTTCACCAATCAGGCCGCACAGGGATGGCGGCAGGACCGTGTTTCCGCGGCCGATCTGTCGCGCCAGGCACAATTGCTGCAGTCGCTGGCCCGCGAGACGCAAGGCGAGGCGCGCCAGCTCGGCGCGGCCATCGAGACGCTCAACACCGATCGCGACCGGCTGTACGCGCGCGTGACCGTGCTCGAGCAGGGATTGGACTCGGTGACCGGCGCGCTGGCCAAGCAGAGCGCCCAGGCAACCGCCAATCCCGCCCCCGGCGGCAAAGTCGCACCCGCGCCGCAGATCGCGGCCGTGGAGTCCCAGGCCACGGTGGCGGCCCCATCGAGTTCCGCGGCGTCCAGCCCCTTGCCGGCCTACGCGAACGCGTCGCCGTTCATGCCGATTCCCAACGGGGCCGCCGGAATCAATCCGGCTCAGCCCGGTTCCCCGGCGGCTGCCGCGAGCGCCGACAAGACGAAACAGGAGCAGTCCAGGCCGATGTCGGCCGGGCTGTCGGGTGCTTCGTCATCGTCCGTCTCCGCCGCTCTGTCGCCGCCCCCACCTGCACCCGCCGTCGCGGCGACCGGTTCCCAGTCGCCTGGTGGCGCACCGGACCCGGCCGGCAAGCCGGCCGAGACCGACAAGCTCGCAAAGGCTGAGCCCGCAGAGGCCGCCGCCAAGGGCAATGACAGCACGGACGTCACGGTCACGGCGGTCCAGAAGACCGAATTCGCAGTCGATCTCGGCGCGGCCAGCTCGCTCGGAGGATTGCGGGCGCTGTGGCGGGATCTCGTGAAGACCCATGCCGACCTCGCCTCGCTCAGGCCGATCATCATCCTGAAGGAAGGCCGGAGCGGTCCGGGCATGCAGCTGCGACTCGGCGCCGGCCCATTGGGCGACGCGGCCACGGCGGCGAAGATCTGCGCGGTGCTCGCCGAGAGCCGGCGCGCTTGCGAGACCACCGTCTATGACGGCCAGCGCCTCGCAGTCCGTGAGGAGCCGGAGGGGGCCGAGGCGGCCAAGCCGGGCGCTCCGGCGGCTGCCGCCCTGAAGCCGGTGCAGCGTCGGCGCACGTTTCAGCCGCAGGCCCAGCAGCAGCGCCACGGCAAGCGCGAGGAGCCGCCGCCCACAGCAGCAGCACCAGCGCCGCCGCCGGCAGAGGCGCCCAAGCCCGAGCAACCGTCGGCGCTGTCGTCGTTCTTCCGCCGCTCCTGAGCCTCAAATCATCGTGCAGCCAAAGCCGGTTGGGACGGATTGTGAAAGCAGTCCGCGAACCGGCTTTGCGGCTTGTCCGACGATCCTTTCCGCAGCATAGTCCCGCGCATGAAAAAGACCCCGTTCCGCCTCTCGCCCTATCAGGTGCAATGGCTCCTGATCATAGGCTTCGTCACCGTCGGCTATGCCCTCTATCTGCGCTATCTCGCGATCGAGCTGTCGAGCGTCGCGCTGGCCTGCGATGCCGGCCTGCAGACGCTGGCCTGCAAGAGCCGGGCGGTCGCGACCACGCTGTTCAAGAATTCGGTGTTCGGCGCCACCGCGCTGGTGATCGCGGTGCTGCACGTGATGCGGCCGTCGATCGTGCTCTTGACCGGCGGACTGATCGCCGCCGGCCTCGGCATCGTGCTCTACAACATCGTGCTGTCGGGGCTGGCGATCGGCCTGCTCATTCTCGGATTTGCGCGGCCCGCGCCCGCCACAGCGTGAACGCCAGCAGCAGATACATCGCGCAGGTCCACATCGCCTGCCAGTTGTCGCGGCCCTCGTTGTAGATCACGTAGACCGAGGAGATCGCGAGCAGGCCGGCGAAGCTGGCCTCGGCGATCGGGCGCGCGCCCTGCGCCGGACGATTGCCGAGCAGCATCGCGAACGGCACCACCGCCATGGTCAGGCTCGCGAACGGGAAATCGCGGTAGCGCGGGTCGAATACGAAGCCGAGCGCCGTCTCGGCCGCGATCAGCACCGTCACGACCAGGACCAGACCCAGCAGGTAGGTGATCTTCAACTGCTTGCGGCCGTCATTCGGTCCGAGCAGGTCGAGAAAGGTCGGCAACGGCCGCCCGGCCATCGCCGCGTTGGCGCTGAGGATGGGCGCCAGGACGCCGGCAGCGAGCAGCGCCCCCCAATGCAGCCAGCCGCCGACACCGAGGCTCTCATAGAACATCTTGTCCGCGGCCATGCCGAACAGCACGCCCGCTGTCGTCGCGGAGAACCCGACCCCGATCCAGGCCGAAACGTGCGGCGGCCAGGGCCGGCGCCGCACCGTCAGCCACCCGGCCAGGAACACCACGAACGACAGGATCATGCCGCCGCCCATCTGCAGCTTCCACAGCGGATAGTTGCTGACGGGCTCGCCCGGCGGATATTTCAGCGCGCGCTGGTCATCGCTGATCAGGCCCCAATAGCCGCCGACCGTGCCTTCGAGCTTGCGCTTCCACGGCTGGTCATAAGCCTCGATCAGGTTGACGCGGAAGTTCTCGCGCTTGGCGAGGCTGAGGATCTCCGATACCACCCGCGCCTGGTTGGCGCGCGACGGCAGCGCGCCCTCGCGCATCCGCCCCTCGCTCGGCCAGCCGGTCTCGCCGATCAGAATCTCCTTGCCCGGAAAGGCGATGCCGACCTGCTGGCGGATGGCGTCGACATGGGAGGCGGCGAATTTCGCGCGCACCGGCATGTCCTCCCAATACGGAAGGATATGAACCGTGACGAAGTCGACGATGTCGTAGAGCTCGCGGTTGCGCAGCCAGAACTCCCAGACGTCGGCATAGGTCACGGGGACCTGGACCTGGGCCTTGACGCTGCGGATGGTCGCAGCGAGATCGGCGGTCGTCATCTCACCGCGCAGCAGCACCTCGTTGCCGACCACGACCGCCGTGATCACCTTCGGATAGCGCTTGATCAGGTCGACCGCGATCGCGATCTGCTGCTCGTTCTTCAGCTTGTTGGAGCCGAGCCAGATGCCCTGGATCACCTTGATGCCGACCCGGGATGCGATTCCCGGCACCTGGTCGAGGCCGTTCTCGATCGAATAGGTGCGCACGCATTCGGAGATCTTGGCGAGCTGCACCAGGTCCTGCTCGATCTGCTCGGCGTCGATATGGGTGGTCGGATCCAGCGGGCTCTGCTGGCCGCGGAACGGCGCATAGGACACGCACTGCAGCTTCGAATCGAGCTCGATCGGCGCGCGCGCGAGCGTGATCGGCTGGGCCAGCCACCACCACGCGGCGGCGATGACACCCAAGGATATGAGCAGAAGCGCCAGCGGCGTAGGAAGGGATTTCAGTTCCGTGTCTCCAGGCAGGGTGGTGTCGATTACCCGGTCGGCGGCGATCTGCCAAGTAGGCGATCGGCCGAGCCCTCTGGCACTCTTGGCGGACCCGCTTCAAATCACCCTTTTACGATGACGCGAGAAAGTTGGTACGTTGCTGGACAAATTCCGAGATTCCGGTCATTGGGAATCCCGGTTGACCCCGGCCGTCGCAACCAGGTTTCTCGGCCCTGCGCAAGCGCCCGTCAGGAACGCTCCGCGACAGTCGGAATCAATCTCCCGCCGCAATCGGGGCCGATTTGATCGGCATCACCACTGCGTCCGTCAGGGGACGGCACGAAGGCAACAATCGGGGAATTTATGGGTCGACGCGTGCTCAAGTCCAAGTTTTCGGTTTCGCGCCTGTCCGCGGCTCTGGGCCTCGTGCTCCTCATCGGCGCGCCCGGCGCCCTCGCCCAGAGCGGCAGCGACCATCCCCAGGACCAAAAGCCGCAGGCGGCCAATCCGGCCGACGTGTCGAGGGACAACCAGCGCAAGGCCGACGAATTCACCGAAGCGTCCCAGGCGCTCAGTGGCGGCCCGGCCGGCAATCCCGAATGCGTCTGGCTCGGCCGCCGCGTCGTCCAGCTGATGTACAACGACGACCTCGATACCGCCTTCCGCCACCTCGATCTCTATGACCGGTTCGGCTGCCCCGGTGGCCACGTTCAGGCCGCCTTCCGCTGCCTGACGCGATTCATCCCGCAGATCGATCCGAAGGTGCCGAACTCGCTGAACAACCACGTCCATACCTGCTGGATCAATCCGGACGCGAAGCCGCAGGTGGCTGCGGCGCCTGCGCCGGGCCCAGCCTCGAGCCCGGCAGCGACGCCGGCCGCGCAGGCGTCTCCAGCGCCGACGCAGCAGCCCGCCCCCCAGGCTTCGCCCTCGCCCCCGCAGCCTCCGGCGAAGTGACCGGCGCCTGAGGCAGGCAGGACGCACGATCGCGGCGACCGCCCCCCATGCGTGGCGTGCGCATGACAGCGCTCCGATCACGTGGCAGGATACGATCGAGGTCGTCGACGCGCGCTTGAGCCTCGCCCCGGTTCAGGCACCGTTCAGCATGATTGGGCTCTGTTGGGATGGCATATGATGTCGCGGCCTTCGGCTGTGACGGCGTGAGAATGACCGCCTTCGTCGTTCGTCGTCGAACGTCACGCGTGAACGTGCTCCCGGTAGCATCGCATACCCGAGATGGAACGGCGATCGACCGCTCCGCTTCGCCGCTGACTTGATCCTAGGAATGGTTGCCCCTCCAATGCGTGCCGTCGTCGCCGTCCTGCTCCTCGTCACCGCTGTGCACGCCGCCCTCTGGGGACTGCTGCAGGACAAGCAGGAGGCCCCCAATTTCACCGGCCTGCTGCAGAGCGTTTCCTACGATCCGCATGAAGGAACCGGAGCCCCCGGCGCCAACACCGTGGCCTCGCCGGAACGCATCCGCGCCGACATGAAGAAGCTCGCCACGATGACGCGGGCCATCCGGCTTTACTCTTCTACCGGCGGCCTCGAGATCGTGCCGCCGCTGGCCGCGGAGGCCGGACTGAAGGTGATGCTCGGCGCCTGGATCGACAAGGATCCGGACCGCAACGAGCGCGAGATCCAGTCGGCCATCACCCTCGCCCGCCGCAACAGCAACGTCATCGGCATCGTGGTCGGCAACGAGACCATCCTCACGGCGACCCAGAAGGTCGATGAGCTGATCGAGAAGATCAAGCGCGTGAAGAAGTCGGTCAACGTGCCCGTTACCACCGGCGACGTCTGGAACAGCTGGCGCGACAACCCCGAGCTCGCGGCCAATGTCGACTTCATCGCCGCGCACGTGCTGCCCTATTGGGAATTCTTCACCGACGACCAGGCCGTCGATCAGGCGGTGGATCGCTATCAGCTCCTGAAGAAGCAGTTCCCCGGCAAGCGCATCATGATCGCCGAGTTCGGCTGGCCGAGCCAGGGCTACAGCCGCAGCGGCGACAACCGCGGGCCCGCCGTGCCGGGCCCACTCCGGCAGGCGAAGGTGTTGCGCAATTTTCTCGCCCAGGCCGCCTCGATCGGCATGGAATACAACATCGTCGAGGCCATCGATCAGCCCTGGAAATATTTCGAAGGCGGCGTCGGCCCGTATTGGGGCGTCCTGAATGCCGCGCGCGAGGCGAAATTCGCCTGGAGCGGCCCGATCGTGAATCCCGACTATTGGCAGCTCGCGGCCATCGCGCTGCTGGTCGGCGTGCTGCTGTCGCTGCCGATCGTGCGGCTGCGCCAGCCGACCGTGCTGCAGGCGATGATGCTCGCCATCACGGCACATGGCGTCGGTGCCTGGGTCTCCAACGTCTTCGCCTATTGGAACGTGCACTATTTCGTCTGGGGCTCGACCTTCGCACTGACCCTCGGCCTGATCCTCTTGGTTCCATTGATCCTCATTGCGATGGCCCGCATCGAGGAGATCGCCGCGATCGCCTTCGGCCGCGAGCCGCGCCGTCTGCTGACCCGCGACAAGGCCGCGCGCGACCGCGCCGCCATGCCGGAGGGCTATTGCCCGAAGGTGTCGATCCACGTGCCGGCCTATTTCGAGCCGGTCGACATGATGAAGCAGACGCTGGATGCGCTGGCGCGGCTCGACTACCCGAACTACGAGGTCGTCTGCATCATCAACAACACGCCCGACCCGGCGTTCTGGCAGCCGATCCAGGATCACTGCCGCATGCTCGGCGAGCGCTTCAAGTTCATCAACGCCGAGAAGGTCAAGGGCTTCAAGGCCGGCGCCTTGCGCATCGCGATGGAGCGCACCGCCGTCGACGCCGAGATCATCGGCATCATCGACGCCGACTATGTCGTGACGCCGGACTGGCTCTCCGACCTCGTGCCGGCCTTCGCCGACCCCGCCGTCGGCCTGGTGCAGGCGCCGCAGGAGCATCGCGACGAGGATCTGTCGCTGATGCACTACATCATGAATGGCGAATATGCCGGGTTCTTCGACATCGGCATGGTCCAGCGCAACGAGGAGAACGCGATCATCGTGCACGGCACGATGTGCCTGATCCGGCGCGCGGCGATGGACATGGCCGGCGGCTGGTCGAGCGACACGATCTGCGAGGACACCGATCTCGGCCTCGCCATCCAGGAGCTGGGCTGGCAGACCCACTACACCAACACCCGCTACGGCCAGGGCCTCCTGCCCGACACCTACGAGGCGTTCAAGAAGCAGCGCCATCGCTGGGCCTATGGCGGCTTCCAGATCGTCAAGAAGCACTGGCGCCGCTTCCTGCCCGGCCACAGCCGGCTGACCTCGGACCAGAAGCGCGAGTTCTCGCTCGGCTGGCTCAACTGGCTCGGTGCCGAGAGCCTCGGCGTCGTGGTCGCGATCCTCAACCTGATCTGGACGCCGATCGTTGCCTTCGCCGGCATCGCCATTCCCGACAAGATCCTGACCATCCCGATCCTCGCCGCCTTCGTGGTCTCGCTCGCTCACTTCCTGATCCTCTACCGGCTGCGGGTGGCGGTGAAGCCGTGGCAGATGCTGGGCGCGATGGTCGCGGCGATGAGCGTGCAGTGGACGGTCAGCCGCGCCGTGGCGCAGGGCCTGATCACCGAGCACCTGGCGTTCGCCCGCACGTCCAAGGGCGGCCTGTCGCGGATGTCGATCGAGTTCCAGGCGTTCTGGGAGGCCGTGATCGGCGCCCTGCTCCTGATCGGCGCCACCATCCTGATCGTGACCAACACGCTTGCCATCACCGAACTCTACATCTTCGCCGCCGTCCTGATCCTGGAGAGCCTGCCGTTCCTCTCAGCGGTCGCCATCGCGCTGCTGGAGATGTCGCGCATCAACTCCTTCGAGTTCTGGCGCTACACCACCGTCCGCACCGCCGAGCTGATCGGCCTGCGCCCGGTCTGGGTGCCCGAGCTGGCGGGGCCCGGGATGCAACCGGCGCCGCTGAGCGCGGCAGCAACGAAGGCGGCGGATAAGGCGTAGCGCCGAGCGAGGCCTGCCGAAGCCTGCACCGCGTAGCCCGGATGAGCGGACGCAAGGGCCCCGAAGGGCGCAGGCGGCAGCGACATCCGGGGTCATCGCGACGGGGCCCGTGAGACCCCGCATGTCGCCGTCGCTCTGTCGAGCGCCGGCGGCGGCTCATCACGGCGGCTCATGGCGGGCGACGGCCCCGTCATCGCCGCGCCCGAAACGATCGTCGATCTCCCGTGGTTTCCCCCGCCCGCCCTATTGACCGGAACGGACCCACCCCCTACACAGCGCCCACGACAGCATGCGGCCCAAGGTCGGGGTTTTGCCGCCCCGATTTCATGCCGCAATGAACCACGGCCACGCCGCAAGCGTTCCGATGGGTACCTGCCGACGATCCGGACAGTGACGGCCCTGCCGTCGCACCGCTTCTTGGAAGCGAGCGCGTAGCTCAGCCGGTAGAGCACGTGACTTTTAATCATGGGGTCCCGGGTTCGAGTCCCGGCGCGCTCACCAAGATCCCGAACGATCGAATAGTCAGCCTGGTAGACGCCTCCCTTGGCCACGTCGGAACATCGGTAAGACGATGCGTGGCCTCGATCGCCCGTAAGCGGCGGCCTGAATGGGTCTCGATCGGAACTCGATTTGATATTCGACGAGTCGAACGCCCTCGATCCTCATGCGGCTTTGGATCCTCAGTCATTTCCTTGGCTACGATGCTCGTGCGAACCTGACGGGACGTCTCCATGTTCTTTCCACCCAGGCGATGTAACGAGGAAGCTGCCCGATCGCGCGGTCGGACGCGCAGCGCGCCCGCTCTCGCGCGTCAGCTCGATCATGTCGGCACCTCCACGTCTGCCAGAATTGCAGTCTGCGCAAGCAGGGTGCTAAGGTCGATAACCAAAGGTATCGCAAGTCATTTTCATCGAATTCCAGTAAGGCCTTTTTGGCAAGGCGCTCGCGCGTCAGGGGAGCCAGCATGTCTGCAAGCTACGGCGCCGTAATCAACGGGCTGCTCAACGGCGTCGGCTTCCAACTCATTCGCCAATCGACGCTCGATCAGCTGATCTCGTCGGCTCGCAATGGACATGCAAGCGAGCAGGACAACGAGGCAGGACCGAACGACGCCGTCGAACTCGATCCCACGCGATTGGGCAACGAAGGTGAGGATCAAGTCCGAACGGATTTGCAAGCCAGCGAACCGACGGAGACGGTATCGGCCAGCTATCTCCAGAACCTGCAGCGCGAGAGTTTGGCGCTTCGCGAGATGTCGACCGAGCTCATCAAGCTCAAGCTGCAACTGGCCGGAGCGAACGACGGCACCAACTCGAGCGAGCCATCGACTCCGGACGTTGCCGGCCCCCGACTCTACACACCGGTATACGACCACGCGGGATTGCGAACCGATCCCGCGATCGTGCACAACCATGACTTCATGCGGGATCCCCGCTTTGTCGCCGCCTACGAACGTGGCGTCGCCGCCGAGGGCTATGAACCTCGCTATTTCTGGCGGACGCACGTTGCGCTCTGGTGCGCCAGCATCGGCGTCAGCCTTGGCGGTGATTTCGTCGAATGCGGCGTATGTCGCGGCATGCTCAGCTCTTCAATCATGCACTATCTCGACTGGAACAACATCCAACGTCGATTTTTTCTGTTTGATACGTTTACCGGTGTCGACGAGCGCCTCGTCACCGATGAGGAGGTCGCAAGCGGCAACCTCGGCTACTTCAGAGAGATGTACAAGAGCGACATCTATGAGGATGCCGTTCGCAACTTCTCCGAATACAAGAATGTCGACATCATTCGTGGCAGTGTCCCAGCGAGCCTGTCGACCGTCGACATCAATGCCGTCGCGTATCTGTCGATCGACATGAACAATGTCACGCCCGAGATCGCGGCCATCGACCACTTCTGGAGCAAGCTCCAGCCAGGCGCCCCGGTTCTGCTCGACGATTATGGTTTCGTTCGCTACGAGGCCCAGAAGCGCGCATTCGACACCTGGGCCTCTCAGCATGGCGTCACTATTCTCGCGCTTCCCACAGGACAAGGCCTGATCATCAAGCCACCATCGGCGTCAGGGGCTGTGCGTCGGAAGTGGCGCCGCATAGCTCCATTTTTGTGCACCGCCACCGTGAAGCGGTTTTTTGGGATGACGACGGCGTAAGGTTGTCCACATGCCGACTGGCTTGTTCGGCCAATCCAAGGCACAATCGAACATTGCAGTCTTTGATTTATTACCGGGGCGTTTCAATGAATTGGGCAAGAACAGTCGTCGCGATTCCGAATTACGGTGACAGTGCACAATATTAGCCGTCGCTTTCACCGAGTTAATTAGTGCACTGTCACCGTAATCCTAGCCGAAACCGGCGTGCGGCCCGCGGTCGGCTTCAACTGGAACAATGGCACCCTGACCTCCGTCATGGTGACCTACCCCAAGCTCTACACCGCCGAACCGCTCCTGGAGAAAGTCCGCGCAGCGGTGATTAAGGAATTCAAGCGAAGTCCGAGGCAAATGTGCTCGGGTTTGCGGTGAATGGGTGAGGGAGCGCGAGAGGGCTACCTAACTACGAGAGAAGTTTAGTGCAGTCCCACACCGGCCGCACGACCGCTACACTCCTGCAGCCTTAGGAAGCGCTACCTTGGGTCTTCCTCGCCTTCGGACTTGTTTCGACGGGAGTTCGATTACGTGCACGTCAGAACAATCTCTCAATAATGGATGCTCGGACCAGTCCTTGCTGTCGATTAACCGATATTCTGGAACACTCGTAGTCATCTGCGCTCGATGTTGGGCGAAGTAGTCAAGAAATTTTGGGTCGACATCCGAGGAAATAGAGTGGCGCCGATGTTCAATGGCAACTCTACTGGTAACACCGCTGCCGGCAAAGAAATCCAGCACCGTCGACTCTGGGTACGACATCGAACGGATAATTCGCTCGATCAAAGCTTTAGGCTTTTGCGTAGGGTGTCCGACGCGCTCTTTGGAGTTTCCATTCAACCGAGGGATTTTCCACACGTTCGTTGGATTAATACCCTTTTCCAAGCTTTCATGCTTCAAACGTTTGTCACGCTTGTAAAGCTCCAGAATGTGCGGCGGCAATTTTTGCCTTACCGCATCAAGATCAAAGTAATATTTGGGGCTTTTCGCGAACCAAGCTATTTCCTCATGCCTGTTGGCAAAGAAGCGCTGTGCGCCCATGCCGTTCGGATAGTTCCATATAATGAGATTCGCCAAGAGCATATTGCTGTTTTGACGCATCCAACTAATTAAACTGAGAAGATCGCCTGAACCTGCTTCCCCCTGATATTGAAGGCCACCGAAAATGACGAAATTACCGGTCGGGGATAAGACCCGTTCAACCTCTCTTATCCACTGGGACGCCCAATCAACGTAGTGGTTCATATCGTCCCATGTAGCCACGTTGATATTGTACGGAGGATCGCAGATTACGAGCTGGACCGAACTCGACGGCAGCTTCTTAAGCGTATCGAGGCAGTCAGCGACTGCAATGACGTGTGACGTCGGGTCGCTCGTCGGCTTGGCGACTGACCGTGTGGAGGAATGGGATATCCCGTTCTTCCGAAGAAGATTCATCCCAATGTGGCCGCCGTTTCTGTGTGATCTATTGGACATTTGGTGCCGGAATCTGCATTACGCTCTTCAGGTAATAGGTGTCAGTCAGGAACGAAGCGCCGAACAAATTGCGCAGGGCTTTCTGATCAGCGAGTGCAAGGGTCGATTTTTTACCCCAATCGGCCAGGATTATCGGGAGCATTTTCTCGCCTACCTTCGGATCAGTCCCCGGCGCTACGATGACATCAGGTGCTAGGGCAAGCGTACCAACGAGCACGCTTGAATTGTTCTGCCCAACGATCCTGCAGCTTTCGAGCAGGTTCAGCAGAAACGGACAACGATGTTTAGCTGATTCTACCGTCCCTGCCTCTATGCCGATTTCATCGCAGAATAGCTTTACCGCGTCCGACTCGAAGAAGGTTTCATAGATGCGCACCTTTGCTACCGTTGCAGTCCGCTCTTGCTGATAAAGCAGGATCAGCATCTGTTTGACCGCTGGCATGTTCAGCACGCATGAATGGTACAATTTTTGAAGCTCGGCCGATTCGTCGCAAGCCGTGCTGACTACTTCATTGTAATAATTGGCCTGCTGCATCGCTGTTGAATAGTCGCCGTTCTCGTCTCTTTTCAGGACCAAGTCGGCAGGCTTGACGAACGGCTTGATCAAGTTCCAAAGCTTCCGACCCGCATCGGTCAACGCTGGGACGTAGGAGATCGTATCGTCGATCAGCCGAATGTCGGTGATTAGCCCGAGCTCGATAGCAGCAAGCATCTTGTACTTAATTTGACGCCGATAGGCCGCAAGCCGCCCGCTACCCAGCGATCCATCTAGGCGGATGAACTGATCGTCAAATGCAGTGCCCGTCCGATCGCCTGCAAAATGCGACAGGATCGTTAGGATGTGACCAAGATGAGTTCCCTGGGGGTAGTGGAAGCTCTGCTCGGTGTGCCGAACGAAACGACGCCGTTCGGGCGGACTCGATGGAATTATTGCTGGCGCAACCGTAGATCCCGACTCCTCCAGCTTAACGCCCGGCAATTTGAAGATAGATTTGAGGTATACGCTCGGCTTGCCGGTCTTTGTCGCAGCTTCTTCGCCTTCTTCTTCGATCTCACGAGCGCGCTTTGTGGGGGCGAGTGCCAAGCTTCCGGCAGCCAGAAGATCATCGATATCCGCATGCTTGTTAATCCGCGACAAGCCCGCTTGAGTTCCTTTGAACCAGTTTTCGATGCGAGCTTCGATATCCTTGAGAATCGTCAGGTCGTCGCCGCTGCCAGAATCGAGTATCAACCCAGCTTCCACATTCGAGCCAGCGATACCCGACTCTGTCAAGTTCGCAGAGCCCACGTAGGCAGTCTGCGAGCCATCCTCCCGAACGAAGTGATAGACCTTTGGATGGTAAAGACAATTGTCGAAACTGACCACTCCAAGGGATACGTTCGTCTTCGGTATGCCTAAGGTCCCTGCAAGGAATGCAATGTGGCTCGCCAATGTCACGCCGCCGTTCGAACCTAACAGGAGGCGCACGATGTTTCCGTCTGACGCGCATTGTTTCAAGAGAGGCAATAGAAGGCTTGAGCCATCGAGGGTGAAGTATCCCGCTTGGCACCGAAACTCGCGAATCTTAGACTCAACGGTCGATTTCATCCAAAATCCGACCGTCTGTTCGGCTTCGCGTAAACTTGTGTCGATGTATTTCATGGTAATCGCAAACGAGGATGCTGAAGAGGTCATAACAGCACACAACCGCTTCCCGTGCCCATGGCCACGACGATTCCAACAAAGATATTCGTATGAAATCTGTAATCCCGGTTAGACCTAGACCTAACCTTGTCCTGGGGGCAAGCGTCTAAACTGTCGGCTAACGTATTGATCTCACTGGGTGAGCGCGCTGAGGCTCGAACCCAGGACCCCGAGATTAAAAGTCACGTGCTCTACCGGCTGAGCTACGCGCTAGCTTCCAGGGAAGCGGTGTGGCGGCTTGAGCCGTCACTGTCCGGATCGTCGGCAGGATACCATGAGAAGGCGCAAAGCGTCGTCGTGATTCACTGCGGCGCGCGATCGGGGCGGCAAAACCCCGGCCTTCGGCCGCATGCTGTCGCCCGCGCTGTGTAGGGGGTGGGTCAGTTTCGGTCAATAGGGCGGGCGGGTGAAACCACAGGCTGGGGGGCTTGGGCGGATTCCCTGAGCCTGGGGAGGGGCTTGCGGAGGGTCCCGCGCAGCCAGTTTCGTGCACCCTCGCCGCAACTGCCGTAACCGCCAATACCGAAAGATCCGTCCCTTACCTGCCGGGGGCAGCATCGGCCTCCAGCACGACCTTCGCGACGGGATACCGCCAATCGTTCTTCGTGTTGTCGGCGGCGGCGTCGATGCCGGCCACGATGACCGCACCAAGGATGCCGCCGTTCATGCCGCTGGCCAGACGAGCCTGGCGCGTCGAATCGAAGGGCGCGACCGTGATCATCCGCTTTTGATAGCCGGGCTTCTGGCAGGTCACGGCAAGCGTGCTCGACTGTCCGCGATAGAGCGGCACGCGCACCTTGGCGGGGCTCGTCATGGTTGCGCTGAAGCCGGAGGCTTCCAGTGAGCAGGACGCTCCGGCCATCTCGACCTCGCCTCCCCCGCCGGGATTGTGAAATGTCCGCACCTCCACGAGCTGGTCACCCGCGAGCTCGGGCACGCTTGCGTCGGTGCGGCGCTTCGGCTCGTAGACGTCGATTCCTCGGCTGCCTGTCGTCGACCTGACGTCGGTCACACTGTTGACCGCAAGCGGCGCAGCACACCCGCCAAGACACGCCGCTCCCACGATGGCCAGCCAGCCGGCCATCCGACGCAAACCGTTCATTTGAGCCCCCACAGCACCCCTACTGTCGTTACTAGCGGTAGCAGGGGCCGATCTGGGGAACAATAGTCGCAACCTCAGGGGGAATAGAAACAACTAACAAAAAGCCGACTTCGTTGCGGGCCGGCCACAATCGCTGTCGTCCCGGCACGCAATGCTCGCATGAGTTGCAGTGGTCGTTGGGCCTTCATGGCGCAGCTTCTTGGGACAGCCAGCGGATCATGGCGCGACGGCCCTGCGCATTCCAGCAGCGTTGCCGTGAGGATGCGCGGAAAAACTCATTTCATCAGGTCCCTCAAGGCGATCACCCTTGTCCAGTCCCTCCGCCAAAAATATTCGACTTCACTTTTTCCGAATTTCATGATTGACTGTCCCCAACCCGTGCTCCTCGAGAGGGGCGCTTCGCGATCGTCACGGACGTTGAGCGCGGGATGCGGTGGCCGCAGGTGGGTCGCAGCGTGCTTGATGTGCGCGGACGAACGGCTCCTTGCGGACGTGAAATCGCGTGGTCCTGGCGCCCCGAAGCTGGCGCCAAGTCCTGGGGGTGATGATCCCCGAGGGCGACGGTGGCTATCAAGCCGGACACCGGGGAGATCGCGTATAAACGTGAAGACCATCGCGCGGGGAATGCCGGATGTCGGCTGAACCTTGTATGGGGAGTAAGTTGTCGAGAGGGGCGTCGTTTGTTGGGGGCGGCCTTTGGCGCCAAGGAGAGGCGCGGTCAAGGCTGGCCGAAGGCCACCGCCGGAGGCGGCGCGTCAGCGGCCTTGAGCGCGACGAGCTTGGCGCCATCATGGCGCGCCCGCAACGCGCGGTGTCGCGATGGCAGGCCGGACGTGATGCGAGGATTGGGCCGTGAACGACAATGCGGAACGACCGCATCACCTTGTATCCGGTCGGGCGCGAGGCCCGGTACCCTGATCTTTCATGCACGGGGGAAGGTAAGGCCCAGTCAAGACGGGACCCCTCTGTGAGAGCGGGAGGTTTATGCCCCCGGTTCAGCACGGTCACGCGTCGGTCCTGGCTCACGTCGGCTGTCATGGCGCGCGCAGCCGTTTACGAAGTTGGACGCAGCACGGCGCCTTCGGGAACAACGCCGGTCACCAGATAGCGCCACAGCGCCACCATCAGCTTGCGTGCCAGAGCGACAATGGCAATTCGCCGGATGCGTCCCTTGATGTCGCGCACCCGCTCGCGGAACCAGCGTGTCAGTGCGCTGTCCGGCTGATGAACGGTCCATAGCCACGCCAGCTCGACCGCGAGCTCACGGGCGCGCCGGTTGCCGGCTTTGCTGATGCCCTGCTCACGGCTGCGCTCGCCACTGTCATAGGGCGTGCCGGTGAGACCAAAGTAGCTGCCGACCTGACGACGGTTGTCGAAGTCGCGATAGAACACCTCGTTGACCAACTTCTGGCCGCCGACCGGGCCGATGCTCCTGAGATCCATGAGCTGCATGATCCTGGCTTCCGGCGAGCCGGGCCGAGCGGCGCACAGCTCGGCTTTGCTTTTGGCCTCGAGCTCCTTGAGCTGCCGTGCCACCAGGCACAGTCGCTCGTGTTCGCGCACGATCTCTTCCTTGAGCCGCACCGGCAGTGGACGACCGTCGCCAGTGCGCAGGCTGGCAAGGCTTTCCAGGAACGAGCGATCGAGCGGGTGGACGTCGCGAATGCCCTGGCCGTGCAGCAGTCCCTTGATGCGGTTGCTGTGAGCCGTGCACTCCTGGATCAGGCGATCACGTTCACGGGTACGGCGCTTGCGATCCTCATCCTCGACGCTTGGCACGTGGACGATGCTGCAGACCCGAGGCTCGCCCCGCAAATGGGCGAGGAACGCCCGCATCAGCTTCTCCAGATCGATCCGGTCGGTCTTGGCGCGCCGGGCACGACGGTTCACCTCGATGCTGGAAGGGTCGACCTCATGATTGACGATGCCTTGTCCGCTCAGCCATCGGTGCAGCCAGTGGCCATCCAAGCCTGCTTCGTAGCATGACAGGATGCGCACCGGCCGGCCGCCCCCGGCAGCCGCAGCCTTCTTGCGCATGTCCGCAAGCCGGGCCGCCAAGGCGGCCAAGTCACCGCCGCCGATCGTGTACCGGCTCAGTTTCTGCGAGCCAGGAAGCAGCACGCCGAGCTTCCATTTCGCTTTGCTCAGTTCAAACGCGAGGTAAACCGTGGCATGCTCCGCCGCGGCGGGTGTGTCAGTGCGATCGAGCTTGATCATCTTGATCCTCCGAGGGCCGGATGGTTCAGAAATCCAATCCTAACCCTTCTTGACCACCCGCCGCCCCATAGGATCTGTGGTGACTGCCGCCTGCTTTTTCTTCTGCAGGCGGGCCATGGGTTGCGGCCCGCAGCCCGGCATTCCCCGCGCCCTCTGTTTGATGGGGGCGAGACGACCAGCAAAGCTCGGGCGCGAGATGCGTTGCGACGATGGTTGAACGCGCCCCCTGCCCTTCGTTGTCAACGCATGGTCCGCGCCGGTGCAAGCAACGCCGCGTGTCCTGATCGCCGATGCGTGAACCTGTCACGGCTATCGTCCGCCGGGGCTGTGTGGAATGCTGGCGTTCGATGTGAGAGGCGCTGTTCGCTGATGCGGCCGCGAATTTGGGAGCCCGCCGATGTCTTTTGCCTTTCTCCTGACCTCGCTGATCGTGGTGGCCTCGCCCGGCACCGGCGTGCTCTACACGCTGGCCGTGGCGTTGACCAAAGGGACGCGGATGAGCGTCGCCGCCGCGCTCGGCTGCACGCTCGGCATCATCCCGGCGATGCTCGCGGCCATCGTGGGGCTTGCCGCCGTGCTGCACACCAGCGCGCTGGCTTTTGCCGCGCTGAAATGGTGTGGCGTCGCCTATCTGCTGTACATGGCCTGGCAGACGCTCGGGGAGCGCGGCGCGCTGTCGGTCGAGGCCAAGGATGACGCAAAGAAAGAGGCGCGCTCGGCCGGGCGCGTGGTGCTGACCGGCTTTCTGATCAACATCCTCAATCCAAAGCTGTCGATCTTCTTCCTCGCCTTCCTGCCGCAGTTCATCGCGCACGACGAGGCGCATCCGCTCGCCGTGATGCTGGAGCTGTCGGCCACGTTCATGGCGATGACGTTCGCGGTGTTCGTGGTCTACGGGCTGTTCGCGTCAGCCGTGCGCGATCGCGTCGTCAGCCGGCCCCAGGTGATGGCCGGGCTGCGCCGCGCCTTCGCCGGCGGTTTCGCTGTGCTCGGCGCGAGGCTGGCGCTGAGCGAGCGCTGAGGGAGTCCGATCGGGCGAGTGACGTTTATGGCGACGGGCATACGGACTCCGCCCCTCACCCTGAGGCGCCCGCCGCAGGCGGGCGTCTCGAAGGGCTAGGCCCCCTACTGTGGCCTCATGGTTCGAGACGCGCCGCGAGGGCGGCGCTCCTCACCATGAGGGGTGGGGTCTCCGAGGCAGCCGCTGCACGTTGACCACGAGTAGCGCGTTTATGATGGGAGTATCGAGTTGCGTCCTGGAAAGCCTGCCCAAAAACAAAACCCGCCCAGAGCGGTGCCGCTCCGGACGGGTCGTGTTAGTTCAACAATTCAGCAGGACTGTATCAGCCGAACTGGTTCATCGTGTTGTGCGCGCCGCCGGCCTTCAGCGCCTTGTCACCCGCGAAGTACTCCTTGTGGTCGTCGCCGATGTCGGAGCCGGCCATGTTCTGGTGCTTGACGCAGGCGATGCCCTGGCGGATTTCGGCGCGCTGGACGTTCTTGACGTAGCCCAGCATGCCCTGCTCGCCGAAGTACTCGCGGGCGAGGTTGTCGGTCGAGAGCGCGGCCGTGTGATAGGTCGGCAGCGTGATCAGGTGGTGGAAGATGCCGGCGCGCTTGGCCGAATCCGCCTGGAAGGTGCGGATGCGCTCGTCGGCTTCCTTCGCCAGCGGGGTGTCGTCATACTCCGCCTTCATCAGCTCGGCGCGGTTGTAGCGGCTGACGTCCTGGCCCGCCTCCTTCATCGCGTCATAGACCTGCCAACGGAAGTTGAGGGTCCAGTTGAACGACGGCGAGTTGTTGTAGGCGAGCTTGGCGTTCGGGATCACCTTGCGGATGCGGTCGACCATCTTGGCGATCTGCTCGATGTGCGGCTTCTCGGTCTCGATCCACAACAGGTCGGCGCCGTTCTGCAGCGAGGTGATGCAGTCGAGCACGCAGCGGTCCTCACCGGTGCCGGGACGGAACTGGTAGAGGTTGGAGGGCAGCCGCTTCGGACGCAGCATCTTGCCGTTGCGGTTGATGACGACGTCGCCGTTGCGCGCGGTCTCCGGGGTGATCTCCTCGCAGTCGAGGAAGCTGTTGTACTGGTCGCCGAGATCGCCGGGCTGGCTGCTGTAGGCGATCTGCTGCGTCAGGCCGGCGCCGAGCGAGTCGGTGCGGGTGACGACGATGCCGTCCTCGACGCCGAGCTCCAGGAAGGCGTGGCGGCAGGCGCGGATCTTGGCCAGGAAGACGTCATGCGGCACGGTGACCTTGCCGTCCTGGTGGCCGCACTGCTTCTCGTCGGAGACCTGGTTCTCGATCTGCAGCGCGCAGGCGCCCGCCTCGATCATCTTCTTGGCGAGCAGATAGGTCGCCTCGGCATTGCCGAAGCCGGCGTCGATGTCGGCGATGACAGGGACGACGTGGGTCTGGAAGCCGTCGATCTTGGCGATGATCTCCGTCTCCTTCGCCTTGTCGCCGGCCTTGCGGGCCGCGTCCAGCGTGCGGAACAGATCATTGAGCTCGCGCGAGTCGGCCTGGCGCAGGAAGGTGTAGAGCTCCTCGATCAGCGCGGGCACCGAGGTCTTCTCGTGCATCGACTGGTCCGGCAGCGGGCCGAACTCGGAGCGCAGCGCCGCGATCATCCAGCCGGAGAGATAGAGGTAGCGGCGGTCGGTCTTGCCGAAATGCTTCTTGATCGAGATCAGCTTCTGCTGCGCGATGAAGCCGTGCCAGCAGCCCAGCGACTGGGTGTACTTGGTGCTGTCCTCGTCATAGGCGGCCATGTCGGCGCGCATCACGGCCGCGGTGTAGCGGGCAACGTCCAGGCCGGTCTTGAAGCGGTTCTGCAGGCGCATGCGCGCCACGGCCTCGGCGGTGACGCCGTTCCAGGTCGGCTGGGTCTCGAGCAGCGCACGCGCCGCCTCGACTTCGGCCTGGTAGGACGCGGGGCCCTGGAGGGCCTGATCGTGAAGTCCACGCGGTTGGAAGTTCATGTCCGTGATCCCTTCGGTGAAGACAACCTGGGACCTGTTGTAAGCACGCTGGGACGGCGGACCAGACACTGCGCGGAAAACTTGTCACACTTTACAAACTTCTCGTGTATAGCTGTAAGGAGATTACAAGACCGGGATTTGGCCATGACCACCGCCACGGCACGATCGATCTTCATGGGCCCGCGCCTGCGCCGCCTCCGGCGCGAGCTCGGCCTGACCCAGGCCGACATGGCCGCGGACCTCGAAATATCAGCGCCTTACGTGGCGCTCCTGGAGCGGAACCAGAGGCCGGTGACGGCCGACATGCTGCTGCGGCTGGCGCGGACCTACAAGATCGACCTTGCCGATCTTGCCGGCGACGGCGGTGCCGACCACACCGCGCGGATGCAGTCGGTCCTGAAGGACCCGATGTTCTCCGACATCGACATCCCCGCGCTGGAGATTTCCGACCTCGCCGTCAGCTACCCCGGCATGACCGAAGCCTTCCTGCGCCTCTACACGGCGTATCGCGAGGAGCAGCTTGCGCTGGCCGAGCAGCGCGCGCCGGCGCTGGCGGGGACTGCGCCGCGGCCGGGCAACGACGGCTTCGACGCCAACGATCCGGTCGCCGACGTCCGCCGCTTCCTCGCCGCCCGCCGCAACAATTTTGCGGGTCTCGACGATGCCGCCGAGCGGCTGGCGCAGGCGATTTTCCAGGGGCCGCCGACCGGGTCCCCGCAGGTCTCGGCGGGGCCGGCCGGCTTCATCGAGCGCTTTCGCGCGCGGCACAATCTCCAGGTCCGCTACATGCCGCCGAACGTCATGCTCGGCTCGCTGCGGCGGCTCGACCTGCACCGGCGGCAATTGCTGATCGAGGACTCGCTGGACAGCGCGAGCCTGAAATTCGAGCTCGCCCGGCAGCTCGCTTATCTCGAGCTCGATACCGAGATCGGCGCAGCCCTGGAGGACGGCAAGTTCGCCAGCAAGACCGCCGAGCTCTTGGCGCGGCGCGCGCTCGCGGCCTACGCGGCGGCTGCGATCATCATGCCCTATTCGATCTTCGCGAAGGCCGTCGATGCGAGGGCCTATGATCTTGAGGCGCTGGCGCGGCAGTTCGGCACCAGCTTCGAGCAGACGGCGCATCGCGTCACCACCCTGCAGAAGCCGGGCGCCGAGCGGATTCCGTTCTTCCTGATCCGCGTCGATCCCGCCGGCAACGTCTCAAAACTGCTCGACGGCGCCGGCTTCCCGTTCGCGCGCCACGGCGGCGCCTGCCCGCTGTGGTCGGTGCACGGCATCTTCAAGACGCCGCGCCAGATCGTGACGCAATGGCTGGAGCTGCCGGACGGCCGCCGCTTCTTCTCGATCGCGCGCACCGTGACCGCCGGCGGCGGCTCCTACGGCGCCGTCCGGGTCGAGCGGGCGATTGCGGTTGGCTGCGCGGCCGAGCACGCGGGCCAGCTGATCTACACCCGCGACGGCCACGGGCCTGATGCCGACGCGCCGACCCCGATCGGGGTCGCCTGCCGGGTCTGCCACCGGCCGAAATGCGCCGCCCGCTCGGCGCCGCCGATCGGGCGCGAGATCCTGCCGGACGATTTCAGGACGTCGTCGGTTCCGTTCGGCTTCTCGGCGGATTGAGCATGGGCCGGCAATGGAACAAGGAGCTGGTCGGCGGCCGGGATGGCGGGCGAAAATCCGCCAAAACGGGCTGCAAATCGGCTGGGACGCCATGGCCCTTGACGGAACAGCCATAAACCGGACAAAGATTGCGCCAAAATGTCGCGGCGGAGATTGGCCATGAGATACGTCGACGGCGCTGTGATGTTCCTCAGTCTGTGGCTGCTGGCATCGATGGTCCTCGACGCCGTGACGCCGCCCGAGCTGAACTTCTACATGATCGGACCGATCATTGCGCCGGCCGCGATCATCACCGGCTTCCTGTACTGGCTTCGCATCCCCTCCCGCGACTTCGTGCTGGCGTCCGCAGCCATCTGGATGGTCTGCGAGATGACGATGGAGATGATCACCCCCAAGCCGCTGTCGCCGCTGCTGGCGGTGGCCGCCGTCGCGCCGCTGTTGGTGGCCGGGATCCTCCTGCACGTCCAGCACTGGCGCCAATCGAGCGGCCGCTCGCCACCGCCCGCTTCGGCGCCGACGACCAATCTGCCGGGCTCCTCCAACGCGATGCCGGGCCGGCGCCCGTTCTGAGCCGCGCCGGCAATGGTGGATAGCGTGCAGCTTCCCGTTGTTCTACGGGACTGGATGTTTACGAGGAAATCAGAAACCCCCTCTTAAGCTCCGCCGGTCCATCAGAAGCCGACACGCAGCCGCGCGGGGACCATGCTCAACGAACTTCTCGTGATCGAAGATGCCGACGTTCATCTGTCGATCCTGCGCAAGATCGCCGTGCAGGCGGGCTTTGCGACGACCGGCGTGAACTCGGTCGACGGCGCGATGAACGTGCTGCGCCGGCGCAGCTTCGAATGCATCACGCTCGACCTGAATCTGGGCGAGCGCTCCGGCACGGAGGTGTTGCAGCTGTTGGCGGACATCAAATCCCGCACGCCGGTGCTGATCATCAGCGGCTCCGACGATCAGACCCGGGACGTCACGGTCCGCGCCGGCAAGATCCTCGGCCTCAACGTCTATCCGCCGTTCTCCAAGCCGGTCGACCTCGCTTTGCTCCGACAGACGCTGCGCCAGATCGCTGCCGATACCGACCGGCAGCGCCGCGTCAAAGCGAGCATTCGCTAGCCCGAACGCCCCCTCGTTTCCCGCTTGATCCAGATCAAGGCGCCATACCTCTGCCGCTTGTTGGCTGCAGAGGGACGAGCGGAAACGAGATGCGATGACGGCAGCGAATTCAGCCAACGAAGCAGAAGCAGTTGTGATCGAAGCGACGCCTTACGAGCTCGTGGGCGGCGAGGCTGGCGTGCGCCGTCTGGCGGAGCGCTTTTACACCATCATGGACCAAGAGCCCGGCGCCAGCCGCATCCGGGCGATGCACGACGCCGATCTTGGTCCGATCAAGCAGTTGCTGTTCGAATTTCTCAGCGGATGGCTCGGCGGGCCGGCGCTCTATTTCGAGCGGGCCGAGCATCGCTGCATCATGTCGGCGCACCGTCCGTATCCGATCGGCGATGCCGAGCGCGACGAGTGGATGACATGCATGCGCCGCGCGATGTTCGATTGCGACATCACCGGCGACATGTATGCATTGCTTGATCAAGCGTTCCTGCGGATGGCGAACGCATTCCGGAGCCGCCAGGCGAGCTGACCGGAGCTCCCATCAGTCCGACTTGGTGGCGGCCTCCCGCGCCAGACGCTCGGCCCTGAGCCGCTCGCGGTTGGCGTAAAAGGCCCGCTGGGCCGCCTCGTGATCGCGCATGGCCTGCTCGGCATCAGCCCTGCGGGTGGCGTCACGCGCCCGACGCTCTTCCGGCGTGAGGACGCGAGGCTGTCTGTCTGTGCTATCGTAAGGCATGGGCAGATAACGCCCAAGCGGCCGGGATGTTCCCAGCATACGATGGTTCAGTCCGACTTTCGTGGAAACAGCTGGTCGCGGATGTAGCGCGACGTCGGCGTCAGGCTGAGTCCGTAGGGCTTCTGCCACACCGCGCGGTCGATCTCCTTCTTGTCTCCGATCTCCAGGCGCCCTTTGGCATGCTTGGCGATGAAGATGGCGTCGCTCATCTTGCGGCCCGAGCGCTTGTTCTTGGCGGTGACTTCCTTCCACAGCCGCAGGCGCCCGAGCTTGAGCTTCGGAAGCTCCTCCTTGATCTCGCGCTTCAGGCAATCCTTCGCCGTTTCCTGCGCGCGTTTGCGGCCGCCCGGAAACATCCAGCGTCCATCGGCCCGGCGCCGGACCAGGAGAACCCTTCCGCCCTTGGCGGCAACCAGCTTGGACGCCTTGGTCATGGCCCCGAAGCTCTCACCTCTCGAACAATGAAGCGGAGTCTATCAAGATTCGCTCCCACTCCTGCTCCGGAGCTTTGCGGAGATTCGGCCAGGACCGCGCGTCCGCCGAGCAGGCTCGACCGCAGCGCTCCCCGTCGGCAGTGGCTCAGTAGCAGGAGCGCGGATCGACCGCGACATACTCTCCCGACGGATAGCGATAGTAGCAATTGCCCTGCGACAGATAATAGCCCGGTCGCGCCGCAGCCGTTGCGCCGGCGATAGCGCCGGTGGCACCACCGAGCACGGCGCCCGCCGCGGCACCGCCCGCCTTGCCGGTGAGGATGCCGCCGAGCACCCCGCCGATGATCGCGCCCCCGAGCGCGCTGGCGCCCGGATCGACTTCGGCCGGAGGCGGCGGCGCCGGTTCGTAGGCGACCGGCGGGGGCTCCTCATAGGCCGCCGACGGTGCATAGACCACATCGTCAGCATAGTCCTCCGACACGTAGGTCGGCGGTCCTTCCATGGGCTCCGGATAATAGTACCAGACGCCACCGACGTCCCACCACCAGCCGGGACGGCCGTTGTGAACCTCGTGCCGCCATCGGCCACCCTCCCAGCCGACCCGGCCGCGATAAGACTGCCCACCATAGTCGCGCACGGCGACCCGGCCGTGCGCATAACGCGCATCCGGTCCCCGCCCGATCGCCGCCGGACCCGGGCCTGCGGCGTAGCCATGGCTGGCTCCCGGCGGACGTCCTTGGGGCGCAACGGCAGCCCGCGGCGGTGCGGCCGGCTGTGCTCCCTGCGGCTGGCCGGCCATGGGGCCGGCTTGCCGCGGAATCTGGACATGGGGCTGGCCGCCCGGTTGCCCACCCTGGGCTGGCGCTTGGCGGATGACACCCGGCGAGCGGGCCTGGGGCGAATGCCCGGCGCCAGGACCAGCCTGGTCCTGGGTTTGCGCCCCGGCTTGGGCGGGGATCGCGACCGCGGTCAGGATTGCGATCGCGGGCAGCCACCGTGTGCTCTGGTTGGACAACGTCATTCTCCCCTACCCCTTTGATCGCCCGCCGTCTGCGTTGGTTGCCGCACAGGGCGGGGTGCGATGCGGACTGATGACTCCGGCTCGCCGGCTTCCGCGTGTACGGTCCGGACACACCATAATTTGCGCGACAAACGGGTAAAATCCCGACTATTTTGCGGCCAAGTCAGCCTGCCGCGTCAGGTTAGCCGAGACGCAGCCTGATTCGCCGCTCCGATCGTGCAACCTCGCTTGCGCGGTCTTACCGATCCGGTTCGAGCTGATCGGCGGTCACCGGTCGGGCACGATCACGTTGCAGTTGGTTCGTCCCGACATCAAACAATCCTGCATCCGGCTTGCGGAGGTCAGGCTGCGGGCCAACCATAAGCCGAAGGCCACCACGACCGCCGCGAACACGAGTCCCGCCACGGCGCCGCGTCGCCCGTTATCCGGCCCCTGCGTACTCATCGGTGACCTAGGCGGCCCGCAGGCCAGCGGCCTCACCGTGCGGTTGCTGCTGCTGGCGCGATGCCGGCGAGATCGACTCGATCCGCGTGCAGCTCGTCACCCAGAACAGCTGCCCGCATTCCCATTCGGAACCCAGCACACCGGCCGAAACGGGCCTCGGGCGGGCGAGGACCGCGGTCATCACGCATGCGCTGACCACGAGAGCGACGAGCGCGAGGCCGAGCGCCATGCGCCCACGGCGAACAGAGGTCATGCCGGTCAACTCCGTTGGATGTCGCACCCGGGCGGTGCGCTGGTGCCGCGAGGCGTGAACCGACTCACAGCCCGCCGACCTGCGTCAGCGACGGGGCTGCTTACATAGCCTCCGGCGAACGCCATGCAAGCGCCGGGCAGGTCGGATGTGGAGGAGCGGCGATAAAGCATTTGTCATCGACGCATGCGATCCTATACACACGGGCTCGCGTCGGCCTCCGCTCGTGTTCACGACATCGTGGAAGAATTGCCTGGCGGCGCGTGCAGCCCCTGACCGACCACACCCTGACCGAACACCCAACTAGCGAAGTGACGACGTCTCCATGAGAGGATTCAAGGAACCTGGATTTGCCGATCGGCAGAAGGCCGCACAGCAGGCCCGCCAGAGCATCGTGCAGAAGTTCAAATCGCAGCCGGGACCGGACGATCCCGAAGTCGTGAAGCGACGGCAGGAGCGCGAAGCCGCCGCCGCCCGCCGCGAGCAGCAGCGATTGGAGCGCGAGGCCGCCAAGGCCGAGCAGAAGCGTCTCGAGGAAGAGGCCAAGGCCGCCGAGAGTGCCCGGCTTGCGCGCGAGGCGGAAGAACAAGCCGCCCGCCTGGCCGAGATGGAAGCCGAGCAGAAGGCGAAGCGCGATGCGCGCTACGCCGCGCGCAAGGCCCGTGGAAAGAAGAAGTAAGCAGCGACGCTGCCACCACGAGATCTGCGTGTCGTCGCAGCCGGCATCGCTGCGATTCCTCATTCATCGGCGATGGGACTGATACGGTCGTCCCATCGCACGATGACGTGCGAAACGCGTCAGTTCTTCTTCATCATGCCGTCGTCCTTCTTCATCCCGTCCTTGGACATGGCATCGTCCTTCTTCACGGCGTCCTTCGCCATCGAGTCCTTCTTCATGCCGTCGTGGGACATCGCGCCCTTTTTCATCCCATCGTCCTTGCTCATCTTGTCCTCCGCGAATGCCGCCGGCGCGACGGCCACGTTGAACGCGAGTGCGGCAGCGGAGATTCCGAGGATGAGGCGGCTACGATTGGTCATGATGATCGCTCCTTCGTATGACGGGTTCGACGGCGACGGACGCGCCGTTCTTGGACATCGACGTTCCGATGAAGGCGATTGTTACGAGCGCGGACGAGAATCATTGTTCGATCAAATTTGACTCGAATGCGCCCTCTTCTGGAATCAACGACACAATTTTGCCCGGCAAAACCATGTTAGTACAACCAGCGCAAGGGATTCACAGGCCGGCACGTGCGCCGCAGCATTATGTCGCTTCCCATGCATTTGGCCTCGAACGAACTGTCTAGTTCGGCTAGAGGTAAGTCCGGTAAATTGGCTGGTATAGGTCACGCCAACGAACCGGGGTCGGGAACCCAACCAAAAGTTGTCCAGGGGAAATCTCATGCTATCACGCCGTCATGTCATCGCATCCGCGCTCGCTGCGCCGGCCATTCTGCGTTTTGGAACCGGTACGGCCCACGCGGCAACGACGCTGAAGATCTCCCACCAGTTTCCCGGCGGCACCATCGACAAGGGCGATTTCCGCGACCGGCTCTGCCGGGTGTTCTCCGAGGCGGTTGCGAAACGCTCCGGCGGCGAGATCGCGACCGAAATCTATCCGAACTCGTCGCTGATCAAGACGGTGGCGCAGTTCTCGGCGATGCGGAAGGGCGCGCTCGACATCAGCCTCTACCCGATGCCCTATGCCGGCGGAGAGGTTCCCGAGACCAACATCGCGCTGATGCCGGGTCTGGTCACGACCTACGACCAGGGCATGCGCTGGAAGAACGAGCCAGTCGGCAAGACGCTGAGCGATTTTCTGGCGGACAAGGGCATCATCCTGCTGACCTGGGTCTGGCAGGCGGGCGGGGTCGCCAGCCGATCGCGGCCGCTGGTGACACCCGACGATGCCAAGGGCATGAAGGTGCGCGGCGGCTCGCGCGAGATGGACATGGTGCTGCAGACCGCCGGCGCCTCGGTGCTGTCGGTTCCATCGAACGAAATCTACACCGCGATGCAGACCGGTGCCTGCGATGCCGGCATCACCTCGTCGACCAGCCTGATCTCGTTCCGCCTGGAAGAGGTGTCGAAGGC
Organism: Bradyrhizobium sp. SZCCHNR1043; assembly: GCF_032489675.1. Classification (NCBI taxonomy): domain Bacteria; kingdom Pseudomonadati; phylum Pseudomonadota; class Alphaproteobacteria; order Hyphomicrobiales; family Nitrobacteraceae; genus Bradyrhizobium; species Bradyrhizobium sp. SZCCHNR1043. Next base: position 93,471 of record NZ_JAUEYN010000010.1, read on the forward strand.
CCTCACCTCCGGAGCCAAGGCGTCGTACTGGTTCATGCTCGAGCCGCTGATGATGTCCAAGGCCTCGTTCGACAAGCTGCCGAAGAACCAGCAGGACATCCTCCTCGCGGTCGGCGCGGAGATGGAGGCGTTCGGGCGCAAGGGCGCGCAGGACGACGACATCGAAGTTGCCAAGGTCTACGAAAAGGCGGGCGCCAAGGTTGTGGAGCTCGATGTCGGGACCGTCAACAAATGGCGCGACATTGCCCGTGACACGGCCTGGAAGGACTATGGCGGCAAGTCTGCGAACTGCGCCAAGCTCCTCAAGCTCGCCTCCGACGTCGCGGCCTGATTGATGCACGCGCCCGTTATCGATACCGAGGCCACGACAGCCATCGGCGCCAGCGGACCGCTGGCGCCGCTCCAGCGTGTTGTCTCGCTACTCAATCGCATCATCGTCGTTCTGGCTGCGTTTGCACTGGTCGCGGCCTGCGTCATCCTGAGCTACAGCGTGGCGGGCCGTGCACTGTTCAAGGCCGCCAACTACTGGCAGGACGAAGCCGCCGTATTCTTGCTCGTCGGCGCCACCTTCATGACTGCGGCCTATGTGCAGGAGCATCGCGGCCACGTCAGCATCGAAGCCTTCGTTGGGTTGATGTCTCCGCTCGCCAACAAGATCAGGCTCTGGCTGGTCGACGTCGCGAGCTTCTTGTTTTGTGCCTTCTTCACCTGGAAATCCTGGACCCTGACACATGAGGCCTGGGTCGATGGCCAGGTCTCGAATTCGATGTGGTCGCCGCCGCTGGCGATTCCTTACGGCCTGATGGCCGCCGGGATGACCCTGCTGTGCCTGCAGATGCTGCTGCAGATCGTGGCCCCGCTGACCGGAGCGCGTCGATGAGCGTGTTCGGAATTGGGGTTGCCTACGGACTCTCGACCCTGTTTGCGATGTTCGCGGGCATGCCGATCGCGTTCGCGCTCGGCGCCGTCGCCGTCGTATTCATGGCCATTTACATGCCGGCCGCGTCGCTCGATACCGTCACGCAGAACGTCTACGAGGAGATGGCGTCGATCACGCTGCTGTCGATCCCGCTGTTCATCCTCAAGGGTGCCGCGATCGGCCGTTCCCGCGCCGGACAGGATCTCTATTCTGCGCTGCATGCCTGGCTGCATCGCGTGCCCGGCGGATTGGGCGTCGCCAACGTGTTCGCCTGCGCGCTGTTCGCGGCAATGGCGGGATCGTCGCCCGCGACCTGCTCGGCGATCGGCTCGGCCGGCATTCCCGAGATGCGCAAGCGCGGCTATTCCGGCGGCTTCGCAGCCGGCATCATCGCCGCCGGCGGCACGCTCGGCATCCTGCTGCCGCCGTCGATCACGATGATCCTGTTCGCGATCGCCGCGGAGAAATCGCTGGGACGGCTGTTCCTGGCCGGCATCGGCCCCGGATTGCTGCTGGTCACGCTGTTCGGCGTCTATGCCGTCGTGCGCTTCCGCCAGGAATACGCGCGCGCAAAAACGGTCTATGAGAAGTCGGGCACCTGGTCGGACATCCTGATCAAGGACGAATACACGATGGCGCAGCGCTTCTCCGTGCTGCCCCGCGTGATCCCGTTCGTGCTGCTGCTGACCGGCGTCATGGTTGCGCTCTACGGCGGATTGGCCACGCCGTCGGAGACGGCAGGTCTCGGCGGCATCCTGGCGCTGGTGCTGATTGCGATCATCTACCGGGTCTGGAGCCCGACCGATCTCGCGCCGATCATGAAGGCGACGCTCCGCGAGTCGACCATGCTGATGCTGATCATCGGCATGTCGCTCTTGTACTCCTACGTGATGAGCTACCTGCACATCTCGCAGTCGGTGGCGGAATACATCGTCGCGATGCATCTGCCACGCTGGGAGCTGCTCGCCGCGATCCTGCTGATGGTGATCGTGCTCGGCTTCTTCCTGCCGCCGGTGTCGATCATCCTAATGACGGCGCCGATCATCCTGCCGCCGCTGCGCGCGGCGAACTTCGACATCATCTGGTTCGGCGTGGTGATGACGATCGTCATGGAGATGGGCCTGATCCATCCGCCGGTGGGTCTCAACATCTTCGTCATCAGAAACGTCGCGCCGGACATCCCGCTGCGGGAGGTGATCTGGGGCACGCTGCCGTTCGTGCTGCTGATGATGGCCGCCGTGCTGCTGCTCTGCTTCGTGCCGCAGATCTCGACGGCGCTGCCGGATCTCGTGATGGGGCCGGATCTGAGCCGCTGACGCGGCGGCGAATGGCGAATGGGGAGTGGCGAATAGGGGATATAGCGAATGGGCCTTCCCTATTCGCCATTCGCTACTCGCCTCATCTTCGCATTCAGTGCCGCTGCAACACGGCTGACCGGTGGCCGGCCGAGCAGCCGGCTGATTTCGTTGGTGGCGGCCAGCAGTTTCGTCATGTCGACGCCGGTGCGGATGCCCATGCCTTCGAGCATGTAGACGACGTCCTCGGTCGCGACGTTGCCGGTCGCGCCCGGCGCGAATGGGCAGCCGCCGAGGCCGCCGGCCGCGGCATCGATGACGCGGACGCCCTCCTCCATGCCCGCATAGAGATTGGCCAGCGCCTGGCCGTAGGTGTCGTGGAAATGCATCGCCAGATGCGTCACCGGCACGTCGTCGCAGACAGCGCGCAGCATCTGCCTGGCCTTGAGCGGCGTGCCGACGCCGATCGTATCGCCCAGCGATATCTCGTAGCAGCCGAGGTCCCACAGCGCCTTGGCGACATTGGCGACGGCCTGCGGCCTGATCTCGCCTTCATAGGGGCAACCCAGCGCGCAGGAGACGTAGCCGCGCACCCGGATGCCGTCGGCCTTGGCGTGGGCGATCACCGGCTTGAAGCGCTCCAGCGACTCTTCGATCGAGCAATTGATGTTGGCGCGGGAGAAGCTCTCGGAGGCCGCGGTGAAGACCGAGATCACCTTGGCGCCCGCGGCGCGCGCCGCCTCATAGCCCTTCACGTTCGGCACCAGCACGTGGAATTCGCCGGGCAACGCGGCGACGCTGCGCATCACCTCGTCCGATCCCACCATCTGCGGGATTGCCTTGGGCGAGACGAAGGCGCCGACCTCGACCGTGGTCAGCCCTGCGTCCACCAGCGCACGGACAAAGGCGATGCGATCGGCCACGCTGATCGGCATCTTCTCGTTCTGCAGGCCGTCCCGCGGGCCCATTTCGATGATGCGCACGCTTTCGCTCATGCCGACCTCTTCGGGTTCGAGGATCAGGCGGACGGTTCGAGGTCCGCCAGTTCGACGCCTTCCTGCACGATGTCGCCGACCTTGCACTTGATCGCCTTGAGCCGGCCTGCGAACGGCGCCCGCAGGGTCTGCTCCATCTTCATGACTTCGAGCGTCAGGATCGCCGCGCCCTTCTCCAGGACCGCACCTTCCTGCGCGAGCAGCGCCACCACGGTCCCCGGCAACGGCGCCACGATCTTGTCCTCGCCGGCCTGCTCCTCGTCGTCACCGCCGAACGGATCGATCCAATGCAGATCGAAACGGCCGTTGCGGGTTCGCAGGTACAGCTCGTGGCCCTCGATGACGGCCACCACATGGGATTTGACGCCGTCGCGCACAAGGTCGAAGCCGCCGTCGTCGGTCGGAAGTGCCGAGAACGAGCTCTCACGGCCCTCGATCGACAGGCGCTGCACGCCCGGACCATAGGCCAGCGTCACCGTCCGCGACTCCGCTCCGGCGCCCTGGCGGAACGAGAACATGCGCTGCCGCAGTCCCACCGGCATCCAACCGGATGCGCGCCACGGCGATCCCTGCTCCTTCACGGCCACGGTCTGCTCGTCGATGAGAATGGCCGCGACGGCGGCACAGAGCTCGACGTCGCCGGCCACCGCCCCTGACTGGGTCAGATGCGTCAGATGGCGCTCGATGAAACCGGTGTCGATCGCGTTCGCCACGACGTCGGGATGCGTCAGCAGCGCCGACAGGAACGGGATGTTGCTGACGATGCCGCGGACGTCGGTGTCCTCCAGGCCGCGGTTGAGCCGCTCGATCGCGACCTCGCGGGTCGGCGCCCAGGCAATCATCTTGGCGAGCATCGCGTCGTAATAGGGCGAGACCGCATCGCCCTCGCGATAGCCGGCATCGATGCGCAGGCCGCCGGTTTCAGCAGGAAGCCGCCAGGTCTTGATCGTGCCGACTGAGGGCATGAAGTTCTTGGCGGGATTTTCCGCGTAGACGCGGGCCTCAATGGCATGACCATGCAACCGGATCTGGTCCTGCGTCAGCGGCAGCTCTTCGCCGAAGGCGACGCGCAACTGCCATTCGACGAGATCGACGCCGGTGATCAACTCGGTGACGGGATGCTCGACCTGCAGGCGTGTATTCATCTCGATGAAGAACACGTCGCGGCCGTCGGAGACGAACTCGATGGTGCCGGCGCCGACATAGTTCACCGCGCCCGCCGCGCGCCTCGCCGCCGCGCAAACCGTCTCCCGCTGCTCCGGCGTCAGCGTCGGCGACGGCGCCTCCTCGACCACCTTCTGGTGCCGACGCTGCAAGGTGCATTCGCGCTCGAACAGCGACACCAGATTGCCGTGGCTGTCGCCGATGATCTGCACCTCGATGTGGCGCGGGTTCTGGACGAATTTCTCGATCAGCACACGGTCGTCGCCAAACGCCGCCTTGGCCTCGCGCTTGGCGCTGGTGACGGCATCAGCGAGATCGCCGGCTGCATTGACCACGCGCATGCCGCGGCCGCCGCCACCGGCGGAGGCCTTGATCAGAACGGGAAAGCCGATCCGCGCGGCTTCATTGGCGAGCGTCGCCTCGTCCTGCGCCTCGCCGTGATAGCCGGGCACCAGCGGCACGCCGGCCTGCTCCATCAGGAATTTGGAGCCGGACTTGGAGCCCATCGCGGTGATCATCGCGGCCGTCGGCCCGACGAACACCAGGCCCGCGTCGAGACAGGTCTGCGCGAATTCGGCGCTCTCGGACAGGAAGCCATAGCCGGGATGAACCGCCTCGGCGCCTGTCTGCCTTGCAGCCTCGATCAAGCGCTCGATGTTGAGATAGGAATCGCGGGCACGCGCGGGGCCGAGCAGCACGGCTTCGTCGGCGAGAGCGACATGCAGCGCGTTGCGGTCGGCCTCCGAATAGACAGCGACGGTCTTCAATCCCATCGCGCGTGCGGTGCGGATGACGCGCACGGCGATCTCGCCGCGGTTGGCGATCAGGAGCTTGCGGAAACGGCGATACAATCCGGGACGAACCATGATCACATCCTGAACAGGCCGAACCTGGTCGGCTCGACCGGGGCATTGGCGGCGGCAGACAATCCGAGGCCAAGCACGAGGCGGGTATCGGCGGGATCGATCACGCCGTCGTCCCACAGCCGCGCCGTCGCGTAGTAGGGATTGCCCTGGGCCTCGTATTGCGCACGGATGGGGCTACGGAATTTCTCTTCCTCCTCCGTGGGCCAGCTCTCGCCCTTGGCCTCGATGCCATCGCGGCGGACCTGGCTCAGCACCATCGCGGCCTGCTCGCCGCCCATCACCGAGATGCGCGCGTTCGGCCACATCCAGAGGAAACGCGGCGCATAGGCGCGGCCGCACATGCCGTAATTGCCGGCGCCGTAGGAGCCGCCGATCACCACGGTGAACTTGGGAACCGACGCGGTCGCGACCGCCGTCACCAGCTTGGCGCCGTCGCGTGCGATGCCCCCGGCCTCGTATTTCTTGCCGACCATGAAGCCGGTGATGTTCTGCAGGAACACCAGCGGGATGTTGCGCTGGCAGCACAGCTCGATGAAGTGCGCCCCCTTCAGCGAGCTCTCGCTGAACAGGATGCCGTTGTTGGCGATGATGCCGACCGGATGGCCCCAGATATGCGCGAAGCCGCACACCAGCGTCTGGCCGTAGAGCTTCTTGAACTCGTCGAACTCCGAGCCGTCGACCACCCGCGCGATGATGTCGCGCACGTCGAACGGCTTGCGGCCGTCGACCGGCACGACGCCGTAGATCTCTTCCGCCGCATAGCGCGGCTCGCGCACCTCGCGCATGTTCAGCGCGCTGCGTGCGCCCGGCGGCTTCAGCGTGCCGACGATGCGCCGCGCGATGCCGATCGCGTGCGCGTCGTTCTGCGCATAGTGATCGGTCACGCCCGACTGCCGCGAATGCACGTCGGCGCCGCCGAGCTCCTCGGCGCTGACCACCTCGCCGGTTGCCGCCTTCACCAGCGGCGGGCCGCCCAGAAAAATTGTGCCCTGGTTGCGCACGATGATGCTCTCGTCCGACATCGCCGGCACATAGGCGCCGCCCGCCGTGCACGAGCCCATCACGATCGCGATCTGCGGAATGCCGGCCGCCGACATCTGCGCCTGGTTGTAGAAGATGCGGCCGAAATGCCGCTCGTCGGGGAAGATCTCATCCTGCAGCGGCAGGAACGCGCCACCCGAGTCGACCATGTAGACGCAGGGCAGATTGTTCTGCCGGGCGATGTCCTGGGCACGCAGATGCTTCTTCACCGTCATCGGGTAGTAGGTGCCGCCCTTGATGGTGGCGTCGTTGGCGACGACGACGCATTCGCGGCCGGCAATGCGGCCGATGCCGGTGACGATGCTGGCCGAGTGGACGTCGCCGCCATAGAGCCCATGTGCGGCCAATGGCGACAGTTCGAGGAACGCCGTTCCGGGGTCGAGCAGCAGGTCGACGCGCTGGCGCGCCAGCATCTTGCCGCGCGACAGGTGCCGGTTGCGTGAGGCTTCGCCGCCGCCCTCGGCGACCTGCGCCAGCTTCATCCTGAGGTCGGTGACCAGCGCGCGCATGGCGTCGGCATTACGGGCGAAATCGGAGGACGATGGATCGATCGTGGAATGAAGCATCATGACCGGCGTCTTCGTTGCGAGGCTGGAGGGGGAAGCCGTGGGAGCACGCGTCAGAGCGGTCGCGGCCGTCCAGGCCGCTGCGAGCCCGGGTGTACCATCTTTGCCCGCATGCTGTCCTCCCTGCCCGCCGGCGGCCCGGTTTGCGGCCATCCGTCCTTCTCGAATTAAACGATCATACGTTTTTAAATTCTATTCTCAAGCGGATTGTTGTAGGGTCCGGGGCGGGCAGCATTTGCTTGAGACCACGGAATTTTCAGACTTCACTACGGGACCCCCTACCGTGGCGGATCCGCCGCGATCGGCACCGGGACGGTCCAGCGAGGACGAGATGGCGCGCACGATCGGGTCACATGGTCCGACGACGATGGAGGCGATCCGCAAGGCCGGCCTGCGGCTGATCTTCCAGCATGGCTATGAGGCCATGAGCCTGCGCCAGCTCGCCGCCGAGGTCGGCATCCAGCCAGGCTCGCTCTACAATCACATCAGCACCAAACAGGAGCTGCTGGCGGAGCTGATCCAGGACCACATCAACGACCTCCTGCGCGAGCTCGAACAGGCGCTGCGCGACACCCAGGGTCCGGTCGAACGTCTCAGGGCGTTCGTCGCCTTCCACGTCGGCTATCACATGACCCGAAAGCGCGAGGTCTTCATCGCCAACTCGGAGCTGCGCAGTCTCGAGCCCCGCAACTATGAGGCGGTGGTAGCGCTGCGCGGCGCCTATGAGCGCCGGCTGGCCGACATCCTCAGCGACGGTGTGGCGCAAGGCGTGTTCGACGTCGACGACATCCAGGTCGCGACCTTTGCCATCATCGCGCTCTTGACCGGGCTGTGCAGCTGGTACCGTCCGGGCGGCCGGCTCAGCAAGGAGACGATCATCGCGGCCCATGAGAAGCTCGTCCTCTCCGGCGTCATGCCGCGCACCGCCGGGCCTGCGCAGGCCGGCGGCGGCCGGCCTGATCAGCCGACCGGCTGAACGGGCCGCGCCGATGGCTGGCAGCCCGGAGCTCGACGCGATCGATCGCAGGATCCTGGCGGAGCTCCAGGCCGACGGCCGGATCCGCATCAATGAGCTCGCCGGCCGGGTGGGGATCTCGCATCCGAACTGCCTGCGCCGCGTGCGGACGCTGCGCAATAGCGGCGTGATCAAGTCCATCCGCGCCAGCATCGACGAGCGGTCGCTGGGCTATGAGGTGGTAGCGTTCGTGTCGATTCAGCTCGACAGCCAGCACCAGACGGCGCTGGAGGCGTTCGAGGCCGCGATCGTACCGTTGCCCTGGGTCCAGCAATGCTGGCGGCTGTCGGGAGATGCGGATTTTCTGCTGAAATGCGTGTCGACCGGGGTCGAAGGCATGAGCCGCCAGCTCCGCCAGTTCGCCGCCCTGCCCGGCGTCCGGTCCATCAGGAGCTTCCCGGTGCTCGGCCTGTCCAAGGACGCGCCGCTGCCCATCCCCGGCGGGCTGCTGAACGGATGATGGCCGTGTCGGCCCCTCAATGCGTCCAAGGCTCGCCGCGGCGGAACGAGAAATTGTCGGCATAGGCGATCTGCCGCTTCACCGGCTCCTTCGGCTCGATCACCTCATAGGGAATGCCCTTGCGTTCGCAATAGGCGATCGCCTCGTCCTTGGTGTCGAAGCGCAAGGTGACCTGCTGCTTCATGTCCGAGGACGACGTCCAGCCCATCAACGGCTCGACCGAACGCGGCTGCTCCGGCTCATAATCCAACTGCCAGTCCCGGGTCTTGGCCTTGCCCGATTGCATCGCGTTCTTGGCGGGCTTGAAAATGCGTGCGGTCATGGCTGGTAGAGCCCCTGGAAGCTGCGGTCGTCATGCGTTTGGCGGAAACGGCCGGGATGGGTTACAGGCAAGCTTCAGCACGGAACGGTGATTCCCATCCTGGACATGACCGTTTATCGTGCTCCGTATAGTCATTCTGCCGTCCCGTGACAATCTCGGTCGACTGCCACGGCGCCTCTGCCCCCCGACGTTTTCCATTCAAAACAGTGCGTTGAAGCGGCCATGAAAATCAATGCCACGCTGCCCGAGCGAGGGCGCGACCTTCGGCTCGACCTGTTTCGCGGAATCGCCAACTGGGCGATCTTTCTCGATCACATCCCGGACAATGTGGTGAACTGGATCACCACGCGGAATTACGGCTTCAGCGACGCCGCCGACCTGTTCGTCTTCATCTCCGGCTATACCGCCTCGTTCGTCTATGCGCGCATGATGATCGACCGCGGCTTCATCGTCGGCGCCACCCGGCTGTTCAAGCGGGTGTGGCAGCTCTACGTCGCCCACATCGTGCTGTTCGTGATCTATATTGTGGCCATCAGCTATCTGGCGACGCGCTTCGGCGTCTCCGAGATCATCGACGAGTTCAACGTCGCGGGCCTCGTCGACCACGCCAGCGATACGCTGGCCCAGGGGCTGATCCTGAAGTTCAAGCCGGTCAATCTCGACGTGCTGCCGCTCTACATCGTGCTGATGGGCTTCTTCCCGCCGGTGCTGTGGATGATGCTGCGCCAGCCCGACCTGACCATGATCGCCTCGATCGTGCTCTGGCTCGTGGCGCGGCAGATGGGTTGGAATTTTGCGGCCTACCCGGCCGGCACCTGGTACTTCAATCCGTATTGCTGGCAGGTGCTGTTCGTGTTCGGCTCATGGTGCGCGCTCGGCGGCGCCCGCCGCTCGATGGGCATCATCATGGCGCCGGCCACGCTCTATTTCTGCATCGCCTACATGGTGCTCGCACTGGTCATGACGATGGCCGGCCGCTTCCCTGAACTCGGATCGATGTTTCCGAACTGGCTCTATTCGGCCTTCAATCCCAACGACAAGACCAATCTCGCGCCGTACCGCTTCCTACATTTCGTGGTGATCGTCATTTTGGTCATCCGTTTCGTGCCGAAGGAATGGCCGGGCCTGGAGTGGAAGGCGCTCGATCCCCTCGTCGTCTGCGGCCAACAGTCGCTGGCGGTGTTCTGCGTCGGCGTGTTCCTGTCCTTCATCGGCCACTTCACCCTGATGCTGAGCTCAGGTTCGCTGCTGGCGCAGATCCTCGTCAGCGCGGCAGGCATCGCGATCATGACCACCGTGGCCTACTACATCTCCTGGTCGAAGCGGCAGGACAAGCCGCTGCCGAAGCCGCCTGCGCCGAAGTAAACCCCGCACATCAGGGGCGCGGGGGTGGGTTCCCGCGTCCGTTGACCTGCATCAAGCCGGCCACGATCGGGCTCGCTAAGGTTTGCATCACAAAGGGTGCCGCCTTCCGCGGCGCGCGTTCCCTGGCGAACGCACAAGGCCGCCACGCGGCGATTTGCTGACAAGGACCAGAACATGCCGACTCATTTCCATGCCGTCGTGTGGCTCGATCACAGCGAGGCCAAGGTGTTCCATATCGGACTGACCGGTGCCGACGAGCTGACGCTGCATCCACACCTGCAGACCAAGCATCTGCACCACAAGGCCAACGAGATCGGCAGCGGCCACGCGGCGCCCGACAAGAATTTCCTCGAGGAGGTCGCGCACGCGCTCGATGACGCCGGCGAGATCCTGATCATCGGTCCGGCCAGCGCCAAGACCGAGCTTGCCAAGTACCTGCACGAGAAGCATCCTGCGGTCGGAAAGCGCATCGTCGGCGTCGAGGTTGCCGATCACCCGACCGATCGCCAGATCGTCGCCTATGCCAAACAGCACTTCAAGATGGCTCCGCCCCGCGTGGCGACTGGCACTGCGGGCTAAGTATAGCCTTTCTCCCGTCGCAGGGTCCGTTCGATCATGGACATGCTGACGCCGGACCAATCCAATGCCATTGCTGCCACGCCGGCCATCGATCGCGGCCGGCGTCGTTTTCCGTGGCGCGGCCTGCTCTCGATCATCCTGCTGTTCGGCGCACTGGCTGGGTTTGCCGTATGGTGGATGCGTGGACCGCTCATCGCGACCGCCCGCATCACTCGCGGCACGGCGGCCGAGATCGTCTATGCAACCGGCGCGGTGGAGCCGGAGACGTGGTCGCGGAGCACGCCGCTGGTTCGCGGCCGCATCGTCGAGCGCTGCCGCTGCGAGGGCAAGCTGGTCAAGGCCGGCGACGTGCTGGCGCGGCTCGACGACAAGGAGGCGCTGGCCACCTTGAACGATCTGCGCGCACAGGAGGAATTCCAGCGCCTCGAATTCGAGCGGCAGACGCAGCTACTGGCGCGCGGCGCGGCCACCTCGCAAGCGTACCAGCGCTCCGAAAGCGATCTCGCCCGCATCCGCGCCCAGATCGCGGCCCAGACCCAGCGCCTCGACTACTTCAAGCTGGTGGCGCCGATGGACGGCGTCGTCCTCAAGGAGGACGGCGAGGTCGGCGACATGGTCGATCCCGGCACCATCCTCTACCGCGTCGGCCTGGAGAAGCCGCTCTGGGTCGTCGCCGACGTCAACGAAGAGGACATCCCCCGTGTCCAGGTCGGCCAGAAGGCGCTGCTGCGCGCCGATGCGTTCGGCAACCAGGCGCTGCCCGGGACGGTGAAGCAGATCACGCCGGCGGGCGATCCCGTGGCGAAGACGTTCCGCGTGCGGATCGGCTTGCCCGACAACACGCCGCTGCGCGTCGGCATGAGCGTCGAGGCCAACATCGTCAGCCGCGAGACGGCCGACACGCTGCTCGCGCCGGCCAATGCCGTCGTCAACAACAGCCTCATGGTGATCGAAGGCGGCCGTGTGCATCGGCGCGCGGTGCGGATCGGCATCCGCGGCTCCGCGGCGGTCGAGATCCTCGACGGCGCCCGCGAAGGCGAGCTGGTCGCGGCGCCCGCGACCGCCGACATCAAGGACGGCGAGCGGATCCGCGTGATCGAGCCCGAGACGTCCGCGCCATGAGCCTCGTCCTGACCATCGCCTGGACCCATGTGCGCCATCGCGCCCGGCAGACGCTGGTCGCGATCGCCGGCGTCATGACCGGGGTGGCGTTTTCGGTGATGATGGCGGCGATGATGGAGGGCTCCCAGGACGACTTCATCCGCACGCTGGTCGACGCGCTGCCGCACATTTCGATCACCGACGAGCTGCGCCAGCCGACCCGCCAGCCGGCCGACCTGGTCTATGCGGCGGCCGAATTCCACCGGTTGACCCCGAACGTCCGCCGCCCCGGCATCAAGAACCCGATGGCCACCATTGCCTCGCTGCAGGGCTGGGTGCCGGGCGCGCTGACGGCGTCGGTGCAGTCAAAGGCCGTGCTGCGCTTCGCCGGCCGCAACCTGACGGTCGCGATCATCGGCATCGATCCGCGCACGGAGGGCCAAGTCTCGACGCTGCCGAGCCACATGCGGCAGGGCAATCTCAATTCGCTGTACCGGTCCTCGCACGCGATCCTGCTCGGCGACCGGCTCGCGGCCAAGATCGGCGCGCGGGTGAACTCCAACATCACGCTCGCCTCGGCCCAGGGCATCAGCATGAACGCGACCGTAGTCGGCACCTTCCATTCCGGCTTCCGCGGCACCGACGAGACCACCGGCTACGTGCTGCTGCGCACCGCGCAGATCCTGGAGCGCCAGACCGGGATCATCAACGAGATCCGCGTCCGCACCAACGATCCGATGCAGGCGCGCCTGATCAGCGAGCGCATCGGCGAGCAGACCGGCTACAAGGCGGTCTCCTGGCAGGAGGCGCAGGAGGATCTGCTGGCGGCGATCACGCTGCGCAACGTGCTGATGTACACCATCGTCGGCGCCATCCTGCTGGTCGCGAGCTTCGGCACCTACAACATCATCTCGACCATCACCCACGAGAAGACCCGCGACATCGCCATCCTCAAGTCGCTCGGCTTCCGCGACCGCACGGTCCGCACCATCTTCATCGTCGAGGCGCTGTTCATCGGCCTCACCGGTGCCGCCCTCGGCTGGGCGCTCGGCTACCTGCTTACCCGCGGGCTCGCCTCGCTCGAGTTCAAGACGCCGTTTTCCGACTACAATCATCTGCCCGTGCTGTATTCGCTGAAGCACTATCTGCTCGCGGGCGCGGTCGCGCTGATCTCCAGCGCCGTCGCCGGCTACTTTCCGGCCCGCGCCGCAGCGCGGTTGCATCCGGTCGACATCATCCGGGGCGCGACGTGAGCCCGCCCCTGATCGAGGCGCGGCAAGTGACGAAGGTGCTGCCCGGCGAGGTGCCGGTGACGCTGGTGGCCGACATCGATCTCGTGATCCGTCCGCGCGAGCTCATCGCCATCACCGGACCGTCGGGCTCGGGAAAATCCTCCCTGCTCTACCTGCTTGGCCTGCTCGACCTGCCGAGCCGGGGCGACGTGCTGATCGACGGCCGCTCGACGACGGGCATGAACGAGGATGAGCGCGCCGAGGTGCGACTGTCGCGGCTCGGCTTCGTCTTCCAGTTTCATTTCCTGCTGCCGGAATTCTCGATCACCGAGAACGTCGCGCTGCCGATGCGCGCGCTGGCACGGCTGTCGCCGCGCGCCATCACCCAGCGCGCCGAGGAGCTGCTGGGGTCGCTCGGCCTCGCCGATCATCTGCGCAAGACGCCGGACAAATTGTCGGGCGGCCAGCGGCAGCGCGTGGCGGTGGCGCGCGCGCTCGCCAACGATCCGCCGGTGATCCTCGCCGATGAGCCGACCGGCAGCCTCGACACCGCCGCGACCGCGCAGGTGTTCGGCATCCTGCGCGATCTCGTCACGCTGCGCGGCAAGACCGTCGTCGCGGTCACGCACGATCTCAACCTCGCCGCTCAGATGCACCGGCGCGTGCACATCATCGACGGCCGGCTGGCGCAGGACGAGCTGGCGCGCTGATCCGCCCGCCGCGACCTCGGGCACGGCCGAGGGCCTCCTGCGCCTGATTTGATTTAGCGCAAAGACGCGAGATTTCGATTCAGAGGATGCTGACGACCAGCGGATGTTCCTTCCCCGGATTCACCCGCACACTTCGGATGCTCCCGGGTTTTGCCGCTGCGGGAGCATCCGAATTTTTTTATCGGCCCAGCCGCGCTCGCTCGGCGGATTGACCGCTGGCGGCCTGGCCGAAATCTTTCTCGCTATCGTGAGTATCGCGCCAGCTATCAGGCCTCGCCCGAGAAAGCCGCGCCGCTGCGGAGATGGTCGGGGCAGCTGGATTCGAACCAACGACCTGCAGTACCCAAAACTGCCGCGCTACCAGGCTGCGCTATACCCCGATGTTCTCAAGGACCATTGTCCTAGAGGACCCGTCACTACACGGTCGCGGCCTCCGCAGCAAGACCGCGGCCCGGTCCGTGAAGAGGGGCCGACATGAAAACGGCCCCAGGAAGCGCCGTTCCGGGGGCCGTCAAATACCGTGGTCGCAGGAAGCATCCGCTCAGTGCGAGGACAATGCCGGCGAGCCCGTCTCGGGGTGGATCTCGGCCGCCATCATGCCCTTGGAGCCGGGCCCGTAGCGGACCAGCACCCATTGGCCGGGGCGCAGCTCGGTCATGCCGTAGCGGCGCAGGGTCTCCATGTGGACGAAAATGTCCGGGCTCCCTTCCCCGCAGGTCACGAAGCCAAAGCCGCGCAGCCGGTTGAACCACTTGACCTGGGCTCGCTCCAGCCCGCTGGTCGGCGTCACCGTCACATGGGTCCGCGGCGGCAGCATCTGCGCCGGATGGATCGCCGTCGACTCGTCCATCGAGACGATGCGGAACGCCTGGTAGCCCTTGGAGCGCTGCACGCACTCCACCACCAGGCGAGCACCTTCATAGGCGGTCTGGTAGCCGTCGCGCCTGAGCACCGTGACGTGCAGCAGCACGTCCGGCCAGCCATTGTCGGGAACGATGAAACCGTATCCCTTCGAGGCGTCGAACCATTTGATGACACCGCTGATTTCGACGAGGTTCTCGCCAAGACCGGTCATCGCATCGATTGCCGAGTCGCGCGCGACGCCGGTTTGATATTCCGCCCCGAGCCGGGTTGGTGTCGATACACCAACGACCGGCATCCCAAGCTTCTTGGACTCAAATCCGTCCGACCCCATAACCCCGGACCTCACATATGAATTGTGAGCCGCCACCCCTGCAACGGCGCCCTCATACACGTGCTCACCACCTATACCCACGATGAGTCACGCGAATCTCTCGAATCAAAGATAACATTCCCTCGTGCCGCGCATAGATAAAAATCGGTTTCAGTGAGGCATATGAACAGAGATGCCGACAAAAATGCATCAATTTCCGTTCAATTACGGACGAACGATCCGAGTACTTCGCCGATGTCGTGGTGGATAACAAGGTCTGCAACGTCGTCCTGATCGGTCGGTTCCCGGTTGATGATCACGAGTTGCGCGCCAGCCCGCTTTGCCATCAATGGAAAGCCCGCGGCCGGCCACACAACCAGCGATGAGCCGATCGCGACGAACAGATCGCAGTGCTGCGCGAGTTCGGTGGCACGCTGCATTTCATGCTCGGGCATCGACTGACCAAAGGATACCGTCGCCGTCTTCACCGGCTCCGCGCATTCGGGACAATCCGGCGCGGCACCGTCGGCCTCGAAGCGCTCGCGCACCCAGTTGAGCTCATAGCGCTGCCCGCATCCGATGCATCGCGCGTAGGTGGTGTTGCCGTGCAGTTCGATGACGTGATCCGGGGCGAAACCGGAGTCCTGGTGCAGGTTGTCGATGTTCTGAGTGATGACGGCCGGAATTTTCCCCGCACGGTAGAGCGACGAAAGCGCCAGGTGGCCGCGGCCGGGCCGCGCCGCGGCAAACGTCTCCTGCATCGCGAAGCGCCGCCGCCAAGCCTCGTCCCGCGCCTCCTGGCTAGCGACGAATTCGTCGAAATGGATCGGCCGGTTGCGCGTCCATAGACCGCCGGGAGAACGGAAATCCGGAATGCCCGTCTCGGTCGATAGTCCAGCGCCGGTGAAGGGCACGATCGCACGCGCCGCAGCGATCATGTCTCCCAGGCGATTCACCCCGTCGTGCAGATCGGATGCAATCATCAGCGGCTGCCCCGAACCATGAGACCTCGCATCATCATTGTCCTCCCTTCATAGCACGGCAAGCTGGCTCCCGCCTCCAAGCGTGTCCGGCCCGGCTGCGTCGTCGTGCCACTCCGTATCCACCGGAACCGGCCGTGAACGACGCGGCCACAAGCAAAACGAGTCGGATTGTTCCGTGTCTACCTGAAGACGTTGGCGCCGCTCGCCTCCCGCGGTCTGTCCCCGGCAAAACGCGCGGGCCGCCTGCAGCCGGGCCGTGCGTCCGCAATCACGCCTCAATCGGACATCCACATCGCGCCAGCGATTCGCCAGGAAGTTTGTCACGCGTCTCACGGCGAGGCTCGCCGGATAGCAACCGGAGCAGAGAGGATCCGTGAGGCAGAACGAGACGCAGGACGACCGCCGCGCGAAGGAGCGCGCCGACATCACCGCAAGGATTGCACGGTTCAAGTCGACCCAGGAGAAGTTCGCGCGCGAACGCGAGGAATATGCCCGCTCGGCGTGGAAGAAGGCGCAGCGCGGCGAGGCCGCGGAATAGCAGGGATGAAACGAGAGCCCGGAGGCTTTCGCCATCCGGGCTCTCCTTCTCACGACTGACGTCTACCAGTGATGACGCCAGTGGTGGTAGCGATGATAGTACGGTCCGCCGTAATAGGCATACGGGCCGGGCGCGTAGACGTAACGCGGGCCGTAGTCATAGTAGTCGTAGCCCGGACCATAGTAATAGGGATGCGACGCCGCGATCGCGCCGGCGGTCAGCGCGCCCGCCGCGAGGCCGAGTGCGAGACCCGGACCAAGACCGCGCGCCTGTGCCGGCGCGGGTGCCGCCAATGCGGTGACGGCGACGGCACCCGCGGTCGCCAGAACTGCCAATGCCTTTCTCATGATCGTTGTCCTCCAATTCCGATGCGTCCAAACAACGCAGATGCGGGGGAATTGGTTGCAGGCTGGTCGCCCCCGCGCGCGGCGGGAACGGTAACGCTAGTCATGCGTTCACCCCTCTAGGGGGAGTCCGCGATGGCATCCTGGCTGGAACTTCTATTCAACATCATCGGCTATGGCGGCTTCGTCGTGCTTGCGTTCCTTCATCCCGGGACCGAGGCGGCCGGTACGGAAGACGGAGCGGATCTGGACCGCGACTGACGCCGAGCCGCGTGGCGATCACGCCGGAGGCTCATCCACAATCGATCCAACGCCTGTCCACAGCTCCCAGCCTGTGTCTTTTGGCTCCCGGATCAACGGCTTGCTGCGCAACATCCACCAGCTTGTCCCCAGCGCGCGCGACGACGCTGCCCGCTCGGGCGGAGGCCGCACGGGCCGGTCAAACTTCCCGGAAAAGCCCTTGAACCTTCCTGCGGCACGCCGAGACAGATCAGTACTGGGGATTTCAGGGCCCAGTGTTCGAGGGTGGCGCCACGCGACGAAGATATTCCGTCGCGCTGGCGCTGCTGTCGTTTTCCGCTCTCCCCGCGCGAGACTTCGCGATCCGCGAACGCGACACTCAGGCCCGCTGCAGCCTACACATTCCGCAACGAAAGAGGCCCCCTTCTCAGGGGGCCTCTGACGTGATCACGACCGTGGCTGACGGTCAGATCAGGCAACCGCGTCCTTGGCGGCCTTGACCGGGCGCGCGCGCACGATCTTGCGGGCCGGCTTGGCCTTGAACATCATCTCTTCGCCGGTGAAGGGGTTGGTGCCCTTGCGCGCCTTCACGGCGGGTTTCTTGACGACGACGAACTTGGCGAAGCCCGGCACCAGGAACACGCCGTTCTTCTTCAGCTCCTTGTGGCCGACGTCGGTGAGCGTCTCCATGACGTTCTTGACGTCGCGCTTGGACAGCTCGGTCGAGGTCGCAATCTTCTCGATCAGCTGCGACTTGGAAAGTTGGGTAGCCATCGTATCTCCTTGTGATTGGTACCGGTGAATGACGTGACGACTGCGCGGCTATCAGCGCATTGCTGCGCAGACTGGTCGGGGCTTTCTGGCTGCATTGCACAGCCGGGACTTCAGTCGTCTGGTGGCGTATCACCCCGCGATTTTTCGGGATTCTCCTGCATTTCAAGGGGCCCCGAAGCACCCACAGCGGCGCCAAAATTCCAACGGAGCGCGCAGAAGTCAAGCTGCGATGGCGATCGAACGGAGCATGCGATTCATTTTCCCCTATATTTCCAGGCATTTTCGATGGTCCTGCGTGATTTTGGCCTCACATTGCAGGCGAAACACGCTGAAATCCCTGCATGCGGTCGCATCGCGCCCGTTCATCCCTGCCCCGAATCACTGCCAAAACAGCGATTCGCTGGCATACGGAGAGGCTCTCGCAACACCGCGCGGCCCCGTCGAATGCGTCGCCGCGCGCACCGCACATCCGCGCGAGCCGGCATCGCCGCAGCATCAGGCTCGATACACGGGCGCACGAATTGCTGCTATGGATCGGCGTCCGCAGGCGGCCGTTGAGCATCCGCTTCGAGTTCAGGGAGAGAAGAAACGATGCGTTATCTCCACACCATGCTGCGCGTGCGCAATCTCGACGCCGCGCTCAAATTCTATTCCGATGCGCTCGGCCTCAAGGAGGTGCGCCGGATCGACAACGACAAGGGTCGCTTCACACTGGTGTTTCTCTGCGCACCCGAAGATGAACACCTGCTGAAGAGCCTGCCGTCGACGCGCGGCGCCCCGCTGGTCGAGCTCACCTACAATTGGGACGAGGAGAGCTATGGCGAGGACCGCTTCTTCGGCCATCTCGCCTATGAGGTCGACGACATCTACGCCACCTGCGACCGGCTGATGAAGCTCGGCATTACCATCAACCGGCCGCCGCGCGACGGCAACATGGCCTTCATCCGCTCGCCCGATCTGCACTCGATCGAGCTGTTGCAGAAGGGCGAGCCGAAGGCGCCGGCCGAGCCCTGGCTGTCGATGCCGAACACCGGACATTGGTGAGCCGTTCGCACTCGTCCACCTGCCGGAACATCGAGGCCATCCTCGCGTTGTCGCTCCGATTGATGGAGAGGATTCGAGGAGGCCGAGATGGGTCGAGGAATTCTACTGTGGTTGTTGGGCGTGCCGATTCCGGTGATCATTCTGCTGTGGCTGTTCTTCGGCCACTGATCGCCGCGAACGACGCGTTCGACGGAAAAGCCCCGCTTCGAGCGGGGCTTTTTGCGTAACATGCGCTAGCAATGCCGCTCGCCCAGACAGGAGCCGGACGTGTCCGCCGACGACAGACTGACGATCTGGGGCCGCCCCAATTCGGTGAACGTGCAGAAGGTGCTGTGGTGTCTCGCCGAGCTCGATGTCGCTTATGACCGTATCGACGCGGGCATGCAGTTCGGCCGCAACAACGAAGCGGACTATCTCGCGATGAATCCGAACGGCCGCATCCCGACGCTGGTCGAGGGCGATTTCGTGCTCTGGGAGAGCAACGCGATCATGCGCTATCTCTGCCTCGCCCATGGCGATGGCACGCCGCTCTATCCAACGACGCCGCGACACCGCGCCGCGGTGGAGCGCTGGCTGGACTGGACGCTGTCGACGGTGCAGCCGATCGAGCGTCCGCTGTTCTGGGGATTGGTGCGAACGCCGGCGGAGCAGCGCGACATGGCCGCCTTGCAGAAGGCGGCCGACGACGCCGCGGCGATGTGGCGCATCCTCGACACGCATCTGGTCACGCGCAGCCATGTCGAGACCGAGCGCTTCACACTCGCCGACATCGCGCTCGGGGCCTATGCCCGGCGCTGGTTCGGGGTTGAAGGTGTCGTCAAGCCGGAGCTGCCGAGCCTCGCGCGCTGGTACGGACGGATCGCGCAACGCCCGGCCTTCATCCGCCACATCGCGCCGCCGCTGTCGTGAGCACCTCAGCGGCTGGCCGAGGTGCCCATCTCGACGCGCAAGGCCCCGCCAACCTTCACGCAGGTATTGGTTCCCTCGACGCGTACGAAGTTGGCACCGTAGGACGCGCAGGGATTGTTGCTGGCGGCGCCTGAACGGGGTGCAGCCTTGTTGGGTCCAGCCGCCTTCGGCGCGGGAAGCGATGGCGCAAGAAGCGATGATCCCGGCGAGCCGGCGGTTGCCACGGTCACGGCGGCCAGCGCCGCGATGGCGCCCAGGATGAGAGATCGACACATGCCGCTTGTTAGCGCGTCTGCCGCAGGGATGCGACAGCGACGTCTACTTGCCGATGAACTTGACGCCGACCGAGGCGCCGCGGCGCCACACCACCTGGCACTGGCGGCCCGTTCTTGCGTCGCGCGCGAAGGCGAGCCGGATGGTCGCCGGCAGCGCCGCCGCGTCCTGCAGGGTCAGCTTGGCGCCGGCGCTGGAAATGTCCTGAACCAGGCAATGGCGCACGGCGAACCCGCCATCCAGCGTGATCCACGCCGGCTGCTTCATCGATTTGCGGGCTTCCCGCTTCTTGGGCGCGGCCATCATCCTGCTCCTGCTTCGCCCGCTGCAGTACGGCAAGGACCCTAATGGACGGTTGACCGGACCACGTACTCGCCTGCGGTGCATGAGCGCAGACCTCGCGCCGACCGCATCTCGACGCGGACCGTGGATTTCAAGATCGGGGGATGGGTAAGGAAAGCCGGCGCGGAGTGGCGCTCCCTAGCGGAATCGAACCGCTCTCTCCACCGTGAAAGGGTGGCGTCCTAACCGATAGACGAAGGGAGCAATACGCACGATGCCAGAGGGCACGAGGCCCCGGTGCCATCGCCGCTTGCACGTTTCGGTAAAACCTTCAGCAAATCAGTCGCTTGAGGCGGTGACCTGCGAGGTCGGCTGAACCACCGACGGTGATTCCGTGCCGCGCGCCGAACGTATAGAGGCGTTTCGCCGGCCGGGCAAGCCACCCCTCGGCGGTCTTTCCGCGCCTCCTCCGGCCATGCTCAACGCGCCGCAAACAGCGGGGAGATGCCGTCCGTGTCGATGTAGACCACGCCCTCCTCGACCTTGACCGGATATTGCGCCAGCGCGCTCTCCGGCGGGTGGAGCGGCGTACCGGTGAAAGCATCCCACGTCCAATTGTGCACGGGGCAACTGAGGACGCGGCCGTCGAAGCCGGCCTCCTCCATCGGCGCCGCCGTGTGCGGGCAGACGCCCTGGAACGCCTTGAGCTCGCCATCGTCGGGCCAGGCAAGGATGATGAGCTGGGCGTCGGCGATGACGAGGCGCATGCCGCCTTCGTCGATGGTGTCGGCCTTGCAGACGCGGGTGAACATTCGCTGGCCTCATGCTCCATTGCGACCATCGCAATCGAAGGACCACGAGCAAAACTCGTTCCGCGGACCGCGCTGTACCCCGCGAGCCCGACAAGACCGTGGCACCCTTCTTGCTGCCTGCCCTGCAGATCTGGTCGAACGAGCCGACGTGTCGCAAAGGCGACAGACCGCTCGGCGGCGAGTTGCGGCGGAGTGCGACATGACCGACATGACCGAGCTGAGAACACGCAAGGAGCCGCTCAATCTCGCCATCGTGCATGTCGATCCCGACGCCTTCATCGCCAACCTCATGGGCTGGCTCGAGATCACCGCCTTCATCAAGGCGCAGCGCGCCGGAGAGGCCACGGTGCCTGCAGACGGCAAGACACCCGCATTGTCGGCGGCGCAATTGCAGAACGGCGGCGTCCACGAGGTCGGCAACGACGCGCTGTTCGCCTTCGCGATGACGGCGTCGCTGAAGGGCGACAAGGCCGCGGTCGACAAGGTCGAGACCGCCTTGCTCGATGGCATGGGCAAGGATTTTCCCGGCTCGTTCGCGCTGTGGCACTTTCGCGCCACGATCGATGCACCGACCACGCTCGACGATTTCGTCGGCCAGGCCGGCAAGAAGATGCTGACGGGCGATCTGCCGCCACCGCCACTGCGCGCCAAGGAATATTGGAGCGCCGGACTGCGCTTCTTCGAGAAGGCGCGCAAGTCGAACTTCGTCCACGAGATCATGTATCCTCTGGCGAAATGGACGCGGGCGCGCTGGACCGAGACGGCGGAGAAAGGCGTCGCCTTTCTGCATCACATCGAGGACAACGTCCCGGTGCTGCGCGAGGTGCTGGAGGAGCCGCGAAACGACCAGGCGTTCATCGCCAATGTCCTGCTGAGGCTCGCGCCCGCGGTCGATATGGAATTGAATGAGGAATATCAGGGCTTCCTGCGCTCGCTGGCACGGCGCAACTGACGCAAGGGTGCGGTGTCAATTCCAGCTGACCCGCCCACGCAAAAAGGCCGGCGGGCGTTACGCCGCCGGCCTCTTGTCGCGACTGCCGGCTCCGGCCGTCCGGTTCCGTCGCATTCCTGGGGAATATGCGAACAGGGTCGCGCGATCTGGTTAATGACAGGTTAACGCACGTATACCGGAATAACCACGATCCTGAGCTCTACAACCATGATCCCGGGTTTGCGTTCCGGCCATGAAGCAGCGCGAGGACCATCGAGCGGCGAGATCGGACAAGACCGTCAGCTCAGTTGCAAGGTGCGCTTCGTCTCACGGCGCAGCGCCTGCTCCTGGCAGCCCGACAGCCGGACGAGCTCCTGGGGATACATGTCGTAGCCGTGGCTGCCAAAGGCACTCTGCTGCGCCATCGGGACCTGCGCAGGCGTCCGGGCCGCGTCTGCCCCTCCCCCTGCATTCGACGAACCTCGGACCGGATCGAGCCCAGTGTTCAAAGCGGCCATAGCCAGCTCCGCGAAAGAGTGCCTGCCCCGGCTGGAACTATAGTCCACCAGCCACGGGGCGCAATTGGGCAAAACGCCATCAGCCGGCGGTGGCGCGCGCCTGCTCCGCCTCCTGTTCCCAGCGCAGGATGGTCCGCTCGAGATTGTGGAACTTCTCGGCGACGTCGCCGTCGAACAGCGGGTCCTTGCGGTCGGACATGCGGGCATCGATGTCGGCCCAGTCCTCCGCGCTCAGGGCGCGCAGCGCCGCGGGAAACAGCAGGGTCTCCTCCTTGCGCAGGTGCTCGCGCTGGCTGTCGATGAACTGGTGCACGGCGGCATGAAAGCTTTCGCGCAGGATCTCCTGGTCCGACAGCACCGCGTTCACGGCGTCGGCAAAGCCGCGCAGCCGCTGCGCCTCGGTCTCGTGCTCGTCGTCGACGTCGCCATAGGCTGCGGCCGCGGCAGGGTCGCGCTCGCGCAGCTTGTCGAAGATCATCTCCTCCTTGGGATGATGACAGCGCTGCGGATAGTCCTCGAAATAGGCGATGATGCTTTGCAGGATGTCGTAGTTCGGCCGCCGATTGTGATCGAACAGCTCCAATTCGTGCTCGAGCACCGACAGAAGCTTCTCGAGATTCTCGTGCTCCTGCAGCAGCGCTTCGATGATCCTAGCCATGGCCGCCCTCGCCTGTGCGCCGGCCGGGCCCTGCCGAACCGGCATTTTCCCTGAACACAAAAGACTACGCCCGCGCGAGCGCGGGCGGCATTGCGGCAGATCAAACTGACTGGCCGATGTGACAGGTCAGCGGGACGGGCTCACTCCGCGGCCAGCGCCTGCGGCGCCCGCGCAAGGCCGAGCCGGTCCCAAACGTCGACCAGCGCCTCGGCCAGGGCGTCGATCAGGCCGTCATCATGGTAGGGCGATGGCGTGATCCGCAGCCGCTCCAGGCCGCGCGGCACGGTCGGATAGTTGATCGGCTGGATGTAGATGCCGTGCTCGGACAAGAGCAGGTCGGACGCCGTCTTGCACTTCTCGGGATCGCCGACATGCACCGGCACGATGTGCGTGTCGGACGGCATGACCGGCAGCCCGGAGGCGTTCAGCACGGCCTTGAGTCGGGCCGCCCGATCCTGATGCCGGTCACGCTCCCACTGCGAGGTCTTGAGGTGGCGAATCGCGGCGGTCGCGGCGGCGCAGACCGGCGGCGGCAAGGCGGTGGTGAAGATGAAGCCCGGCGCATAGGAGCGGACGGCATCGATCAGATTGGCATTGGCGGCGATGTAGCCGCCGAGGCAGCCATAGGCCTTGGCGAGCGTGCCTTCGAGGATGTCGATGCGGGCCATCGCGCCGTCGCGCTCGGCGATGCCGCCGCCGCGCGGGCCGTACATGCCGACCGCATGGACCTCGTCGACGTAAGTGAGCGCGCCATAACGCTCGGCGAGATCGCAGATCCGGTGCAAGGGCGCGACATCCCCATCCATCGAATACAGGCTCTCGCAGACGATCAGCTTGGGCCGGTCGGGATCGGCCGCCCGCAGCAGCTCCTCGAGATGGGCGAGGTCGTTATGCCGCCAGACCTGCTTCTCGCTCCCGGCCTTGCGGACGCCCTCGATCATCGAATTGTGGTTGAGCGCGTCCGACAGCAGCAGGCAGTTCGGCAGCAGTTTTGCGATGGTCGAGATGCCGGTCTCGTTGGAGACGTAGCCCGAGGTGAACACCAGCGCCGCTTCCTTGCCGTGGAGATCGGCAAGCTCGCGCTCGAGCTCGATCAGCGGATGGTTGGTGCCGGCGATGTTGCGGGTGCCGCCGGCGCCGGTGCCCATGCGCGCGGCGACATCGACCATGGCGCCGATCACCTTCGGATGCTGGCCCATGCCGAGATAGTCATTGGAGCACCAGATCACGACGTCCTTCGGCCCCTCCGGCGAATGCCAGATTGCGCGGGGGAAACGGCCGGCGAGGCGCTCCAGATCGGCGAAGACGCGATAGCGCCGTTCCTGGTGCAACTGGTCGAGGGCACGCTCGAAATAGCTGTCGTAGTTCATCACCTGATCCGTCCTTCCCCTGCCCGCGTCCCGAACCTGCGTTCCGGCGCGCCCTTGGAGGCCTGTTCGGGGTCGGACCAAAGCGCAATCCGGCGCGTCCTTCGTTGATCCAGATCAGGGATCGCGCACGATGCCGGGCATCCGGATGCCGCTCGCCGCGGTCCGCGACGCCCCCCGGGAGGCGTTCAGGCGCGCAGCGGGTTCTCCGCATCGGCAACCTCGAGCCGCAGCGGCGCACCGGTGTCGAGGAAGGCAGACAGAGCTGCCTCGTACGGCGCGGGGTCGAGACCGCGCGCGGAGAGCCATTGCGGCTCGTAATAGGTTTGGCGATAGCGCTCCCCGGAATCGCAGATCAGCGTGACCAGTGAGCCCCTCTGTCCATCCTGCCGCATCTCGGCCGCCAGCCGGCACAGCGCCAGGAAATTGGTCCCGGTCGAGCCGCCGACCGGCCGGCGCAGCCGCCGCGTCAGCACGTTCATCGCCGCGACCGAGGCGGCATCAGGCACCTTCATCATGCGATCCACGACCCCCGGCACGAAGGATGGCTCGCAGCGCGGACGGCCGACGCCCTCGATCAGCGACGGCCGTTCGCACGTCCGGGCGCTGTCGCCGTTGCAGAAGGCGTCAAAGAACGCGGAATGCTCGACATCGGCGACGCACAGCCGCGTCGGGTGGCGGCGGTAGCGCAGATAGCGGCCGATCGTCGCCGACGTGCCGCCGGTGCCCGCGCCCATCACGATCCATTCCGGCAGCGGGCAGCGCTCGCCCTGCAGCTGGTTGAAGATCGACTCGGCGATGTTGTTGTTGCCGCGCCAATCGGTGGCACGTTCGGCGAACGTGAACTGGTCCATGTAATGGCCGCCGAGCCGGCTCGCGAGCGCAGCCGCCTCGGCATAGAGAAACCGGCCGTCATCGATGAGATGGCAGTTGCCGCCGTAATGCGTGATCGCGGCGATCTTCTCCGCCGAGGTGGTGCGCGGCATTACCGCGTAGAACGGCACGCCGATCATCTGCGCGAAATAGGCTTCCGATACCGCTGTCGACCCGGAGGAGGCCTCGACCACGGGCGTGCCTTCGCGGATGTGGCCGTTGCACAACGCATAGAGAAACAGCGATCGGGCCAGCCGATGCTTGAGGCTCCCGGTCGGATGGGTCGACTCGTCCTTCAGGTAGATGTCGATGCCCGCGAGCGCGGGCACGATCAGCCGGATCAAGTGCGTGTCGGCGGTCCGGCACTGGTCGGCCTCGATGGCCGACACGGCGTCGTCGACCCAGCCACGGCGATAGCGTGGACCACGGGCTCTGTCGGAAGCTGACCAAGGCGGCGAATTCATCGCGGCAACCGACCATGATCCCTTCGCCACATCAAGCCCGCCCGGCCGCCCATGCCGAGCAAGCTGGGGGCAAATAGCGGTTCGGCGCCAGCCGCCGAGCCTTGGCGCCGCAACGGAGCGAACGGCTTCGCATTTGCATCAGCGGAAAACGCTCGCATCGCTTGCAACTCATGGAATGCACGCGTGAATTTCGGAAGAATCTTTTGAATGACGGCGGGAATGGTCAAATATTTGCACGCTTTTGCGACCAAGCTGGGCATCATCGAACGGCACGACCGAGTCGAGCCTGCATCACGGGCGACCCACGCCTGCTCCGAGGGGCACCATGAGAGTTCTTTCGATTGTTCTGGTTGCGTGCGCGATCAGTCAGGCCGCTCTCGCTGAAGGTCTGGAATGCCGGCGTGTGGCCGACCCGACGCCACGCTTGAGCTGCGTGGAAACGCCGACGACCGCCCAGGCGCCAACCACCTCCCGCACCGACGCCTGGACCCCGGTCGAGCCGCGCCAGGAGGCCCCGGTGCGCGGCGGCGAGGCGACGGCGCCGAGAACCTCCCGGCCCCGTTGAGGCCAGCCGGGCGGCAGCCGACCGCGGCTGCACTCGGCCCTGCAACGGTCTCTCCCCAATCGAGCACCAGGGCGCGGTTCTTTCCCTTGAAGGGCGGCTCATTCTGCCGACATGTAGATCTTGCCGTGCGGCCACGGACCGATGTCAAATCCACCCCCGCGCGGGCGGTGGAGGGCCGGTTCGGCTCCGCCGCATTGGATGATCGGAGACCATGGCTTACTTGCCATCGCAAATGAACCTGCTCGAAGCCCTCGCGACCGTGATCGGCACCGCGGCGATCGCTCCCGCGCTGCTGATCCTCTGGCTGGTGGTCGCCGCCGGTGACAATTCAGGCCCCCCGCTCAAGATCTGGACCGCCTTCCTGCTCGGGGCAGCCAGCGTGCTGCTGCTCGGCATTGTCAGGATGCCGTTCCAGCATGTCGGGCTGACATTGGAGAATCCCTGGATCGCCCAGGCGGTCCGGGCCCTGTTCGGCGTCGCCTTGCCGGAAGAGCTCGCCAAGGTCGCGGTGATCGCCGCGCTATGGTCGCGGCGCCGGCAGGTCGGCAACGCCATGGACACGGTGTTCTATGGCGCGGCCGTAGGCCTCGGCTTTGCTGCCTATGAAAATCTCGCTTACCTCGTCCAGCATGCCGAGATGTGGCGCTCGTTGGCGGTGCTGCGCAGCGTGCTCACCGTGCCGTTTCACGGCGCGCTCGGCATCATTGCCGGTGCCTATCTCGCGATCGCCCGCACCAGTACGGCGCTCGGCGCCAACCGCCACAATCGCGAAGGGGCACGGCTGTCGAGCTGGGCGCTGGTGCTGGCCGCTCCCGTGATGCTGCATGCGGCCTTCGACTATCCATTGCTGTTGCTGCAGCGGGCGTCGACTCTCGACACCGCCGCGCGCCTCTGGCTCGGCGGCGTCAGCGTGCTGATCGGGTTCTCCTCGATCGGCCTCGCCGTACGGCTGGTGCGCCGGGTCGCCCATCACCACACGCCCCGCACCGAGGTGGCGCGGGCAAGACTGAGCCAGCTGCGCAGGATGTGGGCGCTGCTGCTGCTCGGCGGCGCCGCCGGCTTCGTCGGGCTCGGATTCGTGCTGACCTCGATTCGGCATTGGCTGCTCAACCCGGACCGCAACGTCGCCGGCGTTCTGGTTCCGCTGGGCCTCACCGCGATCATCGTCGGGATGGCCCTTCTGATTGTCACGACGACGATCTATGTTTTCGGCCGCAACCGGATGCGGACGACGGCATAATCCCGGCCCCGCCGCGCCATCAGAGCAACGAAACGCGCATCACGCGCTTGTCCCGGCCGTCGTTCCTCACCATCTGCGTGGGAAGGCGGACGCGGCATCCAGCCCGTGACCTTGCCCGGAGTGACGATCATGACCCTTCCGCAGGATACGATTCCGCCCGAGCTCGAGCGCATGAGGTCGCAAATGGGCGCAGCCGTGCGCACGCATTGGAAGGCCTTCCTGATCGAGGGCATCCTGCTCGCCGTACTCGGCCTGCTTGCGATGATCCTCACCCCGCTGGCAAGCCTTGCGGTCACGATCTTCCTCGGCTGGATGTTCCTGATCTCGGGCATCACGGGGCTCGCGCTCACCTTCTGGGCCCGCGGCATGCCGGGCTTCTGGTGGTCGCTGTTGTCGGCGGTTCTCGCCATCATCGCCGGAATCATTCTGGTGGCGCAGCCGGTTCAAGGGACGGTAACGCTGACCATCGTGATCGGCGTCTATTTCCTCGCCGAGGGCGTCGCCACCATCATGTACGCGCTGGAGCACCGCCGCGAGCTGTCCGGGCGCTGGTCGTGGCTGGCAATCTCGGGCGTGGTCGACATCGCGATCGCCGGCATCATCATTTCCGGGCTGCCGGGCACAGCGTTGTGGGCGATCGGTCTGCTGGTCGGCATCAACCTGCTGTTCGGCGGGCTGTCGATGATCGGCATGGCGCTCGCCGCGCGCAACGGCTGACGCCGGGGGACTCGATTTTCGGGATGACAAGCGGCCGCGCGGCCGCTATAGGATGGCCATGATCAACGCCGCCACCAGCTTCTATTGGTACTTTAGCTACGACAGCTCGCTGGCGGCGGGAGGATCGCGCTCAATCTGACACATTGCAGCAAGATATCCGAACGAGCCGCCAGAACCTGGCGGCTTTTTTGTTGCCGGCAGGTGCCCATCAAGACACCCAGGAGCCCGCCATGCTGAGCACCACAGACGATCTTCGTATCAAGGAAATCAAGGAATTGAGCCTGCCGGCGGAGGTGATGGGTGAAATCCCCCGCACCCTCACCGCGACCCGTGTGGTGATGGCGGCGCGCAACGCGATCCACGCCATCCTGACCGGCAGCGACGACCGCCTGCTGGTCATCGTCGGCCCCTGCTCCATCCACGATCCCGACGCGGCGATCGACTACGCCGGCCGCCTCGCCACCTTGCGCGAGCGCCTCGCCGACCGCCTCGAAATCGTGATGCGGGTCTATTTCGAGAAGCCGCGCACCACCGTTGGCTGGAAAGGCCTGATCAACGATCCCGGCCTGGACAATTCCTTCGACATCAACAAGGGCCTGCGGCTCGCGCGCAGCGTGCTGTCCGCCGTCAACAATCTCGGCCTGCCGGCGGGATGCGAATTCCTCGACATGACGACGCCGCAATACATCGCGGACCTCGTGGCCTGGGCCGCGATCGGCGCGCGCACCACCGAGAGCCAGATCCACCGCGAGCTGGCCTCAGGCCTGTCGTGCCCGGTCGGCTTCAAGAACGGCACCGACGGCAACATCCGCATCGCCGCCGACGCGGTGAAATCGGCCGCTCATCCGCATCATTTCATGGCGGTGACCAAGGGCGGCCGCTCGGGCATCGCGGCGACCACCGGTAACGAGGACTGCCACATCATCCTGCGCGGCGGCAGCGGCCCCAATTACGACGCCGCCCATGTCGAGCAGGCCTCGGCCGAGCTGATCAAGTCCGGACTGCCGGCGCGGCTGATGATCGACACCAGCCACGCCAATTCGAGCAAGAAGCCGGAGAACCAGCCGCTGGTCGCCGCCGACGTCGGACGCCAGCTCGCCGCAGGCGAGCAGCGCATCATGGGCGTGATGATCGAGAGCCATCTCGTGGCGGGTCGGCAGGACGTGAAGCCGGGCGTGGCGCTGACCTACGGCCAGAGCATCACCGACGGCTGTATCGGCTGGGACACGACGGTGGAGGTGCTGGAGCAGCTCGCCGAAGCCGTCGCCGCCCGGCGTGCGGCGCATCGCAACTCCCCGCGTGAGCGCTCGGCGTAGCACTCACGACCGATGAGCGGCGCGCGTCGGGCGCGCCGCAGGTCGCGCTCAGCAGCCGCGGCAGATGCCCTTGATCTTGCGATCGAGCTCGCGGTCTTCCTTGGTCATGCCGCTGAATGAATTTTCTTCGGCCTGCTCGGCCTTGGGCAAATCGCTCGGGCGGACCTGGCGGTGACCGACCGGCGCCTGCGGCGGCATGCCGCTCTTCGATCCGGTGCCGGCGGATGAGCCGCTGCCGCTCTGCGCCAGCGCGATGCCATCAGTCACGACCATCAGGAGCCCCATCGCGATCGCAAGTCTCTTCATGTTGCTCCTCCGTGTCAGCGGAATCGGCAGGACACTTCATCCCGCGGCGGGCGGATAGAGGTGCGCCTCGCCGCAATAGTCAATCACACGATAGCGCGTTTGCGCACCTGCCGCATGATCCTGCTCAACAGTTTCATCGGCAGTGAGGTATTGCGGCCCCACCGGCGCCTTGCCGTAGCCGCCGGGAATGTCGAGCACGTAGTCGGGCTGGCACAGGCCGGACACCCGGCCGCGCAGCGCTCGAATCAGGGCCTGACCTTGCGCCAGCGTGGTCCGCAGATGCGCCGTGCCCGGCGCGAGGTCGCCATGGTGCAGGTAATACGGCTTGATGCGAATCTCGACGAAGGCGCGCATCAGCGCCTCCAGGGTCGCCGCATCGTCATTGACGCCGCGCAGCAGCACCGACTGGCTGACCATGGGAATGCCGGCATCGATCAGCCGCGCGCAGGCCGCCTGAACCGCAGGGCTGAGCTCGCGCGGATGATTGGCGTGCAGCGCGACCCAGGTCGCGGCGCCCGGCACCTTCAGCGCCTCGACCAGCGCCGGCGTGATGCGCTGGGGATCGGCGACCGGCAAACGGGTGTGGATACGGATGATCCTGACGTGATCGATGCCGGCGAGATCGGCCATGATCTCCTTCAGCCGCCGCGGCGACAGCATCAGCGGATCGCCGCCGGTGAGGATCACCTCCCAGATCTCGTCATGTGCGCGGATGTAGTCGAGCGCCGCGCGATAGGCCTCCTCCGACAGCGCATTGTCCTTGCCCGGCCCGACCATCTCGCGACGGAAACAGAAGCGGCAATACACCGCGCAGACATGCACGAGCTTGAGCAGCACGCGATCGGGATAGCGGTGCACGATGCCGGGCACCGGCGCATGCGCGTCGTCGCCGATCGGATCGCCGCGCTCGCCGGGCGCCGCCTTCAGCTCGTCCATGCTGGGCACGAACTGGCGCGCGATCGGATCGTTCGGATCGTCAGCGTCGATCAGGTCGGCGAGATGCGTCGTCACCGCCACCGCATAGCGCTGCGCCACGCGCGCCAGCGCCGGCTGGTCCGCCGCGTCAGCCAATCCCTGCGCGACGAGATCCTCGGCGCTGCGCAATGTCGTCGGACGTTCGACCCTGTTCATCGCTCACCTGCCGGCGGCGTCCATACCACCTGGTCGATCCTCGTGGCGCCGGCCGCCAGCATCACCAGGCGGTCGAAGCCAAGCGCCACACCGCTCGCCTGCGGCATCGCGGCCACGGCGGCGAGGAAGTCCTCGTCGAGCGGATAGCGGTCGCCATAGCGCCGCTCCTTCTCGGCCATCTCCTGCTCGAAGCGGCGGCGCTGCTCGGCGGCGTCGGTGAGCTCGCCAAAGCCATTGGCGAGCTCGACGCCGCAGGCGTAGACCTCGAACCGTTCGGCAACGCGCGGGTCCGCCGCCACCCGCGCCAGCGCGGCCTCCGGCGCCGGATATTCATATAGCACGGTGAGGCGTCCCTGCCCGAGATGCGGCTCGACGTGCTCGACCAGCACCTTGCTGAACAGGTCCGACCAGGTGTCGTCGTCGCTGATCCGGATCTTGCCAGCGGCGGCCTGCGCCAGCGCCGCACGGTCGCCCGCGCCGTCGCGGATGGTCGCCAGCAGGTCGATGCCGGCATGGCGCTCGAACGCGCCGGCAACCGTCAACAGCTCGGGCTCGGCGAAGGGATCGGCGGTGCGGCCGCGAAAGGCGAACTGCCGGATTCCCGTCGCCTGGGCCGCGTGCGCGATCACCACGACCGTGTCGGCCATGATCGCGTCATAGGGCGCCTCCGCCCGATACCATTCCAGCATCGTGAATTCCGGCAGATGCAGGTCGCCGCGCTCGCGGTCGCGGAACACGCGGGCAAACTCGAAGATCCGCCGCTCGCCGGCCGCCAGCAGCTTCTTGCAGGCGAATTCCGGCGACGTTCGGAAATACCGCCGATGGCGGGTTCCGTCCGGCCTCGTCAGGTCGGTGCCCGGCGCGTGCAGATGGGTCTCGTTGCCCGGCGACACCTGCAGGATGCCGGTCTCGACCTCAATAAAGCCCTGCTCGTCGAACCAGGCCCGCAGCGCGCGGATGATGGCGGCCCGGGCGAGCAGGAACGGCCTGATGTCGGCGTGCCGCTGCGGCGACCACCAGGGCGAAGGCGCGGGCTCCCGGGACATCAGGGGATCGCCCGTTCGGGCCGCAAAAGACTGGCAACCCCGGACAAAATCAGTATGTTGCCGCCCGAAACCGCATTCCGCGTCGCGTGGCGCCCCGGCCCAGTCCGGCGCCCCTTTTTCAGTGTCAGGAAAACAGCTTTGAAAGTCATCGCCAGCTCTATTCGCAAGGGTAACGTCATTGAGCAAGATGGAAAGCTCTATGTCGTCGTCACCGCCGAGAACATCCATCCCGGCAAAGGCACTCCGGTCAGCCAGATCGAAATGCGCCGAATCAGCGACGGCGTGAAGATCTCCGAGCGCTTCAAGACCACCGACCAGGTCGAGAAGGCGACGATCGAGGAGCGCAACTTCACGTATCTTTACGAGGATGCCGACGGCTTCCACTTCATGAACCCGGAGACCTACGACCAGGTCCAGGTGCCGAAGGACGTGGTCGGCAACCAGGCCGCCTATCTCCAGGAGAACATGACGGTCAAGCTGTCGATGCACGACGTGGTCCCGGTGGCGATCACGCTGCCCCAGCGGGTCACGCTCGAGGTCGTCGAGACCGAGCCGGTCACCAAGGGCCAGACCGCGTCGTCGTCCTACAAGCCGGCGGTGCTCTCCAACGGCGTTCGCACCGGCGTGCCGGCGCACATCACGGTCGGCACCCGCATCGTCGTCATGACCGAGGACGGCTCCTACTGCGAGCGCGCCAAGGACTGAGACATCTCGAGGATCTGACGCCGGGGGGCGCGGGGGGATTTGGGGGCACGGGTCATCACACTCATCGCCGCCCTGGCGGCGATCATCACGCTGGCCGCGCCGTCCACGACGCGCGCGGCCGATGACTTTGCTCCGCCCGCCCTCACCATCAACCGCGCCGACTGGCGCGCGGCGCTGGACCAGCTCCGCTCCGAACTCAACGCGGCGCCCGAGGTCGCCGCCGACTCCGCTCTGTCCGCGCACCGGAGCAGCGTTTCGGCCGGTGATGCGCGGCGCAGGCCCGCGCTGGTCCAGCTCAACGGCGTGACCTCGACCATCTTCACGGGGATCGGACGCAGTCCGGTCCCCGTTTTGCTGCCGTTCGACGCCACCGCCTATCTCGCCTCGCGCCGCAGCGCCGCCATCGCGGCGCGCGGCCTGCCGCGCTATCAGGCCGACTTCCAGACCGACCTGTTCGATGCCGGCCCGTCCGGCTACGACGCGGTGTTCTCGCTGCCGCCGGAGGTGACCTCCGGCCTGCCGTCGCGCGTCTTCGCAAAACCGGTCGAGATCCAGATCACCGGATCACTCCTCACCTACGAGGTCGCCGATCCCGCCGGCGGCAAGGGCGAAGGCGTCAAGGCGCTGTCAGCGCAATATCCCGATCTGCGCCGCTTCATTCGCGAGGGCTATGTCCGCTACGCCTTCACGCGCTTCGGCGTGCCCTATGTGGTCTCGATCCAGTGCCTCGACAGCGCGCCGCGGCCGCGGCGGCTCGCCTGCCGCGAGGCCTATCCCATCGCCGAGCGCTTCCTCAAGGCACTGCGCATCGCCGGCGGGCAGCCGTCGCGCATCCCGCCGGAGATCGCGCCGCTCGCCGCCGAGCGCCCGGTCACGCTGGATGCCGATTTCACCTATCGGCCCGTTGGCGACATCGTCGCCAACAGCGGCGGACGCGGCCAGAGCGGGCGGGCCGACCGCACCGTCTATTCGCAGATCCGCTATCCGCTGGATGCGCCGGCCTATGTGCATTCGCAGTCGTTCGGCCGCCGGCGCGCGAGCGACAAATTCGACCAGCCGTGGAGCCAGTATCCCTGGCGCGACAATTTCTGCGAGGCGCGCAGCTTCAACGTCGGCCAATGCGCCAGCGGCTTCGGCCATCAGGGCCAGGATCTCAGGCCCGGTGCCTGCCCGGTGCGCCGCGACGGCGCCGACGGCTGCAACCCGTGGCGGCAGCGCGTGCTCGCCGTGCGCGACGGCGTCGTGATCCGCTCAACCCGGCAGCAGGCCGTGACGGTGCAGGTCAACAGCGGCACCGAGCACGTCCGCTTTCGCTACATGCACATGAATCCCGCGGCGATGGATGCCGACGGCCTGCTCAATGGCCGCAGCCTCCGCGAGGGCGAGCCGATCGGCGTGGTCTCGAACTATCTCGACCATCCCAACGGAACCACGCGCCATCTGCATTTCGACGTCCAGCTGTTCACGCGCGATGGCTGGATCTGGGTCAATCCCTACGTGACGCTGATTACAGCCTATGAGCGCCTGATCGGCGGCCGCGGCCGCGAGGTCGGGCTGGAGGAGATCGCCGCGTCGCCGCCGTCGCCGACCGGCGCACTCGGATCGTCGCCGCTCGGACCTGCGGCCGACGCCGCCGCCGTCGCGCGCGACCGGAACTGATCACCGGCGGACCCGGAACCGGAGCCGACCGCTCCGGGTTGTCTGGCCACGGAGGATCGCAGATGATGACAGCCAACCCGCATCGCAGAGCCGGACCGGCGCTCGTTTCAGCCGCGATTGCGCTGCTCTGCGTGGGGGCGCTGACAATGCTGGTGCGCGACCGCTGGCATCCGCCGGAGATCAAGTCCGCCGAGGCGGCACGGCATTCGACGACCGGCCAGGTCGCCCGCGCCGCCGGCGCGCGCGTGATGCCGACCGACCCCACCCTCGCGGTCGAGCCGAAGCCGGAAGGCCCCAAGCGGGCGCAGCCGGCGAATCCGTTCTGAGCGTGGCACGCGTGCTTATTAGTTCGAGCTGATTGCAAGCGGCATCTGTCTCGGCGAGATACGAGACGGGGAGACAGTCAACAGTCACGCCGACCACTTGTCCTCTTCGCGACGATGCTCCTCGGCATTGAGGCGGTCCGCAATCTCTTGCGCCATCGCCTCGTTCTTGGTCGTGGCGATCGGCTTGCCGTCCTGGCGCTGCACGCGCTCCTTGTCGGCTTCCAGCGGAAAATCCTCCGGCTTGAGCGGTTCGTCCGTCCCGGTCATGCGCGCCTCCTCTACCTCCCGCGCATAACCCGCCGGGCCGTGCCGCGGTTCCAGGCAACTCAGGACGCCGCCCGCGCCGGCCGCTCCGCCGGCGTCCAACGGAACGCGACGCCGTAGCGATTCCAGAGATTGATCACGCCGATCGCCGACGTCAGGAACACCAGCTCCGTTTCGGAGAATTCCGCCCGGGCCTGCGCATAGACCTCGTCGCTGACGCCGCCCTGCAGCGTGGTCAACGCCTCGGTGAAGGCCAGCGCCGCGCGCTCGCGTGCCGAGAATTGCGGCGCCTCGCGCCACACCACGACGAGATTGATCTTGTCGGCGGACACGCCGAGCTTCTCGGCCAGCAGCACGTGATGCTGTACGCAGAATGCGCAACCGTTGATCTGCGACGCCCTGATCTTGACGATCTCGAGCAGCTGCTTGTCGAGGCCGGCCTTGGCAGCCTGCTGACTCACCGCAAGGATGGCATCGTACAGCTCCGGCGCCTGGCTCCGGAACGTGGTGTACTCGCTGCGCGCATGTGACATGGTCTGTCTCTCATGTTATCAGATATCTGATAACTTATCAGGGCTCTGATGATATGCGCAAGGCACCGGAATTGACGACCTCGCGAGCGTCGCGAAAGGCAGCCCCCGCAAAGGCCGGCCCCGCGCGTCGGCCGAAGACAGCGGCCCGCCCGCCATCGCCCGGCGAGGGCAAGCGCGGCGAGGACGGCTACCTCGCCTATTTGCTGCGCCAGGCACAGGCCGCGGCGCGGCTATCGCTCGACCGCGCGCTCATCGCGACCGGACTGACCCATCCGCAATTCGTGGTGCTGACGATGCTCAAGGCCTATCCCGGGCTGTCCGGCGCCGACCTCGCCCGCGTCGCGCTGCTGACGCCGCAGACCGTCAACGTGATCATCGGCAATCTCGAACGCGACGGCGCCATCCAGAGAGCACCGCATCCCGTGCACGGCCGGGCGCTGCAATGGACCCTGACCCGGCACGGCCTCGCTCTGCTCGCCAAGGCCCGGCGCCGCGCCAGCGCGCTGGAGCGGCGACTCGCCGGCGACCTGAGCAAGCGGGACCTCGCGACCATCCGCCGTTGGCTGGCCCGCATCGCCGCCGAGCTCCACCAAGCGTGAAAGTTCCGCCCGTTCCGGGCTTTGCCGCCGGCCCGCATCAGCGGGTAGACTGCCCTCCATGACCCAGTCCGATTCACAGCCCGATACGATGACCCGCCGCGCCCTGCTCCGCTCCGGCATCGGTGCCGCCGCGCTGCTCGGCCCCGCCCTGGCGGCAGCGGCTGCCCCGGCCGAGTTCGAGGCTTGGCGCGACGGCTTTCGCGCCCGCGCGCTCGCCAAGGGCATCTCGCCGGCCACCTGGACCCGGGTCATGGCGCGGCTCGAGCCCGACATGACCGTGTTCAAGGAGTTGCGCAACCAGCCGGAGTTCAAGGAGCAGCTCTGGCAGTACATCAACCGTCGCGTCTCCGACTGGCGCGTCATCAACGGCAAGATCGCGCTGCAGAAGAACGAGGCGCTGTTCGCCCGCATCGAGAAGGACTTTGGCGTCGAGCGCGGCACGCTGCTGGCGCTGTGGGGCGTCGAGTCCGCCTATGGCGATCCGCTGGTGCAGCAGAACCACATGCGCCCGGTGTTTCCGGCGCTCGCCGCGCTCGCCTGGAACGAGCCGCGCCGCAAGGCCTATTGGGAGACCGAGCTCACCAACGCGCTGAAAATCGTCGATCGCGGCTGGAGCACGCCGGAGGAGATGCGCGGCTCCTGGGCCGGCGCGATGGGCCACACGCAATGGATGCCCGAAGTCTGGCTCAACGTCGGCTTCGACTATGACGGCGACGGCAAGATCAACCCGTTCGGCCGCCCCGACGACGCGCTCGGCTCGACCGCGCGCTATCTCGTCAACCGCGGCAAATATCACCGCGGCGAACATTGGGGCTACGAGGTGCGCGCGTCCGGCAACATGTCAGGAGGCCGCAGCTACGCGGCCTGGCAGGCAGCCGGCATCACCCGCGCCGACGGCCAGCCATTCCCACAGCCCAATGCCACCGCGCAGCTCTGGATTCCGGTCGCGGGCGGCCCCGCCTTTCTGCTCGGCCCGAACTTCTATTCGGTGAAGTCCTACAATCCGGCGATGAGCTACGCGCTCGCGATCTGCCATCTCGGCGACCGCATCCTGGGCGCCCCGCCGTTCCTGCAGCCCTTCCCCGGCTCCGAGCGTGCGCTGACCTTGGCCGAGGTGCAGGAGATGCAGAAGCGCCTGACCGCAGCCGGCTTCGACACCGGCGGCACCGACGGCCGCGTCGGCAACGACACCATGAAGGCGATCCGCGACTTCCAGGCCAAGGCGGGCCTCACGCCGGCCGACGGCTATGGCGGGCTCAAGGTGCTGGCGAAGCTCCGGCAGGGCGGGTAATCGCAAAGATGATCGTGTGGCATTCTTCCCCGAACACGATTGCTGAGAATCATATTTCGATCTTAGCTCTTGCAGAGACTGCGGCCGCTATTTGCCTGAGCATCTACCTCTATTCTGATGATGGTCATGCTGCGCACTTAATTGCACTAACTGCCTTGTCGCCAGCGGTGCTACTCCAGACCCAACGCTCAAATCAGCGCGCACTGCGATACGCGATCGGTCTTAATCGTTGGTTGACTAGAGCGTTCCATGCTGCATTCCCCAAGGAGTTTCCGAGTAGCGCATCTGTCGGCAAGTCTACAAGCCTCATGCGACTGCTGCTTCTCGGCATAGTGTTCCTCCTTCTCGAGATCTACATATTCGCTCTCTATTTCGTTTTCTGCACCTGTCTTGTCGCGCTTCTAATATCTGCAAGAGCTTTCGCTACTCTTCTTGAGCTAACTTTGAGGCCGATGGGGGCGATAGCCGCTGTACCTGACAACTGGCGGAAGATTGTTCTCTGCACTGACTTGACGACTCTACCTGAGCTGGCACCCGGAATAGAGGGGCTTGCGACGTTTTCAGAAATTTTTATTGTACGGTTTTCCGACGTTCCCCTTGAGCCTTCACTAGGTCGAGCAAGGCAGGCCGCGGGACTATTCTATTTGCTGATCTTTGTTTACGCGCCGGCCAGTGTCTATCGCTGGTCAATCAAAAGCACTTCGTTGATTTGGAGTCCGCTACTGTGGGCGTTCCGGCCTATACAGGCAGAGGAAGATCCTCTGCAGCTTGCTGAGCAAATTCAGGTCCTGACTGTCTACAGGATATCGCGGCTTTACTCGGCTGGGATATTGTTTCTTTTTGCAGCCAAACTCTATCTACTCTTGGCGTGGTCCTCTTTGAAGGAGCCAGCACAAAGCATCCCAGGTTGGGACACAATAGCCCACTATCTAGTGCCAGAGGCCATTCCAGGATGGCATATTGCCGCCGCCACGAATGCCGCTCTAACATGGCTAATCTTCTTAAAGGCCGAACGCTACACACTGGACCGAGCGCAGCATGAACGCTCACAGCTCTCTAACATACGCGTTTTCTTCGCTATCTCATTTACTACACGAAACCTTCTCACTATCTATACTGCGACCTGCACCCTATATCTTACAATCACTCTGGCTACGGCAATCGACGTCAGCAAGATTCGCATCATCGGATTTCCTTGGTGATACGAAGCTGCACGCAAGCGGACCGCAAAGCGGTGCAATCATGTCTTGCACCATTTTTACGCTAGGACCTTGCCGCCTTCGCAAGTCACTTCTTTAATCAAGCAGATCGCTGTTTTCCTCCCCTAGCCCGCCCATGCGCGCCCGTCACCACCTTCACACGAATGCGCACCGAGCCGCCTTTCGGCTGCTCCTCGATCTCGAACGCGCCGGTCTTGCGCACGAGATCGCTGAGCTTGCGGCAGCCATAGGTGCGCGGATCGAAGTCGGAGACCAGGTTGGAGAGCTGCTTGCCGACCTCGCCGAGCGCGACCCAGCCGTCCTCGCTTTCCATCTGCGTGATGACGTTCTTGATCATCGGCGTCGCCGCGGTGATGGGCAAAAGAGACTTGGGTGCCGCAGCCGTATCGGCGTCCTTGCTGGTCGCGGCGTCGCTGCGCAAATTCTCGGTGTAGATGAACCGGCGGCAGGCCTGCCGAAAGCTCTCCGGCGTCTTCTGCTCGCCGAAGCCGAACACGTCGATGCCCTGCTCGCGGATGCGCGCCGCGAGCCGGGTGAAGTCGCTGTCCGAGGACACCAGGCAGAAGCCGTCGAACCGTCCGCTGTGCAGCAGGTCCATCGCGTCGATCACCAGCGTGATGTCGGAGGCGTTCTTTCCCGTGGTGTAGGCGAACTGCTGCTGTGGCACGATGGCGTGTCTGGCGAGCGTGTCGGCCCAGGGCCTGGAGCGCGGGCTGGAGAAGTCGCCATAGATCCGGCGCACGCTCGCCTCGCCGATCTTGGCGATTTCCTCGAACAGCCCGTCCACGATCTTGGCCGAGGCATTGTCGGCATCGATCAGAACGGCAAGACGCGGCGAGCGAGGTTCGGACGGCATCGGATAGTCCTCAAAGTTGGCCCAGTTCTCATTCCCTTATACGCGCCCTTATACGCGGGCCGACATCCAGCCGAATGATTTTCTTGAGACGAATGGCAAGACCACGGGATGCGCAACCAGGCACTCCGCGAGTCGCGGCACGGCTGGCTGGGTGTGCGGAGACCGGCCGCTGACGCTCCCTCCGTTCGTACACGAACAAATTTGGGTTCC
Source organism: Bradyrhizobium sp. SZCCHNR1043 (assembly GCF_032489675.1). Lineage (NCBI taxonomy): Bacteria > Pseudomonadati > Pseudomonadota > Alphaproteobacteria > Hyphomicrobiales > Nitrobacteraceae > Bradyrhizobium > Bradyrhizobium sp. SZCCHNR1043. The sequence continues at coordinate 133,269 of NZ_JAUEYN010000010.1, forward strand.
AGGCCTGTTCTGACGGTTGTTTTCACCTTCTCTTAATTTGCCTCGCACAACGATGCGGACGACCCAACGATGGGATCTGCGGCAGATGATGAAGGAAGGCACCTATTCGGCCTGGTTCAGGACCCCCAAAGGCCAGGGAACCGGCATCGTCGAGCTGGTGGGCGGCAAGGTCTGCGGCGGCGATACCGTGCTGAGCTATGCCGGCAGCTACGAGACGCATGGCGATCGGTTTACCGCCATCATCAAGACGAAGCGTCACGCGCCGGGACAGCCGTCGCTGTTCGGCCCCGACGAGCTGACGCTCAGCCTCGAAGGGTGCTGCAGAGGCACGCCCGTCACGTGCTCCGGCTATGCCGCGGAAGCTCCCGACGTGCCGTTCGAGGCGCTGCTGCTGTTCTCGGCGTCCGACGACGCCGCACCTCCGCAAACGCCCCGGCCGACGCCGAAATTCAGTCCCGATCATCTGCCGAAGCCGTCCTGGCGCTGAGCTGTCGCGGTTGTCGAGGAGCCCTGTGTCGCGCGCTGCGACCCGATCCCACGGAGGCTCGATCTCACCTGCTGAGACGTGATCCGATCTCAGATCGAGCGCGATCGCCATCGCATGCTCCTCACGGCACCGACGCGCTGATCCTGCTCACGAGATCGAGGACGCGCTGGGTTCGGACGCCATGCGGGTTGACGGCGAGATCGACCAGCTCGACCAGCACCAGGCGCTTCGACGGAACGACGACGACCAATTGCCCACCATAGCCATTGGCCAAGAAGGCGCTGACGCCCGGACTGCCCTTCGTGTACGTCCACCAGAGATAGCCATAGCCGCGTTCAGGCTGCTCGGTGTCCGACAGCCGCGTCGTCGATTCCGTCACCCAATGAGCCGGGATCAGCTGGGTCCCGTTCCAGCGTCCGCCGTTGAGATAAAGCACGCCGAACCGCGCGAGGTCGCGTGCGCTCATGTGAAACACGTAGGCGGGATGAGAGGACGAGTCCTCCTTCTGGTAGTGACCATCCTTCGTCGAAAAATCCTCCATGCCGAGCGGCCGCGCGATCCGCGTCTCGAAGCTTTTGAACACGTCGCCCAGGGATTGCCGATAGATCGTGCCGAGCGCATTGAAATCCCAATTGTTGTAGTACCAGAAGCTGCCAGGCGGATGGCTTCCGCGGGCAGGCCGGAGGTCCTTCATCCGCGGCGTCTCGTAGGCCGCGAGATGATAGACGCCGGAACGAGCCATCAACAATTGGCGAACCGTCGCGGTCTTCTCGGTCGGCGACAGGGCGTCGGGACGATCGTCGATCGCAAGTTCGGCAAGGGTGCTGTCGAGGTTGATCCGGCCCTCCTCGACCGCCAAGCCGTACAGGGCGCTGATGAGGCTTTTGCGCTCGGACCGGATATTGACCTTGGCGCCGATGTCACCCGACGACGCAATGATCTCGTCGTCTCTGACCACCATGATCGCCGTCGGCTTCTGCGCGTCGGCGAACTGCTGAACCTCCTGCGAAATCGCCGCGGTCCAAGGCTTTTCGCTGGGGTTTGCTGTCTGCCAGTGCAGGCCCGGTTCGGCATGCGCCCACGGCAAGCACAGCAACAGCACCACGAAGACACCAGACAGATATTGCATCGAACACCCACATTGTCGGACAGCCGCCCTCGTCGCGAAGATGACTCAGTGCGCCAAGATGGCAAATTGGCAAGAACGAGCGGCAGGTTGCAACACCGACGTCCCGTCGCCGCGTGCTCCTCAACGCCACAGCAAGCGAACGTCATGTCTCGCAGCGATGTCAGTCGGATGACCGAAACCGCTTTGGGAGGCGCAAGATTTCGCTTGCTTTTCTTACGAAAATCGGAAATTATATGACGGTCCCGTCCTCATGAGAGGGACGCTTCGCGATCGTCACGAACGTGGAGGATGGGATGCGGTGGCCGCGATCGTGTCGCAGCGTGCTCGATGTACGCGGACGAACGGCAGGTTGCGGACGTGAAATCGCGTGGTCCTGGCGCCCCGATGCTGGCGCCAAGTCTTTGGGGGATGATGATCCCGGAGACGACGGTGGCTATCAAGCCGAACACCGGGGAGATCGCGTATAAGCGTTAAGACCTCCGCGCAGGGAATGCCGGTTGAAACGGCTTTGCCTGTGGTGACTGCCGCCTGCTTTTTGTTTGCAGGCGGGCCATGGGTGAGGCCTTCACCCGGCATTCCCTGCGCCCTCTCTTCTCTAAGGATGAGGGTCTTGATCCAGCATCACTCGGGCGCAGATGCGCGGCGGGATTACAAAGACTTGCCCTGTAATCACGCGACGGCCCCCCGCACTCCGCTGTCGTCCCGGCCTCCGCGCGGTGTTGGGGCCGCTACCTGATCATCGCCGGTCCATGATCCGGCACGGCGACATCGAGCACGCGCAGTTGCACGCGCTCGACTCCCTGGTAGCGGTCGACGGTGAGCGTGCCGGCGACGTGCAGGATCTGGCCGCGATGCTGAACCAGCGCGTTGCCGAGCTTCTGGCCAACCGAGCGGAATGCGATGGCGTTCACCATGGCGCCGTCACCGGACTTGAAGCGCAACTTCAGATGCGCCTGCCCGACCTCGTCGGCATAGACCAGTTGATGCGATGGCAGCGCCACGATCGGCTCGGGATTGCCGCTGCCGAACGGACCGGCGCGATTGAGGGTCGCGACCAGCTCCGGCGTCGCGGCGCGCGCGCTGATCGCGCCGTCGATCAGGATCTCGTTGACGTGCCGTGCGTCGGCGACGTCGGCGGCGAGCGCGCTTTCGAGAAAGGCGCGAAACTCGGCCAACCGCTCCTTGCGCAAGGTGACGCCGGCGGCCATCGCGTGCCCGCCGCCCTTCATCAGGATGCCCTGCTCCACGGCATGGCGGACGGCCTTGCCAAGATCGACGCCCGGAATCGAGCGGCCCGACCCGGTGCCGATGCCGCCCGGCTCGAGCGCGATCGCAAACGCCGGCCGGGCAAACTTTTCCTTGAGCCTGGACGCGACCAGCCCGACCACGCCGGGATGCCAGCCCTCGGACGCCGTCACGATGACGGCGCCCTTGTCCTCCAGGCCGAGCGAGGCCAGCGCCTCCGCTTCGGCCTGCGCTTCGGCCTGCTGCTCGATGACGCGGCGCTCGCTGTTGAGGCGGTCGAGCTCGGCGGCGATGCGCGCGGCTTCGGAGACGTCGCTTTCCAACAGCAGCCGCACGCCGAGATCGGCGCGGCCGATGCGCCCGCCGGCATTGATGCGCGGTCCCAGCATGAAGCCGAGATGCCAGGCTTCGGGCGGACCGTTGAGCCGGGCGACATCCATCAGCGCGGTGTGCCCAACATGGTCGCGCCGGCGCATCGCGATCAGGCCCTTGGCGACGAACGCGCGGTTGAGCGCGATCAGCGGCGCGACGTCGGCGACGGTGCCGAGCGCGACGTGATGCAGCATGCTGAGCAGATCCGGCTCCGGGCGCGTGCTGCTCCAGAAGCCGCGGCCGCGCAGCTCGCGATTGACCGCAACCAGCGTGACCAGCGTCAGGCCGACCGCGGCGAGATAGCCGAGGCCGGAGAGATCGTCGGGCCGGTTCGGATTCACCAGAGCGTTAACCTCGGGCAGGTCCTCGCCGCATTGATGGTGATCGATCACCACCACGGACATGCCGAGCCGCCGCGCCTCCGCCAGCGGCTCGAGGCTGGTGGTGCCGCAGTCGACCGTCACGAGCAGCGTCGCGCCCTTGGCCGCGAGCGCGCGGATGGCGTCGACGTTCGGGCCGTAGCCTTCGAAGATGCGGTCGGGAATGTGGATCAGCGGATCGAGCCCGCAATGGCGCAGGTGCCAGGCGAGCAGCGCCGCCGAGGTCGCGCCGTCGACATCGTAGTCGCCGAAGATCGCGACCTTCTCGCCCTTGACCGCGGCGTCGGCAATGCGCTCGGCCGCCGCCTCCATCTGCGTCACCGTGAACGGATCCGGCATCAGCTTGCGGATGGTGGGATCGAGGAAGTCGTTGACTTGATCGAGCTCGACCTCACGCCCCGCCAGAACCCGGGCCAGCATCTCCGGCAGTTGATAGCGCTGCACCATCGCCAGCGCCCGCGCCGCACCGCGCGCATCCAGCCGGTCGCGCCACAATTTGCTGGTCAGCGACAGCCGCACGCCGAGAAACGCCTGCGGGGCGCTCAGGGGCAGTGCAAGGGCGGATGGTGCCATGACGCGCGGGGCCTCGCTTGCAGCGCAGCGATTCGAAACGGACGCCGTCGAATCTACAGCAACTGGCCTGCCTCAGCAGGTTCCATCCATGAAACCCACCAGAATCGTCCCAGAACTTGGCGGAACTCACAGGAAATTAGGGAAATGCCGCCCATATACGGCTGGTTGCCTAAAATTCGAGCTGCGTTCAATGGAGTGCATTAAACAGCCGTTAGGCGAACTCCGTAACATTTCAATCAATTATTACGTCCGATTTGTCCGCCCTCTTCGTGCCGACCAGGAGGCCGGCAACATGGAGTTCATTGCCGATGCTGACCGCGCCCGAGTTGAAGACGCAGCCCTCCGCCGCTCCGGCACAAACGACTCCCAAGGATGACGAGACCGACGTCTCGGCGCTGATCGCCCGGCTCACCGGCGAGGTCAATCAGATCGCCTGCGAGAAGACCAAGTCGATCCAGCAGATCACCAACCAGATGAAGATGCTGGCGCTGAACGCGCTGATCGAGAGCTCGCGGGTCGGCGCCCAAGGCGCGGGCTTCGCCGTGGTGGCCCAGGAGGTCCGCGCCGTCGGCCAGCTCGTCGAGACCATCGCGCGCGAGCTGGAAGGGCAGCTCACGACCCGCACGGGCAATCTGAAGAGCTCGATCGAGCGCATGACCGAGCGGGCGCGCGGCGAGCGCATGGTCGACCTGGCGCTGAATGCGATCGAGCTGATCGACCGCAATCTCTACGAGCGGACCTGCGACGTGCGCTGGTGGGCGACCGATTCGGCCGTGGTCGATTGCGCGGCGGACCCAGACGCCGCGCGCGTCGCCCATGTCTCCGATCGGCTCGCGGTGATTCTGTCGGCCTACACCGTCTATCTCGATCTGTGGCTGTGCGATCCGAGCGGCAAGGTGATCGCCAACGGCCGCGCCGACCGCTTCAACGTCGTCGGCCAGAGCGTCGCCGACACCAAATGGTTTCGCGAGGCGCGTGGACTGCGCTCGGGCGACGACTACGTCGCCGGCGACGTCGAGTGCCAGCCGCTGCTCGGCAACGCCCAGGTCGCGACCTATTGCGCCTCGGTCCGCGAGGACGGCAAGGCCCATGGCAAGCCGCTCGGCGTGCTCGCCATTCATTTCGACTGGGAGGCCCAGGCGCGCGCGATCGTCCAGGGCGTCCGTGTCAGCGAAAGCGACAAGGCCCGCGTGCTGCTGGTGGATTCGAATCTGCGCGTCATCGCGTCCTCGGACGGCCAGGGCATTCTCAGCGAGCGGGTGTCGCTGAAGCTCGATGGCAAACGCAGCGGCTTCTATCAGGACATCTCCGGGCGCATGGTCGCGTTCCACGCGACGCCCGGCTACGAGACCTACAAGGGTCTCGGCTGGTACGGCGTGATCGTGTCGGATGCGTGAGGCAGGAGGATCAGCAGCCCAGCCGGTCGGCGATGCCGCCGAAATCATCGGCGACGATATCCCAGGCGCCGGTGGCCTCGAAATCGCGGCTCTGCAGCGGGCCGTATTCGGTGGGGCGGGCGACAAAGGCGGTCTTGAGGCCGTAGCGTTGCGCCGCCTCGAGATCATTGTTGTGCGCGGCGACCATCATCACCTCGCCGGGCGAAAGGCCAAGGAGACGTGCGGCACCGAGATAGGTCTCGGGATCGGGCTTGTAGTGCGCGAACAGCTCTGCGGAGAGCACGAGGTCCCAGGGCAGACCCGCAAACTTCGCCATGTTGGTGAGCAGCGCGACATTGCCGTTGGAGAGCGGCGCGATGATGTATCTGGATTTCAGCCGGGTCAGCCCGGCGACACTGTCGGCCCACGGATGCAGCCGGTGCCAGCCGCGGGTGAGATGATCGAGATCGGCTTCGGTGAGGCTGGTGATGCCGAGCTGCGCGACCAGCGTCTCCAGCGAGCGCCGGTGCAGCACGTCGAGGATGACGTAGCCGCGCTCCGGATGCCTCCGGACCTCGTCCATCGACCCGACATAGAGCCCGCGCCAGCCATCGACCAGTGCGGTCCAGTCACCCTGGATGCCGCGGGTCTTCGACCACGCGGTAAAGTCGTTGATCAGGCTGGTGCGCCAGTCGACGACAGTGCCGAACACGTCGAACACCAGCGCCTTGACCATGGACAGATCGGACATGCTGAGCCGCTCTCCAATTTCGTCATTCCGGGATGCGCGCAGACCCGGAATCTCGCGCCACGGTCTCGAGATTCCGGGTTCACGCTCCGCGTGCCCCGGTACGACTGTGCTGGATCAGTCGAGGTGGAATTTCGCCAGCTGGCGGTGCTCGGCGCGGATGTAGCGCACCGTGCCGGTGACCGAGCGCATCACGACGGTCTCGGTCTCGATGACGCCGTCCTTGCGGAACTTGACGCCGGAGAGCAGCGAGCCGGTGGTGACGCCGGTGGCTGCGAACAGACAGTCGCCGCGGGCCATGTCCTCGATGCCGTAGATCATCTTGGGATCGCCGACGCCCATCTTGTGGGCGCGCTCGCGCTTCTCCTCGGTGTCGAGGATCAGGCGGCACTGCATCTGGCCGCCGATGCAGCGCAGCGCCACCGCGGCCAGCACGCCCTCCGGCGCGCCGCCGGTGCCGAGATACATGTCGACGCCGGTGTTGTCGGGATCGGCGCAGTGGATCACGCCGGCGACGTCGCCGTCGGTGATCAGGCGTACCGCAGCGCCGGTCGAGCGCACGCCCTGGATGATATCGGCATGGCGCGGGCGGTCCAGCACCAGCACCGTGATCGCGCCCGGCTCGACGCCCTTGGCCTTGGCGAGCCGGCGGACGTTGTCGGCAGGCGTCGCGTCGATGTCGACGACGCCCTTGGCGTAGCCGGGGCCGACCGCGATCTTCTGCATGTAGACGTCGGGAGCATGGAGGAGCGTGCCGCCATCGGCCATCGCCATGGTCGCGATCGCGCCGGGCATGTTCTTGGCGCACAGGGTGGTGCCCTCGAGCGGGTCGACCGCGATGTCGACCCTGGGGCCGGCATTGAGGCCGACCTTCTCGCCGATATAGAGCATCGGCGCCTCGTCGCGCTCACCCTCTCCGATCACGACCGTGCCTTCGATCGGCAGCTTGTTGAGCTCGCGGCGCATCGCATCCACGGCGGCCTGGTCGGCCGGCTTCTCCTGGCCGTGGCCGCGCAGCCGCGCCGCCGATACCGCCGCCCGTTCGGTCACGCGCACCAGCTCCAGCGTCAGGATGCGCTCGAGCAGCAATTGTTGCGGGACAGAAATCTGCGTCGACATCGGTCAACTCCTCAAGACGTCACGGCGGACATCCGCCATCAAAATCTACCGCTCGCACGCCGCCCCCCTGGGCGGCAGCCGGGTCAGGCGGTCGGCACGAATGGCCGTTCCCCGCCTGTCTACTCTCCCGGTTTGAGCATGAACCTATACCAAACGCCACGCGTTTGTTTGAGCAGGGACAAGCGGTTCCCTGTGCATCATGCGCTAGTTCTTCTCGATCCGGATCACCTGGGGCTTGCCGCTGATGACCTTGTCGCGCTGCACCGCCTGGAGCGCGCGATGCACGGCGTCCTCGTGGGTCGCGTAGGTGATCAGGATCACCGGGACCGGAGCGGACTTGCCGGCGGTCTTCGCCGGCTCGCTGCCGTTGGGATGGCGCTGCACGATCGATTCGATCGAGATCTTCTGCTCGGCGAGCCGGGTCGCGATGGTCGCTGCCGTGCCGGCATGGTCGCGCGCCATCAGGCGGATGTAGTAGCCGCCCTCGTGCCGCTCCATCGGGGCCTTCTCGGTCGCCTGCAGCTTATCGACCGGCCGTCCGAACGGCGCCGCGCGGATACCGCGCGCGACATCGGCGATGTCGGCGACGACCGCGGAGGCCGTGGCGGCGCCCCCTGCTCCCGGACCGACCAGCGTGATCGGCGGGATACCGTCGCCGTCGATCGTGACCGCGTTGGTCACGCCCATGACCTGGGCGATCGAGGAGGATTTCGGCACCATCGTCGGATGCACCCGCTGCTCGATGCCCTTGGCGGTGCGCACGGCAACGCCAAGCAACTTGACGCGGTAGCCGAGCTCGGCGGCCGCGCGCAGGTCCTCCGGCGCGATCGAGGAGATGCCTTCGACATAGACGGAGTTCTGCGCCACCTGGGTGCCGAAGGCGAGGCTCGCCAGAATCGCAAGCTTCTGTGCGGTGTCATGGCCGTGGATGTCGAAAGACGGGTCAGCCTCGGCATAGCCCAGGCGCTGGGCATCCTTGAGGCACTCGTCGAACGACAGCCCTTCCTGCTCCATCCGCGTCAGGATGTAGTTGCAGGTGCCATTCAGGATTCCATAGACGCGGTTGATGCCGGTGCCGGCAAGCCCCTCGCGCAGGGTCTTGATCACCGGAATGGCGGCACCGACGGCCGCTTCGAAGTTCAGCGCGCCACCATGCTTCTCGGCCGCCTTGGCGAGCTTCAGGCCATGCTTCGCAATCAGTGCCTTGTTGGCGGTCACCACCGACTTGCCGGCCTTGAGCGCGGTGTCGATCGCCGACAGCGCGGGATCACCCGCGCCCCCCATCAGCTCGACCAGGCAGTCGATTTCGGGATCACCAGCCAGTGCGATCGGATCCTTGGCCCATTTGATCCCGGACAGATCGATGCCGCGCTTCTTGGCCTTCGACCGCGCCGTCACGGCAACGACCTTCACCGGGCGTCCCGTCCGCTCGGTGAGCACGCGCCCCTGACGCTCGATGAGACGAACGACCTCGACACCCACGGTGCCGAGGCCCGCGATGCCCACTCTCAGGGGTGCGACCATGGAATCAAAGAACCTGTCGAAAGGAAAATACGGGAGGGTTCAACGCCGGTTGGCGATGGGAACGACGTTGTGCAACGTTTCGATCCCGCTTTCAAGGAAGCGGCGGACGCCGCGCGCGGCCTGCCGGATGCGCTGCTCGTTCTCGACCATCGCGATGCGGACATAGCCCTCGCCATGCTCGCCGAAGCCGACGCCCGGCGACACCGCCACGCCGGACTTCTCGACCATGAGCGTCGCGAACTGCATGCTGCCGAGGCTCTTGAACTTCTCCGGCAAAGGCGCCCAGGCGAACATCGAGGCCTCAGGCGACGGGATCTCCCAGCCGGCCCGGCCGAACGCCTCGACCAGCGTGTCGCGGCGCTTGCGATAGACGTCGCGCATCTCGCGGATGCAGTCGTCGGGACCGTTCAGGGCAGCCGTGGCCGCGACCTGCACCGGGGTGAACGCGCCGTAGTCGAGATACGATTTCACGCGGGCGAGCGCTGCGATGATGCGCTCGTTGCCGACGGCAAAGCCCATGCGCCAGCCGGCCATCGAATAGGTCTTGGACATCGAGGTGAACTCGACCGCGACGTCCATCGCGCCGGGCACCTGCAGCACGGACGGCGGCGGGTTCTTGTCGTCGAAATACACCTCGGCATAAGCGAGGTCCGACAGGATCAGGATCTCGTGCTTCTTCGCGAATGCGACGAGGTCGCGATAGAAGTCGAGGCTCGCGACATAGGCGGTCGGGTTGCTCGGATAGCAGACGATCAGCGCGAGCGGCTTCGGGATCGAATGGATGATCGCGCGCTCGGCTGCCTCGAAGAACTGCGGCGTCGGCTCGGACGGCACCGAGCGGATTACGCCGCCCGCCATCAGGAACCCGAAGGCGTGGATCGGATAGCTCGGATTGGGACAGAGAATGACGTCGCCCGGCGCGGTGATCGCCTGCGCCACGTTGGCAAAGCCTTCCTTGGAGCCGAGCGTCGCCACGATCTGGGTGTCGGGATTGAGCTTCACCCCGAAACGGCGATCGTAATAGGCGGCCTGCGCCCGGCGCAGCCCGACGATGCCGCGCGAGGCCGAATAGCGGTCGGTGCGCGGCTTGCCCAGGGTCTCCTTGAGCTTCTCCAGCACGTGCGGCGGCGCCGGCAGATCCGGATTGCCCATGCCGAGATCGATGATGTCGGCCCCGGCGTTCCGCGCGGCCGCCTTGGCCCGGTTGACCTGCTCGAACACGTAAGGCGGCAGACGGCGGATGCGATAGAAATCTTCCATGGGTCTCTCGGCTCCGGCAACCGGGGGCGGATTCGCCAGCAGAGCTGGCGCTGCGGCGACGCGGGCCATGCATTGAAACCGGTGCTGGATCAGGAGTTTAGCACGGGCTCGCGGCTTGGCTGGCAACGACACGCGGAGGTGTTGATGGCGGTGTTTTATCATGGCCGCCGCGCCACGCCAGACAATTACGCCGCTCAGAGCGGCCGATCTCCCAGCCCTTGGTCACCTGGCCGATCATTTGGGCCTGGTGGTGGTGCCCGCCGAAGCCTGGCGGTCACGCGCCGCGAGCAGCTCCTTTTCGATCTTGGCGCGCTCCTGCGGCGAAATGATCGGCGCATCGCGGTCGCGCGGCACGTCGTTGACGGGCAGATACCCGCCCGGCTCCTTGGGTCGGGCGACCGCATCCGCGTCGAGCGACGGCATGTCCGCGATTGGACTGGAGCACCCGGCAAGCGCGAGCGCGCCGAACACAACGAGCCCCGCAACAAGGGCGCGCCGTCCCGACCTCCAGCCTCGCCCCTGCGTCCCCACGCGCACGTCCCTCGGTCCCCAACATCCAGTCAACGGTCCCCAGTCCGACCGCAGCGCGGCGCATTTTGCCGCAGTACAACCAATTGTCACTCGAAACGTTACCGGCTTGAACAGGAATTTCATCCAGCTACGTGATCAACATGTCGGAAGCGAGAGATTTTTTCGCAACGCAACAATCAGAAATCGAATTTGTCGCAAACTCGCGGATTATTGATCTCGCGCGGTGACGAGACGGTCCCGACGCGATAGTGTGATCGAGCCATGACCGACGTTCAGAACAGCAGCAATCCAGAAAAAACATTCGATGCGGAAGCGTTCGCGATGAACATCGCGAAAGCCATGGAAAGCAGCGGCAAGGCGCTCTCGGCCTATCTGAAGCCGCGCGAGACAGGCGAAGTTCAGGACCGGCCACCGACCGAATTGACCGAGGTCGTCAAATCCTTCACTGCCGTCGCCGACTACTGGCTGTCGGACAAGGAGCGCGCCAGCGACATCCAGACCAAGATCGCCAAGGGCTATCTCGATTTGTGGGGCTCGGCCTCGCGCCGTCTCGCCGGCGAAGACGCACCCCCGGCCATTTCGCCCTCCCCGCGCGACAAGCGCTTCGCCGATCCGGAATGGAAGTCGAACCAGTTCTTCGATTTCGTGATGCAGGCCTATCTGCTGACGACGCAGTGGGCCCAGGACCTGGTCCACAATGCCGAAGGCCTCGATCCGCACACGCGCAAGAAGGCCGAGTTCTACGTCAACCAGATCATCAATGCGCTGGCGCCCTCGAATTTCGTCCTGACCAATCCGGAGGTGCTGCGGCAGACGGTGGCGTCGAGCGGCGACAATCTGGTGCGCGGCATGCAGATGCTCGCGGAGGACATCGAAGCCGGCAAGGGCTCGCTGAAGATCCGCCAGTCCGACCCGGGCAATCTCGAGGTCGGCGTCAACATGGCGACGACGCCGGGCAAGGTGATCTTCCAGAACGAGATGATGCAGTTGATCCAGTACGCGCCGACGACCGAGAACGTGCTGCGCACGCCGCTGCTGATCGTGCCGCCCTGGATCAACAAGTTCTACATCCTCGATCTGCGCCCCGAGAAATCCTTCATCAAATGGTGCGTCGATCAGGGCCTCACGGTGTTCGTGATCTCCTGGGTCAATCCCGACAAAAAGCTTGGGACCAAGACCTGGGATGACTACATGAAGGAAGGCCCGCTCACCGCGATGGACGTCATCGAGAAGGTGACGGGCGAGATGAAGGTGCACACGCTCGGCTACTGTGTCGGCGGCACCATGCTCGCGACCACGCTCGCCTGGCTCGCCGACAAGCGCCGCCAGCGCGTGACCTCGGCGACGTTCCTTGCCGCACAGGTCGACTTCACCCATGCCGGCGATCTGCTGGTGTTCGTCGACGAGACCCAGATCTCGGCGCTGGAGCGCGACATGCAGGCGTCGGGCGTGCTCGAGGGCAGCAAGATGGCGATGGCCTTCAACATGCTGCGTTCGAACGACCTGATCTGGTCCTATGTCGTCAACAATTACCTGAAAGGCCAGGCGCCGCAGGCGTTCGACCTGCTGCACTGGAACTCGGACGCCACGCGGATGTCGGCGGCGAACCATTCCTACTACCTGCGCAACTGCTATCTGGAGAACCGGCTGACGCAGGGCACGATGGTGCTGGATAACACGCTGCTGGATCTCTCCAAGGTGAAGGTGCCGGTCTACAACCTCGCCACCCGCGAGGACCACATCGCGCCGGCCGACTCCGTGCTGTACGGCTCGCAATTCTTCGGCGGGCCGGTGAAGTACGTGCTGTCGGGCTCCGGCCACATCGCCGGCGTCGTCAACCCGCCCTCCTCCGGCAAGTATCAGTACTGGACCAACGACCAGATCCACGACATCTCGCTGAAGGACTGGATCAAGGGCGCGCAGGAGCACAAGGGCTCCTGGTGGCCGGACTGGCGCGAATGGCTGAGCCAGCTCGATCCGGAAGAGGTTCCCGCGCGCGGCGTCGGCAGCGAGGCCTATCCACCGCTCGAGGATGCGCCGGGCTCCTATGTCCGCGTCCGCGCATAGCGTGATCCGCCGCGATTGACTATAACCGCTCCGTCCCGCCGGGACGGGACGGGAATCAGTTGAGGGGATCTCGATGACGCGCGAACTGTTCTGGCTGACGCTCACGGTCATTCTGACCGGCCTGCTGTGGGTTCCCTACATCCTGAACCGCTGCCAGGTCCGCGGCCTCACGGGCGCGATGGCCAACCCCTCCCGCAACGACAAGCCGCACGCGCCGTGGGCAACGCGGCTGATGTTCGCGCACGACAATGCGGTCGAGAACCTCGTGATCTTCGCGCCGCTGGTGCTGATCCTCAACGCGATCGACTATTCGACCAAATGGACCGTGCTCGCCTGCGCCGTCTATTTCTGGTCGCGGGTGGCCCACGTCATCGTCTACGCGATCGGCCTGCCCGTGTTCCGGACGCTGGCGTTCGTGGTCGGCTTCATCGCCCAGGCCATCCTGGCGCTCGCCATCTTCGGCTGGCTCTAGGCCGATCTGCTAGGGCAGATTGTCCCGCAGAAAGATATCGATGCGGATGCGCTCCTGGTCTGGACTGATCGGCTCCCCCGAGCAGTGCGCGAGCAGAATGCGCGCCGCCGAGCGCGCCTCGTGGCCGGGGTCCTGGTTGATGATGGCGTCCAGCGTTCCGCGGACCAGGAACCGCCGCGTGTGCTGGGTCAGCTCATGGGTGATCCAGACCACATCCCGGGCGCGGCCGGATGCCTCGAGCGCGTCGGCGATGCCACGGTTGCCGGCGCCGCAGCAGTAGATGCCGCGCAGATCCGGATGGCGGGCGAGCAGCGCGGCGGTCAGCTCCCGCGTGCGCTCGCTCTCATCGCGGCCCTCGATGGCCGGAAGCGCGAGCAGGTTCGGGTACTCGCTGGACAGGATCTGGTGAAAGCCGAATTGCCGCTCGGCATGATCGCGCAACGACAATGATCCCGCGATCACGGCAACCGTCCCCTCGCGGCCGCCGAGGTAGCGCCCCATCAGCGTGGCCGCCGTCCGTCCCGCGGCAGGGTTGTCGATGCCGACATAGTGCAGGCGGCGCGAGCTCGGGGCATCCGAGACCAGGGTCACCACCGCGACGCCGCGCGCGGTGAGCTCGTCGATCGCGGCGCGCACTCTGGGGTGATCCAGCGCGATGACCGCAACGCCCTGATAGGCCGGCGACAGGTTCTCCAGCGCACCGGCCAGCACGTCAGGATCGAACACGTCGACGTGGAGGATATCGATGAAGCCGCGCTGGCCGGCCAGCCACTCTGCCGTGCGCTGGACCTGCTCGGTCAGGATGGTCATGAAGCTGTTGCCGCCGGTCGGCAGCACGAAGGCAAAGCGGAAGCTCTGCCCGCGCGCGAGCCGTGCCGCTGCGACGTCGGCGCGATAGCCCAGCTTGGCAACAGCGGCCTCCACCCGGGCAACGGTCTTGGCACGCACGCCCTCGCGCCGGTTGATGACGCGGTCGACGGTGGCGAGCGACACGCCCGCCGTCCGCGCGACGTCCTCCAGCGTGGCCCGGACCGGTAACGGGTTCGCGTCAGCCGTCACTCGCGCGCCGCCCATAGCATGCCGCGGGTCATCAACGTCCGGATCTCCGGCACGTCGAGCTCGTAGGCACGGTGGCCGAGCGAGGAATAGAACACCCTGCCCGCGCCGTAACGCTTCTTCCAGACCACCGGCATCACTACCCCCTCGATCCATGGGGCGTGCTCTCCGGTGAAGGTCGTGGTCGCCAACACCTCGTTGGCCGGATCGACATGCATGTAATACTGCTCGGAACGGTGCTCGAAACTTGTCAGGCCCTTCATGATGGGATCGTCCGGCCTGGTCAAGTCGACCCGGTAGTCGATGATGTTGCCGGGATGGGCGACCCATTGCCCGCCGCACAGGAACTGGTAGTCGACCGAATCGCGGAAGGCATCGCACATGCCGCCATGATGGCCGGCGAGCCCGACCCCGCTGCGCACCGCCGCGCAGAGATTGAGCGCTTCCGCCTTCTCGATCTTGGACATCGTGTAGATCGGGATGATTAGCGACAGATCGTGGATCGCAGGATCTGCGAACGCGGCCGTTGTGGTCTCGATCCGCACCTCGAAGCCTTCCGCCTTGAGCCAGCCGCGGATCATCGAGGCACAGAGATCGGGGTCATGTCCTGGCCAGCCGCCCCATACAATCATTGCCTTGCGCATGTCTCTGTCCTCAGTCGATCTGTCCGGTGTCGCGTCCAACAGGCAACATCGCCGGCCGCTCCACGCGGCTCTCGATCCTGACCCGCCGGCCTTCGTTTGCGGAGGTCTGGAACGCCTCCATGACCTCCAGCACGTGGAAGGCGAGCGCACCGCTGGCCCGATGCGGCCGGTCGTTCACGATCGCGGTCGCCATATCGGCCACGCCGATGGAGCGGAACTCGCCGTCGACGTGACCATGCGTCAACGGCATCGTCTGCCAGTCCCCGCCGGTCTTGGCGACCTGGACCTCGCCGCCGAAGCGGTTCGGGTCCGGCACCAGCATGCTACCCTCGGCGCCATAGATCTCGATGGGCGCGTGCCGGTGCTTCGGAACGTCGAAGCTCATCGTGACCGAGACCACCGCCCCGCTCTCGAACTCCAGCGTGCCCGCGACGTGGGTCGCGACCTCGACCGGGATCAGCGTGCCGTTCATCGGTTGGCTGGTGACAAGGCGCTCTGATCGCGGGCGCGCCGTGGAGCCCATGACGCTCGCGACCGGGCCGAGCAGTTGCACGAGATCGGTGACGTAGTACGGGCCCATGTCGAGCATCGGCCCGCCGCCGCGCAGGTAATAGAAGCCCGGGGCCGGATGCCAGCGCTCATGGCCGGGACAGCCGAAGAACGCGCTGCCCGCCACAGGCCTGCCGATCGCGCCGTCGTCGATCAGCTTGCGCGCGGTCTGGTGGCCGCCGCCAAGGAACGTGTCGGGCGCGCAGCCGACCCGCAGGTTCTTCTGCGCGGCAAGCTCGATCACCTTGCGGGCTTCCGCGACGTCGATTCCGAGCGGCTTCTCGGAATGCAAGTGCTTGCCGGCATTCAGCACGGCGAGACTGACGTCGGTATGGGCGAGCGGCACGGTGAGATTGATGACGATCTCGACGTCGTCGCGCTTCAGCAATTGATCGACCCGCATCGCCGGCAGGCCGAAGGCTGCGCCCTGTCGCTCGGCTGCGTCGCAGCGCATGTCGGCGAGCGCCTTGATGTCCAGAACGGGGAAGCGCTGGGCCGCCTTCAGATAGGCGGTGCTGATGTTGCCGCAGCCGATGATGCCGATGCCGACTTTTCTCATTGTGGTCTCCGTGAGGTCCCGTTCATCCCTTGACCGCGCCCGATGTCAGGCCAGCAACGATGTGCTTCTGCGCCAGGAGGAACAGAATGATGGTGGGCAGGATGGTCAGGGTGATGAAGGCGAGGATCAGGTGCCACTCGGACGAATACTCGCCCTGATAGACCATGATGCCGAGCGGCCATGGATACAGCGCATCGGTGTTGAGCATCACGAGCGGCAGCAGATAGGCGTTCCAGCTGTTGACGAAGGTGATGGTGCCGACCGTCGCCAGGATCGGGCGCGACAATGGCAACGTCACGTAGCGGAAGAATTTTATATAGCTGCAGCCGTCGACCAGCGCGGCCTCGAGCAGCTCGTAGGGGATGTCCTTGAAGAAGCGGCGCAGCAGCAGCACGCTCATGGCGAGGCTGAAGGCGACCTGCGGCAGCGCGACGCCGAAATAGGTGTCGAGCAGCCCGAGATCGCGCACCTTGATGAACAGCGGCAACACCGCGGTCGCCGCCGGAAACAGCAGGCCGAGCGTCAAATAGCTCAAGAGCATCGAGCTGCCGTAGAATCGGACATGGGCAAAGGTGAAGGCCGCCATCGAGGCGACGATAAGAGTCAGGACGACCGTCAGCGTCGAGATGATCAGCGAATTGCGCAGCAGCTGCCAGTAGCGCCCGGACAACAGGATGTCGGCATAGTTCTGCCACTCCCAATGCTGTGGCAGGCCGAACGGGTTGACGCGCAGCTCCCCGAGCGACTTGAAGCCACCGAGCAGCGTCGCAAGCAGCGGCACCAGCACGAAGATGGCGACGATGGCGAGGAACGCTGCCTTGAACAGCACGGCAGGATCGAACGGCGCCCTGGTGGCCTCGGCACTATTCATCGCGCATGAACCATCGCTTGTAGGTGAAGGCAAAGGTCACGCAGATCACGAACAGGATGACGCCGATGGCGCTGCCGTAGCCGACCCGCATGCGGGAGATGCCGTTGTTGTAGAGAAAGCTCACCATCGTATTCGAGGAGTCGGCGGGTCCGCCGCGGGTCAGCGGCATGACCAGGTCGAACAGCTGCAGCGAGCCGACGATGGCGAAGAACACCGAGAGCCGGATCGTCGGATGGAGCAAGGGAATGACGATGTGGCGCAGGCTCTGCGACCGCGTCGCACCGTCGATCCGGGCGGCCTCGATCAGGCTCTTGTCGATGCTCTGCAGCGCGGCGATGAACAGCATCATGTGGAAGCCGAAATACTTCCAGACGATCACGATCAGCACTGCCAGCATCGCCGTGTCGGTCGAGGCCAGGAGATGCGGCGGGTCGGCGCCAAAGCTGCGCCAGATCGAGGCGACCAGGCCGTAATCGCCGTCATAGACGAAGCTGAAGATCAGCCCGGTCGCGATCTCGGCGAGGATATAGGGCATGAAGAACAGCATCCGCAGCGCCAATGCGCCGCGGAACCGCTCCGCAAGCATCAAGGCCAGCGTCAGCGCAAGCGGTAGCTGGACACAGAGCGAGACCGCGACGATCAGACCATTGTTGCGAAGCGCGAGCCAGAACGCGCGCGTCTCCAGCACGAAACGATAGTTGTCAAAGCCGATCCAATGGGTCGGCCTGCCAAACCCATTCCAGTTGAAGCCCGAGTACCAGGCGGCCTCGCCGATCGGCAGCACCACGAACAGCGTGAACAGCAGCAGCGCCGGCGGCAGGAACAGGATCAGGACGGTGAAGCGGCCGTCCCAGCTCGGGCCACGCACCGCGCGAGACGAGAGCGATGCCGGCGACACATCCATCGCCGGCGAGCCCGCGAATGGCCTTGCCACGTCAGTTGCCCTGCTTCCGCGCCGCCTCGATCGCCTTGGCGGCGTCCTGCGGGCTCATGCTGCCACCCGCGATCTCCGCGGAGACGTCGTTGACGACGCGACCGACCGAGGGGCCGAGGCTCTGGTCATAAAAGTTCTGGTGATAGTTCGACTTCGCCAGATTGGACGCGATCTGCTTCATGAAGGAGTTGTTGAGGCCGGCTTCAGCGCCCTGCACCACCGGGATGATGAAATTCCCTGCCGCCAGCCGTGTCTGCACATCTTTCGAGATGAAGTACTTCAGGAAATCGACCGCTTCCTTCGGCGAGCCCTTGGTGACCAGCCAGCCGGTGATGCCGCCGAGCGTATCCGTCGGCGCCCCCTTGCCGCCTTGCACGACCGGAAAATCGAACCAGCAGATCTTGTCTTCGCTCAAGCCGACCTTGTCGGCGGCGAGCGCCCGCTGGAGATTGTAGACGGAGCTGATCGCGAGCGTCATCGCCGCCTTGCCATCGCCGAAATAACCGAGCGCCTGTGGATTCTTGAAGCCAAGAAAGCCGTTCTGGAACGGCTGCAAATCGACGAGCTGCTTGAACAGCTCGCCTGATTTGACGAAGGTGTCGCCGGCAAAGCCGCCATTCTCGCCGCGCAGCGCCGCGTCGAATGCCGGCTTGCCGCCGATGCGCACCGCAAGATGCGTCCAGTAGAAGTGCAGCGGCCATTTGTCGGCGCCGCCGACCACGATCGGGGTCACGCCGGCCGCCTTCAACGTCTTTACGGCGCTCAGCAGATCGTCCCAGCTCTTGATCGCCGTGGGATCGACCTTCGCCTTGGCCATCAGCTCCTTGTTGCAGACGAAGCCGACCTGCGAGAGCGAGATCGGAAGGCCGTAGACGTGGCCGCTATCGGTGAATGCCGCGAGCGCCGCCGGAGTCACGCTGTCGCTGTAGCCTTTCACCTGCTCGGTGATGTCCTCGAGCACGCCAGCCTCGATCTGCGCCTTCAGAACCCCGCCGGCCCAGCTGTAGATGATGTTCGGGCGGTCCTTGGATTGCAGGATGGTCGGCAGCTTGGCCTTGTAGGCCTCGTTCTCGAGGAACTGCATCTCGATCTTGACGCCCGGATGCGACGCCTCATAGGCGCGGGCCACCTCCTCCCAGATCTTCACCTGGGCCGGATTGACCTCGATATGCAGCCATTTCACGGTCGTATCGGCGCTCGCGGCGTTGGCCCAGAGCAGGCATGCGGCAGCGGCGAGTCCCAGCTTCGCGAGCAGTCTCATCAGAAATCCTCCCAACCGTCTTTTTTGTTGCGGTAATCCTGTCCTCATTTTTTGAGGTACGCAACTGAAATTCTGACCGAGCAAACCTCAAACGTGTTCGCATTTGCGAACAGCTTCACGAGCAGACAGAGAGATTGCTAATTGGACTGAACAAGAATCGGCGGGCAGCCGCGCGCGCCTTTCGCCTGGAAAATGCGGAGCGGACGTCTGCCGCACCGCGAAGGATCTGCTGGAGATCGCCTGACGCTCAGGTGCAGCGCGCCTTGAAATCGGCGGCCACCAGTTTTGCCATCACGTCGTTGAGATGCGCCTGGTCGCGCGTCTCGATCACCAGCTCCAGCAAGGTCGCCTTCGCCGGCAGGTCGGAGAACGTGCGCTGGTGCGACACCTCGATGATGTTGGCGCCTGCGTCCGCCAGCAATGTGGAGACGGCAGCAAGCTGTCCGGGACGATCGACGATGTCGATCGACAGCTGCGTCAGCCGCCCCTCGCGCGCCAGCTCGCGGGTGAGGACAGAGGCGATAAGCCGGGTGTCGATGTTGCCGCCGCTCAGCACAAGCCCGACATTGCGTCCGGCAAACTGCGCGGGGTGCGCGAGCACGGCAGCGAGACCGACGGCGCCCGCGCCTTCGACGACCGTCTTCTCGATCGAGATCAGGGTGGCGAGCGCCCGCTCGATCTGCGGTTCGGTGACGAGCAGGATGTCGTCGACGAGATGGCGGATGATCTCGGTCGTGATCCGGCCCGGCGATTTCACCGCGATGCCCTCGGCGAGCGTGTCGCCGCGCATCGGTAGCTGACTGCTGCGGATGGCGTTGTACATCGACGGATAGAGCTCGGCCTGAACGCCGACGATGCGCAAGCCCGGCTTGATCGCGCGCGCCGCGACTGCCATGCCGGAGATCAGCCCGCCGCCGCCGATCGGCACCACGAGCGTATCGAGCTCGGGGACCACCGCGAGCATCTCCAGCGCCACCGTGCCCTGCCCCGCGATGATCAGCGGATCGTCGTAAGGATGGATCATGGTCATGCCGAGAGCCGCGCCATGCTCCCTGGCGAACGCGCCCGCCTCCTCCAAGGTGGCGCCGGAAATCACGACCTCGGCGCCGTGCCGCCTGGTGTTCTCCACCTTCACCATCGGCGTGCCCACCGGCATCACGATGGTCGCGGGAATGCCGAGACGCCGCGCGTTGTAGGCGACGCCCTGCGCGTGGTTGCCGGCCGACATCGCGATCACGCCGCGTTCGCGCTGCTCGGCGGACAGCGCATTCAGCCGGTTCAGCGCGCCGCGCTCCTTGAACGAGGACGTGAACTGCAGGTTCTCGAATTTCAGCCAGATGTTGCATCCGCAGATCTCGCCGAGCGTCCGGCTCTGGTTGCAGGCGGTCGCGAGTACGGCGCCGTGGATGGTCGCCGCGGCGGCTCGCACATCGCTCACGGTGACGGGCAGCGCATTCAGATCGGTGGGGGTCATGGGTCTGCCCATTCCTCAGCGTGCGTCGTTGCACAGCGCGGCCGGCGGAACGCCGGCCGTCGCATGATGTTGCCGATCGTGCCGGGCGCTTCCGCGACCGGATGATCCAGATCGATCTCAGCTGCCGAGATCGGGCAGCCCGAGCATCAGCCGCATGTTCTGCACGGCCGCGCCCGACGCGCCCTTGCCGAGATTGTCGAGCCGCGCCACCAGCACCGCCTGGTGATGCTTGTCGCTGGCGAAGACGTAGAGCTCGAGCTTGTTGGTCTCGTTGAGCGCCTCCGGCTCCAGCCGGCCGCTCTTGGCCGCCGCACCATCGAGCGGCATCACCGAGACGTATTGGCTGCCGGCATAGTGCTTCGCCAGGGCGGCCTGCAGGTCTGAGCCAGACGGCTTGCCCGGCAGCGTGTCGAGCTGCAGCGGCACCGAGACCAGCATGCCCTGCCGGTAGTTGCCGACCGAGGGAATGAAGATCGGCCGCCGGGTCAGCCGCGAATAGAGCTGCAGCTCAGGCAGATGCTTGTGCTCGAGGCCGAGACCGTACAGCTCGAAGTTCGGCGCGGTGCCATTCTCAAAGGCCGCGATCATCGTCTTGCCGCCGCCGGAATAGCCGCTCACCGCGTTCACCGTGACGGGATAGTCCTGCGGCAGCAGGCCGGCATCGACCAGCGGCCGCAGCAGCGCGATGCCGCCGGTGGGATAGCAGCCGGGATTGGAGACCTTCCGTGCATTCCGGATCTTGTCGGCCTGGTCGGCGGCCAGTTCGGGGAAGCCATAGGCCCAGTCCGGCGCGACCCGATACGCGGTCGACGCGTCCAGCACCTTCGGCGCGGCATTTCCCATGCCGTCGATCAGCGCCACCGTCTCCTTGGCCGCATCATCCGGCAGGCAGAGGATGACGAGATCGACCTCCGCCATCAGCGCCCGCTTGGCCGCTGGATCCTTGCGCTTGTCCTCGGCGATCGTCTTCACGACGATGTCCGGCTGGTGCCGGAGCCGCTCGGCGATTCCCAAGCCGGTCGTGCCCGAGCCGCCGTCGACGAACACGGCGCGCGCCGCAGCCCCGGAGGCGGTGTGAGCTTTCGGCAAGTTGCTATCGATCACGGTCATGACACGCTCCTTGAGGGGTGGGTTCCGCCGGCAAAGGCCTGGGGCCGCGCCTGCCGCATGAGAGACGATATCTGTTGCGAGCCGATGTCGGGCCGCTCGCCGAGCCGGGTTGCGACCGCCGCATAGTCGGCTTCGGACTTGTGCTGGTTGAGCTTGAAACTGCCTT
Source organism: Bradyrhizobium sp. SZCCHNR1043 (assembly GCF_032489675.1). NCBI lineage: Bacteria > Pseudomonadati > Pseudomonadota > Alphaproteobacteria > Hyphomicrobiales > Nitrobacteraceae > Bradyrhizobium > Bradyrhizobium sp. SZCCHNR1043. The sequence goes on from NZ_JAUEYN010000010.1 coordinate 155,176, forward strand.
CGACCTGGTCGATCGTCATCACGATGCCGACGATCGCCTTGCGCATCGCCTCAAGCCGGCCAGCGCTCATCTTGTCCGAGGTCCACGGCGTTTTCGGCAACAGCCTTTGCTCGAACTTGGCACTGACCGCATCCACCTGCTCTGCGAGTTCCGCCTCCGACAGGATGCGTGCCGGGCCGGTCAGATGTACTGCCTGATAAAGCCAGGTCGGCACCTGATCGGGCGAGACGTACCAGTCGGCCGACACATAGGCATCGGCGCCGTTGACGGCGAGCAGCCACGGCGTCGCGCCGTCGGCGAGCTTCGCCAGCGGATTGCCGCGGGCGACGTGGAAGAACGCCTGCGGCGTGCCGTCGTTGAGCGCCCCGAGATGAAACGGCACGGAGGACGCGATCGGCTTGGTGCCGTCCGACGCGCACACCGTGCCGAAGCCGCGCGCGTCTGCAAAGCCGAGGCTCGCGGCGCGATCGGGCTTGAAGGGTGGTGGCGTGTACATCGGAAACTCCTGCTGGACGAAGGAGCCGCCTGATCAATCGCGCTGCAAGGAGAAAGTCTGCCGCGGGATTCGGATCCGGCGGCAGGGGCTGTGATCTAGACGCAGATCATCGCCCGTACCGCGGGGGTACGACGGCGCATTTCGGCGATCATGTTGGTCGCTGCGTTGATCATGGGGGCAGGCCTATAAGGCCGCCGGGTTCCTGCGTCAAGCTCGCAAGTCGGCCCGGTTCCCGTTTTTAGGGCTGGCATCAGACCGCATGCCACAGCCATTCCATGATGCGCCCGATGATGTCGCCGAACAGCAGCAGCACCGCCGACCACACCAGCGCCGACACGAAGTTGGCGATCTGGAACACCATGTAGGGCATCTCGAAAATGCCCGCCGCCAGCGGCACCGATGCACGCAACGGGCCGAAGAACCGGCCGATGAAGATGCTCGGCACGCCCCAATCGCGCACGAAGGCCTCGCCGCGCGGAAGCATCTCCGGGTAGCGCGACAGTGGCCACATCTGGGCGACACGATCCTTGTAGCGGTAGCCGAACCAATAGGAGAGCCAGTCGCCGAGCGCGGCGCCGATGCCCCCGGCCAGCCATATCGGCCAGAAGCTGATCCCGGTGGCGCCGATCAGGGCGCCGATCGCGACCAGGGCGCCCCAGGCGGGAATCAGGAGTGAGACAAAGGCCAGGGACTCGCCAAAGGCAAGCAGCAGGACGATCGGAGCAGCCCAGGCCTGATGGTCGCGCACGAAGTCGGCAACCGCGCGGCCAAAATCTTCCATCTGCTCGACGCCTTTCTGCTCCGGGGCGCTTAAGTGCTTGAAGGCCTTCGCGGTTCCCTGGCGCAGACTGGTACGCCACCGAACCCGCCCACTTCAAGTCACAACAACCGGCTGAACCGCGTGAACAGCGTCGATCCGGCGATCGGAACCGGCCAAGACGTGGCGGGCCGGTGAACGTCGTTGTTTCCCGGGTCATTGTTTTATGCCGGTCCATGGCATAGTCAGGCCCAACGATTCGTTCCATCTTGCGCACACGCAACATCAGATTCCATGGGTAAGCCGTTGAAATCAGCTGCAAAAGCCAAGGCCAAGGGCGTCACGGACCCGTTGGCGGCGTTCGCCGCAAAGGGCAAGGCTCCGGCCAAGCCAGCCGCCCGCTCTGCGGGTGCCGAGGGCGATTACACTGCCCGTGACATCGAGGTCCTCGAGGGCCTGGAGCCGGTGCGGCGCCGCCCCGGCATGTATATCGGCGGCACCGACGAGAAGGCGCTGCACCACCTGTTCGCCGAGGTCATCGACAACTCGATGGACGAGGCGCTGGCCGGCCACGCCACCTTCATCGAAGTCGAGCTCGACGCCGAAGGCTTCCTCACCGTGACCGACAACGGCCGCGGCATTCCGATTGATCCCCATCCCAAATTTCCGAAGAAGTCGGCGCTCGAGATCATCATGTGCACCCTGCACGCGGGCGGCAAGTTCGATTCCAAGGTCTACGAGACCTCGGGCGGCCTGCACGGCGTCGGCATCTCCGTGGTGAACGCGCTGTCGACCCGGCTCGAGGTTGAGGTTGCCCGCAACCAGAAGCTCTACCGCATGGTGTTCGAGCGCGGCCACCCGAAGGGCAAGCTCGAGGAGGTCGGCAAGGTCGCCAACCGGCGCGGCACACGGGTGCGTTTCCAACCCGACCCGACCATCTTCGGCGCCAAGGCGACGTTCAAGCCGCAGCGCCTGTTCAAGATGGCGCGCTCGAAGGCCTATCTGTTCGGCGGCGTCGAGATCCGCTGGAAATGCGATCCGTCGCTGCTGAAGGGCATCGAGGACGTTCAGCCCGAGGCGACCTTCCACTTCCCCGGCGGCCTGAAGGACTATCTGGCCGCCGCGATCCATGCCGACACGCTGGTCCATCCGGATATCTTCGCCGGCAAGTCGGGCCGCACCGGTGGCCATGGCGGCTGCGAATGGGCGGTGGCCTGGACCGCGGACGCCGACGGATTCCTGTCCTCCTATTGCAACACGATTCCGACGCCCGACGGCGGCACGCACGAATCCGGCATCCGCAGCGCGCTGCTGCGTGGCCTGAAGGACCACGCCGAGCGCGTCGGCCAGGGCAAGCGCTCGGCCAACATCACCTCCGAGGACATCATGGCGGGCGCCGCCATCATGCTCTCGGTGTTCGTGCGCGAACCGGAATTCCAGGGCCAGACCAAGGACCGTCTCGCCACGGCAGAGGCCCAGCGCATCGTCGAGCAGGCCGTCAAGGACCCGTTCGATCACTGGCTGTCGGGCAATCCGGTGCAGGCGAATCGCCTGCTCGATTTCGTCATCGAGCGCGCCGAGGAGCGTATCCGCCGCCGTCAGGAAAAGGAGACGGCGCGCAAGACCGCGACCAAGAAGCTGCGCCTGCCCGGCAAGCTCGCCGACTGCACCGACGCGGGCACCGAGGGCTCCGAGCTGTTCATTGTCGAGGGCGATTCGGCCGGCGGCAGCGCCAAGCAGGCGCGCGACCGCAAGAAGCAGGCGGTGCTGCCGCTGCGCGGCAAGATCCTCAACGTGGCCTCGGCCGGCAAGGACAAGCTGACCGCCAACGCCCAGCTCGCCGATCTCGTGATGGCGATCGGCGCCGGCACCGGCACGTCGTATCGCGAAGAGGATCTGCGCTACCAGCGCATCATCATCATGACCGACGCCGACGTCGACGGCGCCCACATCGCCTCGCTGCTGATCACCTTCTTCTACCGGCAGATGCGGCCGCTGATCGACGAAGGGCATCTCTACCTCGCCGTGCCGCCGCTCTACCGGCTCACCCATGGCAGCAAGACGTTCTACGCGCGCGACGATGCCCATCGGGACGAGCTCCTGAAGCGCGAGTTCAATGCCAACGCCAAGGTCGAGATCGGCCGCTTCAAAGGTCTCGGCGAGATGATGCCGGCCCAGCTCAAGGAAACCACCATGGATCCGGCCAAGCGCACCCTGCTGCGCGTGGTTCTGCTGGCCGAGGATCGCGACGGCACCGCCGACTCGGTCGAGCGGCTGATGGGGACCAAGGCAGAGGCCCGCTTCGCCTTCATTTCGGAAAAGGCCGAATTCGCCAGCGACGAGCTGCTCGACGTCTAGCTTTTGACCCGATTTCACGCCTCGATTGCAGGTTCCATTCGCTCGCCTGGGCCTGCTTTTCTCTTTCTGTTTCAGTTGTTTACAGAAAGCTAAGGCGTCCCGCACCGCACTTTCCCCTCCGGTGTGGTCAACCGGCAACAGCTTTTGGGCACCAATCGGCTATAGTTCGGGCACATCTGGCGAGGGAATCGCCGCCGCAACCCGGCACCTGCGACATGACGATCTTGGGGAATTGAATATGAAAAAGCTTTTGCTTGCTGCCACTGCGCTGGTTGCGATCACGGGTGCCGCTTCGGCTGCTGATCTGGCGGCTCGCCCCTATGTGAAGGCTCCGATGATGCCGGTGGCGCCGAGCTGGACCGGCTTCTACATCTTCGGTGGTGCCGGCGGCGGCATCTGGGATGCAGACTCGCACACCAACTTCAACGGCGTGCCGGTGACGATCGATCAGCGCGTCGGCGGCGACGGCTGGTTCGGCACAGTCGGCGCGGGCTATGACTGGCAGTTCAACCCGACCTGGGTCTTCGGTGTGTTCGCTGACGGCCAGTTCGGCAGCCTGCGTGGCACCGTGCAGGATCAGTTCGCTGCCCTGACCGGCCGGATCAAGATGGAAACCGCCTGGGCCGCTGGCGCTCGCGTCGGCTACCTGGTTGCGCCGAACGTGCTGTCCTACGTCAACGCCGGCTACTCTGGTTCGCACTGGTCGGGCACCGGCCTGACCACCCTCACCGGCGCGGCGTCCGGCTTCCACACCGACTCGTTCAACCGCAATGGCTGGTTCGTCGGCGGCGGCGTCGAGAACAACCTGAACATCTTCGGCATCTCGGCGCCGGGCTGGTTCATGAAGACCGAATATCGCGCTGCCTATTACGACCGGAAGGACATCGCGGTCCGTACCGACGTCGGCAACCTCGTGACGACCGACTCCGTCAGCTTCAAGCCGTGGGTGCAGACCATCAGCACCTCGCTGGTCTACCGCTTCAACTGGACCGGCCCGGTCGTCAAGTACTGAGCCGAACGCACTCGATCTTTCAATAATTCTGCGAAAAGCCCCGGTTGATCCGGGGCTTTTTGTTTTTGGCTCGGATATTGGCGGCTGGAGCCGCTGGTCATCTGCCGCGCCGGCCGCTAGCCTCCTCGTCACAAAACTTCACAAAAAAGACGGCAGCAGCGTTTCCGATGCTGTGACGCGGTCGATGAGGGAGGAAGTGGCCATGCGGAAATTCCTGATGATCGGCGGCCTGCTTCTGCTCGCCATCGGCCTGCTCTGGGTCGGTCAGGGCACCGGGGTCGTGGCATGGCCGCGGACGAGCTTCATGATCAACCAGCTGCAGTGGGCAGGCTACGGCGTCGGCATGGGTGCGCTCGGCCTGGTGATGATCTGGCAGGGCACCTGCTGATCTCTGACCACAACAATGGAGACACCGCATGGCGGACCGTTTCGACCTGAGGGGCAAGGTTGCGATCGTGACGGGCGGCAACGGCGGAATTGGCCTGGGGATGGCGCGCGGGCTTGCCGATGCCGGCGCTGACATCGCCGTGGTCGGCCGCAACGAAGCCAAGTCGCAGGCGGCAGTTGCCGATCTGGCGGCGCGCGGCGTCAACGCCATCGCTGTCACGGCCGACGTCAGCAACAGGGACGACGTCACCGCCATGGTCGCGCGCGTGACCGGCGAGCTCGGTCGCATCGACATCCTCATCAACAATGCCGGCATGAGCATCCGCAAGCCGCCGCACGTGCTCGAGCTGGAGGAGTGGCAGGAGGTGATCGACACCAATCTCACCAGCGCCTTCCTGTGCTCGAAGGCCGCCTACCCGGCCCTCAAGGCGAACGGCGGCGGCAAGATCATCAACATCGGCTCGATGCTGTCGATCTTCGGCGCCAGCTTCGCGCCGGCTTATGCGGCCAGCAAAGGCGGAATCGTGCAGTACACGCGCGCCTGTGCCTGCGCCTGGGCGCCCGACAACATCCAGGTCAACGCGATATTGCCGGGCTGGATCGACACCGACCTGACGCGCGCGGCGCGCAGCCAGATCGACGGCCTGCACGACCGCGTGCTGGCGCGCACGCCCGCGGCACGGTGGGGTGACATCGACGATTTCGCCGGCATCGCCACGTTTCTGAGCTCATCGGCCTCGGACTTCGTCACCGGCACAGCCATTCCCGTCGACGGCGGCTATTCGATCATGGCGTAGCCGAGGCCTCAGCGACGAAAGCTCTTGATCTCGGAAACGCTGCCGTCACGATAGGCCAACTCCACCGAGACGAACTTCGTCGCCGGCGGCAATTTCAAATAGGGCGTGGCGTTGGATGGAATCGCAATGGGATCGCGCATGTCGCAGCCGGGCATGTTCAGGACCTTGTCCGGCACGGCCGTGTCGATACCGATGCGGACCTCGCGGATCGCGCAGCGATACGACATCAGGTGCGTGTAGTAGACTAGGAGACCGTTGAACTCGCGGAACGACAGCCAGCTCGTCGCCGTCATGTCGAGGATCTTGCGCTGGTCACGCACCAGCGCGGCCTCCGGCTCGAAGCGGATCGGGAACGGTCCCTGCATCTCGCCGGATGCATCGACATAGCGGACCTGGATGGTGCCCGCGGGCGCATCCGCCGACAGCTGGATCGAGGGATTGGGCATGCGCTTGCGCGTGCGCGGATCGAGCACGTCCATGAAGCCGGTCTCGCGAAAGTCCCCTGCCTCACCCATGCGCCAGGAAATACCGAGCGTCGGATCGGCGATCGAGAACGTGACGGTCCAGCCGCCATTGTGGCGCGAGAACATCGCGATCGGCGCGTTCAAGCTTTCGCTCGCCGGAGGGATGCGTGGCGCAGAGACGGGAGGCAGCGCCGCGAGCTTCGGCTGCGGCTCGGCCGGCTTGTCGGCCGCGGCCGGGCCCTTCGCCATGCCGTTGAGAAACACATCGTCGACCATCTGGTCGAAATAGACCGGAATCTGCTTGTGCCGCACGGTCTCGGCGAGTTCGCTGACCAGACGGCGGGTGCGCTGTGCGACCTGCACCAGATTGACGCCGGGCTGCGTCAGCTCCTTGGCGAAGGTGCGCGTGAACACCGAGTTCGGATTGGCGTCATCGTTGGAGAGCCGATCGAGCGCGGTCTGGCGCGGACCGGCCGAGAACACCGAGAATACGCCTTCGGGCAACTGCGTCATCGGGGCCAGGCCACCCCCGCCCGCCACCGCGCGGGTGCCCGAGCGCTCGAACGGATTGTTGCGGCAGGCGTCGAACACCAGGATCGAGGTGCGCGCCTTCTTGTTCTGCAGCCGCTCGATGACGCGGTCCGCGAGGATCGAGGCGTCGCGCACCAGCTCCTCCTGCCCTTCGGTCGCCGCCGGCACGTCGGTCGGCAGCAGGAAGTTCTGACCGGCAATCTCGAAGCCGTGGCCGGCATAGAAGAAGAATGCCGTGTCGCCCGGCTCGACGGAATTGTCGAACGCCAGCAGCGTCTGGCTGAACTGCTGGCGACTGAGATTCTCCGCGACCATGACATTGAAGCCGAGCTGCTTCAGCGTGTCGCCCATCGTGCGCGCGTCGTTGACGGCCTTCTGCAGCTTCGGAACGTAGCGGTAGTCGTTGTTGCCGATCACGAGCGCAACGCGCTTCTCGGCATGCGCGGCGGCCGGCGCCAGAACCACCGCCGCCATCGCCAGCCCGCACGCCAGCCACGTCCGCATCGATCTCATCGTCCGTCCCTGCCTTCATTGCGTGGGCTGCCGCCATCGATAGTCGGCGGCACGCCGCCACCGGTTCATCTCCGAGGCGCCCGCGGGCCGCTCCAACTCCCTGCCGAACACACGCCGCAATTCCGTCGACAATTCGACCAGAGCGCTTTCCGCCAACGGCCGGCCAGAGCTTCGGAGCAGCCGAATACGACAGCTCGACGACAGGTTGCCCGCAAATAATGCAAAAACATTAAGCTTTTTCGGTACTTCGTTCCCCTCTTCCATTGACTTTGCAGGATTCGCCCCTATCTTCCGCAGCAGCGCGGCCGGATCGCATCCGATTCCTGAGAGATTGACCGCAGGTCGGCGTTAGTCAGAAAACCCCCAGCTTCCTTAGAGCATGCCGTTTCGGGGTTGAGCGCGACCACAGCCTTTTACCCCTCGATTCCTAACGGCGGCGTCGAACAGAGGCCCCGTGCCTATCGGCGCGTGACATAGAGGCTCGATGTCTTTTTCCAATCTCGGCTTGTCCGACAAGGTGTTGGCTGCAGTTGCGGCCACCGGTTACACCACCCCCACGCCCATTCAGGAACAAGCGATTCCTCACGTCCTGGCGCGCCGCGACGTGCTCGGCATCGCCCAGACCGGCACCGGCAAGACCGCCGCGTTCGTCCTGCCGATGCTCACGATCCTCGAGAAGGGCCGCGCCCGCGCACGAATGCCGCGCACCCTGATCCTGGAGCCGACCCGCGAGCTGGCCGCCCAGGTCAAGGAGAATTTCGATCGCTATGGCGCCGGGCAGAAGCTCAATGTCGCGCTCCTCATCGGCGGCGTCTCCTTCGGCGACCAGGACGCCAAGCTGACCCGCGGGGTCGACGTGCTGATCGCCACGCCGGGCCGCCTGCTCGACCATACCGAGCGCGGCGGATTGCTGCTCACCGGGGTCGAGCTCCTGGTCATCGACGAAGCCGATCGCATGCTCGACATGGGCTTCATCCCGGACATCGAGCGCATCTGCAAGCTCGTCCCCTTCACCCGCCAGACGCTGTTCTTCACAGCAACCATGCCGCCGGAAATCCGGCGCATCACCGAAGCCTTCCTGCACAACCCGCAGAAGGTCGAGGTCTCCAAGCCGGCCACGACCGCCGTCACCGTGACCCAGTTGCAGGTCCCATCCGGACGCGAGGCGCATCAGAAGCGCGAGGTGCTGCGCAGGCTGTTGCGGAACGCCAAGGATCTCAACAACGCGATCATCTTCTGCAACCGCAAGCGCGACGTCGCCATCGTTCACAAGTCGCTGCAGAAGCACGGCTTCAGCGTCGGCGCCCTGCACGGCGACATGGACCAGTCGGCCCGCACGGCCGCGCTCGATCAATTCCGCAAGGGCGAACTGCCCTTGCTCGTCGCCTCCGACGTCGCCGCACGCGGCCTCGACATTCCGGAAGTCAGCCACGTCTTCAATTTCGACGTGCCGCATCATTCCGACGACTACGTTCACCGCATCGGCCGCACCGGCCGGGCCGGACGGACCGGCACCGCAATCTCGATCGTGGCCCCGGCCGACCAGAAGTCGATGGTCGCCATCGAGAAGCTGATCGGACAGGGCATTCCGACGATCGAGGGCGACTACGAGGTGCAGGAATCCTCGGGCGACGAGGACACGCGTGAGCGCCGTCCGCGTGACGCCTCGCGTCGCGGCAGCCGCGGCAAGGCGCGGGAGCGCGATGCGGCCCCTCGCGAGCGTGATGCAGCCCCGCGCGAGCGTGAGCCGCGGGCGGCAGCGCCGCGCGCCGCACAGGCAAATTCTCCTCGGCCTGCCGCGCCGAGCGCTCGCAAGGAACAGCCTCGTAACGAACAGCCTCGCAATGAAGCGCGGCGGCCGCGGCGCGACCTCGACAACGAGCCCGCTGATCACTCACATCTGCCGGCGTTCCTGCTTCGCCCGGTGAGGGCACCGCTTCCCTGAGCAAGCAAGATTCCGGGCTGTTCCAAATGCGGTCGCCCGGAACGTCGCGTCCGCAAAAAGATCAGCTGCCGCTTCCGTCAGACATGAGACCTAAGTCGACGACAGCGCTGAGCTATCAGCGAGGCGCACACCCGAGCGAACAGCTCCAGCCCGCTTCAGCAAGTTCCCAGAAGCGTCATATGTAGCTTATTGAACATATGAGGTGACGTTCCCGTATGCGTGGCTTGGGCGTATCCGGGACTCTACGGCCGTATTTACCCCTGGTTCACAAACGTCCTTTAGCTTGGCCGGCATTGTTTATTTCATTGCTGTGACGACGGCGACGCGGGCGATTGGGGAGAACCTGTGGTGGTCAATGCGCTTGACGAACACGAACGCACGATAGGCTTCGCCGAAGTCGCGCTCAGCCAGATCAGAACGCTTCGCCATTCGGCCAATCCGCGCAATTACGAGGTCTGGTACGTCTACGCGACGGGCTACAACGCACCGCTGAACGAGATCATCAACGAGACGCTGTCGCGCAACGGCAAGCTGTCGCAGTCCGATCTCGATCAGCTGTACGACTCCTACCTCGCGCAGCTCAAGACGTCGGATCGCATCGACAAGGTCGGCGCGCGCGTCGTCGGCGAGATCGACGACTTGGTGAACATGCTCACCGATGCTCTCGGCAGAACGGCGAGCTACGATGCGAGCCTCGCGGGCGCCGATCAGCGGCTCGCGTCGGCGACCAGCCGCGAGCAATTGGTGGACATCATCGAGGCGCTCACCGATTCGACCAGACAGATGCGCGAGACCAACCGGATCCTCGAAGAGCGGCTGACGCTGTCGAAGGACGAGATCAGCGGGCTGCAGCATAGCCTGGAGGTGATCCGGGCCGAGAGCCTGACCGATCCGCTCACCGGCCTCGGCAATCGCAAATATTTCGACCGGATGATCGAAACGACCGTGCAATCGGGGCTAGCGACCCAACAGCCGCTGTCGCTGCTGATGTTCGACATCGACCATTTCAAGTCCTTCAACGATTCCTACGGACATCTCACCGGAGACCAGGTGCTGCGCCTGGTCGGAATGACCCTGAAGCACGCCATCAAGGGGCAGGACATCGCGGCGCGCTACGGCGGCGAGGAATTCGCCGTCGTGCTGCCGAACACCTCGCTGCAGCACGCGCTGACAGTCGCCGATCACATCCGCCGCGCCGTGACGGCGAAGGAGCTGAAGAAGAAGTCGACCGGGGAGATCCTGGGACGTGTGACGATCTCGGTCGGCGTGTCGCTGCTGCGGGCCGGCGACGATACCGATACGCTGATCGAACGCGCCGACGCCTGCCTCTATGCCGCCAAACGCAACGGGCGCAACAAGGTGGTGTGCGAGAACGATCCCGAATACGCGACGACGACGCGAGGTCGGGTGGCCTGACTGCGACGGTGCCGGCGTTGCCCCGGCAGCAGCATCAACGCGTCCGCGATGATGGCGTGCGGGATTTCTGTCGGCCCGACGCTGCTGTCGCACTGCGCGTCTTGCGACCTGCCGCGGGCGCTTTGCGGATCGTCTTGGCGACCTTCCGCGTCTTGGCCGGCTTGGCCGTTTTCGCCGCTGGCTTGGTCGCACCGGGCTGCACCCCGCCACGTGCCGGACCCTGCTCGCGCCCGCGGCGAGATGCCGCCCGCTTCCTGGTCTGCTTGCTCAGGGCCGCTCTTTGCGCCGCTGCAAACGCATCTCGGGCCCATATCGCGAACTCGTCGGAGTCGTCGAACAGATGCGCCGGCACTTGCCAATACGAGCGCACCGTCATGGTCCGCGCGCGGGTCTCGTAGGAGAACGGCTTGGATCCGGCCTCCTCGAACCTGGCAAAGCTGGTTTCATCAGCACGGAGATAAAGGCCGCTGCGCAGCGCAAGCGCGAAGTTGATGCCGTCGGCGGAGATGCCGAAGCCGGAGAACATCCGCCGGATCGTGACCGGACCGAAACCGGCGAACAGATCGATCAGGAATTCGCGGTCCATCGCACCAGCTCTCGCCAACGCCCCAGTTGCCCGCCTGGAGTTTTCGGTCGAGAGGGTGGCGCGTGTCAATGTCCGCAACGCGACAGCTCCGGTGCCGCCCTGGCTGAAAGCGGACGATCAGACCTCGGCCGGCTTGAGCTGAACCGACTCGCCGCAGCCGCAGGCGCTGATCTGGTTCGGATTGTTGAACACGAACTGCGCCTGCATCTTGTCGGCCTGATAGTCCATCTCGGTGCCGAGCAGGAACAGAACCGCCTTGGGGTCGACCAGGATCTTGACACCCTTGTCCTCGACCACCTCGTCGGTCGGCCGGATATCATGGGCATATTCGACCGTGTAGGACTGCCCGGCGCAGCCGCCGTTCTTGACACCGACACGCAATCCGATGATCTCGGACTCGGCGCGATCAGTGAGCTCACGGATGCGCTTGGCCGCCGCATCGGTGAGCCGCATCACCTGCGGACGGGGCCGCGGCTTGGGCTTGGCGACAGGAGCTGTCGTATTCGTCGTGCTGGTCATGGCGTCATCCCGGCGGGGTATGTGATCCGCCCTTACTATTCAAACTTCGTGCCCGCTCGTCTCACCACATGTTCAGGACGAGCCGGGCCTCGTCGCTCATCCGGTCCGGAGTCCATTGCGGCTCCCAGACGATGCTCACATTGACCACGCCGACCCCCGGAACGCTGGCGATCGCGTTCTCCACCATCGTCGGCAGCTCGCCGGCCGCCGGGCAATTCGGTGTCGTCAGCGTCATCAGGACGTCGACGCTGCGGTCGTCCTTGATGTCGACCTTGTAGATCAGACCGAGCTCGTAGATGTCGGCCGGAATCTCCGGATCGAACACCGTCTTCAACGCGGCGATGATCTCGGCGGAGAGCCGCTCGGTCTCCTCCGGCGGCAGCGCCGACTGCGTTTCGACGGTCTGGGTTTTGACTTCGGCCGTGTCGGTCATGCAAACAATTCCCGCGCCTTGATCAATGCCTGTGCCAGCTGATCAACCTCTTCCCTCGTATTGTACATGCCAAACGAGGCCCGGCAGGTCGCCGTGACGTTGAATCTCTCCAAAAGCGGCATCACGCAATGCGTGCCCGCCCGCACCGCGACGCCCTGGCGATCGATCACCGTCGCAATGTCATGCGCATGCGCGCCCTTCATCTCGAACGAGATCACCGGGCCCTTGCCCTTGGCGGTGCCGATCAGCCGCAGCGAATTGATCTCGCGCAGCCGATCCTGGGCGTAGGTGAGCAGATCATGCTCGTGCGCCGCGATCCGCTCCTTGCCGACCGAATTGACGTAATCGATCGCAGCGCCCAGCCCGACCGCCTCGACGATCATCGGCGTGCCCGCCTCGAATTTGTGCGGCGGATCGCCATAGGTGACCCAGTCGCGCGCGACCTCGCGGATCATCTCACCGCCGCCATTGTAGGGGCGCATGGCAACGAGGTGGTCGTACTTGGCGTAGAGCACGCCGATGCCGGTCGGCCCGTACAGCTTGTGGCCGGTGAAGACATAGAAGTCGCAATCGATGTCCTGGACATCGATTGCGAGGTGCACGGCGGCCTGGCTGCCGTCGACCAGCACAGGGATGCCGCGCGCATGCGCTGATCGCACGACCTCCTTCACCGGAACCAACGTGCCCAGCATGTTCGACATCTGCGTGATCGCGACCAGCTTGGTTTTCGGCGTGAGCAGCTTCTCGAACTCGTCGATCAGGAAGTTGCCGTCGTCGTCGACCGGAGCCCACTTGATCACGGCGCCCTGGCGCTCGCGCAAGAAGTGCCACGGCACGATGTTGGAATGGTGCTCCATGATCGAGAGCACGATCTCGTCGCCTTCACCGATGTTCGGTCCGCCCCAGGAGGATGCGACGAGGTTGATCGCCTCGGTCGCGTTGCGGGTGAAGATGATCTCTTCACTGCGCCGCGCGTTGAGGAAGCGCGTGACACGCTCGCGGCCGCCCTCATAAGCTTCGGTCGCGGCATTGGCGAGATAGTGCAGGCCGCGATGCACGTTGGCGTATTCGCTGGTGTAGGCCTGCGTCATGCGGTCGAGCACGGCGCGCGGCTTCTGCGCCGACGCCGCATTGTCGAGATAGACGAGCGGCTTGCCGTAGACCTGCAGCGCCAACGCCGGAAAATCTTCGCGGATGCGGGCGACGTCGTAGGAGCCGTTTGAGACAGCGGGATGCATGCTCATGCGCGCGCCTCCATCCAGTCCTGGGCGGCGGCGATGACGCGCTCGCGCAGGCCATCATCCTCGATCGCCTCGATCGCCTCACCGACGAAAGCCTGGATCAGCAGCGCCTGCGCCTGCTTCTCGGGCAGGCCGCGGGCGCGCAGATAGAACAGCAGGCTTTCGTCGAGCGCGCCGGCAGTGGCGCCGTGGCCGCAGGAGACGTCGTCGGCGAAGATCTCGAGCTCCGGCTTGCTGTCGGCCTCGGCCTCGTCGGACAACAGCAGCGCCCGCGTCATCATCTTGCCGTCGGTCTGCTGCGCGTCGGGGCGCACGATGATACGGCCCTGGAATACCGAGTGGGCACGATCGTCGAGCACGGCGCGGAAGTTCTCGCGGCTGGTGCAGCCGGGCACCGCGTGATCGACCACCAGCGTCAGGTCGCCATGCTGCTTGTCGCGCAGCAGGTTGACACCGTTGATGATCAGCTCGCTGCCTTCGCCCTTGAGAGTAATGAAGCCCTGCAGACGACTGACGGCGCCGCCTGTTGTCATGTTGAAGATATTGAGTTTCGACCGCGCACCGACCTCGTACTTGGCTGAAGTGATGTTAACGGCGTCCCTGGCATCGCGCATCAGGCGAATGGTGGACAGCGCAGCGTCATCACCGAGGGACACGACCACGGCGTCATTGGCCTGATAGCCTGAGGCACCATCGGCTGCGATCGCGCTTTCGATCAAAGTCGCCTGCGCGCCGTTCCCCACCGAAAGATGCGAGCGGCTGGCACGCGATGCTTGCGATGCTGTCGCGATGTGAATGATCTGCAGCGGGTTCGAGAGCTTTGCACCATCCGCCACGGAGATCAGGACACCATCGGTCGCAAGCGCCCCGTTCAAGATGACCATGGCATCGTTGACGGTCGTTTCCAGCAGCCGCTCGCTGCCGGCGCTCTGCAGCGCCTCGCGCAGCGTGTGAACCTTGACACCATCCTCGGAGGCCGAAATATCCGAGAGCTCCGCCACGAACACGCCGTCGACCAGCACCAGCTTCCGAGCACCGTCGACGGCAACAGAAGCCAGCACGGCTTTGGCCCGCGCCAGCGCCGCCGCGTCCGGCGCGCCTGCCAGCGGCAGCACCTCGCGCATCAGCACACGAAGATCGGTGTACTTCCATTCCTCGATACGACGGTGCGGCAGGCCGGTGCGCTCGAAAGCCGCGAAGGCTTCGCGCCGGATATCAGCCACCTTGCCGATGCCGGGCAGACGGCCCAAAGCGGCAGAGAGCAAGCTGCTCGCCGCCGGACCGCTGTCGTTCTTGACCAAAGCTACGTTCATCACAGATCCATTCACGCAGCGATCAGGCCGCGTCTTCGAACTGGGCGTAACCGGACGCCTCGAGCTCCAGCGCGAGCTCCTTGCCGCCGCTCTTCACGACGCGGCCCTTCGACATCACGTGAACGACGTCGGGCACGATGTAGTTCAGCAGCCGCTGATAGTGGGTGATCACGATCATCGAGCGCTCCGGCGAGCGCAGCGCGTTGACGCCGTCGGCGGCGATGCGCAGGGCATCGATGTCGAGACCGGAATCCATCTCGTCGAGGATGCAGAGCGACGGCTGGAACAGCGCCATCTGCAGCACCTCGTTGCGCTTCTTCTCGCCGCCGGAAAAGCCGACATTGACGCCGCGCTTGAGCATGTCCTGCGGAATGCTGAGCGATTTCGAGATCTCGCGCACCTTCCTGAGGAAATCCGGCGTCGAATACTCCTCCTCGCCGCGCGCCTTGCGCTGCGCGTTGAGCGCGGTGCGCAGGAACGTCATGGTCGCGACGCCTGGAATCTCGACCGGATACTGGAACGCCAGGAACACGCCCTTGGCGGCGCGCTCGTCCGGCGCCATCGCCAGGAGATCCTCGCCCTTGAACAGGATCTCGCCGCCGGTGACCTCATAGCCCGGCTTGCCGGCGATGACATGGGAGAGCGTCGACTTGCCGGAGCCGTTCGGCCCCATGATGGCGTGCACCTTGCCGGCGTCGATCGAAAGCGTCAGGCCGTGGAGAATCTCGCGCTCCTCGACGCGGACCTGCAGATTGTTGATTTCGAGTAGTGCCATAATCTGTTTCCGCTCAACGCTTGCCCTGGAGCAACCGATCGATCGGGTCCGAGGGCGGATGATGTTGATGTCAGCAAGAGCGGGCCGCGCCGCGGACCCGCTCCCATGTGGTCTTAGCCGACCGATCCTTCGAGGCTGATCGAGATCAGCTTCTGCGCCTCGACCGCGAACTCCATCGGCAGCTGCTGCAGCACGTCCTTGACGAAGCCGTTGACGACGAGGCCGACCGCCTCCTCCTGCGAAAGGCCGCGCTGGACGCAGTAGAACAGCACGTCCTCGGAGATCTTGGACGTCGTCGCCTCGTGCTCGAAAGTGGCCGAGGAATTCTTGGCCTCGATATAGGGCACGGTGTGCGCGCCGCACTTGTCGCCGATCAGCAGCGAATCGCAGGCGGTGAAGTTGCGCGCGTTGGACGCCTTGCGATGCGCCGTCACCAGGCCGCGATAGGTGTTCTGCGAGCGGCCTGCGGCGATGCCCTTGGAGATGATCCGGCTGGTCGTGTTCTTGCCGAGATGGATCATCTTGGTGCCGCTATCGACCTGCTGATAGCCATTCGAGATCGCGATCGAATAGAATTCACCACGGGAATTGTCGCCGCGCAGGATGCAGCTCGGATATTTCCAGGTGATCGCCGATCCCGTCTCGACCTGGGTCCAGGAGATCTTGGAATTGTCGCCGCGGCAGTCGCCACGCTTGGTGACAAAATTATAGATGCCGCCCTTGCCTTCCGAATTGCCCGGATACCAGTTCTGCACCGTCGAGTACTTGATCTCGGCGTCATCGTGCGCGACCAGCTCGACCACGGCCGCGTGCAGCTGGTTCTCGTCGCGCTGCGGCGCGGTGCAGCCCTCGAGATAGGAAACGTAGGCGCCCTTGTCGGCGATGATCAGCGTGCGCTCGAACTGGCCGGTGTTGCGCTCGTTGATGCGGAAGTAGGTCGACAGCTCCATCGGGCAGCGCACGCCCGGCGGCACGTAGACGAACGAACCGTCGGAGAACACCGCCGAATTCAGCGTCGCATAGAAATTGTCCGAGGTCGGCACCACGCTGCCGAGATATTTCTGCACCAGCTCGGGATGCTCGCGGATGGCTTCCGAGATCGGCATGAAGATCACGCCGGCCTTCCTCAGTTCCTCCTTGAACGTGGTCGCGACCGACACCGAATCGAACACGGCATCGACCGCGATCTTGCGCGTCTCGGGGCTGCCAGCGCCGGGCACCGGCTCGACGCCTTCGAGGATCGCAACCTCGCGCAGGGGAATGCCGAGCTTCTCATAGGTCTTCAGGATCTCAGGATCGATCTCGTCGATCGAGGAGAGCTGCTTCTTCGGCTTCGGCGCCGAGTAGTAGTAGAGATCCTGGAAATCGATCTTGGGATAGTCGACGCGCGCCCAGGTCGGCTCGGTCATGGTCAGCCAGCGGCGATAGGCCTCGAGGCGCCATTCGAGCATCCAGGCGGGCTCGTTCTTCTTGCCCGAGATGAAGCGGACGGTGTCTTCGGAAAGCCCCTTCGGAGCCTTCTCGGATTCGATGACAGTCTCGAACCCATAGCGATATTGGTCGACGTCGATCCGCCTGACGCGGTCGACCGTCTCTTGTACGGCTGGCATTCCATCCTCCGCTCGCGGTTTCAAGGACCGCGGTGGACATCTTCTGGAACCGTCTTACGACGTTTCCTCGACGAAATCACGCCCTTAGAATCGCTCAAGCACGGTTTCGTCGCCACCTTTAAGTAGGGTCAATGACAGCTTTCGCCAAGCCTGGACGCAACGATCGACCTCCGCCTCCGTGGTGGACCAGCCGAGACTGAGGCGCACCGCTCCCTGGGCCGCTGCGGAACTGGCGCCCATCGCTTCCAGCACATGGGACGGCTGGACCTTGCCGGACGAACACGCCGAGCCGGAAGACACCGCGATCCCTTCGAGATCGAAGCCGATCACGGCCGTCTCGGCCTTGAGCCCCGGTGCGGTGAACAGCGTCGTGTTCGGAAGCCGCGCCGCTTCGGACGAAAATACCGTCACGCCAGCGGTCTGACGAAGGCCCGCTTCCAGCCGGTCGCGCAGCGCCGTGATCCGGGTCAGGTCCACCTCGCGCGAAGCCAGGGCAGCGCCAGCCGCGGCGCCAAATCCGGCAATTCCGGCCACGTTTTCGGTTCCAGCCCGGCGACCGCGCTCCTGGCCGCCACCGCGGAGAACCGGAATCGGCTCCTCCACGCCGGCGCCCAGGACCAGCGCGCCGACGCCCTTGGGTCCGCCGATCTTGTGCGCAGAGATGGTCACAAGGTCCGCGCCCATCTGCTTGATATCGAGGGGTACTTTCCCGAATGCCTGGATCGAATCGACGTGCAGCACGCCGCCCGCCTGGTGCACCATCTCGGCGACTTTCGAAACCGGTTGAAGCACCCCGGTCTCGTTGTTGGCGGCCATGACGGACACCAGCGCCGGCGGCCCGCCGGCCAGCAGGGCTTCCAGGCGGCCGAGATCGACCACGCCGGAGGAGTCGACCGGGATCGTCTGCACCGCTGATGGCGCGAACCGGCCGCCGGCCAGCACCGAGGCATGCTCGACCGCAGACACCAGCAGCCGCTCGACCGGGCCGGCCGGCGCGCGCAGGCCTGGGCTCAAGGCGAGCACATTGGCCTCGGTTCCGCCGGAGGTGAACACCACGCGGCGCGCGACGGTGCCGAGCCCCCGGGCGATCACCTCGCGGGCCTCCTCCGTCAGCCGCCGCGCCTTGCGGCCTTCGGCGTGAACCGACGAGGGATTGCCGACCAGATCCATCGCGGCGAGAATCGCCGCGCGCGCTTGCGGTCGCAGCGGGGTCGTCGCATTCCAGTCGAGATAGATCCTGTCGGCCATGGCTCGTTCTTATCAACTCGGGACACGAACGACCATCGCTCGCCCGCGCCATGATGATGCGCGACGGCCAGCGTGATATCGTCGGGCGCGAGATTGAGATAGCGGGTCCGGTGCCATGAACAAGCTTGTCGGCTCGATGCTGCGTCCGAATGATCGTACCTTCTACGCGATCATGGCCGGGCTCTCGCTCGGCATCGGCGTCGTCAACGCCCTTTCCGCCGCTCACGATGCCGTCAGGCGGGGCGCGGCCTATGATCTGGAAAAGCAGTTGCTGTGGGAAATGACGAGCATTGTCGTCATCATCCTGCTGGCGCCGCTGCCGGTCGCCACCGTTCGTTCCATCCGGCTGGGCCCGGCCGCCATGGCACGTCATATCGCGCTCGCCGTCGCCGCCATCGTCGCCTTCTCTGCGCTTCACATGATCGGCATGGTGACGCTGCGCAAGCTGCTGATGTGGACCGCGGGCGGCGCGTACGACTTCCAGCTCTCCCTTGCCACCATCGTGTACGAGTTCCGCAAGGACGTCATGACGGCGCTGCTCATCGGTGGCACGCTCTGGCTGCACGACGGCTATCGCGCGAGCGCTGTCCGAGAGCCGACACGGCGATCCGAGCCTCCTGCCCCCGCCACGCTCTGGCTGCGCGACGGCGCGAGTCGCATCCGCATCTCGCCGGCCGACATCCTGTGGGTGGCCGCGGCCGGCAACTACGTTGAATATGCCATGGCCGACGGCAGGCGGCATCTCATCCGCGGCACCTTGTCGGCCGCCGAGGCCGAGCTCGCCCGCTTCGCGCTCGTCCGCATCCACCGCGGCCGGCTGGTCAACATGGCCCGGGTCGCCGCGCTTTCGGTCCTGCCAACGGGCGATTTCGGCCTGACCTTCGACAACGGACAATCCGTGCAGGGCAGCCGCCGCTATCGCAGCGCCGTTGCGCAGCTGGAGCAGACGGCGTCGCTGCGCTGAACGGCCGGGCTGCAGACGAAAACGTCAGTATTTTCATAGAATTGCAGGCGCATTCGGATGACGTTCCGCGGCCGCTTCGCCCCGCCGCTGTATCGGCGGCCCGGTCTGTATCCCTGCCGCAGCCGCCTTGCCGGGCGTTGAAAATCCTTGCTTTTTGCCCCGCGCTCCATGCTAGAAGGCCAACTTCCAGTCACGCCAGCGCTGCTCCGTCCAAGCGAACGGATGGCGCTCGATCACCACTTGTCCTGCGGAATTCGTCGGCGAGGCGCCAGATGAAGCTCGGACGAAGTCGGTCGACGCTCTGCCAAGGATTCTCTGATGCCTGAAGTCATCTTCAACGGTCCGGCCGGCCGCCTCGAAGGCCGTTACCATCCGGCGAAGCAGAAGAACGCGCCGATCGCGATGATCCTGCATCCGCATCCGCAGTTCCACGGCACGATGAACCATCAGATCGTGTACCAGTGCTACTATGCCTTCGCGCATCGCGGATTCTCGGTGCTGCGCTTCAATTTCCGCGGCGTCGGCCGCAGCCAGGGCTCGTTCGACCACGGCACCGGCGAGCTGTCGGATGCGGCGTCCGCGCTCGATTGGGCGCAGACCATCAACCCCGAGGCACGCGCCTGCTGGGTCGCCGGCTTCTCGTTCGGCGCCTGGATCGGCATGCAGCTTTTGATGCGCCGCCCGGAGGTCGAGGGCTTCATCTCGATCGCGCCGCCCGCCAATCTCTACGACTTCTCGTTCCTGGCGCCCTGCCCGTCCTCCGGGCTGATCGTGCATGGCGAGCGCGACGCGGTGGTGCCGCCCAAGGACGTCAATACGCTGGTCGAGAAGCTGAAGACGCAGAAGGGCATCGTGATCGACCAGCAGGTCATCCCCGGCGCCAACCACTTCTTCGACGGCAAGCTCGAGCCGCTGATGGAAACCATCACCGCCTATCTCGACATGCGCCTCGCCAATGTGAGGTGAGGTCGGCGCGTCGTTGCAAAGCCCTCGGTCTGTAGGGTGGGCAAAGGCGCGTCCGACACTCCGTCAACGCGGATGGTCGCAACGCGCCGTGCCCACCATCTTCATTTGACGGCTCGGAGACGATGGTGGGCACGCCTGCGGCTTTGCCCACCCTACGAACTACGAACTGCCGCCACATCCTCCGCCGTCATCGTCCGCAGGCGGGTGATCCAGTGCGCCGCGGCTTCTCAGTTCGTCACCGGCGTCTCGGAATACTTGATCGTCCGCCTGCGCGGACGATGACGCTGTGAGTGGAGCCGGCACCTTCCATGACAACGTCGTGCCTCTCTACGCCGCCTGCTTCAACAAATACGCATCGTGCCGCGCGAGGAACGCGCGCAGTAGCTGCGGATAGTCGGCGCTGACCGCCGTCCTCACGCTCGGCCGCTGCGCGAGTTGATCGCGCCACGCCCGAACTTTCGGCGTGGACGCAAAGATGCCGAGATCACCGTACGCATCGAACACATCGAAGTAGCGGAAGATCGGCGCGAACACGGCGTCGACCAGGCTGAAACGCGCGCCGGCAAAATACGGCCCCTCGCCCAGCGCATCCTCGACGCGAGCAAACTTCGCCGTCAACGCCTCGCGCTTGGCGGCGAACAATGCGGCATCCTGCGTCGTCTCCAGGCCCCAGAGATCGCCGAGGATCGCAGAGCCGAACTCCATCCAGGCCCGATGCTGCGCGCGGACCAGCGCGTCCTCGGGATGCAGCCTCACAGCCGGCTGCGTGTCCTCGATGTACTCGCAGATCACGTTGCTCTCGAACAGCGCCACCTCGCCCTGGCCTAAGGGCACCACCAGCACCGGCACCTTGCCGAGCGGCGAGATCTTCAAGAACCAGTCGGGCTTGTTGGCGAGATCGATGTCGATCCGCTCGAATGCGACGCCCTTCTCGGTGAGCGCAATGACGGCGCGTTGCACATAGGGGCAGAGCTTGTGGCTGATCAGCTTCAGGACAGGCGCCATGACATCCTCGGCAGTTTGATGCAGATGCATCAAACTAGATGCATACGCATCGAACTGTCAAGATTCATGCAATTGCATGAATCAAGGGCGCGCAATCACCCCGCCGGTCATCGGAAACGGCACGCCTGTGGTGGTGGGATAGCTCAGCGGCAGGCCCTTCATGCCGCGGACCGCCAGAAAGCCAAACGCCTGGGCCTCGATCGCGTCCGCCGACCAGCCCAGCGCATCGGCCGATTCGACGCTCGCCGGCGCGACACGCTCGCGCAACATCCGCATCATGGTATGGTTGCGGGCGCCGCCGCCGCAGACGATCCAGCTCGCCGGCGGCTTCGGCAGCAGCGGGATGATGCGGGCAATCGCTGCGGCCGTGAACGCCGTCAGGGTCGCGGCCCCGTCCGCCGGCTTCACATCACCCAGCTTCAGCGCGGCAAAATCGTTGCGGTCGAGAGATTTCGGCGGCGGCAGCGCGAAAAAGGGCATTTCCAGCGCGCTGGTGATCCAGGCCTCGTCCGGGTTGCCCTGCTCCGCCACGCGGCCATCCTGATCGAATGCCTGTCCCGTGGTCCGGTGCATGAAGTCGTCGAGCAGCGCATTACCGGGACCGGTGTCGCAGGCGATCAGCACGTCGTCGCCGTCGATATAGGTGATGTTGGAGACGCCGCCGATATTGACGACGGCGATCGGCCCCGCGCGCGACAGCGATTGCGCCAGGGCGCGGTGATAGACCGGCACGAACGGCGCGCCCTGCCCGCCGAAATCGACGTCGGCAGCGCGGAAATCGTGCATCACCGGGATATGGACGGACTTGGCGAGCGCGGCCGCGTCGCCGATCTGCACGGTCAGGCGGCGTTCGGGGCGGTGCAGCACGGTCTGGCCATGAAAGCCGATGATATCGATGTCCTCGGGCTTGAGCCGGTGCTGCGCCAGGAACGCGGCGACCGCCTCGGCATGCGCCACCGTCACGACGCGCTCGGCGTCGCGCACCCGTCCGGGGCGCGCATCGCGCCGCTCGATCTGCACCGCATCGGCGAGCGCCTCGCGCAGCAGGCTGCGCTCCGCGGCGCTATAGGCCCGGTAGCCCGAGGGACCGAGGCTCTTGATCTGCCGCCCATCGGTCTCGATCAGGGCCACGTCCACCCCGTCGAGCGAGGTGCCACTCATGAGGCCAAGTGCGGTCAGAATCATTGCAGTCGAACCTAAAAACCCTGCCCTGCTTGCCAAGTACGGCCGATTTGAGGTCCCGCCCAGGCCGTGCACATGCTTGTACAAGCCCGGCGCATCTTATAATGCCACAACGCCCGTATCCGTGGCATGTGCCTCCCGCACGTCCCCGCGACAAGCGGTCAATACCGTAAACAAATGCTCAGAGTCGCCGACAATGACTGGCTTCAAGTCTGATTTCCTGAACGTGCTGCAGAGCCGCGGGTTCATTCATCAGTGCTCGGATTTCGAGGGGCTGGATGCCCTCGCCGCCAAGGGCCAGGCGACCGCCTATGTCGGCTACGACTGCACCGCACGCTCGCTGCACATCGGCAACTTCCTGACCATGATGATGCTGTACTGGCTGCAGCAGACCGGGAACAAGCCGATCACCCTGATGGGCGGCGGTACGACGATGGTCGGCGATCCCTCCGGCAAGGACGAGACCCGCGCGATGCGCACGGTCGAGGAGATCGAGGCCAACAAGGCGTCGATCCGCGGCGTGTTTGCCAAGGTGCTGCGCTACGGCGATGGCGCCACCGACGCCATCATGCTCGACAATGCCGAATGGCTGACGCAGCTGAAATGGATCGAGATGCTGCGCGACATCGGCCGGCACTTCTCGGTCAACCGCATGCTGACCATGGACTCGGTCAAGCTGCGGCTCGAGCGCGAGCAGGAGATGAGCTTCATCGAGTTCAACTACATGGTCTGCCAGGCCTACGACTTCGTCGAGCTGGCGCGGCGCACCGGCTGCCGGCTGCAGATGGGGGGCTCCGATCAGTGGGGCAATATCGTCAACGGCGTCGAGCTCGGCCGCCGCATGGGCACCGAGCAGCTGTTCGCGCTGACCACGCCGCTCTTGACCACCGCGTCCGGCGCCAAGATGGGCAAGACCGCGCAGGGCGCGATCTGGCTCAATGCCGACCAGTGCAGCCCGTATGATTTCTGGCAGTACTGGCGCAACACCGAGGACGCCGACGTCGTCAAGTTCCTCAAGCTGTTCACCACGCTGCCGCTGTCCGAAATCGAGAAGCTCGCTGCACTGCAGGGCGCCGAGATCAACGAGGCCAAGAAGGCACTGGCCGATGCGGCCACCACCTTGCTGCATGGCGAAGAGGCGGCGCGCACCGCTGCCGAGACCGCCCGCCGCACCTTCGAGGAAGGCGCCATCGCCGAGAACCTGCCGACGGTCGAGGTGCCGCAGGCCGAGCTCGACGCTGGCCTTGGCGTGCTCAACGCCTTCGTCAAGGCCGGCCTCGTCGGCTCCAACGGCGAGGCGCGGCGGCAGATCAAGGGCGGTGGCCTGCGCGTCAACGACGTTGCGGTCACCGACGAGAAGATGGCGCTGACGCCGGCTGCACTGACCAGCGAGGGCGTGATCAAGCTGTCGCTGGGCAAGAAGCGCCACGTGCTGGTCAAGCCTGCATAGCCGCATTCGTTTTTGCCTGCTTGTCAGGGAAGGCCGAAAGGCGCTCCCTGACGGCATGACGATCAGCGCGCCGCGAGAGCCTGCGCAAGCCGAGGAAACCCCGACAGCTCCACCACGAGTGCGCATGGCGTTCGTGGTGCTGGGTCTCTGCTTTGCGCTGTCGGTGATCGGCCGCGGGCTGGGAGAAAGCTTCACCGTCTTTCTCAAGCCGATCTCCGACAGCTTCGGCTGGGATCGTTCCGAGGTCGTCTCGATCTATTCGCTGACGGCGCTCGCCGGCGGCCTCGCCGCTCCGCTGATCGGGCGGCTGTTCGACCACTCCGGACCACGCGCCGTCTATGCGCTCGGCCTCCTGCTGCTTGGTTCAGCGTTCACGGCCGCCGCGCACGCGCAGGCGCTGTGGCAATTCCAGATCAGCATCGGCCTGTGCGTCGGCATCGGCATCGCGCTGATCGGCAACGTCCCCAACTCGATCCTGCTGGGCCGCTGGTTCGGCAAGAAGCTGCCGACCGCGATGGCGGTGATCTATTCCGCCACCGGCGCCGGCGTGCTGATCCTGCTGCCGGGCTCGCAACTGCTGATCGACGCGATCGGGTGGCGCAGCACATATCAGGCGTTCGGTGCCGCCGCCTTCATTCTGCTGGTGCCGCTGGCGCTGCTGCCCTGGCGGCTGTTTGCCGCCGGCGCGCCCCACATCACCAGGCCCGTCGCCGACGAGCTCGCCGACGATGCCTGGACCTTGTCGCGGGCGCTGCGCCATCACGCCTTCTGGGCGTTGTTCTCGACCTTCTTCTTCACCGCCGTTGGCATGTATGCCATCGCACCGCAGGTCGTCGCCTATCTGATCGACACCGGCTTCGCGCCGCTGCAGGCCGCCACCGCCTGGGGCTTCTCGGGCGTGGTGCTGCTGTTCGGCATGCTCGGCGTCTCGGCCCTCGATGGGCTGATCGGCCGACGGCCGTCGGTGCTGTTCTCCTACGCCGTATCGATCGCAGGAATCCTGATGCTGTGGGCGTTGCAATTCTCGCCGAACATCTTCCTGCTCACCGGCTTCGTCGTCTGCTTCGGCAGCATGATCGGCTCGCGCGGACCGCTCCTGTCGGCCACCGCGATGAAGATCTTCCGCGGCAGGCGGCTCGGCACCATCTACGGCACCATCACGATCGGCAGCGGGCTCGGATCCGCGCTGGGATCGTGGAGCGGCGGCGTCATCCACGATCTCACCCACGGCTACGGTGCCGTCATTCTGCTCGCGCTTGTGAGCGTCGTCATCGGCATGATCCCGTTCCTCGTGGTTCCTTCCCTCCGCACGTAGTTGCGGTCGGGCCATCCGCGCACGATGTGCTGGGACGCGCCTGATTGCCGCGTCAGTCCACATAGTGGACTCGGCTCGACAGATCCGCATTCATGATTAGTAAGCAGCTTGATGATAGTTGTTCCGGCAACAACAACGAAGAGGACGCCGTGACACTGCTCAGCCGCATGAAGTTCCGCACCAAGCTTGCGAGCATGGTGATCCTTGCGATCGCAACGGTGATCGCGATCGTGGCCGTCTCCGGTTGGCTCAGCCGCGCGCGCATGCTGGAGGACCGCATCACCCAGATGCATACGGCGGTCGACCTCGTCTACGGCCTCGCGGAGACGCTGCAGACGGAGGTCGCGGCAGGAAAGATGTCGGTGGACGAGGCCAAGAACAAGTTCCGCTATCTTGCGCGTCGGATGACGTTCAACAACGGCCAGGGATATCCGATCGCCTACAACGCGTCCGATTCGGCGCTTCTTCTGAACGCCGCCAACGAGAAGCTGGAAGGCAAGATCCTCGGCACCAAGGACGCCAACGGCGTCATGATCGCCGATGCGCAGATCAAGGCTGCGCAGCAGAAACCCGAAGGCAGCACGACGTCCTATCTCTATCCCCGGCCCGGCCAGACCGAGCCGCTCAGGAAGGTCGTCTTCGTCCGCAGCTTCGCGCCGTGGAACATCGTCATGAGCTACGGGCTCTATGTCGACGACATCGAGGCGGACGTCTATGCACTGCTGATGCGGCTCGCGGGGATCGGCGCGGCGCTGCTCGTGCTGCTCGGCCTCCTGTCCTTCCTGATCTCGCACAACGTGGTCGGCGGGCTGCATCGGCTGAAGGATCGCATGCAGGACATCGCCGGCGGGCGGCTCGAGCAGCCGGTGGCCGAGACCGAGCGTGGCGACGAGATCGGCCGCATGGCCGAGACCCTGGAGGTGCTGCGCAAGACGGCGATCACCGCGCGCATGCTGGAGCAGGAGCAGGCCGCATCCAAGCAGCGCAGCGAAGCGGACAAGCGCGACGCGCTGATTGCGATGGCCGACCGCTTCGATGCCTCCGTCGGCCAGCTCGTCGCCCTGATGGCGTCCGGCGCCGGAGAGCTCGAGGCGACGGCAAAATCGATGACCGGCACGGCAGAGAGCACCAATGCGCGCGCCACCGCCGTCAGCTCCGCGGCGACGGAAGCGAGCTCGCGCGTGCAGACGGTCGCCACCGCCGCGGAGGAGCTGACCTCGTCGATCACCGAGATCAGCCGTCAGGTCGCCCAATCCGCCGAGGTCACCGGACGCGCCGTCGAAAGCGCGCGCCACACCGACGGGATCGTTCGCGCACTGGCCGACGGCGCCAAGCAGATCGAGCACGTTGCCGAGTTGATCTCCAGCATCGCGGGCCAGACCAACCTGCTGGCGCTCAACGCCACGATCGAGGCCGCGCGCGCCGGCGAAGCCGGCCGCGGCTTCGCCGTGGTCGCGGCGGAGGTGAAGAGCCTGGCCAGCCAGACCGCGCAGGCCACGCAGGAGATCGGCGACCGCATCGCCCAGATCCAGAACGCGACCAGGGAAGCGGTCGGCGCGCTCGACGGCATCACCCTGACCATCGAGGAGGTGTCGGCGATCGCCGCGACGATCGGATCGGCGATCGAGGAGCAGGGAACCGCCACGGCGGAGATCGCGCGCAACGTCACCCAGACGGCGCAGGCCACCCGCGAGGTCACCGCCAACATCGGCGGCGTCTCGACGGCGGCCAATGAGACCGGAAGCGCCGCCGGCCACGTGCTGATCGCCGCCGGCAACCTCTCCAAGCAGGCCGAGCAGCTCTCCCGCGAGGTCGACACCTTCCTTGCGGGCGTCAGAGCCGCCTGACCGCTTCGATCCGCCACAATGGCGTCGCCAAACGCTGACGCGGCCAGCAGCGTCAATTGTTCGGCGGCAGCTCCGCCGGCGGGTATTGCTGCCTGCCGGTGTTGAAGTCCATGATCTTGCGCGTGACGCCCGGCAGCATCGCCGAGATCGGATTGATGCGCACCACCGGCTGGCTCGGCGTGCCGACGACCTCGTAGGTCACGCCGAACAGCCCCTCATTGCTGCCGCCGAGGAACAGGCCGACGATCGGGATCTGGTTGAACATGTTGTTCAGCCCGTACAACGGCACGATCGTGCCCGAAGCCCGGACCTGGTTGACGTTGTAGTCGATGCTGCCTTCGATGGTCAGGCCGAGCGTCGGTCCCTTGACCACGCCGTCGCGGATCGAGAGCAGCCCGTTCTGCCGCGTGAACTCCGCGCGCAGCATGGTGAAGGCGATGCCTTGCGAGGCGCCCTGTGCGGCGCCTGAGGCAGCGCGATCCAGCGCCTGCTCACCCCTGACGGTGAAGTTGCGAACGATCGCCAAGCCCTCCTTGGGGCTGGTGTCGGCCGTCGGCGGCTCCATCGCAAGCTCCAGCTCGCCGCCGGCCATCTTGGAATAGGTGTCGGCGAACCGCAGCAGCGCGCCGGCATCATTGGTCACCAGATAGATCACCTCGCGGCCCTGGCGGCGTGCCCGCGGATCGGCGCTGGGCGCCTCGCGGCCGATGCGCAGGTCGGCCGTCACCGGCGTGTCGCGGCCGACCTTTCCGCTCAGATTGAAGCTCTTGAAAGCACCGCCGCGCCTGGAGAGCTTGACGTCGACGCTGCGCAGCGCCTCGCCGTTGAAGCCGGCGACGGCGCCAAGCTTGACCTCGGCGTCGAAGTCGAGGTTCGAGCGCGCCTTGTTCTTGTCGGCGTCCTTGTTGGTGCCCGAGATCGCCGACTTCAGGAAGCCGCGGCCGTCGAACACCTCGCCACGCATCGACAGCTTCAGCACGCCGTCCTGGCCGCGCTCGGCCTTGAGCTGCGTCTTGTCGCCTTCCGACGGCGAATAGGTCGGAAAGTTGGCGTTCATCAGGTCGCCGTTCTGGTCGACTTCCAGCGAGCCCTTGATGGAGACGCCGCCGCCTTCGATGCTGATGTCCTCGAAGCGTGTTGATTGCTGCTTGGCGACAACGTTGAAGGTAGCCTTCCCCGATTTGCCCGGATTCTTCACCCAGCCCGGCAGCAGGTTGTCGAGCTTGAGCTGGGTCAGATCGGCCTCGACGCCGATGCGGCTGTCGCGATCGCTGGAGCCCGCGATCTTGCCATTGAGCTTGAGCGGCACGTTGCCGGTGATCGCGGTGCCCAGATCCATGCCGAGCCGGGCCCGGCTGGCATCGTCGAGGATCGCCTGCATCTTGATGTCGGCGTCGCCCTCGGTCGGCTTGCGATAGTCGAGCGTGGCCGGCTGGCCGTTGATCTTGACGTCGCCCTTCACCTGATAGCCGGCGGTGTTGGCCACGATCTTGAGCGTGTTGGCCTCGAGCTTCTGGTTCATCACCAGCTTGTCGGCGGCAAAGCCGTTGAGATCGGCCGTGACCGCGTAACTGGTGTCGGCCTTGGTCAGTTCGCCCTTGACCGGCATCGCGAGATTGACGCTGGCCTGGAACGTTCCCTTGGTCTGGTTGGGATCGATCGGCATCGACGACAGATCGTTGAGCCGGTCGGAGGCGAGGATCTCGGCGGCAGCGGCGACCTGCCCTTCGACGCGCATGCGTACCCGCGACGGCGACGGCTTTGGCGCCATGTCCGGCACTTCGAACACGACGTCGGAGAAGTTGAGCTTGCGTCCGGCCGGAGTATCCGCGACGCCCTGCCCGATCGTCACCGTCGCGGTGCGGCCGGTGACATGCGCCTTCACGTCGGCATCGCGCACCGACGGCAGGCCGTCGACCGGATGCACGGTGACATTGGTGGCGACGATGTTGACGTCGAGACCATCGTCGGGAATCGGCGGCCCCTTGCGCGGCAGGTTGCGCGTCGGCGAGTTGACCGCGACATCGATCCGCTGCACCGAGCCGCGTTCGATGCGCTCGATGATCCAGGCCCGCACCTCCGGCACGATCAGCGCCGGCCAGATCCGCTTCATCGCCAGCGCGGGCATCGGCGTCGCCGCGAAGCCGAGCTTCAGCCGCGGCTCGCCGGCATATTCGACGCTGCCGGTGCCGGCGACGCCAATCTCGCCGTTGGACACCTCGGCCTGCGTCAGCAGCACGCGCTTGCCCTCGGTGTCGAAGCGGAAGTTGATCGAGATGCGGTTGAAGATCAGCGGCGGCTCGTTTTCGATGGCGCCGAGCAGAATGGTGCCGCCGTTGAGACCCAGCCGCCAGTCGTTTGCGGTGTCGTTCGGCGGCTCGACATTGGCGTTGAGCGTGACGCGGTTGGCGCCCGAGATCACCTTCAACGGCGCGACCAGCACGCGGCGCCCGGCGTCCCATTCCATGCTGATCTCGGCGGAGTCGATCGCCATCGGATAGTCGGGCGTATCGGTGTCGATGATCTTGCCCGCGCCGATGTTGATCTTGCCGCGCAGATAAGTCGGCAGCCCGTCGCGCGCGAGCTCGCCCTTGATCTCGCCGCTCATGGGCAGGTCCGCCATGTAGGTGAGATCCTTGAGGCGCATCGCCAGCAGGATGTTGCTGGTGGAGACCTTGTCAGCCTTGATGTCGACCGTGCGCACGCCGTTGGCCTGCGGCCCGACCAGAATGCGCAGCTGCCACGGCTTGGCGCCCTCTTCGCCGAGGCTCAGCGCCACCCCGCCGCCGGACGGCCGGCGCAGGCTGAGGCTGATGTTCTCGAACGTCCATTTGTTGCCGCGCTGCTGGTCGTCGACGACCAGCACGCCGTTCTTCAACCCGATCTCGTTCAGGTTCTGGCCATCGAGCCCGGTCAGGCTGAGGCTGTCGAGCCAGTCGAGGCCGGCCAGCAGGCCGTTCTGGGGCGCGGCTGGCGCGGCGGCCGCAGGCAAAGTCGAAGTGGTCGGTGCTGACGGCTGCGAGCCGGCCTGCGGTCCCGGCGCATTGGGCGGTGGCGCGGCCTGTCCCGGCCGCGGGAATGTCGGCGGCAGGCCGGCGTCGCGCTTGGAGGCGACGCCCGTCGCCAGCGGCTTGTTGGTCTCACCCGTCGATACGGTGACGGTGCCGTCCGGCGTGATGCGGATCGCAAGCTCGGCGTCGACCAGCTTGAGGCTCTCGGCGCGCAGCTGGCCCATCAGCAGCGCAGCGCCGGACAGCCGCACCTCGGCCTTGGGCGCGCTGGCGACGATGGCGTGATCCTGATCGCGCACGATGATATCGCGGATCCGGACCGCGATCCGGATCCGGCCGGCGCGCTCGATCTGGGTGCCGCCGACCTCGACGGTGTTGCCGTGGCCGATATTGTCCTCGATCGCCGCCGCGAGCCACGGCGTCGCCAGATCGAGGCTGATCGGGCCCGCACCCAGCCGCAGCCACAGGCCGGCGAAGCCGAGCCCCACGAGCAGCATCAGCGATGCCAAGGTGACGACGACCCGCTTGACCATGCGGCCGCCCGGCACACGCGGGCGCGATCCGCCGAATCGACCGGTGCTCTCGCCCGAATCGGACCGCGACAACAGGCGGCGGGCGCGCTGCCCAGCCCTCTCGTCGGGCTCGGCGGCGGCCTCGTACTGGTCGGCCACATCCCAGTCGGCCTCATCCCACTGTTGGCCCTGGGTGTCCGCTTGCAGATGGGGCCGGTGGGGTGATGTCTGTCTTGCCATTGCCTCTCGGTGCCGGCCCCTCGTGTCCGAAACATTTCGTGCCAATCTGGCCTCGGCCAGGTCGGTCGCCGGTGTAGCCCCGCCCGTTCACGCAGCGCGCGTGCTCACTGCCGGCAGGGCCCGATCCCCCAATGATCCCGTCACGCTTCG
This sequence comes from Bradyrhizobium sp. SZCCHNR1043, assembly GCF_032489675.1. Lineage (NCBI taxonomy): Bacteria > Pseudomonadati > Pseudomonadota > Alphaproteobacteria > Hyphomicrobiales > Nitrobacteraceae > Bradyrhizobium > Bradyrhizobium sp. SZCCHNR1043. Next base: position 186,219 of record NZ_JAUEYN010000010.1, read on the forward strand.
GCGGGAGCTGTCAACACGCCTGCCGGCGGTACGCCGGCGGCGCGGACGACGCGCGAAATCCCCGTCACCATACCCCACCGCCGTCAGGTTTGCCCACCTGCTCGCGCCAGCGGACCGGCGCCGCTCCACCGCCGGACGAAATTTTTGGTGGAGCGTCTGATCCGGACGGTACGAGAGTCGTCATTGCACTGTGCTCGACTGCGCTGGTGCTCACGCCTGCTGGTAGCCATGATCTTCCCTTCATCGCAAGAGGCGTGATCCCCTGCGCGCCGCGAAGCACGGATGCCAGATCGATCCCGGGACACCGGACAAGAACCGAGATACTTTCATTTTTGAGCCGCCGAAAGCGACGAAAGGAAGGCGTATGTCAAAGGAATCACAAAAGAAATCCTCCAACCCGGCGTCCTACGGGGCGATTGACGGGAACCGGCTTGCCACCGCGGCCAAGAAGGCCACCAAGAAGACGGCCAAACCGACATTGACGAAAGCCGCCAAGACGACCTCCGCAAAGACCGCGACGACCAAAGCCGCGCCCACCAAAACCGGGGCGGCGAAGGCCAAACCCGCGACGCCGGCTGCGGCCGGAACGGGCCTCGCCGAGGGCGCCAAGGCGCCCGCCTTCAAGCTGCCGCGCGATGGCGGCGGAACCGTCTCGCTGGCCGACTATGCCGGCCGGAAGCTCGTGCTGTTCTTCTATCCCAAGGCCAATACGCCCGGCTGCACCAAGGAGGCGATCGACTTCACCCGCCTGTCGAAGGACTTCGCCGCCGCCGGCGCCGCCGTGCTCGGCGTCTCCGCCGATTCGGTCAAGGCACAGGACAATTTCCGCGACAAGCACGATCTCGCCGTGCCCCTGATCTCGGACGAGACGCACGAGATGCTGGGGGCCTACGGCGCCTGGGGCGAGAAGTCGCTCTATGGCCGCAAGTTCCTCGGCATCATCCGAAGCACCATCCTGATCGGCGCCGACGGCCGCGTCGCCAAAGTGTGGCGCAACGTCAAGGTCGACGGCCACGCCGATGCGGTGCTGGCGGCGACGCGCGCGCTCTGAGAATGCGCCTGACGGCGTTGGCGGAAAATTAACCATGCAGAGGTCAAATCGCTCCCGTAAATGACGCCGCTGGAATGACGATCTCCGGCCGGCGCGGGAGTGCCGATGTCGTATCGTTCCGGCCATCACGCCGAATATCCCCAGCACCATCCTCATGATCGCGGGCACGCCCACCACCATCGGCGTGCACCCGTCAGCCATCCGGCGCAGGTCGCGGCCGCATCGCAGGGCGACTACACGCTGGTGCATGCCGGCAAGCAGGTGCGCATCGGCCCCGTGGTGTTCTGGATCGTGGTCGGCACCGTCAGCCTGCTCGGCCTCTGGTCGGCGGCGACCGCGACCTATTTCGCCTTCCGCGACGACGTGCTGACGCGGCTGATCGCGCGCCAGGCCGAGATGCAATACGCCTATGAGGACCGCATCGCCGAGCTGCGCGCCAAGGTCGACCGCGCCACCAGCCGCCAGCTGCTCGACCAGGAACAGTTCGACCAGAAGCTCGACCAGATTCTGAAGCGGCAGACCGCGCTCGAGGGCCGCGCCACCGCGCTGGGTAGCATGCCCGACGTCACCGGCTCGATCCGTCTGCCGGCGCGCGGACCCGCGGCAACCGAGTCGGCGCCGTCCGCGCCAAAACCGTCGCCGATCAGCGACACCGTGATCTTCACCGCGCCGCCGGATCGCGAGGCCCGGCTCGAATCGCGCAGCCCCGTGATGGCGAATGCGCAGCCGAACCCATCGACCAAGCTCGCCGGCGTCGACAGCGTGCTGACGCGGCTGACGCGCTCGCTCGACCAGGTCGAGGCGCGGCAGATCGCGATGCTGTCCTCGGCCGAGGAGACGCTGGAATCGAAGCTGCGGCGGATGCGCGGCGTCATCACCGACCTCGGCCTCGACATGGGTCAGATCGAGGCGGCCGCGCCGAAGGGCGGCATGGGCGGCCCGTTCGTGCCGGTCAAGCTCGGCGCCGAATCTGGTCCGTTCGAGCGTCAGCTCTACCGCATCAGCATCACCCGCGCCCAGGTCGAGAAGATGAACCGCGCGCTGTCGCTGGTACCCTATCGCAAGCCGGTCATCGGCGAGGTCGAGTTCACCTCCGGCTTCGGCGTGCGCTCGGATCCGTTCCTCGGCCGTCCCGCGATGCATACCGGGCTCGACTTCCGTGCTGCCACCGGCGATCCGGTTCGCGTGACCGCGAACGGCAAGGTGGTCAATGCCGGCTGGGCCGGCGGCTATGGCCGCATGGTCGAGGTCGATCACGGCAACGGCCTCTCCACCCGCTACGGCCATCTCTCCGAGATCAACGTCAAGATCGGCCAGCAGGTGAAGATCGGCGACATCATCGGCGAGGTCGGCTCGACCGGCCGCTCGACCGGCCCGCATCTGCACTACGAGACCCGCATCGACGGCGAAGCCGTCGACCCGCAGAAATTCTTGCGCGCGGGGATCAGGTTGAGCGCTGGCTGATCAGCCCGCCACCAGCGCATCCAGAAAGCGCGACAGGTCGTCCCACAGTTCGCCCGGCTCCTCGAGTCCGATGCTGAGCCGCACCAATCCTTCCGCGGCATTCCACGGCCGCACCGTGCGGTCGGCGACCACATCCATCGGCGCGATCAGGCTGTGGGTGCCGCCCCAGGAGGCGCCGATCGCGAACAGGCGGACATGGCCGAGCGCCGGATTAATTCGCGCCGTGAACTCCGGCTTGATCACCAGGCTGAACACCGTGCTCGCGGCCTTGAAGTCGCGCGCGAAGATCTCGTGGCCGGGACAGGACGGCAGCGCCGGATGCAGCACGCGCGCGACCGCCGGCGCGGCCTGCAGGCGCTCGGCGAACTCGCGCGCGACCCGGCCGGAATGCGCCATGCGCACGCCCATCGTCTCGATGCCGCGCAGCGCCAGCGCCGCCTCGTCCGGCGAGACGCCGATGCCGAGCACGCCGAGCACCTCCTTCAGCGCTTTGCGCAGGCCGAGATCCCCAACCGTGATCGAGCCGAGCAGCAGGTCGGAATGACCGCCGACATATTTGGTCAGCGCCTCCACTGCGAAATCGACGCCATGCGCCAGCGGCTTGAACAGCAGCGGGCTCGCCCAGGTGTTGTCGCAACCGGTGAGCACGCCCCGCGCCCGCGCGGCCCGCGCGATCGCCGGCACGTCCTGCACCTCCATCGTGCCCGAGCCCGGCGACTCCAGCCAGACCAGCTTGGTGCTGGCGTCGATGAGATCGGCGATCCCGGCGCCGATCAGCGGATCATAGACGCGATGCGCGATGCCGCGCGAGGCGAGATAATTGGCGCACAGATGCCGCACCGGCGGATAGACGTGATCGGGGATCAGCACGGTGTCGCCGGGCTTGAGCACGGCGAGCATCGTGATCGCGACCGCGGCCTGTCCGGACGGCACCAGCACCGTGCGCTCGCCGCCATGCAGCGCGGTGATCTGCGCTTCCAGCGTCCGTGTCGTCGGCGTGCCGTGCAGGCCATAGGTGTAGCCGTCGAGGCCGCGCGCGGCGCGCCCGGCAAAGTCCTGCGGATCGTCATAGACGATGGTCGAGGCGCGATAGGTGGGAACGGCCAGCGACGTGAAGCCGTCATGCGACACGGCAGGGTGCTGAACGCAGCGGGTGAGATCGTGCATGGACACCTCGTGAGACAATGCGTGCAGCCATCGTAACGCAAATGCGCGAGGTCAGGGGGTCGGTTTCGATAACCGAAACTGGGGAGTGACCGATCCAACTGAGAAGAGGCCCGCCGCTTGGCGAAAGGTCATCTTGGGGCACCGTCATTGCGAGGAGCGAAGCGACGAAGCAATCCAGAGTCGCACTCGCAGCCCTGGATTGCTTCGCTTCGCTCGCAATGACGGCTGATCGACCGCCATAACGGACGCCTATTTCAGCGCCTGTGAGACGCGCCGCAGCGCCTCGTCGAGTTCGGGCAACGCGAGCACGCCAAAGCCGAGACGGAATACCCGCGCCTCGTCGCCAAACCACGATCCCGGACCGACGCGAGTCTCGCGATCGGCCAGCTCGCGATGAAAGCGCGCCACCGCCGCGTCCTCGAACATCTCGCGCCTGAGCCTGATGCAGCACAGCGCGCCCGCATCCGGCCTGATCCATTCGAGCAGGCGGGCATGGGCGGCAACGAAGCCGGCGGTGCGCGCCAGACCCTCGGCAAGATGACGGCGCCGCTCGCCCATGATCCCGTCGAGATTCCGCAGGATCGATCGCGCGATCGCCTCATCGACGACCGAGTTCGATATCGTGGTGTTGAACTTGCCGAGCACGAGCTGTGCGCGCAGCGCCTCGTCCCGCGTGATCACCCATCCGGTGCGGATGCCCGGCGCGCCATGGCATTTCGAGAACGACGCGCAGCTGATGATGCGCCGATCCAGCGCGACGACGCTCGGACGCGGCTCCGCCTCGCCATGCACGGCCTCGCGATAGGTCTCGTCGACCAGCAGGAACGCATCGGGGCAGATCTCGTCCATCGCCGCGAGCACCTCGCGCAGCTCGGCATCGGACAGCGCCACGCCGGACGGATTCTGCGGCGAGGCCAGGCTGACCAGCCGCGTCCGCGCCGTCAGCAACGAGCGCAGGCGGCCGACATCGAGACGATAGCCGTCATCGAAATGCAGCGGCAGGTCGAGAACGCGCAGGCCCACCGACGCAAGCACGTTGCGCGCGTTGGGAAACGCAGGACGTCCGATCACGACCTCCGCGCCGGGCGCGCTGAGAACGAAGGCCGTCAGGAACAGCGCCTGCATGGCGCCGACGGTGGTGATGACGTCGTCAGCGCCGACACCATGTCGCGCGGCGATCAGCTCGCGCAGCTCGGGGTGGCCTTCGGTCGGACCATAGCTCAGCACAACATCCGTCAGCGCGTCGCCGAGCCCGTCCGCGAGCAGGTCGTCAAGCCCAAGATCCGGGCCGATGCTCTCGGCGAGATCGTAGCGGACCGGCTGCGAGGTCAAGCTGATGATGTCGTTGTACGGGAAACGGCTGGGCACGTGCGGCATGGCTGAGCTCCGAGTGATGCGCTCAAGCTACCGCCCGGGGGACTGGGGATGACAGATACAGAGACGCCCGATTGCCACCAGTACAGATTTGCGATTGGATGATCTGTATGGACCAGCGCACCCCGTCTTCGCCGCTCTACGAAGCCCTCGCCGGCCACCTCACGGCGCTGGTCGACGACAACGTCCTGCGTCCGGGCATGCGCGCGCCCTCGGTGCGCGCCTTCGCCGCCCAGCACAGCGTCAGTCTGACCACGGCGGTGCAGGCCTATCGCCTGCTGGAAGATCGCGGCGTGCTCGAAGCCCGGCCGAAATCCGGCTTCTACGTCACGCAGCGGAGCCACCGGCAGCGCGCGCTGCCGACCGCGTCGCAGCCGCCGCAGCGCGCCAACCCGGTGGCCGTCTCCAGTCCCGTCTTCAGCGTGCTCGCCTTTGCCGGCGACCCGACCTATACGCCGCTGGGCTGCGCCCTCCCGAGCGCCGGCCTGCTCGCCGCCGAGCGGCTCGACCGTCATCTCGCCCGCTGCGCCCGCGTCCATGGCCGCCACTACAACATCTACGCCGATCCGCATGGCGATGCCGAGCTGCGCGCGCAGATCTCCGCGCGCGCACTGCGCCTCGGCCACGCCGTGCCGCCCGATGGCGTCCTCATCACCAACGGCTGCACCGAGGCGCTGAACATCGCCTTGAGCGTCACCACCCGGCCGGGCGACGCGGTCGCGATCGAATCCCCGACCTATTTCGGCCTGCTCCAGGTGCTCGAAGCCCGCGGCCTGCGCGCGCTGGAGCTGCCGACCGATCCGACCCGTGGCGTCGACGTCGCCGCGCTCGACAAGGCGCTCGGCGCGCGCCGCGTCGCCGCCTGCCTGCTCGCCTCGAGCTTCAACAATCCGCTGGGCACGCGCACCGACGATGCCAGCAAGGCCGCCATCATCCGCGTGCTCACGCGCCACGGCGTGCCGCTGATCGAGGACGACATCTACGGCGACATCAGCTTCGGCGACGACCGGCCGCGCCCATTCGCCGCGATCGCCCCGAAGGCCGACATCATCCTGTGCAGCTCGTTCTCGAAGACCATCGCGCCGGGCTATCGCATCGGCTGGCTCGCCTCCAACCGCCGCCACGATCAGATCCTTGCCGCGAAGTTCGCGCTGTCGCTGAGCGGCGCGGCCTTGCCGCAGAAGGCGATGGCGGATTTCCTCGGCTCCGGCGGCTACGACGCCCATCTGCGGCGCATCCGCAAGGTGTTCGCCGCCAACATGGACCGCATGCGCCGCACTGTCGACCGCAGCTTCCCCAAGGAGACGCGGATGACCGACCCCAGAGGCGGCTTCGTGCTCTGGCTGGAGCTGCCCGCGGATTTCAATTCCGACGCACTTTATGACCACGCCATCCGCGAACGCATCTGCTTCGTGCCCGGCAGCCTGTTCACGGCGACATCAGATTATCGCAACTGCCTGCGGCTGAGCTGCAGCCACGACTGGGACGCACGCATCGAGCGCAGCGTCGAACGGCTGGGGGAGCTGGCTCATGAGCCGCTCGCCTAGACACCGTTTCCTGAGAGCCGGCAATTGATGGGCGGTGGAAGTCTGGCCGTCTCCACCCTCGCCATGCTCCGCGAAAGCGGAGCATCCAGTATTCCGCGGCAGAAGATGCGAACCGCGACGTCTCGGCGTACTGGATCGTCCGCCTTCGCGGACGATGACAGCGATGGTTCAATCATGGATCTGCGCGAGCGGTCAGTTCAGCCCCGCCTAGCGCTTGGCCGGCAGCACGAACACTTGGCCGGGATAGATCAGATCGGGCCGGCGGATCTGCTCGCGGTTGGCACGGTAGATGACCGCATAGCGCGTGCCCTCGCCGAGCAGGCGCCGGCTGATGTGCCACAGACTGTCGCCGCGCGACACGGTGATCGTCCTGGCGCCACCGCCGCGGGCGGGTGATGCCGCCATGTCCTTGAGGTCGGCCGGCGATGCCGCCGCAAGCTGCGTGCGCGCGCCTGGAGCGCTTGCGCTCGCGGGAGCGGCTGCGCTCCCCTGGCCGGCGGCCGCGGGCAGCGAGGCCGTGGTCAGCGTCTCCGGTACGTTCAAAGGCACTTCCGCGCGGGCCTGAACCGTGCCCGACTTGGCATCCACCTCGTCGAGCCGCAACCGGTCCTTGCTGCCCCAGGCGGCGTCCTTGATGGTCGCCGCGAGACGACCGTCAGCACCGGCAATGGCCGAGCTGACCAGGCGATCGTTGAGATAGAGCCGCACCGTCGCGCCGGGCCGGGCCCGTCCACTGACGCGCAGATTTCCGTTCGGCTCGAAGTCCACGGCCTCTATCGCCACGGCCTGAGGCGTCGCCCCCTCAGGCTTCGACAGCACGCGGGTCGGCTGGTCCGGCGCGATCAACGCGACCGTAGGCGGTTGCTTTCGGGCGTCGACCACGACGGCCACGCTCTGCTTGGATGACACCTCGCGGCCGTCGAGCTGCCGTGACCGCAGGGTCAGGTCGAACGCTCCAGCCGGCAAGGGAGGCGGAACCATGGAGAATTGTCCCGATCGATCGGCAACCGTTTGCGCATGCGGTTCGCCGTTGCGCAGCAGTTCGACGGTCGCGCCGGGCGCGGCCCGGCCTGCGACCACGGTCTCCCCCGAGGGCTCCACGCTGACCACGTCGAACGACGGCTCGTCGCTGTCGAGGGCGGCTGGCGCGACCGGCGCCAACAGCGCTGCCAGACCGCTAGCCTGTTGTCGGGCAGTCGCCAGCGCGGCCGCAGCTTGCTTCGCGCCGCCCGGGTCTGCCGGCTCCTGCTCCACCACCGCGCGGCCCGGAGCCGCTGGGGCAGACGCCGCTCGCGGTGCTGCAGCATCCGTCGGGCTTGCGGCCGACGGCTCACGCTTGAAGATCGAAAGGTCGAGACCGATACCAGGCGCCAGCACGATCGCGGCAGCGCCCGCCGCGAGCGCGGCCACGAAACCGCCTGCCCAAAACACGCCTCGACTGATTCCGGTGCTCATGCGTAGCTCCGTCCTGTTCGCGGCGAACACGGAGACGACGGCTCCGCCAGCAGGATGCTCGGTTCGCCCTTAGCATCATGTTCGCCGAAACGCCATCATTCGGCTGAACGGGCCCATGCTCGGCATGCATCCCCTTTAGCCGAATACCCCCACGCCATTTGCGTCCAAGCGGTTTGGCCGGCGGAGGCGTGAGAGCTACACGGTCTCGCCTCCGCATTTGGCTCATCTCTCTTTGCGCCGCCCGGAGTGTACAAGGTGACCCTGTCGAGGTCGCACCTATGAAACTGGCCAATTCTTTATCGAGGCATGATGCGGGTCTGCCGCGGAACGGACATGGGGATAAGCTGGGCATTTCAGGCTTTCCTGACAGAGAGGGGTTGAGAACATAATAAGAACTTGATATGGAGACGTAAGTACGATTCCTCAAACTAGGCTTGGAAGTGAAAGTAGCTGGCTTATTTGCCGGGGTTGGCGGCTTCGAGCGGGGCTTGGCCGCGGCTGGTCACGAACCAAGTTTGCTTTGCGAGATTTGGGAGCCCGCCAGGGCGGTGCTCGCGACGAAGATGCCGGACGTTCCGCGCCCGAACGACGTTCGTGAGCTGAAGGCGCTTCCTCGAGAGATCGACTTGGTGGTTGGCGGATTTCCTTGCCAGGACCTCAGCCAAGCGGGTCACACTGCCGGGATTGGCGGTGCACGGTCTGGGTTGGTCAGCGAAGTGTTTCGGCTTCTCGATTGTGGGCGCGTTCCCTGGGTCGTATTGGAAAACGTGTCCTTCATGTTGCAGCTAGATAGAGGGAGCGCGATGCGCACTCTGGTCGAGTGCTTCGAAGAACGCGGTTATCGTTGGGCCTATCGTGTCGTAAATTCACTCTCCTTCCTGCCGCAGAGGCGCGAACGCGTGTTATTCGTCGCCACGACGACGGATGTCGATCCGGCAAAGGTCGTTCTGGCAGATGAAGCGGAACCTGGCGTGTTGCCAACCGACCTCGATGCCTACGCCCACGGATTTTACTGGACAGAAGGCATCCGAGGACTCGGATGGGCTCCCGATTCGATCCCCACGTTGAAGAACGGTTCGACGGTTGGTATTGCTTCGCCTCCGGCGATCCTGCTTCCGAGCGGCGACGTGATAACGCCCGACATCAGGGATGCAGAGCGCCTTCAGGGATTTCCGGAGAACTGGACGCGTCCTGCCGAAGACATTGCCCGAGCCTCGATCCGATGGTCGCTAGTTGGAAATGCTGTGAGCGTTCCCGTGGCCAAGTGGCTTGGAAAGCGTCTCAACCGCCCCGGAAATTATGAGATGAAGCGGGATGCAGAAATGCCGGCGAACGGCCGATGGCCGAGGGCAGCACGTTTCGACGGTGATCGTCGGCATGCGGTTCAGATCAATGCGTACCCGAAATGGGAAGAGCGACCAGCTTTGACCGATTTTCTTCGGCATGACGGAAAGCTGTTGTCGGCACGTGCCACGCGAGGCTTTCTTTCGAGAACGGAACGGGCAAAGCTACGTTTTGCCGACGGTTTTCAGGACCGGCTTCGCGGTCATCTACTCCGCATGGAGGCGCGTGAGAACGTGGTTCAGCGAGGCTTTGCAGTCGCTGCGGAATGAAGCGAATACGTCTCACCCCTGAATCTTCTGCCCGGATGGCGCGTATAAGGCAGCGGGGGACCAAGATCGAGACGGAAGTTGCAGTCGTTCTCCGCGAGCTCGGGCACTATTATCGCAAGAACGTAAAGAAGCTTCCCGGAAGCCCGGACTTTGCCAATCGTTCGAGGCGCTGGGCAATCTTCGTCAACGGATGCTACTGGCATCATCATACGAACTGCTCGAAAGCAACGATCCCCAAATCAAATCGCGGTTTTTGGACTGCGAAGTTTCGTGACAACCGGAGGCGAGATGCGCGATCGGTTATCAGTCTTCGCAAGGCAGGGTTTCGTGTGGTCGTCGTGTGGGAGTGTCAGCGGGAACGAATTCGGAACAGACTAGCTAAGGTCCTTGAACCGCGTCGCGTAGATGCCTGAGAGCCGATTGATCATGCTCTCGTAGTGGTAGATGTCGCCTTTTTGAGGCGCTGGGTCTTTTTCCAGTAGTTCGACCGGTCTCCCGTCGTTCGCCATATCAACCACGACGATTGCGATCGCATCGTAGCCTACATCCCCGGCTTTCGAGCGACGCGGAAGCTGCTTAATCTTGCCGATGGCGAGCTCAGCATCTCGTGGCTGTTTGTGGTGGCTCCATTGCGGATCGGAATATCTGTTCTTCTTGTTGAGATCAGGGCTGAGATAGGTCTCTGCAACATTTACCATCGTAAAGGCGACCGCGATTGCCTGATCGCTCGCTCCATGGACCGTGAGGTGAGACGAGTTCAGCTCGTCGTAGAGCCGCGGAAGGGCGCGCTGGTGAGCGGTCATGCAAGCCTTCGCCTCCAGCGCCATCAATACCGAACCAACGGGCGCTCGCGTCAATTCTGGCAACGATTCGAACAATGACTGCTCTTGTGCCGACAATTCGATCTGGCAGTCCTTTGCGTAACTTGCCAAGGTGTGCTTGGTCCTCAGCCCGCCGGGCGTGCAGAGCACGAGGTCGAGATTCTTCTTCCGATCCTGAACGAAGTCCCGCATTTCGTGATTAATACCGAAACACACTGCGCCTTCTTCGACATGTCGTCTCAGGAGCGGTGTCGTTGCCATTAGGTCAAAGATCACGCCCCAACACGCGACCTTGGAGTGGCGATCACTGCGCGAATGATACTGCCAAGCGTTTCCGTAACTATCGGTCAGATTTTCCGACGAGAGCGTTCTGACGAGAATTGCAGGCCCATTCATTATTTGCCTTTCCGCGAAACCACTCTCATACCTGATTCCTCCATCAGGAGCCGCCTGCCAAGAGCAAAGCTGCAAACCAGGGTCTCCGCAACTTGCGGATACGTCCGTGCCCGACACCAATCATGCGCCAAATTCGCGGCTTTCGGCCGATGAGGTGTTCCGGTCGCACAGTCAACCCCAACTTTCCTCTTTCGCTTTTACAGAATTCGTGTATGATCCGGCCATCCCGCCTCGTTGCGAGGGGCGTACGCGTCGTCACGGACGTTGGGGCGGGTTGCGGTGGACGTGGGCTGCGATGCACGACGGGCATGGCCGCTCGCGGACGACGAAGTCGCGTGGTCCTGGCGCCCCGATGCTGGCGCTAAGTTCGTGCCGGTGCCGATAAAGTCACGGCGCGGATGACGGGGGCAAGAAAGCCCGGTCCCCGGGGAGATCGCGTATAAGTTGTTAAAACCATTGCGCAGGGAATGCCGGCTACGGCTTTGCCTGTGGTACCTGCCGCCTGCATTTTTTTCGCAGGCGGGCCATGGGTGAGGCCTTCACCCGGCATTCCCTGCGCCCTCGTTTCGAGGGCTCGCTGCCCGAAGCTCGGACGCTTATGCGTCACGAGGCATTTCGCATGCGGTATCAATTGCTGGTTGTTTGAGGCGGTGCCCAGCTCCCGCCCCACTGCAATGCACAACGCGTAGTCCTACGGTGCCCATCTTTTACGCAACCTTTAACGGATTGGGGCCTCTTGTTAGTTCCAAGGTTGGCATTCCGACACCAAATACGACTGGGCAGCTGGAGTTCATATCCGTGCGCAAGAATCTACCCGTCACGTCCAACGAATACCCGATCACCGACGAGACGCTGATCGTCTCGCGCACCGATCTCAAGGGCAAGCTGACCTATTTCAACGACCAGTTCGTCGACGCCGCGGGCTTTACGCCGGACGAGCTGATGGGCCAGCCGCACAACATCATCCGTCATCCCGACATGCCGGAGGCCGCATTCGCCAACCTCTGGGACACGCTGAAGCAAGGCAAGCCGTGGGCCGGCGCCGTCAAGAACCGCCGCAAGAACGGTGACTTCTACTGGGTGCAGGCGACCGCGTCGGCGATCCGCGAGAATGGCGAGATCACGGGCTACACCTCCATCCGCACCAAGCTGCCGGCCGAGCAGCGCGCCGAGGCCGAGAAGGTCTACGGGCTGCTGAATCAGAACAAGGCGCAGGGCTACGCGATCAGCGCGGGCGTCATCCGCCGCCGCTCGGTGTTCGACCGCCTGTCGCTGTTCACGGGTACGCTCAGGGCGCGCCTGACGACCTTGGCCGCGGTGCTGGGCGTGTTCATGCTGATCATCGGCGCGGCCGGCCTGCTGTCGACCCGCTCCACCAACGTCGCCATGAAGTCGCTGTACGAGGATCGCACGATCCCGCTGGCGCAATTGCTCGAGATCAACGATCGCACCTTGCAGAACATGTCGTCGCAACAGTCCGCGGCGGCGAACGGCAAGGCCGGAAAACCGATCGACGGCATCAGGGCGCTGGTGGACGGAAACAGCGCCAGGATCACCAAGGTGTGGGCCGACTACATGGCGAGCTACCTGACGCCGGAGGAGAAGATCGTCGCCGATGCCTTCGCGATCAGGCGCAAGGCCTATCTGGAGGAAGGCATCAGGCCAGGATTGGCTCTGCTCGAGCAGGGCAAGTTCGACGAGGCGAGCCAGCATATCGCCACCAAGGGGCATGATCTGTTCGAGGCCGCCAAGCACGAGCTCGACAAGCTCGTTCAGATCCAGGTGAAGGAAGGCAAGACGCTCTACGAGGAGGCCGAGAGACAATATCTGGTGGTGCTCGCGATCATTTCGGTGATGATCCTGGCGGGTATCGGAATCGGTGCTACGTTCAGCCTGCAGAGCATCCGCGCGGTGCTGCGGCCGCTCAAGGTGCTCAACGACGCGATGCAGAACATCAGCCAGGGCAAGCTCGACAACCGCATCCCGGTGGAGCGCGACGACGAGCTCGGCGAGGCGCTGCGCAACCTGCAGACCGTGCAGGCGATCGTCCGCTTCAACAGCGAGGAAGTGAAGGCAGTGCAGCACTCGGCCGAGGTCAAGCGCAAGGCCGGAATGAACAAGCTCGCCAGCGAATTCGAAAGCGCGATCGGCGGCATCGTGCAGACGGTATCTTCGGCGTCGTCACAGCTCGAGACGTCCGCCGGCACGCTGACCTCGAACGCGACGCGCTCGCAGGAGCTCGCCACTACCGTGGCCGCCGCGTCCGAGCAGGCCGCGACGAACGTGCAGTCGGTCGCCTCGGCCACCGAGGAACTGACTTCGTCGGTGACCGAGATCAGCCGCCAGGTGCAGGAATCGGCGCGCATCGCCAACGGCGCCGTCGATCAGGCGCGCACCACCAACGACCGCGTCAACGAGCTCTCGAAGGCAGCTGCGAGGATCGGCGACGTGGTCGAGCTGATCAACACCATCGCCGGCCAGACCAACCTGCTGGCGCTGAACGCTACCATCGAGGCGGCGCGCGCCGGCGATGCCGGCCGCGGCTTCGCCGTGGTCGCGTCCGAGGTCAAGGCGCTCGCCGAGCAGACCTCGAAGGCCACCGGTGAGATCGCCCAGCAGATCTCGGGCATCCAGGCGGCGACGCAGGAATCGGTGTCGGCGATCCGGGAGATCAGCACGACGATCGAGCGGCTGTCGGAAATCTCCTCGACCATCGCCGCCGCCGTCGAGCAGCAGGGCGCGGCGACGCAGGAGATCTCGCGCAACATCCAGGAGGCGTCGCGCGGCACCACCGAGGTCAATACCAACATCGTCGACGTCCAGCGCGGCGCCTCGCAGACCGGCTCTGCTTCGGGCAACGTGCTGTCGGCGGCGCAGTCGCTGTCGCAGGAAAGCGACCGGCTGCGGCAGGAGGTCGACCGTTTCCTCGGCAACGTGCGGGCGGCCTGAGCCGCCCCGCGCTCACCGCCCGGTCAGCCGGATCGGGCGGCCCTGACTGATGAAGGCGTAGTGGCCGGCGCCGATGCCGCCGACCATCAGCGCCTCGACGACGGGCTCGGCGATCTCACCGGTCGCGGCCCAGTCGATGACGAAATTGGCGCCCGTGCCGCCGCGGGTGTCCTTGATGGGCACGAAGACCTCGACGGTCGCGAACGGCCTCAAGGCGACGGGCTCGCGCAGATGCGCCTCCACCAGCGTGCCGGCCGTATCGTAATAGTTGATGCGCCGGACGATCAGCGGCCGCTGCTCGGAGGCGTTGTGGATGCTCAGCGTCACCGAGAAATCGGCCTGGACCCGGCCCGGGGTCATCGCGACGCTGGAATAGACGGGGACATAGACGGCGCCCGTGACCGTGACGGGCTCCGCCGGAACTGGCGTCAGCGAGCTCGCGAAAGCGGTGGTCACGTCGTCGGCGGCCTGCGCCGGGCCGGCCGCAGCAGCTGCGATGAGCAGCAGCGCGAATGCGCCGGTCCGGATGTGACAGATTGCGGGTTTCCTTGCGCGGCGGCACGACATAAGTTGCCGCCTCGGGGGTTGCTTCATGCATGAACTGATCGGCGACATCACGCTCTGCATCCTGTTTGCGTGGGTGCTTGGACTGGCAGCGCATAAATGGCGCCAGCCCTCGATTCTCGCTTATCTGGTCGCGGGCTTCGCCATTGGCCCCTTCGGCACCGGCTGGGTCAAGTCCCAGGAGTCGATTTCCGTGATCTCGGAGCTCGGCCTGATCTTCATGCTGTTCATGATCGGGCTCGAGATCGACCTCAAGAAGATCATCCGCGCCGGCCCGGTGATTCTCATCGCGGGCGGCGTCCAGCTGCTCGGCGGCGCCGCGCTCGGCATCCTGTTCTTCGTCGCGATCGGCATGCGGATGGGCGCCGAGAGCTACGACGCACTCTATCTCTGCGTCGCCTGCGCGCTGTCCTCGACCGTCATTATCGTCAAGGTGCTGTACGAGAAGCGCGAGCTCGACACCCTGCCCGGCCGTATCACGCTCGGCGTGCTCGTGCTGCAGGACGTGTTCGCGATCCTGTTCCTGGCGGTGCAGCCGAGCCTCGACGACCTCCATGTCAGCGTGATCCTGCTGTCGTTCGCCCGCGCCGGCACGCTGGTCGCGATCGCCCTGCTCCTCAGCCGCTACGTCTTGCCGCCGGTGTTCCATCGCATCGCGCGTACCCCGGAGCTGATCCTGCTCGGCGCGCTGGCCTGGTGCTTCCTGATCGGCGAGATCGCAGAAAGGCTGCACCTGTCACGCGAGATGGGCTCGCTGGTCGCGGGCGTCTCGCTATCGACCTTCCCCTATGCGCTCGACGTCACCGCCAAGGTCACGACGTTGCGCGATTTCTTCATCACGCTGTTCTTCGTCGCGCTCGGCATGACCATCCCGATCCCGACGATGTCCGTTGTCGGGCTGGCGCTGGTGATCGCGCTGTTCACGGTGGCGAGCCGGCTGCTCACCACGTTCACGCCGCTGTACATGATGCGGCAGGGCCTGCGCGCCAGCCTGCTGCCGGCGCTCAACCTTGCCCAGATCAGCGAATTCTCGCTGGTGGTGATCCAGACCGGAGCCGCCGCCGGTCACCTCAAGAACGGCACGTCGAGCGCGGCGTCCTTTGCCTTCGTGCTGCTCGCGGTGCTCTCGACCTTCGTCATCGTTCGCTCCGATCCGATCGCGCGGCGAAGCATCCCGCTGCTCAAGCGGATCGGTCTGCGCGACCTCGATGCAAGCAAGGACGGCGAGGCCGGCCATGAGGGCGGACACGGCGCCGGACGGCCGATCGTTCTCCTCGGATTCTTCCGCACGGCAAGCGCGCTGCTCAGCGAGATCGAGCGCAACCAGCCGGCGCTGCTGGAGCAGATCGGCGTGGTCGATTTCAATCCGGTGGTGTTTCGCACCCTGTCCGATCGCGGCATCCAGGTGACTTATGGCGACATCAGCAATGTCGACACGCTGGTTCATGCGGGGGTCGGCCAGGCCGAGCTGATCATCCTGAGCATCCCGGATTCGCTGCTCAAGGGCGCCAACAACGAGAAGCTGGTGCGGCACGTCCGCAGCATTAATGCCACGGCCAAGATCGTCGCCACCGCCGACCTGCTCGCGGACGTCAATGATCTCTACGACGCCGGCGCCGACTATGTGACGGTGCCGAGGCTCAGCGATGCGCAGGTTCTGCTCAACCTGATCCAGGACGCCAGCGCCGGGCTGTTGTCGGAGCGCCGCAACGAGGCCGAGGCCATGCTCGCCGATCGCCGCGAGGTGCTGCCATGAGGCCGGCGCGCATCCATCTTCCACAGAATCTCCGATCCCGCTGGACTTGAAGCATGGCAAACACGAACGTTCACGTCGTCGATCACCCGCTGGTCCAGCACAAGCTCTCGCTGATGCGCGAGCGTGACCGCTCGACCAAGGGCTTCCGTGAGCTGTTGAACGAGATCGGCATGCTGCTGGCCTACGAGGTCACGCGCGACCTGCCGCTCGAGCTGGTCGACATCGAAACGCCGATCGCGCCGATGAAGGCGCCGAAGATCGCCGGCAAGAAGCTGACGCTTGCGCCGATCCTGCGCGCCGGCGTCGGCTTCCTCGACGGCATGCTGGCGCTGATGCCGTCCGCGCGCATCGCCCATATCGGCCTGTACCGTGACCCGAAGACGCTGCAGGCCGTCGAGTACTATTTCAAGGCGCCGCAGGACCTGACCGACCGCACCGTGATCCTGATGGACCCGATGCTTGCGACCGGCAATTCGGCCTGCGCGGCGGCCGAGCTGCTGAAGGCGCGCGGCGCCCGCGACATCCGCTTCGTCTGCCTGCTGGCGGCACCTGAGGGCATCGCGCAATTCGAGAAGGAGCATCCGGACATTCCGATCTGGACCGCCGCGATCGACGAGAAGCTGAACGACCACGCCTACATCGTGCCCGGTCTCGGCGATGCTGGCGATCGGATGTTCGGCACGAAGTGATCGTGCGCGAGCGGTTCAGCAGGACGGTCGCGGCGAAGGACGAATGACGCTGAAGATGCGACCATCGATCACCAGCAGCGCACTCCCGATCACCAGCGCACCGCCGATCTCCCGCAACGAGATGCTTTCGCCGAGCACCAGCGACCCGAGCAGGATGGTCGTCAACGGGATCAACAACGTCACCAGCGTCACGTTGGTTGCACCGGAGCGGCGCAGGATTTGGAAGAACACGATATAGGCGAAGGCCGTCGACAGCGCCGCAAGCCCGATGACCGCGAGCCAGGTCTGCAGTCCGGGAATTGGAAGACGCCATGGCTGGTCGACGACAGCGGCGATGGCCAGCATCATCACGCTGGAAGCCGAGAGCTGGAAGGTGGCGGTCGCAAGCGGCGGCGAATGGGCGAGATGGCGGCGCACCAGCAGCGCGGCGATACCGTAGCTGAGGGACGCGCCGAGACCGAACAGAATGCCGTAGCCGCCTCCCGAGCCGTCGAGCCCCGGCCCACCTCGCAGGATCACGACGCCGATGAAGCCTACGACCAGACCCGCTGCCCGCCGGGCCGACAGCCTTTCCTCTCCCACGGCGGCCATCACCACGATCGTGAACAGTGGCGTCGTCGCATTGAGGACGGAGGCAAGGCCGGAGGTGATGAACGTCTGGCCGATCACGATCAGGCAGAACGGCACGACATTGTTGAACAGCGCCACGGCGAAGAACGGTCGCCAGCCGGCACCCCCCTTGGGAAAGCCGAGCCCGCGCAGTCGCAACGCCGGCAGCAGGATCGCGGCCGCCAGCACGATGCGCAGCAGCACCAGGGTCAGCGGCGGCAATTCCTTCAAGGCAAGGCCGTTGAAGATGAAAGATCCGCTCCACAGCAGCGACAGCAGGCCGAGCAGCCACCAATCCCGCGCGTTCATGTTGTCGTTCAGGGATGTCATCACCGCAGCCGCTGTTCGATGTCCGCGCGAACGTTGCAGATGAAGCGGAGCAAGGTCCACCCGCTTTCCGTTGGCGCTGACGCCCGCCCTAGGACGGATCCTTCGGCCGCGAAACCAGCTCGATCATGCGGCCTTCGTCCTCATCAGGCATCGCCGCCTTCGCCCGGGCATAAGAATCCACGGCCGCCTGGGCCATGACCGGACGCTCGCCGAGCAACTCCTCTGCAAGCTGCAGCGCATAGGCTGCATCCTTGTGACGAAGCGCCGCGGTGAAACTCGCGTCGGCGAAGTTGCGCGCGATCATGCGTGGCGCGTGGCGCAGAACTTGCGGGCTCGCCACGACCCCGCCCTTGATCGCCTCCAGCACGAGATGCATGTCGAGCCCGGCCTGCTCGGCGATCGCGAGGCCTTCGGCGAGACCTGCGATCTGCATCGCGCCAAGCAGGTTGTTGATCAGCTTGTAGACTGTCCCGGCGCCCACGGGCCCGAAATGGCGAATGGTCGAGCCGATCGGCGCCAGATACGGCCGCGCGCGGTCGAGATCGGCGGCGTCGGCGCCGACCAGCAAGGTCAGCTTGCCGCTCGCGGCCGCGTCGGGCAGCCCGGTCACCGGGCAGTCGAGATAGGTCACGCCGCGCGCATCCAGCTCGCGCGACAGGCGCAGCGCATGGTCGCGCGACACGGTCGAGCATTCGATCGCGATCGTGCCGACCCGCATGGTGGCCGCGGCGCCATCCGGCCCGAGCCACACCGCGCGCGAGGCGTCGTCATCAGCCACCATCGTAACGACCGCATCGGCATCGATTGCCGCATCAGCTGGCGAGGTCGACCAGCGCGCGCCGCGCGCGATCAGATCCTCCGCCTTCGCCCGGCTGCGATTCCAGACCGCGACGGAATAGCCTGCGTCGAGATAACGACCGGCCATGCCATGGCCCATGCGCCCGAGCCCGATGAAGGCAACGCGCGCCACGCTCAATCGACGTCCTCGATCGCAGCGCCTGGCGTCGTGCCGAACGCGCGCTGCGCCAGCGTCGCCGCCATGAACTCGTCGAGATCGCCGTCGAGCACGCCGGCGGTGTCGGACGTCTGCACGCCGGTGCGCAGATCCTTCACCATCTGATACGGCTGCAGCACGTAGGAACGGATCTGGTGACCCCAGCCGATCTCGGTCTTGGCCGCCTGGTCGGCCGCCGCTTTCTCCTCGCGCTTCTTCAACTCGATCTCATAGAGACGTGCGCGCAGCATGTCCCAGGCCTGAGCGCGGTTCTTGTGCTGTGAGCGACCGGCCTGACAGACCACGGCAACGCCGGTCGGGATGTGCGTCAGCCGCACCGCCGATTCGGTCTTGTTGACGTGCTGGCCGCCGGCGCCGCCCGACCGCATCGTGTCGACGCGGACATCGGACTCCTTGATGTCGATCTTGATGCTGTCGTCGATGACAGGGAAGATCTGCACCGATGAGAACGAGGTGTGGCGCCGCGCATTCGAATCGAACGGCGAGATTCGGACCAGGCGATGCACGCCGGCTTCCGTCTTCAGCCAGCCATAGGCGTTATGGCCGGAGATCTGGATGGTCGCGGACTTGATGCCGGCTTCTTCACCCAGCGATTCTTCGAGATACTCGACCTTGAAGCCGTGGGTCTCGGCCCAGCGCGTGTACATGCGCAGCAGCATCTGCGCCCAGTCCTGGCTCTCGGTGCCGCCGGCGCCGGCATGGACCTCGAGATAGGTGTCGAACTTGTCGGCCTCGCCGGACAGCAGCGCCTCGAGCTCGCGCCGCGCGACCTCCTTCTTCAACTCCTTGAGCGCATTCTCGGCTTCAGTGACGACCCCCGGATCGTTCTCGGCCTCGCCGAGCTCAATCATCTCGATGTTGTCGCTGAGCTCACGCTCGACCTTGCCAATGCCGGTCAGCGAATCCTCCAGCGAGGTCCGCTCCTGCATCAGCCGCTGAGCTTTTTGGGGGTCGTTCCAGAGATTGGGATCTTCGGCGAGCTTGTTCAGCTCAGCGAGCCTTGCCGTCGATGTCTCGACGTCAAAGATGCCTCCTCAGCAGCCCGACCGACTGCTTGATCTCTTCTACGATTTTCTCGATTTCGGCGCGCATGTCGCTCTCTTCAGGCCACGGCTCGAAGCGCCGCAGCATCATCTCTCACAGGGGGATGTAACGGCGCTCGGCGCAAAGCGCAATCGCTCTGCACCGCACCAGCACAGTTTCGCCGGTCTAGTAGAGGCTACCGGTACCCGGACGGATGATGAAGCTGCCCGCATCAGGCTGGCCGCCGCCCTGCGACGGCATCACACGTCCATCGGCGTCGGCGACACCGATGACCGAGTAGTTGTCCGGCGGCGCCGTACCAGGCTTGAACGCCTCCATGATGGTACGGCCGCCGTCGCCCGGGCTCGCCCGCATGCCGGTCTTGGCGTCGACACGCACCAGCTTGATGCCGGCCGGGATCTTGAAGGGCGTGGCCGGCTTGTCGGCCAGCGCGAGCTTCATGAAATCTTTTGCGATCGGCGCGGCCAGATGACCGCCGGTCGCGGCATTACCCTTACCGAGCGGCCGCGGCTTGTCGTAACCCATGTAGATCGCGACGGCGAGGTCCGGCGAGAAGCCGACGAACCATGCGTCCTTGGCCTCGTTGGTGGTGCCGGTCTTGCCGGCGATCGGCTTGCCGACCTCCCTGAGCACGGTTGCCGTACCCGCCTGCACCACACCCTCGAGCATCGAGGTGATCTGATAGGCGGTCATCGAATCCAGCACCTGCTCGCGGCGGTCGACCAGTTGCGGCTCGCTCTGATTCTTCCAGCCGTCCGGCGCGTCGCAGCCGCGGCACTCGCGGGCATCATGCTTGAAGATGGTGTGGCCGTAGCGATCCTGG
Source organism: Bradyrhizobium sp. SZCCHNR1043 (assembly GCF_032489675.1). Classification (NCBI taxonomy): domain Bacteria; kingdom Pseudomonadati; phylum Pseudomonadota; class Alphaproteobacteria; order Hyphomicrobiales; family Nitrobacteraceae; genus Bradyrhizobium; species Bradyrhizobium sp. SZCCHNR1043. Next base: position 206,886 of record NZ_JAUEYN010000010.1, read on the forward strand.
ATCCGGTCGATCAGCGTCGGCTTCACCCGGCGGCCGCCATTGGCCATCATCGAATAGGCCGTGACCATGCGCATGGCCGTGGTTTCACCCGCACCGAGTGCGTAGGACAGGTAATTCGGCAGTTCGTCATAGACTCCGAACCGTTTGGCGTACTCGGAAATCAGCGGCATGCCGACGTCCTGCGCCAGACGCACGGTCACCGTGTTCAGCGACAGGCGCAGCGCGTTGCGCAAGGTCGTGGGCCCGAGATACTTGCCGTTGGTAAAGTTTTCGGGGCGCCAGACCTGGCCACCCTGCCCCTGGTCGATCTCGATCGGTGCGTCGACGACCTGGGTCGACGGCGTATAGCCGTTGTCGAGCGCTGACGAATAGACGATCGGCTTAAATGACGATCCGGGCTGCCGGTAGGCCTGCGTTGCCCGGTTGAACTGGCTCTGGTCGAAGGAGAAGCCGCCGACCATCGCGAGCACACGGCCCGTATTCGGATCCATGGCAACCATCGCGCCGGACACTTCGGGCAGTTGCTCGAGGCGATACTGGCCTTCGACCGGATTGCCTTCCTTGTACAGCGGATCCGCATAGATCACGTCGCCCGGCTGCAGCACCTGGGCGACCGACGTCGGCACCTTGCCACGGCCATTGGCCGTCGCAGCCCGCGCCCATTTCACGCCGTCGAGCGTGATCAGGCCAGTCTGGCGCTCCTTGCTGACGGCGCCGCCGAGCTCCCGCGGCGGCTGGAATCCGATGCGGGCGGACTGGTCACTGGTCTCGAGCACCACGGCCATCCGCCACGGTGAGATGTCCGAGAGCGATTTGATGTCCGCGAGCTTCACGCCCCAATCGCCCGAAGTATCGAGCTTGGAGACAGGCCCGCGATAGCCCTGCTCCTGGTCGTACCTCACGAGTCCGGCGACCATGGCCTTGCGCGCCATGACCTGGATCTTCGGATCGAGCGTCGTCCGGACGGACAGGCCGCCCTCGTAGAGCTTCTTCTCGCCATAACGCTCGAAGATGTCACGGCGCACTTCCTCGGCAAAATATTCACCTGCAAAGATGTGGGCGCCGGTGTTGCGGCTCGCGATCGTCAGCGGGTCCTTGCGCGCCTTGTCGGCGTCGGCCTGCTTGATCCAGCCGTTCTCAAGCAGACGATCGACGACGTAGTTGCGGCGCTCGATGGCGCGGTCGCGATTCCGGATCGGATGCAGGCTGCCCGGCATCTTCGGCAGAGCCGCCAGATAGGCGGCCTCGGCCACCGTCAGCTCGTTGACCGACTTGTCGAAATAGACCAGCGACGCCGCGGCGATGCCGTAGGCGCCGGAGCCGAGATAGATCTCGTTGAGATAGAGCTCGAGAATCTTGTCCTTCGAGTAGGTGCGCTCGATGCGCATCGCCAGCAGCGCTTCCTTGATCTTGCGGGCGAACGACACCTCGTTGGTCAGCAGGAAGTTCTTGGCGACCTGCTGCGTGATCGTCGAGGCACCCTGCGGGCGGCGATTCGAGCCGAAGTTCTGGGCGTAGACCACGGCAGCGCGCGCCATGCCGGTGAAGTCGATGCCGCCATGCTCGTAGAAGTTCTTGTCCTCGGCGGCGAGGAAGGCGTTGATGACGAGCTTGGGAACCGCCTGGATCGGCAGGTACAGCCGACGCTCCCGGGCATATTCACCGACCAGCGAGCCGTCGGCCGCGTGCACGCGCGTCATCACCGGCGGCTCATAATCCTGCAGCTGGGAGTAATCAGGCAGGTCCTTGGAAAAATGCCAGATCAGGCCGGCCGCTGCTGCCACACCGACCAGGAACAAGACGGTACCGGCCGCGAACAGGAAGCCCAAAAACCGCACCAGAAAGCGCATCGGCGAATATCCGTTCCAACTCTTGTTTCGTCTCTCGGCTCGGACGCGGCGCACCCACGGGCGCTACCGCCAAAAATCACACGGTCGGCTGCAATGCCGCGTGACCCATGCCAGAGAAACGCACGGTCAAGCCTATCACAAGTCTGCCGAGAAGGAATCTTCACTGATTCCGGGTGCCTCGCAGCACGTTTATAGGGATGTTGCTGTGGCCAAACTAGGGCTTTGCGCGTACCGGCCCCGGCTTGTCCGGCCTGTCGGGGCCCGCATTGGCGATGCGCTTGGCCAGAAAGGCATCGATCGCCCGCGCCATTGCGTCCGCCGTGCGCGACCGCCATGCGTCGGAGACCAAGTTTCCCATATCGCCCTTATTGGAGACATAGCCGAGTTCGACCAGCACGGATGGCACGTCGGGCGCCTTGAGCACGCGGAAACCGGCCGATTTGAGCGGACGCTTATGCATATGCACCGCCGTCTTCATGTCGTTCATCAGCAGACGGGCGAACCGGTTGGAAAACGTCCGCGTTTCCCGGCGGGCCAGATCGATCAGGATGTCGGCCACGTCAGCCGGCTCCTCCGTCAGATTGACCCCGCCGATCTGGTCGGCGCGGTTCTCGGCCTCGGCCAGCCGTTCCGCCTCGACGTCGGACGCCTTGTCGGACAGCGTGTAGATGGTCGCGCCCTGCGCAGTGCCCTCACCTCGCGGCAGCGCATCGGCGTGGATGGAGACGAACAGCGCCGCCGACTGCTTCTGGGCGATGCGGACCCGGTCTCCGAGCGGGATGAAGGTGTCGTCGTCGCGGGTCATGACCACGCGGAACTTGCCCGACCGCTCCAGCCGGTCGCGCAGCGCCTGGCCGAAGGCGAGCACCAGATTCTTCTCCGGCACCTCCCCGCCCTGTGTGCCGTAGTCGACGCCACCATGACCGGGGTCGATCACGATCACGGGCCGGGTGTCCGGCGGGCCATCCGTCGGAGGGGGGGCGATGGCAACCGTGGTCGGCGGCGGCCGGACTGCCGGCGGCGCAGGGTTTCCTGCGACAGCGACCGACGCCGTCGCCGAACTCGAATCGGCAGGCCTGGCGGCAAGACGACTGTCGCTGCCGATGGCGCGGGCGAAGGTCGCCTCGTCGACCTCCTCCAGTTCGAGCACCAGCCGCGGCGGCTGACCGTTGGCGGCATCAAGCACCGTGGAGTTGGCGATTCGGGCCGGGCCGGTGAGATCGAACACGATGCGGGACCCACCGGGCATCACCATCCCATAGCGGAACGCCTTCACCAAACCCCGGCCGCTGGTCCCGGCTCCGGTGGGCAGATGAAAGCTGACCTGGGGCAGGTCGACGACGACGCGATAGGGTTCGCTGAGCAGGAAGGCTCGAAACGGCACCGTCCGGTCGAGATCGAGCACGAATCGAGTCTGTCGGGAATCGCCGGCGACCCGCGCATCGGTGGCGATCGGGAACCCGGGCCCGACCACGGCAGGCGGCACCTGGCCGACCGGCCCACTCTGGGCGCGGGCCGGAATGACGGCCGCACATAACATTTGCGTGACGCACAGCGACGCGCATCCCAGCAAAGAAAGGTAATTCGCCCGGCCAGCTGCCAAATCGATGCCTCCGCGGGATGGTCTTACCGCAACCAATCCCAGGGGTTAACCGCCAAATTTTGTCATTTTCGTTAAAGGCCACCGATTGTTGCGGTTCCGCGACGCTTCGCTTGCGCGACCTGACCATTCCTCGTATGTACGAAGGGCTGAAGGCTAATCCTTACTGCCGGTTGTGTCGCGTTCAACCTCCCGGTGAAACGCCGGAAGCTTCGTGATCGAGGTGCTCGGTATCGGGTCCTCGATCGTCGCGGAGATTCCAGCGCCTTTCCGACGCTCCACCAAAGCCTGCGCGATCCCGCGCGGCCGCAACGGAGAGCCGGTCACGAGCCGAGTGGCGCCTGTCAGGCGCCTCCTCGCAGAGACCGCCCGGGCACCAGGTCAGACACGGTATAGCCTGATACCGCACCCGTGACAGGGTGGGTATTCGATCCAGGCAAGCGTTTCGGCGCAATCTGGCCTTCGGCAACAGAGCAAGGCGGCACCCGCTGCCGCCCACGTATTCCAGACGGGCCGACGCTTGATGCGCCAGACTGAGTTGCCAACCATGACCAGCGGACGATCCGCGCCGATGCGGGGCCAGACCCCTGCCCGGCCAATCGCCCCGCCGGCATCAGGGTTGGCGCGGCGCGACCAGCTGCGTTTAGGCCTTCCCCTCACCCCCGAATCAGGTGGACCGTCGCGTCATCCGACAGCGCGCCACGCGCTCGCGGCCAATCGCGCCCGTCGCCTCCAAGAGTTCCAATATGCCCAACAAGATGTTGATCGATGCTACCCACCCGGAAGAGACCCGGGTCGTTGTCGTCCGCGGCAACCGCGTCGAGGAATTTGATTTCGAAACGGCCCAACGCAAGCAGCTCCGCGGCAACATCTACCTGGCCAAGGTTACCCGCGTTGAGCCCTCGCTGCAGGCCGCTTTCGTCGAGTATGGCGGCAACCGCCACGGCTTCCTGGCCTTCAGCGAAATCCATCCGGACTATTATCAGATCCCGGTCGCCGACCGGCAGGCTCTGATCGAGGCCGAGGAGCGCGCGCATCGCGAAGCCGAAGAGGAAAGCGAGAACCGCTCCAATCGCCGCCGCAACCGGCACCGCAGTTCGCGACGCCGCGGCAGCGGCGAACGGGTTCAGAGCGAGATCGTCGAGGCCGCCGAGGCAGGCCTCCCTGCCCAGACCCAAGGGCATGAGGCCGACCACGAGGCGCATGAGCACCACGCCTATGCGCAGGACGATCAGCCGCACGCCGACGCGACCGATCCCAGCGAGGCGCAGGGCTTCTCCGAGGGCCCGGTCAAGGCCCAGGGTCAGGACGCGCCGGGCGAAGCTCACCACGGTGCAGCCGACGAATCGCGCGACCAGGCCGACGAGCCGCATGATGCCGTCGCCGCGCAGGACCGTGTGGCGGCTGCGGAACAGCCCGCCGGCGAAGCCGCGGACACCGCGGTCGCGCAGAACGGCGACGCGACCTCTGCCGAGGCGGCCAGCCCCGCTGTCGCCGCCGAAGAGCACGACGAAGAATATGACCATGCAAGCCATGATCATGACGAGCATGGTCATGACGACCATGACGATCACGATCACGACGAACATGATCACCACGATGACGGCGCGCCCGTAGCCGAGCATGACGGCAACGGCGTCACGATCGTGCCGGGCGACGACAACGGCGCCGAATCCGGGTCCGGCGACCACGAGGACGACGAGGACGACGGCGAAGAGATCGAGGAAGAGCTCGTTGAATCCGTCGGCGGCGATGACGTGCTGGAAGAAGTGCCTGAGCGCACCTTCCGCCCGCGCCGCCAGTACAAGATCCAGGAGGTCATCAAGCGCCGCCAGGTGATGCTGGTGCAGGTCGTGAAGGAGGAGCGTGGCAACAAGGGCGCGGCGCTGACGACCTATCTGTCGCTGGCCGGCCGCTACGCCGTGCTGATGCCGAACACGGCGCGCGGTGGCGGCATCAGCCGCAAGATCACCTCGGCGCAGGACCGCTCGCGGCTGAAGGAAGTGGTGCAGGACCTCGACGTGCCCGAGGGCATGGGCGTCATCCTGCGCACCGCCGGCGCCAACCGCACCAAGCCCGAGATCAAGCGCGACTTCGAATATCTGCTGCGGCTGTGGGAAACGGTCCGCGACATGACCTTGAAGTCGCAGGCCCCGACCCTGGTCTACGAGGAAGGCTCGCTGATCAAGCGCTCGCTGCGCGACCTCTACAACAAGGAGATCGACGAAATCCTGGTGGCCGGCGAAGCCGGCTATCGCGAGGCGCACGACTTCATGAAGATGCTGATGCCGACCAACGTCCGGGCGGTGAAGCAGTATCGCGACGGCCAGCCGCTGTTCTCGCGCATGGGCGTCGAGAGCCAGCTCGACGCGATGTTCTCGCCGACCGTCCAGCTGCGCTCGGGTGGCTACATCGTGCTCAACCAGACCGAAGCGCTGGTCTCGATCGACGTGAACTCCGGCCGCGCCACGCGCGAGCATCACATCGAGGACACCGCGCTCAAGACCAATATGGAGGCCGCCGAGGAAGTGGCGCGCCAGCTCCGGCTGCGCGACCTCGCCGGGCTGATCGTCATCGACTTCATCGACATGGACGAGAAGCGCAACAACCGCTCCGTCGAGCGCAAGCTGTCGGACTGCCTGCGGCAGGATCGCGCGCGCATCCAGGTCGGCCGCATCTCGCATTTCGGCCTGCTGGAGATGTCGCGCCAGCGCATCCGCGCCAGCGTGCTGGAAAGCTCGACCGAGCCGTGCGCGCATTGCGGCGGCACCGGCCACGTGCGCTCGGTATCCTCGGTGGCGCTGCAGCTCTTGCGCAGCCTCGAAGAGACGCTGATGAAGGGCGCGACCCACAACCTCGTGGTCCGCACCCGCACCGAGGTGGCGCTCTACGTGCTCAACCACAAGCGCGGCCATTTGCGCGACCTCGAGAACAGCTTCAAAGTGTCGCTCGCGGTCATCGCCGATCCGACTGTGAGCGGCCAGCAATCCTTCATCATCGATCGCGGCGAGCAGGTGCATACGCTCGAGGCCGCCAAGGCGCTGCTCGCGGCGCAGGCCTCCGCGCCGCCGCTGGTGGCCGAGGAAGTCTTCGACGACGAGGAGACGTTCGACATCGAGACGGAATCCGAGGTCGAGACCGAGGAGACCGAAGGTCTGTCCGAGGACGCGGCCGACGGCAGCGCTGCCGACGGCGAGCGGGACGGCGCGCGCCGCAAGCGGCGACGGCGCCGGCGCGGCCGCGGCGGCGAGACCCGCGAGGGCACGCTGCCTGAAGGAACGGCCGGACTGCAGCCCGCAGAGCCGGGCCTTGCCGCCGAGCAGTCAGCCGAGGACTCCGACGGCGAAGACGACGAGTCGGAGGAACAGCCTGCGTTCGCCCAAGGCGAGCAGACGGATCAGCCTGGCGGCGAGCGGCGTCCGCGCCGGCGTGGACGCCGCGGCGGTCGCCGTCGGCGCGGTGGCGCGGAAGAAGGTCTCGCCGCGTCAATCGGCGACGAGCTAGCGCCGGCTTCGGCATCGGAGGCAGAAGCCGCCGTGGCCGATTTCGACGGCAATGGCGCTTCCCGCCACGACGAGGAAGAGCCGGCCGAACCCGCGGCGCCGGTCCATGCGGCGGCCGCAGCCGAGGCCGACGAGCCCATCGCTGACGCCTCCGTGCCCGTGCCCCAGGCTGCTCCTCGACAACCCGAAGTGCAGCAGACCGAGGCTCCGAAGACGGAATCCGAGAAGACCCCGCGCCGTTCGACGGTTCGCGAGAAGGTCAGCTTCCTCACCGAGCCCAGGCCCGAGAGCGCGGTTTCGGCCGTCAACGTCGCCGAGAGCAGCGCGCCCGCTCCGGCTGTCGACGTCGCTGCGTCCGAGCCGGTTGCCACCGAGCCGGCGGCCACCGATTCCTCGTCCCCTGCGGCCCCGCGCCGGGCCGGCTGGTGGTCCCGCCGTTTCGGTGGCGGGCAGTAAGCCCCCCGCTTTCCGACGCTTCAATGCAAAGCGCCCGGCCAGATGGCCGGGCGTTTTCATATGACGTTCTTCCATGGCACCGAATGCGCCGACCGGCGCCGACTTCATGACGATGGCGATGACGCCGAACACCGCATGCGCTGTACCGTCGATCACGTCCCGCGGCCGCTGACCGCGCTCGCCGCGCGCCATCAGCGCGAAGCCGAACGGGATCGCGAACGGCAGCACCTGCAGGATGTCGCCGCGCGCCAGCGCGCCGACGCCCTGCCCGCCCTACGCGAGCCAGCGGGCGATCCGGGAGGCGGCCTCGCGCATGTCCTCGGCCGAACGCGCATAGGAAAAGCGCACGAAGCTGCGGCCGTGGATCGGATCGAAGTCGACGCCCGGCGTGGCCGCAACATGGGTCTCCTCCAGCATCCGCTTGGCGAAGTCGAAGCTGTCGGAGGTGAAGTCGGACACGTCGGCATAGAGGTAGAACGCGCCGTCGGCCGGCAGAAAGCGGGTCAGGCCGGCCTTCGGGAAACCCTCGATCAGGATGCGGCGGTTCTCCTGATAACCGTGCTTGATGGTCTCCATTTCGGTCCGGCCGTCGAACGCCGCTTCCGCAGCGATCTGCGACAGGGTCGGAACCGAAATCGCGAGGTTCTGCTGCAGACGTTCGATCGGCCGCGCCAGCGCATCCGGCACCACCATCCAGCCGATGCGCCAGCCGGTCATGCAGAAGTACTTCGAGAACGAGTTGATGATCAGGGCCTCGCTCGACAGCTCCGCCGCCGTCACCGCCGGAAACGCGTAGTCCAGACCGTGATAGATTTCGTCGGAGATGAAGCGGATGCCCGCATCGCGCGCGGCTGCGATGACGCCGCCCAGCGCCTCACGCGACATCATGGTGCCGGTGGGATTGGCGGGACTTGCCACCAGCACGCCCTTGAGCGGCGTCTTGCGGTGAACGGCAAGCAGCGCCTCGCCGGTCAGGGCGTGACGGTTCTCCGCCGTGGTCTCGATCAGCACCGGCTCGCAGCCCAGCGCCGTCAGGATGTGGCGATAGGGCGGATAGCCAGGCACGGTCACGGCCACGCGATCGCCGGGCTCGAACATCGCCAGGAACGCGAGGATGAATCCGGCCGAGGATCCCGTCGTGATCACGATCCGCGCCGGATCGATCTCGCAAGCGTGCGTCTCGCGATAGTGCCGCGCGATTCGCTGTCGCAGCGACAGCAGGCCGAGCGCCGAGGTGTAATCGATGCGTGCCTGATCGAGCGCAGCGTGCGCGGCCGCGATGGCCGCTCGCGGCGCAGGCGCCGCAGGTTGGCCGACCTCCATGTGGATGACATGTCCGCCGCCCGCCTCGATCCGCTCGGCCGCAGCCATCACGTCCATCACCATGAACGGCGGAACATTGCTGCGCGCGGACGGCGCCGTCAGGTTGGCGATCCGCTGTTCCAATGTCGGTATCACTGTCGCATCCACCATCGATATCTGCTATTGACCCCGGCTGTTCGGACCCGCTCCGTGAACCGGTCGAGGTCAGCCCGTGGGCCTCATTCGCCGCAGATGAGCCGCATTCCGCCGTTTGGTGGGCAATAGCCCGTCTCGAGCCTCGCGCCAATTGCAAAGATCGCCTGATGTCGCTCCGTATCGTGCTTCGCAAGAAACTGTCCGGCGGGCTTGCCGCGGTCGTCGCTGCGGCCGTGACGCTGGCGCCGCTCGCGCCTGCGTCGGCGCAGCAAGGCAAGGGACCGCCGATCCTGCGCGACACCGAGACCGAGGTCCTGCTGCGTGAATATACGCGGCCGATCCTGCGCGTCGCCGGACTCGAAAAGCAGAACATCCAGATGGTCATCATCAACGATGCGTCCTTCAACGCGTTCGTTGCCGACGGCCGCCGCATCTTCGTCAATTACGGCGCCATCCTGCAGTCGGAAAATCCGAACCAGCTGATCGGCGTTCTCGCGCACGAGACCGGCCATCTCGCCGGCGGCCATCTCGCCAAGCTGCGCCAGCAGCTCGCCACCGCCCAGACCCAGATGATCATCGCCACTATTCTCGGCGCCGGCGCCCTCGCCGTCGGCGCCCGCGGCGGCGGCAGCGGCCTCGCCAATGCCGGCGCCGCGACGCTGTCCGCGCCGGGCGAGGTCATCCGCCGCTCGCTGTTGTCGTATCAGCGCCAGCAGGAGGAGAACGCCGACCGTGCGGGGGTGAAATTCCTCACTGCGGCAGCGCAATCGCCGAAGGGCATGTACGAGACGTTCAAGCGCTTCACCAATGAGAGCCTGTTCGCCGCACGGGGCGCCGACCCCTATCTGCAATCACATCCGATGCCGGCCGATCGCGTCGAGGCGCTCGAGGGCCTCGCGCGCCAGAGCCCTTATTGGGACAAGAAGGACGACCCCGCGCTGCAGCTCCGCCACGACATGGTCCGAGCCAAGATCTCGGCCTTCATGGAACGGCCGGACACGGTGGCACGGCGATATCCCTTGTCGGACACCAGCCTGCCCGCCCGCTACGCCAGGGCAATCTCCACCTACCTGCATGGCGACCTGCGCAGCGCCCTGAGCCAGATCGATGCCCTGATCCAGGTGCAACCCAACAACGCCTATTTCTACGAGGTCCGTGGCCAGGCCCTGCTGGAGGGCGGCCGCCCCACTGAGGCGATCGCCCCGCTGCGCAAGGCGGTGCACCTGTCCAATAACGCCCCGCTCATCGAGATGTTACTTGGTCAGGCCTTGGTGGCATCCGAGAACAAAGCCTACACTGACGAGGCGATCTCGATCCTGCGCGCGGCAGTCGCGCGCGAATCCGAGGCACCGCTCGGCTATTCCCAGCTCGCGATGGCCTATGGCCGCAAGGGCGACTATGCGGAGGCGGATCTCGCCTCGGCGCAGGCCGCCTTCCTGCGTGGCGACAACAAGACGGCGCGCGAGCTTGCCTCGCGTGCGAAAACCCGCTTCGCGGTGGGGTCGCCGGGCTGGGTCAAGGCCGACGACATCGTCACGGCAAAGCCGCTTTCCGGCCAGTAGTGTGTCGGACAGCGGGGGTTGGCGCCCGTTGAAGTTTTGAATTACTGCTATCATCCGATCCAGAATATCAAGATACCGATCACGACCATCGACAAGGACCCGATCATTTGACCCAGAGGACCTCCTTCATGCCGTCAGTCCGCACGCTCATTCCCGCGATGTTGCTCGCGCTCTCGCTCTGCGGCGTGCCTCAGCTCGCGTCGGCGGAGAGCTTCTCCGACAGCCAGCGTGGCGAGATCGAGACGATCGTTCGAAACTACCTGATCGCGCATCCCGAGGTGCTCGAAGAGGCGATGGCCGAGCTGCAGAAGCGCCAGACGGCGGCCGAGGCGGCCAAGCACGAGGCCAGCATCAGCAAGAACGCCGAGACGATCTTCAACTCGCCGCGCGGTGTCGTGCTCGGCAACAAGGATGGCGACGTCACCTTCGTCGAGTTCTTCGATTACAATTGCGGCTACTGCAAGCGCGCGATGGCCGACATGATGGACCTGATGAAGAGCGACCCGAAGCTGAAGGTCGTGCTCAAGGAATTTCCGGTGCTGAGCCAGGGCTCCGTCGAGGCCGCGCAGGTCGCGGTTGCCGTTCGGATGCAGGCCCCGCAGAAATATCTCGACTTCCACCAGAAGCTGCTCGGCGGCCGCGGCCAGGCCGACAAGGCCCACGCGCTCGCGGTGGCCAAGGAACTCGGCCTCGACATGGCCCGCGTCGAGAAGGACATGGCAAGCCCCGAGGCCAAGGCGACGATCGAGGAGAACTTCAAGCTCGCCGAGGAGATGGGCATGAACGGCACGCCGAGCTACGTGATCGGCAAGCAGGTCGTGATCGGCGCCGTCGGCGTCGAGGGCCTGCGCGAGAAGATCAGCACGGCCCGCTGCGGCAAGGCGAGCTGCTGAGCATATCTGTCAAAGCGTCTCGCCATCACGAGATCAATCGAAGGCCGGCTGTATCAGCCGGCCTTCTGCTTTTGCCGTGAGCCGGTGAAGAAGCAAGAGACCGGTGGCGCCGCCGCCCTCGCCTATCCCGTCAGCTTCATGCCGAGCCGGGTTCGAAGTGCCTCGCGGATGTGGCCGCGTGCAATCGCCTCGGCCCGATCGGGATCGCGGATCGCGATCGCCTCGATTAGCTCACCATGCTCGGCCGCGGCCGTTGCCTGACGTCCTTCGGCCGCAAACGTTGTGGTTCCCAGCAGCGCTGTCGCCACATGCATGTCCTCGAGGGCGGCATCGAGATAGCGGTTGCGCGCGGCGCGCTGGATCGCACCGTGCATCAGCCGATTCAGCCGCGCGAGCTCGACGGCGTCGCCCTCCCCACTGACGAAGCGCGCATGAATGTCGCGCAGCGCCGCGATCTCGGCCGGCACGGCATACTGTGCCGCGAGCCGGGCCGCAGCGCCTTCGAGAATCTCCCGCATCGCGTACAGCTCGAGGATTTCATTCTCGTCGAGACTTCGCACGATCAGGCCGCGGCCACCAGCCGGCTGCACCCACCCCTTGGCCACCAGCTTGCCGAAGGCCTCACGGACCGGCGTGCGGCTGACGTTCAGCTTCTGGGCGACCTCGTCCTCACGCAGTCGATCGCCGGAGCGATAGAGGCCGTTCTCCAGCGCATGGCACAGCGCACGAAATACCGCCTCGCCGAGAGAGACGTTGTCACGATCGATGGTGAGCGATGGCGATTCCGAGGACATGGGGTCACTGTCTCACAACCTTGTTCCGAACAATAGTATCTCTTGCATGTGTCCGTATACAATAGTATACGAACACATGCCTCCGCAGCCGGCACTTCAGCACTGTCCATCATCGCTAGGCCGACGGCTGGCATGCCGATGGCGTGGCTGTGCGGACGCACGCCGATCCAGGGCCTGCCGCCTTGCGTTCGCAAGGGCCTGCGATGACTGATCAGAGCGATATCGTCGACCATCCCGTGACCTACGACGTCGTCGTGGCCGGCGGCGGCAACGCGGCCCTCTGCGCCGCCATTGCGGCACGGCGAGCCGGGGCCTCGGTCATCGTGCTGGAGGCCGCCTCGAAGTTCTATCGCGGCGGCAATACGCGCCACACCCGCAACATGCGCTGCGCCCACGACGCGGCGACCGCGACGTTGAGCGGCCCCTACACCGAGGACGAGTTCTGGGACGATCTCCTGCGCGTCACCGAAGGCCAGACCAACGAGCAACTGGCGCGCCTGATGATCCGCGAGTCCAAGGACATGCTCGACTGGATCGTCGAACAAGGCGTGCGTTTCCAGCCCTCGCTCGGCGGGACGCTGAGCTTAGGACGGACCAACTCGTTCTTCCTGGGCGGCGGCCGGGCGATGCTCAATGCGCTGTATCTCACCGCCGAGCTCCTCGGCGTCGACGTGCGCTACGAGGCCGAGGTGGTGGGGCTGGAGATGGACGACGGCCGCTTCCGCGCGGCGATCGTGCAGCACGGCAACGGCAGGATGCGCATCGGCGGCAAGGCGCTGGTGGCGGCCGCGGGCGGCTTCGAATCCAACATCGACAAGCTGGTCGAGGGCTGGGGTGAGATCGCCCGTAACTTCCTGATCCGCGGCACGCCTAACAATCGCGGCGCGGTGCTGGACATGCTGCTCGGCGCCGGCGTCGACAGTATCGGCGACCCGACCCAATGCCATGCGGTGGCGATCGATGCGCGGGCGCCCAAATATGACGGCGGCATCATCACGCGGCTCGACTGCGTCGTGTTCGGCATCGTCGTCAACAACAACGCTGAGCGATTCTACGACGAAGGCGAGGATGTCTGGCCGAAGCGTTACGCCATCTGGGGCCGCCTGGTCGCGACCCAGCCGAACCAGATTGCCTACATCATCTTCGACGCGAAATCGGCGAACCTGTTCATGCCATCGCTCTACCCCGCGATCGAGGCGGCCAGCATCACCGAGCTCGCCGGCAAGCTCGACCTCGATCCCGACAAGCTGACCACCACCGTCGCGCAATTCAACGCATCGGTGCGCGACGGCAGCTTCAATCCCGACATCCTGGACGATTGTCGCACCGAGAACTTGGCGCCGCCCAAATCGCATTGGGCGCGCCGTCTCGATTCAGCGCCCTTCTACGCCTATCCGGTCCGGCCCGGCATCACCTTCACCTACCTCGGCGTGCGCGTCGATCAAGCGGCAAGGATGATGATGAAGGCCGGCGGGCCAGCCGACAACATGTACGCCGCCGGCGAGATCATGGCCGGCAACGTGCTCGGCCGCGGCTATGCTGCGGGCATCGGCATGACGATCGGCAGCGTGTTCGGCCGCATCGCGGGCCGGGGAGCAGCGACACATGCAGCGCAGTGAGGCGTTGACCGAGGCGGATCGGCTGATGACGATCTGCAATTCCTGCCGCTATTGCGAGGGCCTCTGCGCCGTGTTTCCGGCCATGGAGATGCGCCGCGCCTTCACCGGCGGCGACCTCAACTATCTCGCCAATCTCTGCCATGCCTGCGGCGCCTGCTACGTCGACTGCCAATTCTCGCCGCCGCACGAATTCGACGTTCGCGTCCCGTCCGTTCTGACCCGGGTACGGCACGAGAGCTACGCCGACTATGCCTGGCCGCGCGCGCTGGCGCCGCTGTTCAGGCGCAACGGCCTTGCCATATCGCTCATCGCGGTCATCAGCATGGCCGCGTTCGTCCTCGGCTTCGTGGCCTTCAACGATCCCGCCGCGCTGTTTGCAAGCCGGCACGGCCCGGGATCGTTCTACGCGCTCATGCCTCACAACACGATGGCGCTGTTGTTCGGCGCCGCCTTCCTGTGGGCCATCATCGCCATCATCATGGGCGCTCGGGCCTTCTGGAATGACATCGGCGAGCCGAGCTCGACCCTGACGCGCTCACGTCCGCTGCTGCGCGCCGTTCGCGACGCAGGCAGCCTGCGCTATCTCGATGGCGGCGGCGTCGGCTGCTACAACGAGGATGAGCGGCCGCGCGACACCCGGCGGTTCTATCACCATCTGACGTTCTGGGGCTTCGTGCTCTGCTTCGCATCGACCAGCGTCGCGACGCTCTATCACTATCTTCTGCACCGCGAGGCGCCCTATCCGTTGTGGGATCTACCCGTCGTGCTCGGCACGCTCGGCGGAATAGGCATCGTGGTCGGTCCGCTCGGACTCTACGCCGCCAAGCGCAGGCGTGAGCCGGCGATGATGGACGGCGGCAGCCGCGGCATGGATGTCGCGTTCTTGGCGATGCTCGTCCTCACCGGCGCGACCGGACTCGCTCTCCTCGTGCTTCGCGAGACCAGCACGATGGGCGTGCTGCTCGCGGTCCATCTCGGTGCGGTGTTCGCGATCTTCATCACGATGCCCTATGGCAAGTTCGTGCACGGCCTCTATCGATTCTTGGCGCTCCTCCGCTACGCGCGCGAACGTCACGGCGCGTAGCTCGTGCGAGGTCGCCATCAACGCGCAACTGATCGCCGTCGTCATGCAGCATTCATGACCCTGAGCATCCGTTCATAAAGTTGCGATCTGCGACATTTTTCCGGAACGATCGGAGACGCACGGAACGACTCCTACCTCCTGCCGTTGTCGGCGCGGGCAGTGCCAATACGAGGAGGATAGAGGATGACCAATCGCTTGATGGTATCAGTTGCTGCAATCGCGCTCCTGGCGGGTGCAGGTTTTGCTCATGCGCAGAGCGCCGGCGGTGCGGGCGGGGCAGTTGGACAGTCCGGCGGCATGAACGCGCCCGGCGGCACGATGCATCGCGACAGCGCCTCGCCTGCGGCCGGCGGCGCGTCCGACATGCGCTCCAGCCAGTCGGATCAGAAGTCTGGTGCGACCAAGGGCCAGCGCGCCGAGGAAGGCATGAAGGGTCCGACTGCCAAGGGCGCGACCTCCGAGAGCGACAAGGCGGGCTCCAAGAGCATGAAGGCCGAGAGCCGCGACAGCAAGAGCGGCACCAGCACGAACGCCGAAACCAAGACCGGCAGCGACCGGTCGCAGACCACCACCGGACTGGCCGGCGCCGGCGCCAAGCTCACGACCGAGCAGCGCACCAAGATCACCAGCGTGATCCGCAGCCAGCGCGTCGAGCCGGTGACCAACGTGAACTTCAACATCGCGGTCGGCACCCGGGTGCCGCGCGACGTTCACTTCCACCGGCTCCCGGCCGAAGTCGTGACGATCTATCCGGAATGGCGCGGATATGACTTCATCCTGGTTCGTGAGCAGATCATCGTAATCGATCCTCGCACGCACGAGATCGTCGCAGTTCTCGACGCCTGATCCCGACCAGGCAGGCGATGAGGACATGGGGCGGGCAGCAATGCCCGCCCCATTCTATTGCGCAAATCTATTGCACAAAGAGCACGCAAGGGCGATCACACGCAGCCCCGTGTAGCCCGGTGGACAAACCTGGTTAATCAGCGATTTCGCACACTTAAGACGGTTTTTTCGTGTGACGGACCAAGCCTCGAACGGCCGGCCTGGCTGCCGAAAGGCTTCCCCTTGGCGGCTTTGTTACCTATAACGCCGCCCACTGCCGCCACACCGCCGGGATGGGAATGGCCGACGCCGCTCACAACACGATCTATGTCCTCAACGGACCCAACCTCAACCTGTTGGGCACCCGCGAGCCGGAGACCTATGGCCACGCCACCCTCGCCGACGTGGAACGGCTCTGCGTCGAGACGGCTGCCCGCTTCGGCCTGGTGGCGGAGTGCCGGCAGTCCAACCATGAGGGCGTGCTGGTCGACTCCATCCATGAGGCCCGCAGCCGCGGTGTGGTCGGAATCATCCTCAATGCCGGCGCCTACTCTCATACCTCCATTGCCCTGCATGACGCGCTGATGGGGGTGAAGATCCCCACCGTTGAAGTGCACATCAGCAACATCCACGCTCGCGAGAGCTTTCGGCACCATTCTTTCACCGCGAAGGCGGCGTTTGCCTCGATCTGCGGCTTCGGCATCGACGGCTACCGGCTCGCGATCACTGGCCTCGCCGCCAAGATCGGCGCCAAAGCCGATACGCAGACCGACATCTAGCGCAAGCCTGACGTCACAGTCCTCACGCCACCCAACGTTCCGGATCAGATCATGGCGCCCCAGCCCGACGACAAGACCATCGCGAAATCCGAAGACAGCCAGCTCATTCGCGAGCTCGCAGCGCTGCTGGATGAGACCAGCCTGACCGAGATCGAGCTGGAGCGTGCCGGCCTTCGCATCCGCGTTGCCCGCAACGTGACCGTTGCGGCGGCCGTCCATTCGTCCATCGGAGCGGTCGCCGCTGGCGTTCCCCTGGTCGCAGCTGCGACGGCGGCAGCCGCCGGCGCGGACCTGTCCAAACATCCCGGCGTGGTGCCCTCGCCCATGGTCGGCACCGCCTATTGGGCGCCCGAGCCCGGCGCCAAGCCGTTCGTCGAGGTCGGCTCCAAGGTGTCGGTCGGTCAGACCCTGATGATCATCGAGGCGATGAAGACGATGAACCAGATTCCGTCACCGCGCGCCGGGACGGTGACGCAGATCCTGGTCGAGGACGGCCAGCCCGTTGAGTTCGGCGAGCCGCTGGTGATCATTGAATAATTGCGAGTAGCGAATGGCGAATAGCGAATAGCCGTCCGTTCCCTATTCGCTACTCCCTATTCGCTACTCGCCACTCGCGCCCGAGGCACCATGTTCGACAAGATCCTCATCGCCAATCGCGGCGAAATCGCCCTTCGCATCCTCAGGGCCTGCAAGGAGCTCGGCATCTCCACCGTCGCGGTGCATTCCACCGCCGACGCCGATGCCATGCATGTCCGCCTCGCCGACGAAAGCGTGTGCATCGGCCCGCCGCCGTCGAAGGACAGCTATCTCAACATCCCCGCGCTGCTCGCCGCCTGTGAGATCACCGGCGCCGACGCCGTGCATCCCGGCTACGGCTTCCTCTCGGAGAACGCGCGCTTCGCCGAGATCCTCGCCGACCACAACCTGCACTTCATCGGACCCAAGGCGGAACACATCCGCCTGATGGGCGACAAGATCGAGGCCAAGAAGACCGCCAAGCGGCTGGGCATTCCGGTCGTTCCCGGCTCCGACGGTGCGGTGACGCCCGACCAGGACGCGATGGCGATCGCCAAGGAGATCGGCTTTCCGGTGCTGGTCAAGGCGGCCGCCGGCGGCGGCGGCCGCGGCATGAAGGTCGCCCACACCGAGGCGGACCTGCAACTGGCGCTGACCACCGCGGCCAACGAGGCCAAATCCGCGTTCGGCGACGCTTCGGTCTATCTCGAGAAGTATCTGCAGAAGCCCCGCCACATCGAGATCCAGGTGCTCGGCGATGGCCGCGGCGGCGCGATCCATCTTGGCGAGCGCGACTGCTCGCTGCAGCGGCGCCACCAGAAGGTCTGGGAGGAAGGCCCCTCGCCGGTGCTCGACCCGGCCAGCCGCGCCAAGATCGGCGAGACAGTCGCCAAGGCGATGCAGGAGCTGAAATATATCGGCGTCGGCACCGTCGAATTCCTCTATGAGGACGGCGAGTTCTACTTCATCGAGATGAACACCCGCATCCAGGTCGAGCATCCCGTCACCGAGATGATCACCGGCATCGACCTCGTGCTGGAGCAGATCCGCATCGCGGCCGGCGGCGACCTGCCGATGACCCAGGACCAGGTTGTCATCAACGGCCACTCCATCGAGTGCCGCGTCAATGCGGAAAATCCCGTCACCTTCCGGCCATCGCCGGGCAAGATCCTGCAGTACCATCCGCCGGGCGGCCTCGGCGTCCGCATCGATTCGGCGGTCTATCAGGGCTACGTGATCCCGCCCTATTACGACTCGCTGGTCGGCAAGCTGATCGTCCACGGCAAGACCCGGGTCGAGTGCCTGATGCGGCTGCGGCGGGCGCTGGACGAGATGGTCGTCGACGGCATCGAGACCACCCTGCCGCTGTTCCGGGCGTTGGTGCGCGAGCCCGCCATCATCGATGGCGACTACCACATCCACTGGCTCGAGCAGTATCTCGCCGGCCAGAACGCGGACTGAGCAGCACCTGAAGAATCCCGCGGCCCGGCGGGAACTCTTCGGTCTGCACGACGTTCTGCTCTGTCGGCGGTTCCGCTGAGGGGGCAGGTATTTCAATCGGCATGCGAGTGAGCGGTGGCGCCTGAGATCAGACAGAGGCGCACGCTAGGACAAATCCTGCTGTTGTCGGCGGGATTCCTGGTGCTGGTCGTCGTCAGCACGGCCTCGGTGCTGCTGGTCAACAAGGCCCGCAGAGACAGCGCCTGGGTGGTGCACACCATCGAGGCGGAGAACCAGATCAATGCGCTGCTGCTCGAGGTCCGCCGCGCCGAGAGCGGCGCCCGCGCCTACCTGCTGACCCAGGGCCCGGATTTTCTCAGAGATCACGAAGCCGCCGTTGCCGCGATCCGGCCCGTGCTCGACAAGCTTGCGACGCTCCTCGCCGACAACCAGGCTCAGGTGGCGAACCTCGCCAGATTGCGCAGCATCATCGAGACCCGATTGGCGCAATTCGACCGGGAGAAGGCTCTCGTCGCGTCCGGCGATCTTCCCAGTGCGGTGGCCCTGGTGCGCGATGCCGCATCGATCGACAGCAGCACGACCATGCGTACCACCGCCGAGGCGATGCGCACCGAGGAGGAACGCCTGCTGGCGGTGCGAACCACCAATGCCGACGAAAGCCAGCAGCTCGCGACCATCGTCACTGTCGCCGGTTCGGCGCTGGTCGTCCTGCTCGCCGTCATCTCGCTGCTCCTTGTGCGCCGCTCGACCAGCGCCCGCGACGAGGCCGAGGCCAAGCTGCGCGAGAGCAACCTCAACCTCGAAGCCACCGTCGACGAGCGTACCGCCGACCTGCGCGAGGCCAATGAGGAGATCCAGCGCTTCGCCTACATTGTGAGCCACGATCTGCGCTCGCCGCTGGTCAACATCATGGGCTTCACCAGCGAGCTCGACGAGCTGCGCAGCGACATCTTCCGGCGCATCGCGGCGCTCGCGCGCGCGGTGTCCGACGCGCCGCCGCCGGCCGAAGGCACCGAGCCGGAGCTGGAAGGCGCCGACAAGCAGCTCTCGGAGGATTTCTCCGAGGCGCTGGGCTTCATCAAGTCCTCGATCGCAAAAATGGACCGGCTCATCACCGCCATCCTCAATTTGACCCGCGAAGGCCGCCGCGAGTTCGTGCCGGTGCGCATCGACACCCGCGAGCTGATCGAGGGCATCGTCTCGACGCTCGCGCATCAGGCTGCGGAAACCAACACCACCATCCGCGTGGAGCCGCTGCCCGCCATCGTCAGCGACCGCCTTGCGCTGGAGCAGATCTTCTCCAACCTGATCGACAACGCGATCAAATATCTGAAGCCCGGCGTTGCCGGCGACATCGCCATTCGCGCCCGCACCAAGCTCGGTTTCGCCATCTTCGAGATCACGGACAATGGCCGGGGGATTGATCCCAGGGATCACCAACGTATCTTTGATCTGTTCCGCCGCGCCGGGACCCAGGACCGTCCGGGTCAGGGGATTGGATTGGCGCATGTCCGTGCGCTGGTGCGCCGGCTCGGCGGAACCATGTCGGTCGCGTCGGAGCTCGACCAGGGCAGCACGTTCACCATCACGCTCCCGATCAACTGGAACGCCTCAACTCGGAACTCAGACCGATGACCATGCCCGTGACGATCATCATGATCGAGGACGACGAAGGCCACGCCCGCCTGATCGAGCGCAACATCCGCCGCTCGGGAGTCAACAACGAGATCAAGCCGTTCACCAACGGTACAGATGCCGTGAAGTATCTGCTGGGTGCTGACGGCACCGGCCTCGATCACAAGGGGCAAGCATTGCTGATCCTGCTGGACCTGAACCTGCCGGACATGACCGGCATCGACATCCTCAAGATGGTCAAGCAGAACAGCTTCCTGAAGAGCGCGCCCGTGGTCATCCTGACCACGACCGACGACTCGCAGGAGATCAAGCGCTGCTACGAGCTCGGCTGCAACGTCTACATCACCAAGCCGGTCAACTACGAAAGCTTCGCCAACGCCATTCGCCAGCTCGGTCTGTTCTTCTCCGTCATCCAGGTTCCGCCCGCCGCATGAGCTCCGCCGCCCCCACGCTGCTCTACATCGACGACGACGCGGCGCTGGCGCGGCTGGTCGAGCGCGGGCTCAAGCGATTGGGCTTCACGGTGGAACACGCCGCCGACGGCAGCTCGGGCTTGCAGCGGCTGGAGCGCGGCGGGATCGACGTCGTTGCGCTCGACCAGTACATGCCCGGCTTCGACGGGCTCGAGACGCTGGAGCGCATCATGGCGCTGCCCGAACCGCCGCCGGTGGTGTTCGTCACCGCCTCGCAGGATTCCAAGATCGCGGTCACGGCCCTGAAGGCGGGCGCAGCCGACTACCTCGTCAAGGACGTGCAGGGCGAGTTCGTCCCGCTGCTGCAGGTCGCAGCCGAAGGCGCGGTGCGGCAGGCACGGCTGCAGAAGGCCCGCGACGAGGCGGAGGCCGAAGTGCGGGCGTCACGCGACCGCTACGCGGCGCTGGCGGCCGAACGCGAGGTCCTGCTGCGCGAGGTCAATCACCGCGTCGGCAATTCGCTGCAGATCATCGCCTCGCTGCTGCATCTTCAGGCCAACTCCAGCACCCAGGACGACGTCAAGGCCGCGCTCACCAATGCGATGGGCCGCGTCGCCGCCGTGGCGCAGGTGCACCGCCGGCTCTACACGTCTCAGGATCTCAAGAGCGTGCTGCTCAACCAGTATCTGGATTCGCTGCTCGACGACCTGCGCCGCTCGGCCGAGGGCAACCGGATGTCGCGGCTGACCCTGAAGGCGGAGCCGGTCGAGATCGACCCGGATCGCGCGGTCGCGATCGGCATCGTCGTCAACGAGCTGGTCATGAACGCGGTCAAATACGCCTACCCCGATGGGCCGGGCCCGATCCATGTCGAGCTGAAGCTTGCAGGCGAGGACATCGTGCTGTCGATTGCCGACGACGGCGTCGGCCTCAACGCAACCAGCGATCCGCGCTCGACCGGAATGGGCCAGCGCATCGTCAGCGCCATGGCGACCAAGCTCGATGCCACCGTCGGCCCCGATCCGAGCCATGCCGGCACCAAGATCGTGGTCCGCTTCCGCCTCGAAAAAGATGCTCCCAAGCCCGCGGCTGCTGGGGTCGGCTGAGAGCCGACGCAGGCGGCACGCGACCATCGCGCACCCGACGTCGGCCTGCTATGCTGATCCCATGAATACGCGCGACTCTGCAGCGTCCGAGATCACGCCCGAGGTGCTGCTGCGTGCCTATGCCTGCGGCATCTTCCCGATGGCCGAAAGCGCCGACGACCCGACCTTGTTCTGGGTCGAGCCGGAGCTGCGCGGCGTCATTCCGCTCGACGGCTTTCGCGTCGCCTCGCGCCTTGCGCGCACGGTGCGATCGGACACCTTCACCGTGACCGTGAACCAGGCCTTCAAGGCGGTGATGGATGGCTGTGCCGAGCCGCAGCCCGGCCGCGAGGACACCTGGATCAACAAGCGTATCCGCGAGCTCTACAGCGGCCTCCACGCGCTCGGCCATTGCCACAGCGTCGAATGCTGGCAGGATGGCGAGCTGGTGGGCGGCCTCTACGGCGTCAGCCTGGGCCGCGCCTTCTTCGGCGAGAGCATGTTTCATCGCACCCGCGACGCCTCGAAGGTCGCGCTGGTGCATCTCGTCGCGCGGCTGATCGCAGGCGGCTTCGAGTTGCTCGACACCCAATACGTCACCGAGCACCTCAAGACCTTCGGCGCCGTCGAGATCCCGCGCCGGCGCTACACCGTGCTGCTCGAAAAGGCCCTGAGGGGACCGGCCGCCAATTTCGCCAGGCTGGCGGTCGATCGGCCGATGCCGGGTACCGAAGCATTGGCGATCATCGCCGCGCGCGGCTGAGACCCGCTATCTGAACACTCCGCCGAACGGTCCGCCCGCCTGGGGCGGCGGCGGTGGTGGCGGCACCTGCTGGGTCTGATATTGCTGCGGCGGCGATGGCGGCCTGGGAGCCGCCTGCCTCTGCTGCGGCGGCCGCTTCTGTGCCGGCTGCGCCGTGGGCGTGGGCTTCTGATCGGGGGCTGCGCTGACCACCGTGGTCTGCGGCTCTTTGCAGTCGACCAGCCAGATGTCGTAGATCGGGTGCTCGACGCCGTGCAGGCCGGGGCTGGCCGCGAACATCCAGCCCGAGAAGATGCGCTTCACCTCGCCCTGCAAGGTGATCTCGTCGACCTGCACGAACGCGTCGGTGTTGGCGGCCTCGGTGGCCGGCCTCGTGTAGCAGGCGTCGGTCTTCACCCGGAGCGCGCCGAACTGCACGGTCTCGCCGATGTCCTCGTCGAAATTGATGATGCGGCCGGTGATCTTGTCGAGCCCGGAGAAGCTCGCCTTCTTGTTCACGATCTTCTGCGCCGGCGGCTCGGTCACGACCTCGTCGCCCGGCTGGATGGTGGCCGGCGTCTGCGGCACCGCGCCGTTCGGCGGGATCGCCGCATTCTGGGGTGCGCCGCGAGCCGGTGCCTGCCGCTGACCGGGCGCAGCCTGGCCGGGCGGCGGCACGGCCGCGACTGGGGGATTGTTCTGTGGCAGGATCGTCGTTCCCGGCGGCGGCGCCAGCGGCTGGGATTGGACCGGGCCCGGCAGGGCGGCGCCCTGCCCTGGCGGCGGACGGGTCGGCGCCGGCAGCACCCGGCCCTGCGGCAGCTCCGGGACCTCCTCCTCTTCCTCGGGAGGCGGAATTGGCTCGCCACGGCGCGGAATGTTGCCCGGCGGGCGCGGAACGGGATCGGAGAAAATGGTACCGATCTGCGCGCGCGCCGGCACGGACAGCGTGAGGGATGTGGCGGCCAGCAATGCCGCGATACCGGTCAGGACGATTGTTCGGTGCATCTCGCGCGGCTTTATCAGGCGAATCGGGGTTCGGGACAATCAAATCGCGTCATGACCCATCCGCCGCTCTCGATCAGCCCTCCCGTTAACATGTCGAATACGGCGGGGGAAGGGCGAGCTGCCAGCGCTCCGCGTGCTGGTCAGCCGGTTCATCCAATGAGATAGTCGTGATCAAGAGCCGGATCGGAACCGGCGTCAAAGGGAAGGAAACCGATGTCTGATTCGATCCGTCTCGACGGCCGAGTGGCCGTCGTTACCGGCGCGGCCGGCGTCATCGGCGCCGCGACCATGCGGCTGCTGGCCGCACGCGGTGCCCGCATCGTCGCGGTGGACCGGCGCGAGGCCGATCTCGCCGCCGCGACGGCCGCCCTGCCCGCAAGCGCCGAGGCGCTCGCCGTGGCCGCCGACGTCACCGACGAGGACCAGGTCGCGGCTTATGTGCGACAAGCGTGCGATCGGTTCGGCACCATCGACGTGTTCTTCAACAACGCCGGCATCGAAGGCGAGATCAAGCCGATCACCGCCTATCCGCTGGAGGCGTTCCGTCGCGTGCTCGACGTCAACGTCGTCGGCGTCTTCCTCGGCCTCAAGCACGTGCTTCCGGTGATGCTGAAGCAGAACCGCGGCTCGATCATCAACACCGCCTCGATCGCCGGCCTGATCGGCTCGCCGCAGATCGCCGTCTACAGCGCCAGCAAGCACGCGGTCATCGGCTTGACCAAGAGCGCGTCCTGGGAGTGCACCGGGACTAATGTGCGTGTGAACTGCATCTGCCCCGGGCTGATCGAGAGCCGCATGCTGAGCGCGATCATCGAAGGGCGCAGCGGCGCCGCGGTTCCGGCCGACAAGGTGGTCGATCGCGTCCCCGCACGCCGACTCGGCCAGGGCGCAGAGGTCGCCTCGATCGTCGCCTTCCTCGCCTCCGACGATGCCAGCTACGTCTCCGGCGCCGCCTACACCGTCGATGGTGGCCGCACCGCCGCTTGACGTCCCCTCAACGCACAGGTCGATTGCAATGCCCGTTCAGCTCGATGCCGATGCCGCCGCCGTCTACAAGGCGTTCCAGGAGGGCGGTCGGCCGGCCTATGAGACGCTGACACCGCAGGAGGCGCGGGACTACTATCTGGCCGCGCGCGTCGTGAGCAATCCCGAGCCGCCCGAGCTTGCGGACGTCAAGGACCTCGCCATCCCTGCCCCGCATGGCGCAATCCCGGCACGGCTCTATCGGCCAAGGGCGGTGCGGCAGACCAACGGTCTTGCGCCGGGATTGGTGTTCTATCACGGCGGCGGCTGGGTGATCGGCAATCTGGATTCGCATGACGTGGTATGCCGCGCGCTGGCGCACGAAGGCGAACTGATCGTGATCTCGGTCGACTACCGCCTCGCGCCCGAGCACAAGTTTCCGGCTGCGGTCGACGACGCCGTCGCGGCCATACGATGGATCGCCGACAATGCCGCCGCGCTCGGCATCGATGCCGCCAGGCTCAGCGTCGGCGGCGATTCCGCTGGCGGCAATCTCGCCGCCGTCGTCGCACTCTCGGCGCGTGACGGCAACGGCCCGAAGCTCTCAGGCCAGGTGCTGATCTATCCGGCCACCGACTTCACGATGAGCCATCCCTCCCACAGCGAGCCCGAGACCAGCGTGCTGCTGACGCATTCGGTCATCCGCTGGTTTCGCGACCATTATCTCAACAGCGTCGCCGACATTCACGATTGGCGGGCCTCGCCGGCGAAGGCGGGAAGCCTGGTGGGGCTACCGCCCGCTTATGTGCTCACCGCCGGCGCCGATCCGCTGCGCGACGAAGGCGACGACTACGCGCGGCGCCTGCGCGAGGCCGGCGTGGCGGTGACCTACCGAACGCATCCCGGCCAGTTCCACGGCTTCTTCACGATGGGCAAGCTGTTGGACCAGGCCAATGTCGCGGCGCGCGACATCGGCGTCTGGCTGAAGCAGCTCGACCGGCCCGGCGGCATCTGAGCGTTACCGCGCTGAGCTCAGAACGCAACGACCCGCGAGTTCGCGGGTCGTGCTCACATGCGGCCGAAGTCGTCTCGTGTGAGATCGGCTTGCTCGCGCTCGAGCAGCAGCTACATCCCGTGCAAGCCGGGCGGGACGACTGGACAGCTCACATCTCATTCCTCGCAGCAGGAGACTCCCGCATGAAGACCGTGAACCTCGCCGACAAGCTGAGCCAATTCTCAGGCCATTGGGACCCGCACGTGATCGCGGACTACAACGACAATGACGTGATGGTCGTGAAGTTCATGGGAGAATTCCCGTTCCATAAGCATGACACGACGGATGACTTCTTCCTGGTCCTGGAAGGCGAGATGGAGATGGACATTCAGGGACAGCCTTCGCGGACGGTGAAGGCCGGCGAGTTGTTCGTCGTCCCCAAAGGGGTCGTCCACCGGCCGCGCGCGGCCAAAGAGGTCAAGGTGCTCCTGATCGAACCCAAGGGCGAACCGAACTCCGGCGACTCCGACAGGGTGCCCGCGCCCAAGCCGCGCATCTGACTCGCCGGAAGACGTCAGAGCTTCGGGACTCCGCGAGCTTGAGATATCATTCAGAGCGGACAGGTGAGCAGGATGAACATTGAGCCAACTCTGGAGATTGCGCTGGCTTGGTTCAAGCCCGAAGAGTGGGAGGATATCAGGCGGATCTGTCCAGATCTGCACGACACCTACGAAGAATGGCTGGCCAGCGCTCAGGAGGTCATCGACACGATCGGCAGTCGCTCGGACGAGCGGATCGTGAAAGTGATCCTGACCGCGGCCGAGCTTCGGAAATGGCAACGTGCGACCGGGCGCAAAGTCGATGGCAGGGTTCGCTCACAGCTTGCCGCCAGGGGCGGCGCGCAAGATCCGCAACGAGCCCCCACAGCCGGCTCCCGAGCCCCGTTCTGGCTCAGAAGGCGGTCGCTGACGTTTGTCGCTCAGTTCGCTCAGTTCGCTCAGGCGGGCCACGGCAAGTTCTGAGGGCGCAACGGCCGCCCATGCAGCGGACGAAGCGGAGCATCGCCGAAATGTCCGCTGTTTTTGCGCTGCAACCGAGATAGTGTCCCGTCGCCCCGCAAGGACGGCTTGTGGCCGTCTGGCAGGCCCCTCCTCCGATAGGATCGCCCCGATGTTCGACCGCTTGACCCGCCAGCCCGATGATCCCCTGCTCGCTCTGATCGGCATCTTCAAAGCCGATCCGAGGCCGGACAAGGTCGATCTCGGCGTCGGCGTCTATCGCGACGAGGCCGGCCATTCGCCGATCTTCCGCGCTGTGAAAGCTGCGGAGCGCATCATCTGGGAGAGCCAGGACAGCAAGAGCTATGTGGCGCCGGAAGGCGACCAGCGCTTCCTCGACCTGTTGTGGTCGCTCGTCGGCGGCCCCGCGCCATCGGTCCATGCCGCAGGCGTGCAGACTCCGGGCGGCTCGGGCGCGCTCCGCCTCGCCGCCGATCTGATCCGGCAGGCCGGCACCGGCAAAATCTGGCTCGGCCTGCCGAGCTGGCCCAACCACGCCGGCATCTTCGCCGCGGCGGGGCTCGAGGTCGAGACCTATCCATACTTCGACGTGCCATCGCAGACCCTGCAGCTCGACAGCATGCTCGACGCGTTGCGGCGCGCTCAGCCGGGCGATGCCGTCCTGATCCATGCCTGCTGCCATAACCCGAGCGGCGCTCCCCTCAGCGCCGACGACTGGACGCGGATCACCGCCATGATCACAGCGCGCGGCCTCGTGCCGCTGATCGATTCCGCCTATCAGGGCTTCGGCGCCGGCATCGACGGCGATGCGGCCGGTCTGCGGATGCTGATCGCGGCCGCCCCCGAGGCGCTCGTCGCAGTGTCCTGCTCGAAGTCGTTCGGACTCTATCGTGAGCGCACCGGTGCTCTTTACGCCGTCGCGGCATCGCAGGCGGCGGCCGACACCGCGCGCTCCAATCTCGTCGCGATCGCGCGCACCAGCTATTCGATGCCACCGGACCATGGCTCGGCGATCGTGAAGACCATTCTCGGCAGCCCCGATCTGCGCCGCGACTGGGCCGAGGAGTTGGAGTCGATGCGGCTGCGCCTAGCGACGCTGCGCCGCTCCTTTGCCGAGGCGCTCGGCGGCCGCTGGTCGAACACCGTCGCCATCGGCGTGCAGGAAGGCATGTTCTCGCTGCTGCCACTTACCCCGGCGGAGGTGCTGACCCTGCGTGAGAAGAGCGGCGTCTACATGCCCACCTCGGGCCGCATCAATGTCGCCGGCCTGAAGCTGTCAGACGTGACGCGCGTCGCCGGCCTGTTCAAGTCGCTTTGAGCGAGCGCGGGCGAGGAATGACAGCGTGACCGAGATCGTCCAGGAACGGCACAAGCTCTACGAAGACGCAATGGCCCTGACGCTCGGCACGCTGTTCGTCTCGCTGGGCATGCTCATCTACAGCAAGACGGTGCTGCTGGTCGGCAGCACCGCCGGCCTGTCGTTGCTGCTGAGCTATATCAGCGGCTACGGCTTCGGCTTGAGCTTCTTCCTGCTCAACCTGCCCTTCTACGTGCTGGCCGTGAAGCGCATGGGCTGGCCGTTCACGATCCGCACCTTCCTGGCGGTCGGGCTTGTGGCGCTGTTCTCGCGCCTGACGACGTCCTGGGTGGAGATTGCGTGGATCGAGCCGATCTATGCCACCATCATCGGCGCCGGCCTGACCGGCACAGGGCTGCTGATGCTGTTCCGCCATCGCACGGGCCTCGGCGGCATCAACATCCTGGCGCTGTATCTGCAGGAGCACTGGAAGATCCGCGCCGGCTATTTCCAGCTCGCCGTCGATTTCCTCATCATGATCGCCGCATTCTTCGTCATCCCCGTGAACCGGCTGGCGCTGTCGATCATCGGCATCGTGATCGTCAACGTCATCATCGCGATCAACCACAAGCCGGGGCGCTACATGGCGCTGAGCTGAGCGGCCGAGCTCCAACCGCAAGGTCGATCTGCTCTCGTATAGCCCCACCGTGACACGCGCCGGATGCCGCATGGGTGCGCTGCACCTTGCCAGACGGCGCATTCCGTGGGATGAAAGCTCTGGTATGCCAGCAACCGAGGCAATGGGTTACCGCCTCCGTCCGCCCGTCCGGGGCGCCTGACGGGCTCTTCGGTGCGGCTGGATCGCCAACAAGAAACGCGAACGCAAAATCTCGAACCGATCTCTGGGGACGACCAAGGTATGGCACGCAACATTCTCATTCTCGGGGCCTCCTACGGCTCCCTCCTCGGCACCAAGCTGCTGATGGCCGGCCACAACGTGACGCTGGTCTGCCGTAAGAAGACCGCCGAGCTGATCAACCGCGACGGCACGGAGGTCCGCATCAAGCTGCGCGACGAGCCGGCGCATCGCTCGATCTTCTCGCGCGACCTGCCGGGCAAGCTCGACGCCGCCACGCCGGATAGCGTCGACCTGTCGCGCTACGACCTGGTTGGTCTTGCGATGCAGGAGCCGCAATACACCAACCACACCATCCGCGTGCTGATGGTGAAGATCGCCGAGGCCGGGCTGCCGTGCCTGTCGATCATGAACATGCCGCCGCTGCCCTATCTCAAGCGCATCCCGGCGCTCGCCAACGTCGACCTCGACGAGGCCTACACCAACCCCGCGGTGTGGGAACGCTTCACGCCCGGGCTGGTCACGCTGTGCTCGCCGGATCCGCAGGCCTTCCGTCCGCCGGAGGAAGCCGCCAACGTGCTGCATGTCGGCCTGCCGACCAACTTCAAGGCCGCCGCCTTCGAGGACGAAAAGCACAATGCGCTGCTGCGTGAGCTGGAGCGCGACATCGACGCGGTCAGGCTCGACGGCCAGGACGTGCCGGTGAAGCTGAAGGTGTTCGACTCGCTGTTCGTGCCGCTGGCGAAGTGGTCGATGCTGCTCACCGGCAACTATCGCTGCATCACGCGCGGCGAGCCGCAGGCCATCCGTGATGCCGTTCATGGCAATCTCGCCCAGTCGAAATCGATCTACGAGCACGTCGATGCCATCGCGCGCAAGCTCGGCGCAGATCCGAGCGACCAGGTGCCGTTCGAAAAATACGCCAAGGCGGCCGAGAGCCTGCTCAAGCCGTCGTCGGCCGCGCGCGCCGTCGCCGCGGGCGCGCCGTTCATCGAGCGCGTCGACCTTCTGGTGAAGCTGATCTCGCAGCAGCTCGGCATGCCCAATGCCGAGATCGACCAGACGGTGCAGACCGTCGACTTCAAGCTCAACGAGAAGATCGTGGTCGGCGGCTCCAGCGCGCAGTGAAGCGCAGGCGCCGACATCGTCCGTAACCAGATGTGACTTTGCATGAACGCGCGGCCAACGCATGGTTCGCGCGTTCATTGATTCACAGCGTTCGGATGAAGATGCCGTCCTTCGGGCCTCTCGCTTTTCCTCTGCAGGCCCTGAGCTGGCTCGGCAATCAGGGCACCCGCGCCATCGTCGCGGTGCTGCTGCTGGCGATCGCCGTGCCGCCGCTCGGCGAGCTGGCGCGACCCTACGTCACGCACGCGATCTTCCTGCTGCTCTGCATCTCGTTCATGCGCGTCGACGTCGCGATGCTAACAGCGCATCTGCGCCGCCCGCTGCTGGTGGTGGCCGCGACGGCCTGGACCACGATCGCCGTGCCGGCGCTGGTCGGCTCGATCGGGCGCATCACGGGCGTCGATGCCACAGCACCCGACCTGTATCTCGCGCTGATGCTGCAGGGGACGGCCTCGCCGATGATGGCCTCGCCCGCGCTCGCCGCGCTGATGGGGCTCGACGCGACGCTCGTTCTCATCACGCTGGTAACCTCGACCGCGCTGGTGCCGCTGACGGCGCCGCTGTTCGCCTATGTGTTTTTGGGCGAGACATTGTCACTGTCTCCGGCCGCGCTAGGGCTGAAGCTCGCCGCCATCCTTGCGGGCGCCCTGGCGGCGGCCGCCGCGATCCGCCTTGCCCTCGGCATCGCGACGATCCGCCGCCACCGCGCGCCGATCGACGGCGTCAACGTCCTCATCCTGTTCGTGTTCGCGTCCGCCATCATGGCCCATTTCCTGGCCGACCTGGCCGCCAGCCCGTTCCGCATGCTGGGACTGGCGCTGCTCGCCTTCACCGTGTTCTTCCTGTTGCTTGGTACCACGATGCTGCTGTTTCGTGGCGCGGGCCGCGAACGCGCCATGGCGCTCGGCATGATGGTGTCGCTGCGCAACATGGGGCTGATGCTGGCGGCGACCGAGGGTGCGATCCCGGGCACCACCTGGCTGTATTTCGCGATGAGCCAGTTCCCGATTCACCTTGCCCCGCAGTTGCTGCGGCCGCTCGCCGAGCGCCTGCGTCCCAAGGCGCTTCCATCTGGCGGGACCGATCACGGCTTGACCAGCCCTGCATCGGAATGAGGCAAAGCAGTAACGGCATGCGGCCGCTTCGGCATGACGCGACGGCCAGCCGCTTACTATCAAGGCCGACATGGTTGTTGCTGGCGTGCAAGGCCGGCGCTACGCTCCGTGGCTGTTGGTGCAGGAGGATTATGTGACCACGTCAGACGATCAGAAAATTTCCGAAGACCGCCGCGATGCGCTGCGCTACGCGCTCGCCATCGGCTCCGGTGCCGCGCTCGCGTCCGCCATGACGACGACGCCCGCCTCGGCGCAAGCGGCCGACAACACGCTCGACCGCGTCCGCGCCAACAAGGTGCTGCGCATCGCCGTGCTGCCGGGCGAGCTGCCCTATTTCAACAAGGACCTCGCCTCCGGCACGTGGTCGGGCTTCTCGATCGAGATGGCCAACGACATCGCCAAGCTGCTCGACGTGAAACTCGAATATGTCGAGTCGACCTACGGCAATTCGGTGCTCGACCTGCAGGCCGGCAAGATCGATCTCGGCTTCGCGCTCAACCCGACGCCGCAGCGCGCGCTGGTCATCGACTTCTGCGGCACGGTGTTTCCGCATCCGTTCGGCGCGATGCTGAAGAAGGGGATGGAGGCCAAGACCTGGGCCGACATCAACAAGCCGGAAGTGAAGATCGCCGTCGACGTCGGCTCGGCCAACGAGGCGGTGGCGCGCCGTTTTGCGCCGAACGCGACCATCAAGTCGCTGAAGTCGCGCGACGAGGTGATGCTGGAGATGGCCTCGGGCCGCGTCGACGTCGTCGTCAACGCGCTGATCCTGGGCCTCACCGCAATCGCCAAGAACCCCAATCTCGGCACCTACAAGATCCTGCAGTCGCCCTCGGTCGCGATCCCCTCCAGCATGGGCGTGCGCCGCGAGGCCGACAAGCGCTGGCGCGACTTCCTCGCGGTGTGGATCGACTACAACCGCGGCATCGGCCAGATGCGCGAATGGTTCGTCAAGGGCCTGGGGCTGGCCGGCGTCAAGGCCGAGGACGTGCCGGTCGAGGTGAATATCTAAGCGAAGCTACGCTCTCTCCTAGCGTCATTGCGAGGAGCGCAGCGACGAAGCAATCCAGGACCGCGCGTGCCGCCCTGGATTGCTACGCTTCGCTCGCAATGACGGAGGCATTCGATGATGTATCGCCTCACGCCTTGTCGTACGTCATGCCGCGCTCGAAGCGGCGGCCGAGCAGCGTCGCCGGAAACAGGATCGCGAAATAGATCAGCGCGATGATGGTGTAGACCTCGAGCGGCCGGTAGGTGTCGGCATTGATCAGCGTCGCGTTGTAGACGAGATCCGGCACCGCGATCACCGACACCAGCGAGGTGTTCTTCAACTGCGTCACCGACTGGTTGACATAAGGCGCCAGCATCGGCTTCAGGGCCTGCGGCAGGATCACGAGCCGCATCATCCGCCACGGACGCAAGCCGAGCGCGCGTGCAGCATCCCACTGCCCGCGCGGCACGCTCTCGATGCTGCCGCGCACGATCTCGGCATAGAACGCCCCGGCATAGAGCGACAGCACGGTGACGGCGGCGACATGCGCCGGAATGTTGATGCCGATCACCACCGGGAATGCGTAGTAGAACCAAATGATCTGCACCAGCAGCGGCGTGCAGCGGAACAGCTCGATATAGCCGATCAGCAGCCAGTCGATCACGACCGGACGGCGCAGCCTGACGATGCCGACGACGAGCCCGATCACCGAGCCGAGCAGGATGGTGCCGAGCGTGTACGCCATGGTCCAGGCGAGCCCCACCCAGAACAGATGGCTGTACTTGGCGAGGATGGCGAAATCCCAGGTATAGTTCATCGCAGCTCCGGCGTGACGCGGTCGCGGCCCCTCACAGATACCGGCTCGGAGCAAAGGCGGAGGCGTCGAACGACGGCGTCTCGCCCGCGATCATCGCGGCGATCGCCGCGCCCGTGGCCGGCCCCGTGGTGAAGCCGATGTGCTGATTGCCGAATGCAAGCCACAGGCCGGAATGGCGCGGCGCCGGCCCGATCATCGGCAGCGAGTCCGGCAAGGTCGGCCGCGCGCCGCGCCAGGGCTGGGCCACGGCCTCGCCGAACTCGACCACGCCGCGCGCCAGCGGCACCACCTGTTCGAGCTGGGCGAAATTCGACGGCGCATCTCGATCGGTCAGCTCGACGCCGGAGGTGACGCGCACGCCGTTCTCCATCGGCGTCATCAGGAAGCTGCCTTCGGCGTCGTGGATCGGACGGTGCAGCATGCGCGCCGGATTGGGTGTGAACTCCTGGTGATAGCCGCGCTCGAACGCCATCGGCACGCGGTAGCCGAGCGACCTGAGAATGTCCGGCGACCACGGCCCGAGCGCGACCACGACCTGGCGGGCGCGGATCTCGCCGTCGCCGAGCACGACGCGCCAGCCATCGCCGTCGGCCAGCAAGGCCCTGATCTCGGACTGGCGCAGCACGCCGCCCGCGCCCTCGAACATGCGCGCATAGGCCTTGGTGACGTTGCCGGGCGAATCGACCGACGCCGTCTGGCTATGCAGCAGGCCGACCTTGTAGACCGGCAGCAAATTCGGCTCGAGCGCCGAGATGCCCTGGCGGTCGAGCAGCTCGCTCTTGATGCCGTATTCGGCCAGGAACGCCTGCTCGGCCTTGGCGGCTGCGATCGCATCGCTGCGCCACGCCTTCAGCCAGCCGGTCTCACGGATGCGCTGCGGCTCGCCAGATCGGACGATCCAGTCGCGATGCAGCGTCAGCGACGCGCCGATCAGGCCATGCAGCGCGGTCGCGCGCGGCTTGACGCGGGACTCCACGGCATTGGCGAGGAAGCGCAGCACCCATTCGAGGTTGCGCAGAGTCCACGATGGATCCCAGCGCACGGCCGTACTCCGATTGCGGAGATAGGACGGCAGCGCTGAGAACAGCGAGGGCTTGTTGAGCGGCAGGATCGAGCCGGAGGAGAGAATGCCGGCATTGCCATACGATGTCTCCTCGCCCGGCGCCTTGCGGTCGACCAGCACCACCGAGAACCCACGCTCCCGGATGGCGTAGGCGGAGGAGACGCCGACGATCCCCGCTCCCAGCACGACCACGTCGGCTGTCTGCTGCATACGCTCCATCGTCTCTCGATCCATCCGCCGTTTACATCAGGGTCAGGCCGCCATCGACCGGCAGCACCGCGCCGGTGACGTGGCCGGCATCTTTCGACAGCAAGAAGGCGACAGCCGCGGCGATGTCGTCGGGCTCGGCGAGGCGCTGTTGCGGATTGGCAGACGCCGCCGTCTGCCACGCGGCCGGATCGAGCGAGCCGAGCCGTCCCGCATCCTTGCGCGTATAGCCGGGCACGACGACATTCGCCGTGCCGCCGCACGCAGCCAGCTCGATGGCCAGACATTTCACCAGCGCCTCCAGCGCCGCCTTGGCGGCGGCCGAGGCCGGGAAGGTGCCGCCCGGCACGAAGCGGTGCGCGACGAAGCTGGAGATCGCGACCACGCGCGCATGGGTGCTCTGCACGAGGTCCGGGAGCGCGGCGCTGGCAAGCTCATGAAAGGCCGCCGGCATCACTGCGAGCGAGCGGTCGAGCCCGTCGCGCGGCAGATCGCGAAAGCTGCGGCGGTCGGCAAAGCCAGCGGCATGCACCACCGCGTCGATCCGGCCGAAACGCGTTCGTGCCGCAGCCGCCAAACCGGTGGCAACGCCCTGCCTGGCCAGGTCACCGCAATGAAACTCGGCTTCGGCGCCGGCCTCCCGGCACGCCACGGCGACGTCCCGCAGACGCGCGAGACCCGGTTCGTCAGCCCCCTGCCCGTGCAGCATCACGGCCTGCCCCGGCGCGGCCAGGCGGCGCGCCACGGCAGCGCCGATGCCGGCCCCGCTGCCGGTGATGATGGTGACACGCATCGCGCCCTGGTCTGCCCCTCGTTTCGCGGGGCGGACTATAGGTCCCGGACCTGCCGATGCCAACACGCGGACGGACATGCGCCGATGTCCGCCGCGCGGGACTGCCTGTTACCTCAGACGTTCGGAACCGTCCGAGCGAAGCTGATAAAATCAGTTGCTCAGCATTTGGCGCCGACGCTGCACGTCTTGGTCGACTGGGAGATCGTGCCGCCGGCCGTGCGGCATGCGGCGGCATTGGCGTTCACGCAGGCCACCTTCACCGACGTGCAGCCCGCATGATCGTTCTTCACACATTGCGTCTCGCTATAGGTGCTCAGCACGCTGCCGCCCTTCTTGCAGACGCACATTCCGGTGAGTTCGGCCTTCGCCGCAAAAGCGCTGTCGAGACCGCCGACTGCGGCAGCAACGAATAAAATCAGGTAAAGCAATACGCGCATCGTATCCTCCATGAACAGTGGCAATGCGCTCACTATGAGCGCTTCCTGCATGTTATACAACTTTAAATTGTTTCGATTGCCGACGAGGATCTCTGCCCGCGGCTCCTCGTCCACTGATGCAGGTCAGGTGGTGACGCGTGCCGCGCGCCGCAGGGCCTGCGGCGGCTGACCGAAGGCGCGAATGAAGGCGCGACGCATCCGCTCAGGATCGCGAAAGCCGGTCGCTTCCGCCACCAGCTCGATCGGCTGATGCGAGGCCTGCACCCGATCGCGCGCCACTTCCAGCCGCAGACGCTCGATCGCCTTCGACGGCGTGGTGCCGGTCTCGGCGACGAAGGCGCGGGTGAAATGCCGCGTGCTCATGCCGGCACGCTCGGCGAGATCGTCGACGGTCAGCGGGGCATCGAGGTGCTCCCGCGCCCAGGTGAGCAGATCCGCAAAACGGCCGCTCGGCGCCTTCAGCTCCAGCAGCGAGGAGAACTGCGACTGCCCACCGCTGCGGCGATGATATAGTACGAGCTGCCGTGCCGTCTTCTGCGCGATCTCCTCGCCGTGGTCGTCGGCGACCATGGCAAGCGCGAGATCGATGCCGGCAGTGATCCCAGCCGAGCTCCAGACATTGCCGTCGCGGACATAGATGCTGTCAGGCTCGAGCTTCACATGGGGGTAGGCGCGCAGGAACTGCCGCGTGCGCTGCCAATGCGTCGTCGCGCGCCGCCCGTCCAGCAGGCCCGCTTCGGCCAGCATGAAGGCGCCGGAGCAGATGCTGGCAAGACGAGTGCCGCGCTGCGCGACCTTACGGACGAAGTTCAGCGTGCATGCGTTGCGGCTCGCCGCTTCGACGCCCTCGCCGCCGGCGATCAGCAGCGTGGTCAGCGCCGACACCGGACCGAATTTGCGCGCCAACATCTCGGCCCCCGACGACGACCGCACGGGTCCGGGCGTGGCAGCGACGACCCTGATCGATGGCGCGGCGCGCGCATAGCGCGAAGCGATCTCGAACACCGAGATCGGCCCGGCGGCGTCGAGCAACTGAAAATCGGGATAGATGAGCACGCCGATCATGGTGGATGGCTCCGTGATCTCAAGTCTGAGGTCCCAAGCCTGAGATCCCAAGTCTGAGTGCCCAGGTGTGAAATCCCAAGTCTGTCTGGAAACGAGGGAACTTTGGCATATCAGCCATCCAGCGGACCATGCAGAATGACGGCCGTCAAGCACCAGACCTGCGAGCACCGCCATGGCCCAACCGCTCTCGATCGCTCTCGTCCTGTTTCCACATCTGACCCAGCTCGATCTCACCGGTCCGGTGCAGGTGTTCTCCAGCGTGCCCGGCGCGACGCTGCATCTGGCGTGGAAGAGGATCGAGCCCATTCCGACAGACTCGGTTCTCACTCTGATGCCGACCACGACCTTCGCCGACTGTCCGCAGGCGGACGTGATCTGCGTTCCCGGCGGCTTCGGCGTCGACGCCATCCTCGATGACGACGAGGTCATCGGCTTCATCCGCCGCCTGGCCGAAAAGGCCAGGTACGTCACGTCGGTCTGCACAGGCTCGCTCGCGCTCGGCGCCGCCGGCCTGCTGGATGGCTATCGCGCGGCGACCCATTGGAGCGCGCGCGAGTGCCTGCCGCTGTTCGGCGCGACCGTCAGCACCGAGCGCGTCTGCATCGACCGCAACCGGATCACCGGCGGCGGCGTCACGGCCGGCATCGACTTCGCGCTGACCCTGGTGGCGCAGTTGGTCGATCGTCAGACGGCGGAGGCGATCCAGCTCCGGCTCGAATATAATCCGGCGCCCCCTTTCACCGCCGGTTCCCCCGACACGGCACCGCCCGAAGTGGTGTCACGCATGCTGGAGCGGATCGCACCTTCCCGGAAGCGGCGGATTGCGGCGGCGGAGCATGCGGCGGCCGCCCTCAGGACCAACCCGACGTAGCGCAGGCTTGGCAGGCTCCCGAAAGCAAAAAGAGGCCGCCCGGAGCTGGGGACGGCCTCTTCCGATCGGATCATCTTGAGCGAAATCGAATCAGCTGCCAGGAGTCCAGGGCTGATAATCACCGGTGGCCTTTGGCCTGCGACCGCTGGCCAAGGTCGAGCCGGCCGGGCGATACGCCAGAGCAGTCCCCGTCAGGTTCGGCTGATGCGGCTTTTCCCACTCGCGCGGCTTGTAGCTGTCCTGAGTCGGCGGCACGTCGACCATGTGATGCATCCAGGCGTGCCATTCGGGCGGAATGCGGCTGGCTTCGGCCAGGCCGTTGTAGATCACCCACCTGCGCTCGAAATGCAGCACCGGATCGATCTTGCCGCCGGCGGTCCGGTAATAGCGGTTGCCTTGTGCATCCTGCCCCACGAGCTCGCCGAACCGCCAGGTCCACAATTGCGTGCCGAAAGTCTGGCCGTTCCACCACGTGAAGAGCTTGAGAAAGAACTGTTTCATGGGCTTGGGGCCGGTTCTGTGAAGGTCCCGGCTCTGATGCCACCCCGCCCGCATCTTGTCCAGTGTTGCACCGCCTCCGCCCGCGACGATGTATCGGTTCGCGGCGGGGAACGACATCCGCGGCCTGCGGTTAGGTCATTTTCCCCTGATGGAGCGATAGCGATGACCAGACTGAAGACATGGAGCACTGCGGCGGCAGTGGCGCTGATTCTGCCGCTGGCGGCAGCGACGACGAGCTTTGCCCAGGGTCCCGGCGGCGGCGGTCGTGGTCCGGGCGGTGGTGGTGCCGCCATCGGCGGTGGCGGGGGCGGTGGCGGTGGCGCGGCTATCGGTGGTGGCGGCGGCGGCGCGATCGGCGCCGGCGGACGCGGCGGCTTTGCGGCCGGCCCGGGTGGCGGCGGCATGAGCGGCGGCAGCTTCGCCGGACGCGCAGCCGTTGGCGGCGCAGCCCTGGCGGGTCGCGGCCCGGCGGCCGGCGCCAACGTCGCCGTCAACACTGGTGGCGGCCGCGGCAACTGGAGCGGCGGCAATTGGAGTGGCGGCGGCTGGCAGGGCGGTCACCGTGGCGGCTGGCATCGCCGCGGCGGCGGCTTCTGGCCGGGTGTCGGCGTTGGCGTCGGGATCGGATTGGGTAGCAGCTATGCCTACTACAATGATCCGTATTATTACGGGCCCGACTATTACTCCGACTACTCGTACTATGACGACTCTGCGCCTGTCGCCGTCATCGGAACCGAAGGCGTCGACCCGAGCTATTGCGCACGCCGGTACCGCTCGTATGATCCGGCTTCGGGAACCTATCTCGGCTATGACGGTTTTCGCCATCCATGCCCGTAAGAATCTGACGTAGTAGCTGCGACAATAAGGCGGCGAGGCCATGCTCGCCGCCTTTTTCGCGCCGCATTGTTGTTTGTTCTGTGTCTGAAGCGCCACGTTGCAGGCTGATTTTCGCCCATATTCCAAAATGTGCCCCGCGACATGCAGATGATCCGCCCGTTCCGGTCCAATATCGTTTGAGCTCGTGATTCTGCCCGTACGGGCCGTTTCGCAGGCTGGATTGATATCTCTCGATGGGCACATGGATTTTCGCGGGACTCGCGCAGTGCAAACGCCGCGGGTGAACGGCTTGGGCCTGCCACCCGCGGACGCGCCAGGAACTTCGAACAAGGAGGCGCGCCTTGCCGACATATCTTCACTGCTTGGACGCAGCTGCATCGCAACTCGGATGCATGTGGCCGGCCGCGGTGATCCCCGGCCCAGCTGGCGGACATGTCGATGATTGAGAAACGCAGATGACCTATCAGCGCCTCGCATTGGGGCTCGGTCTTGGAACGCTGCTGGCGATCGGCGCTGCGTCCACGGCGCTCGACATCAAGTCGCGCCACGACGCGGCCTGGGTGAATTCCTCGCTCGACATCCTGCAGAAGACCTCCGATCTGCGCCTGCTGCTCCGCGAAGCGGAAGCGACCTCTCGCGGCTACGCGCTCATCGCTGACGATCAGTTCAGGACGGAGTTTGCCGATGTCAGCACGAGAATCCCGGTCGCCATGGCCGAGCTGCGGCGCGCCGTGGCCGACAATCCCGAACCGCTGGAGCTTCTGACCGAGACCGAAGCCCTGATTGCCCGCAGGGTCGAGCTCGCTGCGGAGCTGATCCGGTTGCGCGCCGCCTCGGATCGTGCGGGGCTCGAAGCGCTCAGAAGCCGCGCCGAAGGCCCGGCGACCATGAGCGAGATCACGGCCCATCTCGACCGTTTCGTTGCCGATCAGCGCAAGCTGCTGACGCAGCGTTCGATGACGTCGAAGGCCACCGGATCGCTGCTGCTCACGATCGACCTGTGCGGCCTCGCGCTGCTGCTGATCATCGCCTTCTACCTCATCCGGCGGACGTATCTGCACGATCGTGCGCTGCGCGCGTCCCTGGTCCGCTCCGAAGCCGAGGCCATCTCGCTGGCGGAAAAGGCCGAGCAGCAGCATCTCGACTTGATCGCCGCCCATGAGAGGCTGCGCCATTCCGCCGACATCCTGCAAAGCACGTTCAACAGCATGGCGGAGGGCGTGCTCGTCATCGATGCCGCGGACACCGTGGTATTCTCGAACCCCGCGGTCGAACATCTGCTCGGCTACAGCCCGGGAAAGAATCTGACCGACGTCCGCGCGCACCTCCGCGTCTACGAAAGCGACGGCGTGACGCCGGTCGCAGCGCACGACCTGCCGACGCCGCGAGCCTTGCGGGGCGAGAGCTTCGACCGCCGCGAGCTGATCGTCTACCGGCCCGACCGGGACGAGACGCTGCGGCTGATGATCTCCGGCCGCCCGCTGCGCGACGCCGCCGGCGGCATTACCGGCGCGGCGATGGTCTATCACGACATCACTACGGCGCACGAGACCGAGCGGCTGCTGCAGCAGGCGCAGAAGCTGGATGCAATCGGCAAGCTCACCGGCGGCGTCGCACACGACTTCAACAACATGCTGACGATCATTACCGGCACCATCGAGACGCTGGCCGACGAGGTGAAAGACCGCCCCGCCGCCGCGGCGACCGCCGCGCTGATCGGACAGGCGGCAGACCGCTGCACCGAGCTGATCCGGCATCTGCTCGCCTTCGCCCGCAAGCAGCCGCTGCATCCGCGCGACAGCGACGTCAACAGCACGATCCTCGACATCGCAAAGCTGCTGCGTCCGACGCTTGGCGAGCAGATCGAGATCAACTCGATCCTCGAAGAGGAGACGCTGATCACGCATATCGACTCGGCGCAGCTCGCCAACTCGCTGGTCAACATGGCGATCAACGCCCGCGACGCGATGCCCAATGGCGGCAAGCTGCTGCTGGAATCGCGCCGGGTGGAGCTCGATGAGGCCTATGCCTCAGCCAACGCCGGCGCGACTCCCGGATCCTATGTCATGGTCGCCGTCAGCGACACGGGTACTGGCATGTCGCCGGAGGTCCGCGACCGCGCCTTCGAGCCCTTCTTCACGACGAAGGAAGCCAGCAAGGGCTCCGGCCTCGGCCTCAGCATGGTCTACGGCTTCGTCAAGCAATCCGGCGGCCACATCAAGATCTACAGCGAGGAAGGACGGGGCACCACGATCCGGCTCTACATCCCTACACCCAAGGGACAGGCTGCGAGCCCCGCTCCGCCCGAGCCGCCGCCGCCGCGCGGCGAGGAGACGATCTTCATCGTCGAGGACGATCCACTGGTGCAGGATTTCGTCGTCACGCAGTTGCGGAGCCTCGGCTACAAGACCATCACCGCATCGACCGGGGTCGAGGCGCTGGCCAAGATCGACTCCGGCCAAAGCTTCGATCTCCTCTTCACCGACGTCATCATGCCCGGCGGCGTCAACGGCAAGGAGCTCGCCGAGGAGGCGCTGCGGCAGCGGCCCGGCACCAAGGTGCTGTACACGTCCGGCTATACCGACAATGCGATGGTCGAGCACGGCCGCCTCGACCAGGCGGCGCTGCTGCTCACCAAGCCCTATCGCAAGTCGGAGCTCGCCAAGATGGTGCGGCTCGCGCTGGCCGGCGCCGCCGCGGACGCCTTGGCCGATGATGCCTTGGCCGATGATGCCTTGGCCGAGAACGCCTTTTCCGAGGACGCGCCGACGCGCGCTCACTTCTCCTGACTTGACCATCGCGCGGATTGGAACTGCAATCATCACGGAGCTCGGCGCCACAAATTCCGATGGAAACCTACCCCATGCAATTGGCAGGACGCGACGCGCTGCTTACAACTCACGACATTGGCTGACCGAACTATTCGCCATACACGATAGGGCAAGTCATAGTCACGATGCTGCTTGATCGACCGAGCGCATCCCGCGCCATTGGAAGCCACCGATGATCCGCCGGCGCGTGGTCATCAGGCTCGGCCTTGGAACTCTGCTCGCGATCGGCGCCGCGTCGACGGGGCTGGACATCAAGGCGCGCAACGACACCGCCCTGGTCGAGCACACGATGGAGGTGCTGGAGAAATCCTCCGAGCTCCGCGTCCTGCTGCGGCAGGCAGAAGCGGCCTCGCGCGGCTTCGCATTGTCCGGAGCCGACCGGTTCATCACCGAGCTTCGGGAGACGAGCGGATTTATCCCTGCAGCCTGGGCGGACCTGCAGGGGCTCGTCCGGGATAATTCCTCGCAGCGCGAGCGGCTGCGATCGATTGACGGCATCGTGCAGCGGCACATCCAGCTTGCCGGTGAGTTGATCCGTCGTCACGCGGCGAACGATCGCGACGGCCTGCAGGCGGCGGCGGCGAGCGCAGCCGGTCCGGCGGCGATGACGACGATCAACCAGGCGCTCGACGCCTTCACCGACGACGAGCGCCGGCTGCTGGCGGACCGTGCCACGATCTCGCGACGGACCGGATCCTGGCTGCTGGCGATCGACCTCGCCGGCGTCGGGCTGCTGCTCCTGATGTCGGCCTATCTCGTCCGGCGCGCTCATCTTTCCGACCGGGCGCTGCGCTCGTCCCTCACCCGGTCGCAGGAGACCGCGACCTCGCTGGAAGCCCAGGCCGTGCAGCAGCGCGGCGATCTCGCCGCCGCCTATGACGAGCTGCGCCGCTTCTCCGCCATTCTCACGAACACCTTCAACAGCATGGCCGAGGGCGTCCTCGTCGTCGATCCCGAAGGCACGATCATGCTGTCGAACCAGGCGGTGGGACGTTTCTTGGGAACGAATGTGGGCGAGACCTTCGTCGAGATGCTGGCCGCAAACCAGTTCTACGAGAGCGACGCCGTCACCCGCATCGTCGACGAGGAGCTCCCGATCGCGTGCGCCTTGCGCGGGCTGTCGTTCGACCGCCGCGAGGTCGTGGTCAAGCCGACCGACGGCCGGCCGCAGTTTCGCCTGATGGTCAGCGGGCGGCCGCTGCGCAATTCCGCAGGTGCGATCAGCGGCGCGGCGCTGGTGTATCACGACGTCACCGACGTGCATGAGACCGAGCGCCTGCTGCAGCAGGCGCAGAAGCTCGATGCCATCGGCAAGCTCACCGGCGGCGTCGCGCACGACTTCAACAACATGCTGACGATCATCACCGGGTCGATCGAGGTCCTGATCGACGCGGTGCAGGACCGGCCGGCGGCGGCCGAGTTCGCGGCCCTGATCGGCAGGGCCACCGATCGCTGCACCGAGCTCATCCGGCATCTGCTCGCCTTCGCCCGCAAGCAGCCGCTACGTCCGCGCGACATCGACGTCAACGCCACGGTGGAGGACATCGCCAAGCTGCTGCGGCCGACCCTCGGCGAGCAGGTCGAGATCAGGACCGTTCTCGCCGACGAGGATCTCATCGCTCATGTCGATTCCGCGCAGCTCGCGAACGCGCTGGTCAACATGGCGATCAACGCGCGCGATGCGATGCCCGACGGCGGCAGGCTGCGCCTGGAGACGATGAAGATCGCGCTCGACGAGGCCGACGCAGCCGCCAATCCCGGCATCGTGCCCGGCTCCTACGTCATGGTCGCGGTCAGCGACACCGGCAGCGGCATGCCACGGGAGGTGAAGGATCGCGCCTTCGAGCCGTTCTTCACCACCAAGGATGCCGGCAAGGGCTCCGGTCTCGGCCTCAGCATGGTCTATGGCTTCGTCAGGCAGTCCGGCGGCCACCTCAAGCTTCAGAGCGAGCAGAACCGCGGCACGACGATCCGGCTCTATCTGCCGGCGGCTCAGGCGGTGCAGCAGATCGAGCCGGAGCACGAGCGGGCGCTGCCGCATGGCCGCGAGACGATCCTGGTGGTCGAGGACGATCCGCTGGTGCGCGACTTCGTGCTCGCCCAGTTGCAGGGCCTCGGCTACACCACCCTCGTCGCCTCGCAGGCCACGGAGGCGCTGGCCATCGCCGCGCAGAGCCAGCCCTTCGACCTGCTGTTCACCGACGTCATCATGCCCGGCGGCATCAGCGGCCGGCAGCTGGCCGAAACCATGATGACGACGCGCCCCGCGCTCCGGGTGCTCTACACCTCCGGCTATACCGACGATGCGATCACCGAGCATCGGCAGTTCGTGCCGGACGCGCTGTTGCTGACCAAGCCCTATCGCCGCGCCGAGCTCGCGCAGATGGTGCGGCACGCGCTGGACGGCAGGCCGGCTGACGCTAGCCGCGGGTCGCCATCGCCACCGCAGCCAGCGTGAAGGCCAACGCGGCCACCTGCCCTGCCCCGAGCGGCTCGCGCAGCGCGATCGCGGAGGCCAAGACTCCGATCACCGGCACCGCCATGGTGCCGATCGCCGCGACGGAAGCCGGCAGCCGCGACAGCGCCGCGAACCACGCGACATAGGCGACGCAGAACTGGATCACGGTGGAATAGAACATCAGCGCCCAGTCGAGCTGGTCGAGCTTCGTCCAGTCGGAGTGCTCGACCGCGAATCCGACGATCACGATCGGCACGCAGCCGATGCCGATCTGCCAGGCCGCCGCCGACAGCGGCGGCAGCCTGATCGGGAGCTTCTTGGCCATGACCGTGCCGAGCGCGAAGCCGAACGCGCCGCCGAGCACCATCAGGATGCCCGGCAGCTTGTCGCGGCTGGCGGTGAGCCCGTTGCTGCCCATGATCGAGGCCAGCCCCGCGAAGGCCAGCACCAGCGCGAGCACGCGCAAGAGCGTCGGCCGCTCGCCCAGGATCGGCCACGCCAGCAGCGAGGCCCACACCGGCATGGTGTAGGCGATCAGCGCCGCCTCGCTGGCCGGCAGCCACAGCAGCGCCAGCCCCATCAGCACCATCCAGGCGGTGACGTTGAGCATCCCGGCCAGGATGAGCCGCGGCCAGACCTCGCGCGGCACGTCAAGGCTCTGGCTGCGGATGACGGCCAGCAGCGCCAACAGCAGCGCGCCGACCACCCCGGTGGTGCCGCGCAGGGTCAGGGGCGGCAGCACGCCGACCAGGTGCTTGGTGACCGGCCAGTTGAAGCCCCAGCCAAGCGAGGTGATGGCGAGGAACATCAGCCCGGCGGGCGTGATCCGCCCGCTGGCCACTGGCTTGTCTGTCATGGAATCACCGGCGCCGTCCGTGGGACGATGAGCTTGCCGGCGTTTTTCCGGCCACACCAGGGATTGTGGGGCATGCCTGCCCCGCGAACGCTCCGTAGGCGCCCGTGAGTCCCGCCGATGCAAGCAAAACACGTCGTCCGCACGCGAATAAATCTGCCCCTGTGAACAGCGGGACGAAGCCCTGTGGACAGCGCTCCGGGCAAATTTTTTCGGTTTCGAATCCGCGAGGACTCGCCGATAGTTACGGCCATCACGGTACCGGCACGCGCCCTGGTTTTCCCGTACTTTCCCCCATATTTAGTGTTTGGTTAGGGAA
Source organism: Bradyrhizobium sp. SZCCHNR1043 (assembly GCF_032489675.1). Classification (NCBI taxonomy): domain Bacteria; kingdom Pseudomonadati; phylum Pseudomonadota; class Alphaproteobacteria; order Hyphomicrobiales; family Nitrobacteraceae; genus Bradyrhizobium; species Bradyrhizobium sp. SZCCHNR1043. The sequence continues at coordinate 251,584 of NZ_JAUEYN010000010.1, forward strand.
CCCCCACTAGTCCTTGACGGGGGAAGCGGAGTCGTCCTAGCTTCCGGCCCGGTTCGGCGCACAGTCAGTTTCGGGTCTGGCCGGCCGCTTCCCAGCAGGGTTCGAGGACAATCACGCTCTTTGGCCAGTCGGCCCGGCGTGCGGGGCCTCGTCTGTCCCAGGCTGGGACGGTGGCAGCCGGTGTCCCCTTAAGGGAACCCCACTAGATGTGGGGGCTCCCCTGCGGTGATGACGGAGCCGGATGGCGGGCGTGATGCGTTGAGAGCGTGATGCGTTGAGACGGCGGCGCGGGCAGCGGACGGGCTGCACGGGCCGGCGAGGAAAGACGGGGCGAGACGCCGGTCAACGGCGCAAGGCCTTCGCCTTCGAGGCTGAACAGATGCGGACCGGGCAACCGGTTGAACTGCGGCGGCAGACGAAGTTTCCGGCAGCGTCCGGGGACTTCCAGCCGTCGCCCTTGGATGCAATGATCCCGGCCGCCAAGCGCGGTCCGGCAAGAACTATTGGGGCTCGCGATGCGGATTGAACGGCGCAACACCACCGAAGGACAGTCGCCCTATGCAGGGATCGACTTCCGCCTGACCACGTCCGAGATCAAGAATCCGGATGGCTCCGTGGTGTTCCGGCTCGAGAATGTCGAGGTGCCCGAGTTCTGGTCGCAGGTCGCCTCCGACGTGCTGGCGCAGAAGTATTTCCGCAAGGCGGGCGTCGCCGCGCGCCTGAAGAAGGTCGAGGAAGAGAGCGTGCCGTCGTGGCTGTGGCGCTCGGTGCCGGACACCGAGGCGCTGGCCGCTCTCCCTGAGAACGAGCGCTACGGCAGCGAGCGCTCGGCCAAGCAGGTGTTCGATCGCCTCGCCGGCTGCTGGACCTATTGGGGCTGGAAGGGCAACTACTTCTCCTCGGAGGAGGACGCGGTGGCGTTCTACGACGAGCTGCGCTTCATGCTCGCCAAGCAGATGGTCGCGCCGAACTCGCCGCAATGGTTCAACACCGGCCTGCACTGGGCCTACGGCATCGACGGCCCCGGCCAGGGCCACTATTACGTCGACTACAAGACCGGCAAGCTGACCAAGTCGAAGTCGTCCTACGAGCATCCGCAGCCGCACGCCTGCTTCATCCAGGGCGTCGAGGACGACCTCGTCAATGACGGCGGCATCATGGACCTGTGGGTGCGCGAGGCGCGCCTGTTCAAATACGGCTCCGGCACCGGCTCCAACTTCTCGCGGCTGCGCGGCGAAGGCGAGCGGCTGTCGGGCGGCGGCCGCTCGTCCGGCCTGATGAGCTTCCTCAAGATCGGCGACCGCGCCGCCGGCGCGATCAAGTCGGGCGGCACCACCCGCCGCGCCGCCAAGATGGTGGTGGTCGACGCCGACCATCCGGACATCGAGGCCTATATCGACTGGAAGGTGAAGGAGGAGCAGAAGGTCGCCGCGCTGGTCACCGGCTCCAAGATCAACCAGAAGCACCTCAAGGCCGTGATGAAGGCCTGCGTCAATTGCGAGGGCTCCGGCGACGACTGCTTCGATCCCGAGAAGAACCCTGCCCTGCGCCGCGAGATCAAGCTCGCGCGCCGCGCGCTGGTGCCCGACAACTACATCAAGCGGGTCATCCAGTTCGCCAAGCAGGGCTACAAGGACATCGACTTCCCGATCTACGATACGGACTGGGACTCGGAAGCCTATCTCACGGTGTCCGGCCAGAACTCCAACAACTCGGTGTCGCTGAAGGACGACTTCCTGCGCGCGGTCGAGACCGACGGCGACTGGAACCTGATCGGCCGCACCAACAAGAAGGTCGTCAAGACGCTGAAGGCGCGCGACCTCTGGGAGAAGATCGGCCACGCCGCCTGGGCCAGCGCCGATCCGGGCCTGCACTTCAACACCACGATGAACGACTGGCACACCTGCAAGGCGTCCGGCGACATCCGCGCGTCCAATCCGTGCTCGGAATACATGTTCCTGGACGACACGGCGTGCAACCTGGCCTCGGCCAACCTGCTGACCTTCTACAACACGGAAACGAAGCACTTCGACGTCGGCGCCTATGAGCATCTCTGCCGGCTCTGGACGGTCGTGCTCGAGGTCTCCGTGCTGATGGCGCAGTTCCCATCGAAGGCGATCGCCGAGCTGTCCTACGAGTTCCGCACGCTCGGCCTCGGCTACGCCAATATCGGCGGCCTGTTGATGACCATGGGCCTGCCCTACGACAGCAAGGAAGGCCGCGCGCTGTGCGGCGCGCTGTCGGCGATCATGACCGGCATTGCGTATAAGACCTCGGCCGAGATGGCCGGCGAGCTCGGCCCCTTCCCCGGCTACAAGAAGAACGCCGCGCACATGCTGCGCGTCATCAAGAACCATCGCCGCGCCGCGCGCGGCGAGGCGACCGGCTATGAGGCGCTCTCGGTCGCGCCCGTGCCGCTCGATCACGCCCACTGCCCGCAGGTCTCGCTGGTCAGCCACGCCATCCAGGCCTGGGACGACGCGCTCACGCTCGGCGAGACCAACGGCTATCGCAACGCCCAGGTCACCGTGGTCGCCCCCACCGGCACCATCGGCCTGGTGATGGATTGCGACACCACCGGCATCGAGCCTGACTTCGCGCTGGTGAAGTTCAAGAAGCTGGCCGGCGGCGGCTACTTCAAGATCATCAACCGCGCCGTGCCGGCGGCGTTGCGCGTGCTCGGCTATCGCGAGAGCGAGATCGCCGAGATCGAGGCCTATGCGGTCGGCCACGGCTCGCTGTCGAACGCCCCCGGCGTCAACGCCACCACCCTGAAGGCCAAGGGCTTTACGGACGAGGCCATCGCCAAGGTCGAGAAGGCGCTGCCGACCGCGTTCGACATCAAGTTCGTGTTCAACAAGTGGACCCTGGGCGAGGACTTCATCGTCAAGCAGCTCGGCGTCACCACTGATGCGATCGCCGCCCCCACCTTCGACCTGCTGACGGCCATCGGCTTCACCAAGCGCGAGATCGAGGCCGCCAACGTGCACATCTGCGGCGCGATGACGGTCGAGGGCGCCCCGCATCTGAAGGCGGAGCATTACGCGGTGTTCGATTGCGCCAACCCCTGCGGCAAGATCGGCAAGCGCTATCTCTCGGTCGAGAGCCACATCCGCATGATGGCGGCGGCGCAGCCGTTCATCTCGGGTGCGATCTCCAAGACCATCAACATGCCGAACGACGCCACGGTCGAGGACTGCAAGGCGGCGTATCTGCTGTCGTGGAAGCTTGCGCTGAAGGCCAACGCGCTCTACCGCGACGGCTCGAAGCTGTCGCAGCCGCTCAACTCGCAGCTCATCGCCGACGACGAGGACGAGGACGATGCGGTCGAGTCCTTCTACGAGAAGCCGATGGCCGCGCGTGCCACGCAGGTTTCGGAGAAGATCGTCGAGAAGCTGGTCGAGCGCATCGTCGTGATGCGCGAGCGCGAGAAGATGCCGGATCGCCGCAAGGGCTACACCCAGAAGGCGGTCGTCGGCGGGCACAAGGTGTACTTGCGCACCGGCGAGTATGACGACGGCCGTCTCGGCGAGATCTTCATCGACATGCACAAGGAGGGCGCGGCTCTGCGCTCCTTCATCAACAACTTCGCCATCGCGGTGTCGCTGGGTCTGCAGTACGGCGTGCCGCTGGAGGAGTATGTCGACGCCTTCACCTTCACCCGCTTCGAGCCGGCAGGTCCCGTGCAGGGCAACGACTCGATCAAATACGCGACGTCGATCCTCGACTACGTGTTCCGCGAGCTCGCCGTCAGCTACATGTCGCGCTTCGACCTCGCCCATGTCGACCCCTCCGAGAGCAACTTTGACGCGCTCGGCCGCGGCGTCGACGAAGGCAAGCCGTCGGAGGACGGGAGCCAGCAGGCCGCGAGGTACGTGTCGCGCGGCCTGACCCGCTCCCGCACCGACAATCTCGTCGTGATGCGCGGCGGCTCTTCCTCACCCTCCCCTGCAGGGGGAGGGTCGATCGGAAGCGCAGCTTCCGATCGGGGTGGGGTGACTGTCACCGCCCTCTCCCATGCCCGCGCCGGCGATTCCGTCGAAGGCGCCACCGCCCTGAAGCAGGAGCCGCAGCACGACCTCTCGCCGACCGAGAAGCTCGAGGCGCTGCAATGGAGCAAGGCCGGCACGGCGAACACCCAAATCGCCTCCAAGGCCGAACGCCGCGCCGAGGCCAAGGCCAAGGGCTACGAAGGCGAGATGTGCTCGGAGTGCGGCAACTTCACGCTGGTGCGGAATGGGACCTGTATGAAGTGCGATACGTGCGGAAGCACGACTGGGTGTAGTTAATCAACAAGCAAGGGCAGCGTCGTCGTCGCGACGACGCTGCCCTTAAGCTCGTGGGAGAAATGGATGTCAAAGAAGCGTGACTACCATGTTGTGCCCAACAGCGAACACGGCGGCTGGGACGTACGGCGCGAAGGCTCCGAAAGGTCAAGCGGGCATTTCGATCGAAAGTCAGATGCTATGGAACGAGGCCGGGATCTAGCCCGAGATCGTAGAACAGAACTCGTCGAGCACGGGCGAAATGGCCGCATCCAGGATAGCGACAGCTATGGAAACGATCCAAATCCACCACGAGATCGGAAGCATTAGGTCCGATTAGAACATCTAGATCAATCCAATCCAAGTGTGGGCGTCGAGATGGTGATCGGCCAAGGAGCCATAGGAAGTTATCCGATAGGCGGCGGCCTTTCCCTGGACACACATCAGCGCCTTATTCAAGGCAGCACTACCGTCAAGCTGGTTGTCAGTGGGCTGATAATCCCGGAAAAGAGAGTCGGTGAAGGCATTCTACTTAAATCAGCATCGTCAATTTGGGACGAGATCGCTCGAAGACTCTCAAACGATTGGAATGTCGCTTATCAGCTGAGTCCGCAGACTTGGGAAGAAATCGTTGCCGGGGCATTTCACAAGTCCGGCTACGAAGTAGTTCTAACACCTCGGACCGGCGACCACGGGCGCGATGTTATCGCTGTGAAATCGGGCATCGGATGCATTAAGATTATTGGTTCTGTGAAGGCTTACCGACAAGACCGCTTGGTTTCCTACGATGACGTTCGTGCATTGATAGGGGTTATGTCGGGCGAACGCGATGTGTCTAAGGGATTGATCACCACGACGTCCGACTTCCCGCCAAATATTGAGAGAGATCCATTCATTGCTCCTTTCCTGCCAACACGCTTGGAGCTGGTGAACTTCAGGAAGCTTCAAAAATGGCTTACCGATCTGGATAGCCCGTCGTCAGCCTAGGTCGGACTAGCGGAGCGTAAATCGCCATTCGACTGGATTAGCAAGCGTAGGGCGGATTAGCGGAGCGTAAGCCGCCGCTTGACCGGAGCGGCGCGTTACGCTTCGCTAACGCGCCCTACGCCGCGAGCGCTGAGCTCCACCTCGCTCACCACATGCACCTCCACATCTTCTCCGATCTCCACGCCGACATGGCCGACATCAAGCGATCGAGGCGCTGCCCGGGGTCGATGTGGTCGTCGTCGCCGGCGATGTCTGCGAGGGGGCGGTGAACGGCTTTGCGGGGCTGCGCGAGATCGTGCCGGAGGGCGTGCCGATCGTCATCATGGTGATGGGCAACCATGAATATTATCACCGCACCTACCCCGAGGAGCTGAGGCTGGCGCGGGCCGGGACGGCACGGTTCGGCGTGCATCTCTTGGAGAACGAGGCGGTCGTGCTCGCGGGCGTGCGCTTTGCGGGCGCCACGCCGTGGATCGACTATGCGATCTTCGGCGCGGGCTCCGAGATCCACCCCATGGCCGTCTGCCGCGACCGGATGAACGACCATCGCCGTATCACCTGGCGTAAGCAGCCCTGGCTGCGCTTGCGGCCGCAGGAGGCGCTCGGCCTGCACCATGTTCGTGTTTGGCGAGACCGAGGCACTTGAACCCTGCCCGAACATCATACCGCGCCCCTGTACGATCCCGGGATTTCACGGAGGACCGGAACGATCGCCGTCAAACGGAAGTTTGCTACGAACCCAACAACGAAGGAGGTTCGTTCATGAAGATGGCAATGGTTTTGACGGCGGCTCTGTTCGCCGCTTCGCCGGTGTTCGCCGCAGAGACCGGCGCAAGTTCGCACGGCGCGTCGAAGAAGGCGCCCGGTCAACAGATGCAGCGTAGCAAGACGTCGACGGCGCCCGGCGCTTCGGAGTACGCGCCCGGTCACCAGAGCAACACCGCCGCCGGCCCGGGGCATTCCGAGAGCGCTCCCGGCCAGCGCATGACGACCACCGGCTCCAGCACGCATAGGAAGTAATGGGCGCGCGAACGGGATACGATCCCGCTTCCCGGCCCGCCTCTCGCGTGAAGACACAGAAAAGCCGTAAGCCTCTCAGTTCATCTTCCATGACATCCGAGGAGTCACATGCGCAAAGCGATCTTCATCTTGGCAACATCGATTTCAACCGCGCTGGTCATGCCTGCCAGCGCGGCGCCCCGCGCTCCCCTTCAGGTCGATCGCGGCGCTTCTGATCTCATCGAGGTGAGAGGCGGTCATGGCCATGGTCATGGTCATGGCTGGGGCCGCGGAGGCGGTCACCGGGCCTTCGGCTGGAGTCGCGGCCGAAAGGTCGGATGGCGCGGCCATCACTGTCCGCCGGGCCATTGGAAGAAGGGATGGTGCTGATCGGCCGACCACGCCACGCGCGCGGATGAGCGGATCGTGCTCGACCGCCCGGCGACGCTGCGGAGTCGTACCTACCGCGGCCCGGACGGGTGACATTGTTGGCACGCCGACGGCGGCGCTTTGCGCATCCCATCGACTCGTCGCGCTGAGCGATACAGCGCCCTCTCCCCTTGTGGGAGAGGGCATCTCCGCCCCGCCCACGGACTCGATTGGGTGAGGGGTATCTCTCCGCAAACGATGCGCGTGGAGGCAGACCCCTCACCCGACCGAGCTTGCCGACATTCCTGACATGCCCTCTCCCACAAGGGGAGAGGGCGCATTCATGGGCGCCGCGCGTTTTCTTCCACGCACCGCGATGATCAGCGCGCGTAGCCCGGATGAGCGAAGCGACATCCGGGACCGCACGACCTGCGCATGAGACCCCGGATATCGCTTCGCTCATCCGGGCTACTTAGCGGAAGCACACCGACGTATCGCCCGCCACGAACGAATTCCCCGGCATCGGCCGCAGCGGGGTCAGCTTGGCGTTGCTCGCCAGCAGCCGTTTAGAATAGGCGCCGAGCGCGGCATTCATGGTGTTGAGCCGATCCTGCGCGTCGGTGCGCTGCAGCGGCAGGGTGATCACGCCAGAGTTGTAGACCTCCGCACGCGACCATTGCTGGCCCTGCACGATGCGGCCGACGAGGCGCGACTTCAAATCGGCGGCGCTGTCGCCGGCGGCGCTCTTGGCCCCGACGACGTTCGGCGGCAGCAGGCTGGGGTTGACGATCCAGCCGCGCGGCTTGGCGACGTTGTTGCCGAACAGGATCAGCTCGTCGAGCGTATTGTTCAGCGCCACATAGTCGCGCAGCGGCAGGCTGGCGTCACCCGTGCCGGTCTCCTGGACGTGGCTCGCCAGATGCGGGCCGGTGGCGCAATAGGTGCCGAACGCGAGCTTCACGCCGGCGGAGCTCATGGTCATGTAGCTGCCGACGTCCGAGCCGCCCGGCGGCGACGGCGCGTCGTCGCCGCAGAAGGTGCCGTGCGACGAGGCATCCTGCAAGGAGTGCAGATAGAGCCCGATCCGGGCGATCTGCACCGGCACCGGCGGCTTCCTGGGGTCGTCGAACAGCACGCCGGTGGTCCGGCTCTTATCGTCCAGCCAGGACTTGAGCTGGGTGTAGTCGACGACGCCGTTGCTGTTGTCGAGCACCTTCGGTCCCGAGGTGATGTTGATGGCCGGTCCGATCGCGTAGTTCTCCAACAGCGGCACGTTGCCGCTGATCGACACGTTCGCCAGACATTGCGGGCCGCTGAAGTTCGATGACCCGTTCGGCGTCGTGAATCCGGCGGTGCACAGCAGACCCGGGGCCTCGTCGCCCTTCATGGCCCATTGCCGGAGATCGTACAGCGTGCCCTGATAGACGCTGTCGATGGTCACGGGATAGCCGGGCGGCGGATAGTGGAACGGATACACCGCCTGCACGCCGCTGGCGCCGTGCACGTCGGTGCCCTGCCCGTTCGGCGAGAAGTTCAGGAGATAATGATAGAGCGGCCCATCGGTGGTGTTGTTGGTGCGCTGGAAGCCGTTGAACTTGGCGGTGATGTAGCCGGCGCCAGAATTGGTCGATGTCGCCTGCCCGCCGCACTGATCGATCGGCGCATATTGCGCGTAGTCGGAATTCTCGTTGTAGGCAGCGATCCAATAGGCCACGTCGGCGCGATAGCCGAGCGCCTGGGCGATGAAATAGGTGGAGTCGGCATGAACCATGCTGCGGCCGGGCGGGATGACGGCGAACTGCACCGCCTCCAGCAGGCAGCCGCGGTTGAGCGCTTCCGCCGGATTGCGGCACGCGCTGGCCGGCGCGAGACAATTCCTCAGACCGCCCTTTACGCGCGGGACGCAGATGTCCTCCAGGAACGCGTGCGCGGTGCGCGGCGCGGTCAGCCCCCAGCCGAGAACCGCCGATCCCACGACGACGGAGAGGGTCGAAAGTGCAATGCCAATGCGCATGGAAACTCCTTGGTCATTCGAAATGCAGCAGGCGGGGAGGTGAATAGATGGCAAAACGCCATCGTCCGGCCGGCCGGAGGTTGAAACGCTGATCTTGTCCGCGATGCGCGCATCACGGATTCGGCAGGCCAGATTTGATCCGATCTCAAATAGATAATCAATCTATAGTTGTTTCCGTTATTCGTCTTGGACCGCACTGGCGGAGGCATGACGGCCCATTCGCCAGAGCCGGTCTCCGGCGCGTAGGGTGGGCAAAGGCGCGCCCCGCACGACGTTGGTGGGCCCGATCTCTCACGCGCCGTGCCCACCGCCCACACCCGCCGGCACCGATGGTGGGCACGCGCCGCCTTGCGGCGGCGCTTTGCCCACCCTACGGTTCGCCGGCCGTTGTTACGAGCGGAGCGACGTGACGCTCAGCGCAGACCGCCGGTGACGTGCAGCGTCTCGCCGGTGACGTAGGACGCGTCATCCGAGGCGAAGAAGGCCACCGCGGCGGCGATCTCCTCGGCCTTGCCGACGCGCGCGAGCGGCGTGGTCGTCTCGATCCAGTTGCGCATGTCGCCCTCGTGCAGGCCGGCAGCGACGACGCCCTCGGTCACGATCATGCCGGGATTGATGGTGTTGACGCGGATCTTGCGCGGCGCGAGCTCCTTCGACAGCACCGACGAGATGGCATCGACGGCGGCCTTGGTCGCGGTGTAGACGGCGGTGTTCGGCGGCGTCAGGGTCGACACGCCGGAGGAGATGTTGACGATGCTGCCGCCGGCCGGATTGAAATGCCGCGCGGCCTCCTGCGACACCAGGAGCAGGCCGAGCACGTTGACGTCGAACTGGCTGTGGAAGTGCTCCGGCGTGATGCCGTCGAGCGGCGCGAACGCGTAGACGCCGGCATTGTTGACGAGGATGTCGATCGGGCCCAGCGCCTTGACGGTCTCGGCGACGACGGTCTTGACGTCACCGGGATTGGCGAGATTGCCGTGCACGGCCACCGCCTTGCCGCCCTTGCCGGTGATCGCGGCCACGACGCGGTCGGCGCCCTCGCGGCTGGAGCTGTAGTTGACGGCGACCGCGGCGCCTTCCGCGGCAAGTCTGGCGGCGATCTCCGCGCCGATCCCCTTGGATGCGCCGGTCACCAGCGCCACCTTGCCTTCGAATCTCCTGCTCATCCTGCTCTCCTTGCGCCGCGGCGCTCTGTTCAATAGTTCAGAACTAGTGAACTATTGAACAGGCGCAAGGCCGTCGCTATATGTTTTTTCATGGCGCCATTGTTTCATCCGTCGCGGGAGGACATCACGTTGGCCGGCGTGCTCTCGGCGCTCGCCGACCCGATGCGGCTGCGCATCGTCAAGAGCCTGATGCAGCAGAACGACTGCATGTCCTGCTCGGCGGCGGCGCCCTGCCCCGACATGGCCAAATCGACGCTCTCGAACCATTTCCGGATCCTGCGCGAGGCCGGCCTGATCCAGACCACGAAAAAGGGCGTCGAGCACCGCAACGTCGTGCGCGAGGCCGACCTCAACGCAAGGTTCCCGAAATTGTTGAAGACGATCGTCGGCTACGCGGAGTAGGCGTAGAAACGTAGGGTGGGCAAAGGCGCGCCCCTCACGTTGATATGGGACATGCTGTATTCCGCGTCGTGCCCACCGGCCGCACCCGCCCGCCCTGATGGTGGGCACGCGCCGCCCGACGGCGCCGCTTTGCCCACCCTACGGTTGTCACTCATCGTCACTGCGAACGCAGCGACGCAGACAGAAGTGGACGCGTCCTACTTCTCCTCCTCCATCGTCACCGCGACGGCGCCGATGGCCGACAGCCGCACCTTGTCGCCTTCGACGTCGGCGACGAGGCCCTTGTCGATGAAGTGATGATGCCCCTTGTGGCTGCCCTCGCCGCTGTCCTTCTTCGTCAGCTTGATGCGATTGCCTTCGACGTGGTCGACGGTGCCGACATGCACGCCGTCGGCGCCGATGATCTCCATGTGTTCCCTGATGTCCTGCATGATGAAGGGCTCCGTGTCCGATGTGGAAGCATTTTCAACCTGTGGCTCGGGGAAGTGTTCCGGAACGGACCTCCACGCAGACGCTGTCGTAGGGTGGGCAAAGCGACGCCGCGAGGCGGCGCGTGCCCACCATCGGTGCCGGCGGATGCGGACGGTGGGCGCGGCGCGCGAAACATGCCGTCAGACAATGTCCAGCCGGGCGCCTTTGCCCACCCGACCGCCTCATCTGCCGTCATCGCGAGCGCAATGACGCCGGGAGAGGCCCGTGCGCGTCACCAGCCAATTCGTGTTTGTTCTCAAGCTGATTTGGCCTGTCCAGTCCTTCGGTGAAAAATAAATCACTTTCGCTTTTTCAAAAATCATGGTTGTCTACGCCCATCCCGGCCCGCCGAGAGGGGCGCATCGCGATCGTCACGAGACGTGGGCCGGAGATGCGGTGGCTGTGAGTGTGCCGCAGCGGGCTTGATGCCCGCCGACGAACGGCCCGCTTGCGGACGTGAAGACGCGTGGTCCTGGCGCCCCGATGCTGGCGCCAAGTGCGGTGGTGACGATGATCGCGCCGCGCGACGGTGGCTAAAAAGCCGGACACCGAGGAGATCGCGACATAAGCGTGAAAACCATCGCGCGGGGAATGCTGGGATGTCTCGGCTGAACCTGTGGTTCCTGCCGCCTGCATTTCTTTCGCAGGCGGACCATGGGTGCGGCCAGCGCCCGGCATTCCCCGCGCCCTCTCTGCTTCGGAGGGCAAACCAAGAGCAAGACTCGGGCGCAATCTGCGTCGCGGGATCGTCAGCGCATATCGTGCGCCGAACTCATCCGCTCACGGGGCTGTTTGACAACGTTTCAGCGCATGTCCTGACGACGACGCAAGGCGGCGTCGCCGCCACGATGCAGGCACCGGCTTCAAGCCTTGCGCACGGTCCCGAGGAAGCCCTCGACCGCCACGCGGAAACGATCGGCATCCGTCGACATGCGGCGGACGGAGTCGACCATTGCCGCGCCCGCATTGCCGGTCTGGCGGTTGAGGGCTGCGACCGAGCCGATCGTGTCGGTCACGGCGCGCGTGCCCTGCGCGGCGTGCTGGAAGTTGCGCGAGATCTCGGTGGTGGCGGCGCGCTGCTCTTCGACCGCCGCGGCGATCGCCGTCATCTTCTCGTCGATGCTGGAGATGTTGTGGCTGATGGCGTGGATCGCCTCGACCGACTCGCCGGTGGCGGCCTGGATCTCGGCGATCTGCCGGGTGATGTCGTCGGTCGCGGTCGCCGTCTGCGCCGCGAGATTCTTGACCTCGCCGGCGACGACAGCGAAGCCGCGGCCGGCTTCGCCGGCGCGCGCGGCCTCGATGGTCGCGTTGAGCGCCAGCAGGTTGGTCTGCGCGGCGATCGCGGTGATCATCTTGACCACCTCGCCGATGCGGTTGGCGGCGCGGTCGAGCATCTCGACCGTGGCGTTGGTCTGCGCCGCCTTCTCCACCGCCTGGCGCGCATCGGCCGCGGAGGCCTGCACCTGCGCGGCGATCTCGGAGACCGAGGCGGTCAGCTCCTCGGTGGCGGCGGCGATGGTCTCGAGATTGGTGGTCGCGGTCTCCGCGGCGCTGGCGACCGCGGCCGTCTGCTCGGTGGACTCATCGACCAGCTTGCGGACGTCGCCGGCGCTGGAATCGAGCTGGCCGGTCGAGTTGCCCATGCTGACGATGACCGCCTGCACGGTGTCGTCAAAGCTCTTGCAGGCGCTGTCGATCGCCTGCGAGCGCTCCAGCCGGCGGCCCTGGTCGAGCTCGCGCTCGCGCGACAGCTGCTCGGCGGTGGCGGCGCTCTCGCGCAGGCCCTCGAGGGCGGCTGCCATGGCTCCGAACTCGTCGGCATGAGCGAACTGCGGCACCGGCGTCTGGTAGTCGCGCTGGCCGATGCGCTGGATCGCCTGCATCAGGACGCCGACCGGGCGCATCAGGCGGACGCGCACCGCGCGCAGCGCCAGGCCGGCCACCACGAGCGCGGCGATGAAGGCGAGCGACTGTGCGATCAGGCTGCTCAGCGCTGCGGTCTTGATCTCCTCGGCGCGGGCGATCGAGCCGTCGAGCGCGGTCATGCCGATCGCGATGATGCCGGCGAACGGGCCCTGGCAGAACGCGTTCCATTCCGGCGCCGGCATCGCCGGCTTGCCGCTGCCGTCAAACCCCTTGGCGAGCTGGTCCATGCGCTGATGCGCGGCCTCGACCTCGGCGCGCGAGGTCTTCACGGCACCGGCGAGCGCGGTGCTGCCGCCCCCCGCCAGGAGGTCGTCGAGCCCGGACCAGCCGGCCGCGACGGTGCCGCGCCACTGCGCGATCGCGCCCTTCTGGGCGTCGTCGAGCGGCTTGGAGGCGTTGATGTTGGGACGCAGCGCCGAGCATTGCAGGCCGTAGCGGTCGCGGACCTGCCAGGCCAGCCGCCGCGCCTGCACCATCTTGGCGATCGCCGGATCGGTCATCCAGGCGCGATTCGAGACGGCGAGCGAGGCGGCGTTGGCGACGTCCAGCGTCTTGGTCATTGCCTGGTACCAGGCCTGCGTGCGCGCCAGCACGCGTTCGGCGCGCGGCTTCGCGGCCTCGTCGAACAGCAGCTTGAACTGCGGAACCGTGGCGGCCCAGCTCGACTTCAGCCTCGCCATGAGGTCGTCGCGCTCAGGCATGTCGACGCCGGCGAGCGCTGTGACGATGCCGTCATAGCCCTTGGCCTCGATGCCCTGATATTCGGTGAGCTTGGCGCGCGGATCGTCCTCGCTCAGCAGCACGCTCTGGATGTCGCCGCGGTGGGCACGCATGACGAGGACGTTCTGGAAGATCGCCTTGTCGGCCGCGGTCAGTTGCTCGGTCGCGACGCTCTCGCGATAGCGGCTCGCGGCACCGCTCATCAGGATCGCCGTGGACACCAGGATGCCCGCGGCCAGCACCGACAGCAGCACCATCAGCAGAGTACTGACCGATTTCCTCATCACGTACCGCCCCACACCGGAAAGTGGCAGGATGACGCCATTGCACAAATTCTTCCTTAACCATGGACCGGCACACCGGCGACCGAGGTAATCAGTTGCCGAATTCCCCCGCTCCACGACAACAAAAAATGCGCAAGCCGCAACGCGGCAGCCGTTGGCGCGCGCTGCGGCGCGATGCGAAGCGAATCGCAGGGCGTGGTGCGCAGTGGCTGGGCCGGACGGTGGGCGCGGCGCCGCGGTGGATCAAGATCACCTGCGGCGCCTTGGTGCTGCTCGTGACCTTCGCGCTGGTCAATCTGGCCTATCATGTCGTGCGCAAGCCGACCGAGCTGTTCGTGGTGACGGGTCATTCGCTCGACAAGGAGCCGGAGGAGACCTGGCGTCAATATGGCGCGCTGTTCCGTGAGAGCGCGACGCGATCGATCACGCCGGAGCTGCTCGCCGCCCTGGCGCAGACCGAGAGCTCGGGCAATCCGGTGGCGCGCACCTACTGGCGCTGGCGGTTCGCGTGGAATCCGTTCGCGCTCTATCAGCCAGCTTCCAGCGCCGTCGGCCTGTTCCAGATGACCGACGGCGCCTTTGCCGACGCCGCACGGTTCTGCATTCGGGATCACGAGGTGGTCAGCGACGGCTGCGGCTCGCCGAGCCTGTACGTTCGCGCCTGGCCGGCGCACGCGGTGGCGCTCACGGTGATCTCGCTCGACCGCCAAGTCGCCGCCGCGCTCGCACGGCAGCCCTCCGGCAAGCCGAGCGCGCAGCAGCGGCAGGATCTCGCGGCCGTCATTCATCTGTGCGGCGCCGGTCCGGCGGCCGGATTCGTGCGCCGCGGCTTCAAGCCGGCGGATGGCGAGCGCTGCGGCGACCATTCGGTCGCCGGCTATCTCGGCCGCGTCAATGCGATGAAGAAGCAGTTTCAGAAGCTCTCGGCAGCGGAGCGAAGTTAGCGCATGGCGCCCGCTCGGCAACATCGGCAGCCCACCCGGTTCCGCGTTAAGCACGTCGGATTTGCGGGTGTGTGCAAGGCGCGCGCGTTAAGACATTGGCAACGAACTGCCGCGCATTTTCTCCCTCCCATTAGTACAGGAGTCACCATGTCAGAGATCGGCATTCCCGGCGCGCGCATCCGGTCCTTCATCGAGCGGATCGAGCACCTCGATGGCGAATTGGCGGAACTGAACGAGCAGAAGAAGGAAGTGTTCGCCGAGGCCAAGGGCGAAGGCTTCGACGTCAAGATCCTGAAGGAGATCATCAAGCTCAGGAAGCAGGACCAGGACGAGCGGGACGAGCACGAGACGCTGCTCGATACCTACCTCCGGGCGATGGAAGCGGCCGAGACCGGGCCGGCCAGCAAAACCCCCGAGCGCAAGGCGGCGTGACACGCTGCCGACCGACGATGGCGGCGCGCTGCCGATCTGTGCCGCGCGCTGCCCTCCCCCGGGATTTTTCTTGCCCGGTTCCGTCCGAGCCTCTAACGCTGCGCTACACTCCTGCCCGCGCCCGAGGATGAGATGACCGACGCAATGACCTGCCCGCAATGCCGCTCCGAGCACGCCTATCAGGACGGAGCGCTATGGGTCTGTCCGGAATGCGGCCATGAATGGAGCGGCGACGCCGCGGTCGCGGCAGCGTCCAGCGACGATGCCAGCATCCGCGACGCCAACGGCAACGTTCTGGCCGACGGTGACAGCGTCATCGTCATCAAGGACCTGAAAGTGAAGGGATCGTCCTCGGTGGTGAAGGGCGGCACCAAGGTGCGCAACATCCGCCTGCAAGAAGCGAGCGACGGCCACAACATCGCCTGCAAGATCGACGGCATCGGCCAGATGAACCTGAAGTCGGAGTTCGTGCGCAAGGCGTAGTTCCGAGTGCTCCCGGAACATTCGCGACGCTATGGCGTTCGGATCAACAACGGGAGGATGGCCATGCTGACGGACGACCAGATCGCGACGCTTTCGGATATCGGCCAGGCGATCGCCTTCTCGCCCGACCGGCACGACGAGCTCGATGGACTGATCCGCGAAGGCTATGTCGCCAAGGACGGCGACATCTACGAGCTGACGGCGAAGGGGCAGAAGATCCTGACCGATCGAGGTGCCGGATTGAACGAGGCCTGACGCCACGGACGACCGAAGGGCCCCGGCATCTGCATCAAGGCGTAGATATCAGCCCGCCAAATGAGACGGGCTTCCGACTGATTCTCGTGTCCTGGGCATCGGATATTGGTCGCGCAAGTCTACGTGTTCGGCCCCGGCGTTCACCAAGGGACCCGGCCGTCCAATAGCCGCGAGCGCCGCAGGACTGCGCAGGCGGTGCCTGTTGTTTGGCACGGCAGACCCGGGTCAGCCTCGACCATCAGGCCGAAGGCACCGCATACAAGCAAATCCCGAATTCATCGGCCAGCCCGCGCGGGTCCGTTGCCGAATGCTGCGTGATCCAAGCAGTGAATCCATCACGCTTCTGTAGCCGTGAAGTGACACCCGTAGCAATCCGTTCCGTAGGAGCACGGCCCAGATTCATAACTTGGCATGAACTCTGCTTTCTCGATCCTGACCGGGTCCCACTCTATGGAGGCAGAATCAACGTGCTCGTCACTCTCGTCGCAATGCTATGCAACGGCCAGCTCTGCATGGAGAAGGTCGTCACCAACAGCGAGATGTCCGGCATCACGATGACATCCTGCGCCGTCAGCGCGCAGATCGGAATCGCAGACTGGATGTCCAAGGGTCCCTATCACGAGTGGCGTCTGCAGAGTTACAAGTGTGTCGCCGGCAAGTACGTGCCGAAGACCAACGCCTGATCCGCTTTGCCCGTCCGGCTGGCGCCCGGGTATCCGGGACCGGCCGGCCGGGCGCAGGACCTCTGCGCTGCTGTCGAATGTTCGACCCCAGCCGCGTCGCATTCGGGACACGCGCAGCAAAGAGAATGCGGCCGTTCGCGTGCCAACGAGCCCCGAATCGGCGAATTCGACGCGTAATGGCGCTGGCCCGCTTCGTGCAATGCCCCTCGCGACAATGGGGGATGACGTCATGCCGTTCTACAGCTTCCATTGCGCAACTTGCGCAGAGGATTTCGAGTTGCTGATCGGGATTTCTGAAAGGCCGGTCTGTCCGACCTGTGGCAGTCGCAAGCTGACCCGCCTGCCCTCGCTGCCGGCGCCGCCAGCGCGCAGCCCCGGCCTGATCAAGGCCGCGCGCAGCCAGGCAGCGCGCGAGGGGCATTTCAGCAACTACAGCCGCGCCGAACGGAAGAAACGCTAACCCGGCAGCGGCGGCCGGCCCTCAGCCTCAGTCCGATGTGATCTGCACCTCGGGCACGTCATCCTCGGGATCGTCGATGTCGAGGCCGTCCTCCTCATCCAGATCGATCCCGGAGAGGCAGATGTCACCGTCATCGATCACGAGCTCGACCGGAGACAGCGTCCGGCCCTGGCAGGGCCCGATGAAGCATTGCCCGGTATCGAGGTCGAACTGCGCGCCATGCTCGCCACAGACGAGGAAATTGCCTTCCTCGTCCATGAACTCGCCAGGATGCTTGTCGAGGCGAGCGCCCTGATGTGGGCAGGTATTCTCGAAGCCGTAGAAATTGTTGCCCTTGCGCGTGACCAGGATCGGCCAGGGCTTGGCGCTGCCATCGGGCTCGCGGCGCTGGAGAACGAAGCCCCGCGCCGCGCCATCGTCCACCTCATAGGTCGCGCAGATCGCAAACAGCGTGCTCATCATCCGCCTCTTTTCGCCTCGCCCGGCGTTTGGCGCATCCGCGACATCGCAGGCGCGCTGAAGAGGCTCGCAGCAAGCAGCATGCCAGCCAGGAGTGCCCGACAGGCAGATCGCGGGCCTCAGGCCGGTGGCATGCCGAGGCGGCCGATGCCGGGAAATTTCAGCGCCCGCCGTCGCAGATCGACGCCGAGAACTCCCCCGAAGATGTTCAGCTCGACGCCCTCGATCCACCCGACGGTGAGGCCGAGATAGCCGCCGAGCGATACGAACAGACCGGTCCCGGAGGCCGTGCGCCCCCACCAGCCGTCAAAGGGGAAGTCCTTGCCGATTGCGGTCGGCGGCAGCACGGCGTTCAGCTCAGGAACCGCGTTCAACGCCGCCTGCACGAAGGTGTTCGAATTGGGCCCCGGCCAGGCGTTGTAGTCGCCATGGGCGCGGAAGCGGTAGTTCTCGATCACGCTGCGGATCCTCGGGATCACCCGCTCGGCTTCTTCGCCGTCGACGGCCAGCACTGTCTCCGGCGATGCACCGAACCAGCGACCATCGGGCGCGAAGCCATCGACACGGATCGGCTCACCCCAGGCGGTGTAGTCGTAGCGGGTGTAGCGCGGGCCGCCCTTCTCCTTGACGACGATCCAGGTGTGGACCGCGAAGATGCCACGCCAACGCACCGTGCGCGCAGCGAACACGCGCACCACCGCGTCGGCATGCTGCGCCGGCGATGGCAGCAGGCCCGCGCTCGAACGGTCCGCGGCCTGCCAGCTGCCGCGGCGATCGCCGCGCAGATAGTTCGCGGTCGACAGCGTGATGGGCATGATGATGAGCAGCAGGAAGGTGAGCACAGGCCTTATCACGATAGGCGAGAACAATGGAGGCACTGAGGAATGACATCCATGTAGTCATCGCGCCCGCCGTCGCCAGCGCCGGCCGGCACGCCACCCTCACAATCCGGACACCACGCCAACGCTGAAGACTCAGTGCCGGCGGAAACCACCGCCCGGACCGGAACGCCCGCCGCCGCCGCGAGGGCCGCTGACGACGACACGCGCAGCACCCATGGCGGGGCCGCCCCCGATATGCGCCAAGCCGATTTGCGGCGAAGTCCCGACCATGCGCATGCCGCCCATCTGCGCGCGGGCGCTCTGCGGCGCACCGCCGCTCCGGCTCATCAGAGGCTGCACCATGGGTGGTGTTCCAGCTCGAGCGGGAGCACCAGCCACGACTGGAGGTGTGGCGGGGCCGGCGGCAGTCGCAGGTGGCACACGACCTTGCATGCCCAGAGGCGGTCCGGATTGTTGGCCTGTGCCGGCGACCGCGCCCGCTCCGGCGCCAGGCTGGATCGTTCCGCCGGGACCACGACCCGGCATTCCCGGGGTCATGCCAGGCTGAGGCGGATTTTGCGCCATGACCGGCGGATGGCGATGCCAGTAGCGGTTCCAGAACGCGTGCCGATGATACCAGGGCCGTCCGAAATAGAAGCTGCTCCAATAGGTGGTCAGCGTGAAGCCGACAGTCGGCACGTACTCGACATATTCGGGCAGGTAGACGTACTGCTCACGGTACAGATAGGCGAGTGTCCGCGCCGCGACCCAGCCGCGTTCGCCTCCGAAGCTGACATCGCACCACGCGCCGCCTTGAATGCAGCCATGGATGGTGATCCGGGCCCCGGCCGGAATGCGCTCGACGATGGGAAAACCCGGGCCAGGTCCTGCGCGCATGGCGGCCGCGGTGCGCACCAGGCCCGGCGCAGCCACCGCCAGCGAGGCGGGCGTGGCAATCAACAGCGCAGCAACGAGACACGTTCTGAGTTTCACCACGGACACCCTCCTGTCTGTTTGCCGGAGCGAGCTCGGGCGCGAGACTCTCGCGCCCGCATGCGCGGCTCCGGCATGCACTCGACAGGGATGGTTGCAGACTATCGCGGCAACCTCACGGCGCTCCGTTGTCGGAGAGAAGCTGCGCGGCTCCACCGAGAGCGCGGCGAAATGCTTCGTCGAACGTCACGCCACGGAATTGCCACCGATATTGCTTGCCCGCGCGATCGAGGCGCCATCGCGTGACCCAGCCCAGTTCGGCGTCGTCCCAGGTGAGATCACCGAAGAGCATGACCTCAGCTCCGGGAAACCATGACGCGACGGCCACGGGCTGGACACCGTTCAGCTTGGTCTTCTCAATAGCGGCCTTCGAGATCTCGGCGGCGCTTGGCAGAGCGATCTCGAGTCCACGCTTGACGGCAGCCGCGCGCAGTGCGTCGCGCTGCAGATCGGACGTCCGGTCGTCGGATGCAACGAGGAACGTGCGGCCGCCTGCCGTCATCGCCACGATCACGGCAATCGACGGGCGCGGCCCCGGCCACGGCTTGACGTTCAAGCTCGCCAGCAACTGATCGATCCGCGCGCGATCGAATGACACAGTCAGGTCATACGGCCGGTCGCGCGTGCCCTGCTCGTCGTGCTTCGGCTTGCCCGACATCTGATCGTGATAGTCGAAGCCGGTGACGAACTCCGCCGCTCGCGCCTCGAGTGGCGCGAGCCTAGCGTCATTCCTGAGCTGAAATGCACCGGATACCTTGATCAGCACGTCTTCTAGACATGCTGCAAAGGCTGCCCGGCGATTGTCCTCGCCCTGACCGGTCACGACCGTCTGCGCCTGGTACAGGTCGGTCGAGGCCGCATTCGCAACGGTGCAGGCCCCGACCGTCATCATCACCCAGAGCCCGAGACGCCAAGCGCCCAGCCCGCGGAGAACACTGTACTGCTGCATCGCGCCCTCGATCCGGCTATGTCGGCTATTTCTGCCGATCGAGCTTGATGATCGTCGGTGTGGCGGCGTCGGACGTCGAGAACGTCACCCGATCGCCGGCGTGGATGTTCTCGATCATGGCGCTGTCCTTGATCTTGAACTCCTGGTCCGCTCCCGCCGTGTTGGCGCCGACGGTCCCGTTGGGAACGCGCTTGATCGCGATCGTGCCGTTGAGACGGTTGATCCCCGTGACCATGCCCGCCGTGCCCTGCTCCGCCGCGAGAGCGGGCAGAGTCCCCGCAAACAGGGCGACCGTCGCCAGAGTAATGCCAACTGCTCTCATCGCTGTTCTCCTGCCTTGCTTTTCGCGCCAAACAAAACACCACGAAATCTTTGGTTCCCGGAACCTTCAGCTTCGTCGCTGACGACCTTGGGCCGTTTGACGCACCGCAATCAATGTCGCTGCGCCGTGCAGCTTTTTTGTTGCCCCCAAGCACTACGCCTACATACAAGATCCTGATCGTCTCCGCCCTGCGGACGACGCGCGCTCGACCGGGCGCAATCGCGAACCTTCTTCGACCGACACGGCTCGGCCCCCCTCATGTAGTGATTTGCGCGGATTTGTCATCAGACCAGCGCGTGATCAAAGTTTTCCTGCACTCGCAGTATCGACGCCCTGTAACGCCGAATTCATCAATGCGTCAGGATGCACCTTGACAGCGCAGACAGCCGGGAGGACGATCACCTCGTCGTGCATTTCCGGTGGCCGCTCATCATGGTGCCGGTGATGTTCGAACGACAACAA
Organism: Bradyrhizobium sp. SZCCHNR1043; assembly: GCF_032489675.1. Lineage (NCBI taxonomy): Bacteria > Pseudomonadati > Pseudomonadota > Alphaproteobacteria > Hyphomicrobiales > Nitrobacteraceae > Bradyrhizobium > Bradyrhizobium sp. SZCCHNR1043. Next base: position 272,453 of record NZ_JAUEYN010000010.1, read on the forward strand.
CCCATCTGATTGCAGGGAGGTTCTATGACTCCACCTCCGTACCAGATCCGCTGAGTGCGACGGGACTCGCTTCGGACCATCGCATAGCGGCAAATCACGAACGGCACGCCGGGTCGCGGCTTAGTGGGCTGCATCAGCGAGGCATGGCCCCTTGCCCGCCCGGCGCTGTGCCGTCCATCTGGATCACTTCAGCGCGAGCTTGGTAGCTATCATTCGGGAGCGGCGGCTCGAGACCCAACACTCGGGCTGATACTGCGCAACGCGAACATTGGAACGTGTGATCAGCCGATCGCGTGCGATCAGGTGACCAATGCCAGCCGAGATATCGGCTCGCGGCATCGCCGCATTCCCAATGTCCCCGAAACGAAATCCATCATCGGCTGATGCGCGGCGGGCGCAGGCGTCACCCGCCGCCGACGCAATCTGCCGCAGCTACTTGCTGTAGTCGTAGAAGCCCTTGCCGGTCTTGCGGCCAAGCTGGCCTGCAGCCACCATTTCCTTCAGCAACGGCGCCGGACGATACTTCGGATCGTTGAAGCCGTTGTAGAACACCTCCATCACCGAAAGCATCGTGTCGAGACCGATCAGATCGGCCAGCGCCAGCGGACCGATGGGGTGATTGCAGCCGAGCTTCATGCCCTCGTCGATGTCGGCGGCGGTCGCGATGCCTTCCGAATATGCGAAGATCGCCTCGTTGATCATCGGGCACAGGATACGGTTCACGGCAAAGCCCGGGCTGTTCTTCGCGGTGATCGCAACCTTGCCGATCCGCTTGGCGAATTCGGCGGCGGCCGCATGGGTCGCATCCGAGGTCTGCAGGCCGCGGATCAGTTCGAGCAGCGCCATCATCGGCACCGGATTGAAGAAGTGCATGCCGATGAAGCGGTCGGGCCGATCGGTGGCGGTGGCGAGCTTGGTGATCGAGATGGAAGAGGTGTTGGTCGCGATCAGCGCCTCGGGCTTCAGGCCGGCACAGAGGTCCTTAAGGATCTTGAGCTTCAGCTCCTCGTTCTCCGTCGCGGCCTCGATGACCAGGTCACAGCTCGCCAGCTTCGCCTTGTCGGCAGTGCCGGTGATGAGCGACAACGCCCTGTCCTTGTCGGCGGCCGTCATCTTCTCCTTCTTGACCAGGCGGTCGAGGCTGGAGCCTACGGTCGCGAGCCCGCGCGCCACCGCCTGCTCCGAGATGTCGACCATGACGACCGGAACGCCCGCGGCGGCGCAAACCTGCGCGATGCCGTTGCCCATGGTGCCTGCTCCGATGATGCCGACCGTCTGAATCATTGCCGCTTCCTCTCAGTCTCGTATCCGCGGGGACCGCCCCGTCCTGCGCCGTTGCTTAACAGGCTATCGCCCGGCCGGGTAGACCCAACCACGACGAGCCAGACCGGGCCGGTTGCCCCACGGCTCGCCGGCGTCTGGAAGCGGACGCGTTGCCCGAGGTTCGTCCGCATGCGCAGGAACGGATGCAGCTTGCTCTGGTTGGTCTCGTGCTCGGCGAGATGAGCCGCGCCGGGCGCGGCAGCGGACCGCTGAACAGGAGCCACTGACCGATACGCAGGCACGGGTGACCGGGCGGTCGCCCCGCCGTCGCGTGTCACGCGGGAGCGCCACGCCAAATCCGTCGCCGTCATCGGAACGCCCGGTCAGGCCGACGGTTCTCCACGCAGCAACTGGCCGTGCCCAATCGAGGAGACCCCCGTGGCGACCGCCGAAACCACCGACCTTCCCCGCAGCCGACGGCGCAGATCGCACGGCATCCGATCCACCCGATGCTGGTGCCATTCCCTATCGTCTGCTTCATCGGAGCGCTCGTCACCGACATCGCCTATTGGCGGACCGCCGAAATCATGTGGGCGGATATCTCAGCCTGGCTGCTGCTGGCCGGACTGATCATGGGCAGGCTGGCCGGCATCGCCGGCCTCATCGACTTCCTCGAATTGGGCGCGGAGAAACGGAGGACGACATGGGACTGGCTCAATACGCCATCGTTGCAGTGAACGATCATTGGAGCGTGCTGCACGACGGCAACGCGCACGGCGACTATGCCACCAAGGAAGCAGCGTTCGAATCGGCGGCATCAGCCGCGACGCTTGCCATCAAGCAGGGTCATGAGGTGCATCTCAGCGTTCCGGGGAACGACCCAGATCGATCAAATAACTAATCAGCACGGCATCCTTGTTGTTGGTTCCAAAATGACCTCCAGGGATAGTGAATTGCACGGTAACGTGTGTTAGCGACGTCACAGGCTCGGCGCCGCACACTTCTGTTCAAAAGGAACAGGAGTTTCGCCATGAAGGTCAACCGGAACCGGCGCAAGCAGACAGCGTCGTTCGGCCAGCGGCTGCAACCGCTGCCCGCGAGGCGGCAGCGCGTCTTCCCGTGGGCCCCGAACGCGACATCATGCTGAATGCTGAAGAAGGCGATGCAGGCCGAGACGGCGGCGCATATCAACGAGCTGTTGAGTGCGCCCGTGCTGCACGCCGCGGGGCGTTAGGACACTCGCCTCGTCATCTGCCGCGACTGCGAAAGGAACCCGAACGCCGTCACGACGCTTTGCTCTCGAGTTCTTGTCTCGGCGAGAGGACGATGATGGCCCGGGTCGTGGTCGGCACATCGGGATGGCATTACGGGTCCTGGCGCGGCGCCTTCTTTCCGCAGGGCCTTCTGATCAGGCACCAGCTGCCCTACTACGCCAGCCAGTTCGAGACCACCGAGCTGAATGGCGTGTTCTACCGGACGCCGACGGAAGCCGCCGTCCGCGGCTGGCGCGATCAGACCGGCCCCGATTTCGTTTTTGCCTGGAAGGCCTCCAAGTTCATCACGCATTGGAAGCGCCTGTCCGCGCGCTCGGTCAACAGCATTGCGCTGATGGAGAGCCGGCTGTCGCTGCTCGGCGACAAGGCCGGCCCCGTGCTGTTCCAGCTGCCGCCGCAATTCGAAGCGAATCCCGAGCGCCTCGAGTCCTTTCTGCCGCTGCTGCCGAGGCACCGGCGCTACAGTTTCGAATTCCGTCACCCGAGCTGGTACACGCCGGCCATCATGCGCCTGCTGAGGGACGCGAATATCTCGCTCTGCCTGTCGGACCATCACGATGCCCCGGCGCCGTGGAAGCGCACGGCCGATTTCGTCTATGTGCGCGGACACGGCCCCGACGGCCGCTACAAGGACAACTATACCGACGCAACGCTCGCGACCTGGGCCAAACGCATTCGCGCCTGGGCGACGCACGGGATCGACGTCTACGTCTATTTCGACAACGACCGGAAGAGCGCGGCGCCCGCCGACGCTTTGCGGCTGCGCCGGTTGCTCGCGGCGTCCCCTCACCGGACACACAGCGCGGCGCGCGCGAGGTCGACAGAACATCGTGGACATCTCTCGGTTTAGGCCGCAACCAACGAGAGGAACCACCCATGCGACGCACACTCAGCACGCTTGGCTGCCTGGTACTCGCCGGCCCTGCCCTCGCCCAATCAGTCTGCGAAAAGACCGGGGTGAATTCGGCGCTCGGCATTGCGCCGAGCACGGAGGACTTCGTCAAGCAGGTCGCCATCAGCCGGCATTGCTGCGCGACGCCGCGGTCTCCTTCTCGATCAGTCCCGCTGCATTGGTGAAATACGCCTCGACCGCCTCAGACATCGCCTGCGCGACTTTCGGAGGATTGCCGAGTTGATCAATGCTCGATTCGATCCCGTTCGCGATCGACCGCGATCCGGCCTTGCGCGCGATCGATGCTGGAGTACTCGACCGCAGCCAGCGGGCGCTTGGCGCCGATCGCCGGGGCCCCGAGAACACAGGCAAGCGCCGTGATTGAGAGCATCGACACCGCAAAGAGCTGACCGACTCGCATGATGCATTTCCAGTTGATTGTTTTGATCAACTTAGGAAGCGGAGCCTGAGGGGGTCTTAAATCCGCTGACCTGGCGTGGCGCCAGATCGTCGCCGCTTCGCGTCGATTCCCGTAAATCAACGGGCTTCGACGGTGGTCCTCATCAGTTTTCATGAGAGTTCCACGACAGAGGCGCGAAGGGTTGGTCGGGATCGCGCGATGTTGCTCGTGCTTCAAGCATCGCTTGGGAGCACGGGCAGCGCAAGAAGCCGCGGCAATCTCTCCGACTCCGGGCCCGCGCTGGTTCCTCATGCAGTCCTCATGCAAGTGTAGAAAGATCCAGCGGTCAACGCGGTACAATGCTAACATAAGTTATTGAAGTCGCACCACATGGAACCCCAATAAACTAACTCGGGGGAACCGCTCTTTGAGTCATCTGGTACGCAAGCTCGAGAATTTCGTCCGCCTCTCTGCGGCCGACCGCCTGATGCTCAACCGCGCTGCGGCTCAGCGGGTAAGGACCTTCGCGCCACGCACCGACATCGCGCGCGAAGGCGAGAAGCCCAAGGACGTGCATCTGATCCTGAATGGCTGGGCCTGCCGCTACAAGCAGCTCGAGGACGGCCGCCGCCAGATCGTCTCGTTCTTCCTTCCTGGCGATATCTGCGATCTCAACATCTTCATTCTGCGCGAGATGGACCATTCGATCGGCACCATCACGCCGGTGTCGATCGCCGATCTGCCGCGCGAGTTCTTCGACGAGATCAGCGCCGGTTATCCGCGCATTGCGACGGCATTCTGGTGGGAGACGCTGGTCAATGCCGCGATCCAGCGCGAATGGACCATGAATCTCGGGCAGCGCACCGCGTCCGAACGCATGGCGCACCTGTTGTGCGAACTGTTCTTCCGGCTGCGCCTGGCGGGTCTCGCCGACGACAGCAGCTGCAGCTTCCCGCTCACCCAGGCCGATCTCGCCGAGGCGACCGGCCTGTCGAAGGTCCACGTCAACCGCACGCTGCAGGAACTGCGCGCCAGCAACCTGATCGTGCTCAAGGGCAAGATGCTGGTACTTCCGGACCTCGAGCGCCTGATGAGCGCAGGCCTGTTCAACGCGAATTACTTGCATTTGGACCGCGAAGGCCGTCAGCTCGACGCGAATGAGTGAGAGGTTCGGAGCGGCGCTTGCGCTATGCTGACCGGCTCGGCACTCTGCCGGGGAAACGGCGATGGTCGAACAGCGCATGGTTGACGGACCCTTCGAGCAGGAGATCGTGCAGCGCCTCGGGCTGATGCCCAACCTGTTCAGGTCGGCGCCGTCAGCGCCTGAGGCGACCCGACAGCTCTGGCAGTTCGCCAAATCCGCCTATCTCGACACCCCGCTGCCGGCCCTGTTCAAGGAGCGGCTCGCCGTCCATCTGTCGCGCCTCAACCATTCGCCTTATTGTCTGACCCGGCATTTCGGTTTTCTGGTCGGATTGGGCAAGCCCGCGGGCGACTCGGCATCCCGCCCCGAGACGATCGATCGGGCGCGTCAACTGCTCGCGCGGCCGCTCGCGGATCCCGTGCGCACCGCGGCGGCGCTGGGCCGGCTTGAGATTCTCCAGCCCCCGCTCGACATCCCGGAGCCGGGCAGCGACGGCGAGGCGGACCTGTTCGAGGCAGCGTCGGTGCTGTTCATGCAAAGTGCTGATTCCGACCGCTCGCGGCGCGCGATCCGACACGCGTTCGGCAACACCAGGTTCGATCTGCTGGCGGCCTTCCTCGCCTATCTGCGCACAGCGCATTTCTGGGCCGATGCTCACCTGCTCACGATCGATTCCGATGTGCTTGCCCTCGCACAGGCCGATCCTGAGCTCGCCGTCTGCCTCGGCTGCAGCGAGCTGCCGGACGCTGGGCCGCCCGCACAGCAGCCGCATTCGAATGGCGGCGATGCCAGCGATCATCGACTGCGCCGCCTCCTCGAGATCGATTCGGTCGGCGTGCTGTTCTTCGATCATGCAGCCGGCACCCTGATCGACGCCAACGAGGCCTTCTTGGCGATGACAGGCTATTCGCGCCAGGAGATCAACAGCGGCGAGCTGACCTGGAAGAGCCTGACCCCCCCGGAATGGATGCGCACTTCGAGCGACCAGATCGAGCTGCTGCGGCAGACCGGCCGGCTCGGTCCCTATGAGAAGCAGTATTTTCGCAAGAACGGCGAACGCGCCTGGATGATGTTCGCCGGCCGTGACCTCGGCGACGGCACCCTCGTCGAGCTCGTGATGAACATCGACGACCGCAAGCGCACCGAGGCCGCGCTGCGCGACAGCGAGGCGCGCTTCCGCCAATTCGGCGAAGCGTCCTCCGACGTGGTGTGGATCCGCGATGCCGAGACCCTGCAATGGGAATATCTCAGCCCCGCATTCGAGACGATCTATGGCGTCCCGCGCACCGCTGTGCTCCGCGGCGACCATCTCGCATCGTGGACCGAGCTCATGCTGCCGGAGGACCGGCCCCGCGCCCTCGAGAGCCTGGAGCGCGCCCGGCGCGGCCAGCGCGACAGCCTGGACGTCCGTATCATCAGGCAGCCGGACGGCGTCACGCGCTGGCTGCGCATCCGTAGTTTTCCCATGGTCGACGAGGTGGGACAGGTGCAGCGCATCGGCGGCATCACCCAGGACATCACGGCGCTGGTCTCGGCCTCCGAGCACCAGAAGCTGCTGCTCGCCGAGTTGCAGCACCGCGTCCGCAACATGCTCGCCGTGATCCGCTCGATCATCCGCCGCACGGGCGACTCGAGCGACAGTGTCGAGGATTTCGCCAGTCACCTCGAAGGCCGCATCACGGCGCTGTCGCGCATCCAGGCGGTCGTCACGCGCGATCCCCTCGCCGGTTTCGATCTGGCCGAGCTGATCGCCGATGAGCTGCGCGCCGGAGCCGCGCGCGAGGACAGGCAATTCTCGCTGTTGGGCCCCCAGGTGCGGCTGAAGCCGAAGGCGGCCGAGAGCATCGGGCTTGCCATGCACGAGCTCGCGACCAATGCGCTGAAATATGGCGCGCTGACGGTGCCGCGGGGCTTCATCAGGATCGAATGGCGGCTCGACAAGCACGACGCGGTCGACTGGCTGGTCATCGACTGGACCGAGACCGGCATGTCCGGACGCACGCTGAGTGCGCAGCGCCAGGGCTTTGGAACCGTGCTGCTGGAACAGATGCTGCCGTACGAGGTCGGTGCCCGCGTCGTGCGGCGCTTCGAGCCGAGCGGCCTCTGCTGCGAGATCCGGCTGCCCACCGACGACATTCTCAAGCGTTGACGGGCCGATCGAAGCTTCATTTCGCGGCACCGGTCGGCAACAATGGCCGGGATCTCGTCGGCGCGGAGAAATGCTGTCGGCATAGCCTTCGCGGTGCATTCGGGGTATGCTCCGCCTGCGGCCAGAGGTGGAGGTCGCATGGGTCGCGCAACCGCCATGTCTTCGCCTTGGTTTGGGCGGATATGACCAAGTGTCGATGAGATTGGGAATCGGCCGAGCGTCGACGCGACGGAACGATGATGGGACGTTCCTGAGCATGCGGCTCTGGCCAAGATGAATCACCGTGAACATGCAGGTGCGTGGGCACGAGGGACAACCGGTATCCAGGTTCTGTGCTGATGCGGCCGAGAGGCCGAGCGTCCTGTGGCGCCGTCGTCATCCGACGTTGGTGTCACGAAGCGTAGGTACGATGCAGCGTGAGTACGCGGAGCATTGGTGCACGAGGGCGTTGGTTAGGACGACACATCGGTACAGAGCCGAGCGCCGCCTGCGAGGCGGACGACAACGGAGGACGGAGCGTCAATGCTTGCAACGACGACCAAAGACGGCGATCAGCAGCCTCATGCCATGATCGATCCCGAGATCGTGCTGGCGGCCCGCGCGGATCGCACCGCCGCCGAAGCGGACAGGCGCAGCTCACAACGGCCGCCGGATGTCCCCTTGCCGAAGATCGACCCTGACTACAGGACGCAGGCGACGAGCGACCTCGCGGTCACCGGAGAGCGCAGCACGTTCGCCACCTGGGCCGTGCGCACCATTCTGGCGGTGCTGTTCGCCGTCGGCAGCGCGGTCGCCGCGGCGGCCTGGCAGAGCTATGGAGACCAAGCCCAGGAGATGATCGCGCATTGGATGCCGCGGATCACGCTGGCATCGAACGCCGACAAGGACGCCGCGGCACAGCCAGCCGCGACCGCGCCCCAGCAGACGGCCGCCGAAGCGCCGGCTGAGGCGCAGGAGCACGCAACGAGCGCGGTTGGCGCGACCGCGTCGCAGGAGCAGTTGCTGCAATCGATGGCCCACGACCTCGCTGCCTTGGGCCAGCAGATCGGCGAGCTGAAGACGAGCCTCGCACAGTTGAAGGCCGGGCAGGAGCAGATGGTCCGCGACATGGCGCGGGTCGCCGAGGCCAAGTCCAGCGACAGGCCCGCCGAGCGGTCGAGTGAGCGGACCGCGGAAGCGCGGTCGTTCGATCCGCGCGCCATCGAGCAGACGATCCGGCCGCGCCCGGCCCCACGCCCTGCGACCGCGGCCGTGACCCCGGCACTGCCTGGTGCAGCAGCTGTGCACCGGCCGCGCACGCCGCCGCCGGCCGCAGCCGGCATGGCTCCTCCGCCGCCTGCTCCGATGCCGCTGCCGTCGGCGCCGGTCGATCCGGACCAGCCCGTGGTGCGTCCGCCAATGCCGGTGCGCTGAGGGATCCGCACAGGCGCCCGCGCTGGTCCGCGCCGATCGACGCGGCGGTGATCGATTTCGTCGATGCACTTGTCGCGACGCGGCTTTCCGAGCTAAGGAACTGCGCCTGACAATGCGCATCGCCGAGGGGTTCATGAGCCTGACCGATCCGACCGTCCTGTCCGCCTCCGACCTCGCAGACCGCATCGCGATCCTGCGCGACAACATCCGCCAGATCACCGAGCAGGCCGCTTCGCAATCGGGTGCGGCCGACGAGGAGCGCAACGCCGACCGCCTCGCGCAGCAGAGCGAGGAGCTCGACGTTCTGCTCAAGGAGCAGGAGCGGCGGCTGAACAAATAGCCGGCCGGCCCCTTCGATCATTTCGCGCGTGCTGCACTGCGCTCGTTGTTGCCCGCGCGTCGCCCACAGGCTAGCCTCGCCGAAAACAAGCGGGAGGTAGCCAGAGGATGCGAAACGGTCTGCTTTACACGTCAACCCTTGCGGCATTGACCACTGCGGCATTGCTGGCGGCCCTGACACCGGGCAGCGCCGAGCCACGCCATATGTATACGACCATGGTGCTGGAGGCGTTCGCTACCAAGGTCGAATGTCCTGGCGTCGATGTCGTCTATCAGGATCTGGTCCAGAAGGCGCAGGACATGAAGATGCCTGACGGCACGACCGAGAAGGTGCGCAAGGCGATCGCCTATATGCACACCGGCGGCAAGATGGGCGAGAAGCAGGACGACGATCTGATGGCGGAGGTGGCCGTCGCCACGCAGGCCATCGACATGGATCAGCGCCGCCTCGGCATGACGAACTGGTGCGAGGAGCAGAAGAAGACGCTGGCTGGCTTCATCCGTCCCAAGGGCTGACCCCGGAGCGGCCTTGGGGCTGCCAACGGAGCGGAAAGACCGCACGGCACGTTTGCCGGCCATGGCCGAACGACGCGGCGTTCGTCGGTCTGCGCACCGCCATAGCGGGCACGGCACAGCCCCGCGGCGGGCAGGAGCCCGGATGACCGCTGCCGCTTGGCCTTGCAGCTGCTACGCAGCAGACATCCAGCCCGGAGCGAGCCATGCGCATCGAAACCGCTTTCCTGTTCGACCTCGACGGCACGCTGGTCGACAGCGTCTATCAGCATGTGCTCGCCTGGAAGACGGCGCTGGATGCGGAGAACATCGAGCTCTCGGTCTGGCGCATCCACCGCAAGATCGGCATGAGCGGCGGCCTGTTCACCAACCAGCTGCTGCGCGAGACGGGTTTTGCCATCGAGCCCGATCGGATCGAGCGGCTGCGGAAAGCGCATGCCGCGGCCTATCAGAAGCTCGGAGGCCAGGTCCGGCCCCTGCCCGGCGCACGCGAGCTGCTCGGCTTCTTGACCGATGCCGGCATCCCCTGGGCGATCGCGACCAGCGGGAGAATGGAAACGGCGGCCGTCAATCTCGCCGCGCTCGGCGTCGATCCCAAGACCAACGCTGTCGTGACACGCGACGAGGTCCGCTACGCCAAGCCTGATCCCGATCTGTTTCTCGCCGCCGCCGCCCGCCTCGACGCGCCGATCGAGCGCGCGGTCGTGATCGGCGACAGCATCTGGGACATGCTCGCCGCAACCCGCTGCCGGGCGCTCGGCGTCGGCCTGTTGAGCGGCGGCTATGGTTCGGAGGAACTGCGCCAGTCCGGCGCCATCCGCGTCTACGAGGATCCGGCCGACCTGCTCGGCCACATCGACGAGGTCGGCGGCCGGCGTTAGCCGGTCAACTCTGCGGGCCCGACAGCGAGATGTCGCGTTCGGCGCGGAACACGTTGGCATAGAGGTTGGCGATCCACTGGCGCCCCGTCGATGTCATGTTGAGATAGCGGATCTCGGTCTGGATGTGCGGGGCGACGCTGTTCCAATAGAACTGCGGATAGCGGTTGACGATATCGGCCGGTGACTCATAGCCGAGCTGCCGGTTGATGCCGACCTCCTCGAACTCGTAATATAGCGCGTTGGCCTTGCGGATGTAGTTGGGGTCGCCGAGCTGTCCGATCAGGTCGGCGGCGCGCACGATCGACTGCTCCTCGTCGAACTGCTGGCCGGCGAGCGGCGGAAAGCGCGTGCCCTCGATGGCGCGGGCGATGCGATCCTTGTCCAGCGGCGCCATGCCTTCGATGCGGTTGATCACGTACAGCTTCGAGCGGTCGACGTGATACGGCATCAGGCTGGCGTCGGAGGCGCCGCGCGGCAGGCAGATCTTGCGGCCGCCGCGATCGATGACGAAGCCGTCGACGTCGTCTTCCCTGAACAAGCCGCGGACATAGCCGATGTCGTGGAGCAGGCAGGCCAAGATGACGTGGACGTAGTCGTCCGCCGTCATGTGGCTGTGCAGCGCGCGGCCGCGCAGGATCTCGTGGCCGGCCAGCGTGACCAGCAAGGTGTGCTCGACGTTGTGATACAGCGCATCGCTGTTGCCGATGCATTCCAGCGCGATGCGCGCAGCCGCCGGAAGCATCTCGGTCAACTGGGTATGAGACGATCCGAAACGGCGTCGCATATAGGAGCTGAGGAAACGCTCCAACGCCGCTGCCGCGAGCTCCGGTAAGGTCATCATCGCCGCTGCCCCGCCTCAGACAGCCCAAACACAACGTCAAAAGACATAACGCCCGAAAACACAATCACGATAGCGCGGCTCGCGGCACGACTGAGACGTCAGGACGACACGGCTCAGGACGGCCAGCTTCGCACGGACACGCGCGAGATCGGCCCCCCGGAGCGTTCGAGCACCTTGACCGACGAGCATAGCCCAGGTTGCGGATATCGGCCACACCCGGACGAGCACACACCGGAAAACTGCGGGCCAAGCGACTGAATCTGACGCGATCGAGGTCGATCGCTAACGTCCCCGCACCGGCACCGGCGGCCGTGGCGGTCGTGTCTCACCGCGATAGGCCGGTCGCCGCGCAGGGGAACGGCGGGCCGGCGCGGCCGCCGGCGCATCGACCGACTGCAGATAGGTGCTCAAGGCCGACGCGGAGTCGTCGCTGCTGGTGTAGTGCTTCTGCAAGAACAAATAGAGCGTCAGGCGAAAGCGCCCCTTGGCGAGCCCACGTGCCGAGCGATGACAGGTGGCGCAGCTGTCCGCAAACAGCCGCGCGCCGGATTTGCCGGCATCGAGATCTTCCGCCTGTGCACTGCTGATGACAATCAGCAGCAGCGCGGCCGATCCAACAAGCCCCAGCCGCGCCCCGGCGCGCCCGCGCGCGTGGACGCGCTCAGGCGACATCAGCCCGCGGGCTTTCCTCCGCCTGCACACCCAGCGCATCGAGATCGACCAGCGCCGGATCGTCCGGCATCGGCTCGCTCTGCTGCTGTCCGCCGCCATGGACGTGCATCAGCGTCTGCACCCGGCGCGCGTTGAGATAGTCGACGTGCTGATGCGCGAGCGCCAGCGGCAGCAGGGCCTTCGGCAGCGCGGTCATGGTGAACGCGGCGACGCGCTTCACCTCCTCACCCTCACGCCAGGTCAGCGGACTCAGCGTGTAGATCATCTGACGGTCGGTCTCGGGCGCAGGCAGTTGCCTCACCTCGGGCGGCGCCAGCAGGGCCACATTGATGTTGCCGGCCCGCGTGCGGCTCGCGGCCGCGCGCAGCTCCCAGCAGATCAGCTCCGCGGCGGACAGCACCTCGCGTCGGATGTCATCGACATCGGACGCGAAGCGGCTGGCCTCGCTCAGCGCCGCACGGCCGCGCGTGACCGCATCGACGAGCGCCGCCGCACCGATCTCGAAGCGAGGAACCGCCTGCTCGATTGCGGTGGCGACGGCCTCGATGTCGTTGGCGGCGCGGTCGCGGTCGCGCTGTGCCACCGCGTCGGCGAAGGCGCGCTCCGCCAGGATGATCTGCTCGTCGCATTCGGCGACCGATGCGCGCAGCGCCTTGGCCTTCTGCTCGACCGCCTGCATCTTCGATTCGGCACGATCGAGCTGCCCGTTGCTGGCGCCTGCCTTGGCGAGCCGCTCCGCGGCGACGCGCTTCTCGTCCAGCGCCGCCTCGGCCACCCGGAGACGATCCGTCAGCCGCCGCCGCGCGGCCTGCTTGTCCTTCAGCGCACGCTCGAAGATCTCGACGGGGCTCAGCTCACGCTTGAAAAAGACCATGGCAATAATCCCTGGACGGCGGGCGCGCCGGCAACGTCGGTCAGCGGCGAATCCACTGCCGAATCATGTTGCCCGATTCTTGCGTGGAAAATGGGTCGGAAACCAGGATGAGATGCAGCACACGTTCCCCTTGACGAAACGTATCCACCGCCGGCTGCGGCCGGGCAGAGTCGAGCGAGGCCGCCGGAACGCGCGGCATATTCTAAAATTGGGATCCGATGTCAGCTCTGATGGGGACCGCGCATCATCCTCATGGCGTCCGAGATGTGGCGCCATTCGCGGGCCTCCTCGGCCTCGCCACTGGCCTCGCATTGCTGCGCCTTCTGCGCAGCTTGTGCGACAGCCGAGGCGCCGTGCATCTCGAGCATCTGCCGGGCGATCGCGTGGATCTGGACTTCAGACATCATGTCGAGCTCCTGTCGCCGGATCGAATGGTCCGCGACAACTTTCTCTACACCGATGCGTTCCGTGAGCTGGATCACCGCACGTCCGGTTCCACCGGCTCAGACTGCGCCCCGTAATTTACCTTACGTGATCAATCCGATTTCGCGCACGCCGCCGCACTGTTACTTCTGACTGAGATTCGCCGGATGGCGATTTGAGGAGACGGACATGACGCAGGTCTTCTTCCACTGCTCCAATCCCGATGAGTTCCTCGTCGATCGGCGTGGAACCGCGGTCATCGATCTCGCCGAGGCCTGTGATCACGCCGAGCGCGTCATGCATTCGCTGATCTCCTCCGAAAGCGACGAGGATTGGCGCGACTGGGTGCTGCACATTTCCGACGATCTCGGCGAGGAAATCATCGCCATGCCGTTCGCGTCGGTGCTCGGCCCGATGCATTGAACGGAGCTGCGCGCCCTGCCGCGGCGCTGAGACATTGTGTCCGCATTAGGGTTACTGGCTCCCTCACAGGTTCCGCTCCTCGCATTCTTATCGCCACATTTGTCCGCCATTTCGGCGCTGATGCGACGGAGGGGACATCTCATGACCAGACTGCTGGCGACCGCGGCCTTGGCGCTGACACTGACGGCATCGGCGGCGATGGCCGACGAGCACCGCGGCGGCGATGCCGCACTGGGCGCCTTGTCGGGCGCCGTCGTATTCGGACCGGTGGGAGCCGTTGCCGGCGCCGTCGTCGGCTATACCGCAGGTCCTTCGATCGCGCGCTCCTGGGGCTTCCGCCGCTCGCGTGCAGCCCGGTCGCAGCAGGTCCGGCGTCCAGTCAGGGACAGCCAGGCTGCGATGACCGAGCCTCAGCAGCAGCCGCAGGCCGCGCCGCGCAGCGCACCACCGCCTGCACGGACCATTGCTGTCGCTCCGCCGGCGCCGCGCGGCCCGGTGGCGCCGCCGGTGCAGACACTCGAGTAGACCGCTGGTAAATCAGTAGCCGCGGGCGCGATCGACGACGTTCAGCAACGTCTCTCCGCGCAGCAGACGCCGCGCATTCTCCGCCACCTGCTGCGCGATCACCTCCCAGGAGGCGATCGCCGCCATGTGCGGCGTCACCAGCACGCCCGGCTCGCGCCACAGCGCATGGTCCGCGGGCAATGGCTCATGCTCGAAGACGTCGAGCACGGCGCCGCGCAGATGGCCGCTGCGGAGCAGCGCGACCAGATCCTCCGTCACCAGATGCTCGCCGCGGCTGCACAGGATCACCGCGGCACCCTTGGGCAGCCGGCCCAGGCGCCCGGCATTGAGCAGGCCCACGGTCGAGGCCGTCAGCGGCAGCAGCGAGACCAGGATCTCCGTCTCACCCAGGAAGTCGTCGAGCGCATCGGCGCCGCTATAGGTCCGCACGCCGGCGAGCGCCTTGGGCGAGCGCGACCACGCGCTCACCGCGAAGCCCAGCTCGACCAGACGGATCGCCGCCGCGGAGCCGAGTTCGCCGAGCCCGAGAATGCCGACCCGACGGTCCTTCGCGGCACGCTGCTCGTACCGACGCCACACGCCGTTGCGCGCATTGCTGACCACGCGATCGAAGTCGCGGTGGAAATACAGCGTCCCCCACAGCACGAACTCGGTCATGGCCGCGGAGATATCGGGATCGACGATCCGGCACAGCGGCACATCCGGCACGGTCGGATCGGACAGGATGTTGTCGACGCCCGCCGCGATCGAATGGATCAGCTTCAGCTTCGGCATCGTCGCGAGCGCGCCGGGCTCCGGCTTCCAGCACACCGCAAGCTCGGCATCGCGTGCCGCCGACTCCGGCCATGACGCGACGGTCACGCCCGGCAGCTCGCGCGCGAGCAGCGCCTGCATCGGATCCATCAGTCCGGGACGGCTGAGAAGCGCGACCGTGATCATGCCGGCCGCAGTCCGCACCATTGCGCGACGAACATCGCAATGGACAGCGTGGTCTTGCGCACGCTGTCGAGATCGACACGCTCGTCGAACGCGTGCGGACCGATGCCATAGGGCCCGTAGCACAGCGCCGGGATGCCATAGTCGACCTGATAGTAGCGGGTGTCGTTGACCGCCGTAGAGAGCCGCACGTCGAGCGGCTTCTCGAATACCCGTGCATGTACCTCGGCCAGCGCGGCCTCGGCGGCGCTGCCGGGCTCGCACACCGCAGGATCGGCCTGGAAGCCGCTCCACACCAGCTCGACCGGATTCTCCGACAGGAAGCTGTCTGCGGCCTGCGCCTTCGCGAGACACTGCTCGATGCCGGCCATGGCCTGCGCCGGCGTCTCGCCCGGCAGCACGCCGAGCCGGCAATCGAGGTCGCACCAGGCCGGCGTCGAGCTCGCCCAGTCGCCGCCCTTGATGATGCCGACGTTGAACTTGATCGGATCCTTGACCGCAGCGAACCAGGCGTTCGACTTGGCACGCGCGTTGATCTCTTTCGTGTGCTCCTGGAAGGCGCGGATCAGATGCATCGCCGAGAGGATCGCATTGGTGCCGGTCTCGGCATAGGCGACGTGCACCGGCGTGCCGCGCACGCGCAGCCGGAACCAGATCGCGCCGACCTGCGCGCGGGTCAGCGTGTGGCCGGTCGGCTCCGGGATCAGGCAGGCGTCGGCCGTATAGCCGCGCATCAGAGTCGAGAGCGCGCCGTTGCCCGTGCTCTCCTCCTCGGTCACGGTCTCCAGATGGATGCGCCCGTCCGGCACGAAGCCGGCGGCCTTGATGGCGTCGAGCGCGAAGATCATCGCGGAGACACCGGCCTTCATGTCCTGCGCGCCGCGACCGATCATCCAGCCGTCACGCACGATCGCCTGATACGGTGGATCGTTCCAGAGATCGGTCGGGCCCTCGGGCACGACGTCGATGTGGCCCTGCAGGATCAGGCTGCGTCCCTTGCCCGCGCCGTCCAGCGTCGCCACCACCTGCTTGGAGCCGTCGAGTGCGATGCTGTCCATCGGCGCCGCCTTGGGATGGCGCATCAGGTCGACGTCTTCAAGGCTGAAGCGGTCGACCTGATAGCCGCGGGTCTCGAACTCGCCGGCCAGCCAGTCCTGCACCGGCGCCTCTTCGCCGCGCAGGCTGCGGAACTGGACGAGTTGCTGCAGGAAGGCGACCTGCTTGGCGAAGTTGGCATCAACAGCGGCGGCGAGCCGCTCCATCACGTCATTCGGCACAGCCGCCGCAGCGTCAGTCACGTCTCAAACCTCCAGCCTTCCCATTCACCTCGGCCGCGCGTCAGGCGGCCAGGCACTTCTCCAGGATCGCGAGCCCTTCGTCCACGATCTCGTCGGACGCGGTCAGCGGCACCAGAATGCGGATGGTGCTCGCGGTGACGCCGCAGGACAACAGGATCAGTCCGTTCTCGTGTGCGACGCGGGTCACGCGCTTGGTCATCTCGGAATCCGGCTCGTCGCTGCCGCGCTGCTTCAGGATATCGAATGCAACCATCGCGCCAGGACCGCGCGGCCCGGAAACCGGAACCAGGTTGTTGGCGCGCGAGAAGCGCTCGATCGCCGCGCGCAATCGGTCGCCGATCGCATTGGCGCGGTCGAGCAGCTTCTCCTGCTCGAACACGTCGAGCACGGCGAGCGCCGCCGCGCAGGCCAGCGGATTGCCGCCGTAGGTGCCGCCGAGGCCGCCCGGCTCCGCGGCGTCCATGATCGCGGCACGTCCGATCACGCCGGACAGCGGCATGCCGCCGGCGAGACTCTTGGCGACGCAGATCAGGTCCGGCTGCACGTCGTAGTGCTCCATCGCGAACATCTTGCCGGTGCGGCCGAAGCCGGTCTGCACCTCGTCTGCGATCAGCACGATGCCATGGGCGTCGCAGATCCGGCGCAGGCCCCGCATCAGCTCCGGCGGCGCCTGGTGGAAACCGCCCTCGCCCTGCACCGGCTCGATGATGATGGCCGCGACCTGCGAGGCGTCGATGTCGGCCTTGAAGATGAAGTTGATGTAGGACAGCGTGTCCTCGACCGACACGCTGCTGCCGGCGATCGGGAACGGCGCGTGCCAGACCCCGGGCAGCGGCGGTCCGAAATGCTTCTTGTACGGCATCACCTTGCCGGTCATGGCGTTGGCGAGCGCGGTGCGGCCGTGGAAGGCGCCGGTGAAGGCGATGATGCCGCTGCGCCCCGTGGCCGCGCGCGCGATCTTGATCGCGTTCTCGGTCGCCTCCGCGCCGGTCGTCAGCAGGATCGACTTGGCCGGCCCCCAAATCGGCGCCAGCGCGTTGAGCCGTTCGCTCAGCCGCACATACGGCTCGTATTGCAGCACCTGGAAGCAGGTGTGGGTGAAGCGGTCGAGCTGCGCGCGGATCGCGGCAACGACATGCGGATGGCAGTGGCCGGTGTTGAGCACCGCGATGCCGCCGGCAAAGTCGACATAGCGCTTGCCCTCGACGTCCCACACCTCGCTGTTGAGGGCGCGGTCGGCAAACAGCGGCGTCGCATAGCTCACGCCCCTGACGACGGCCTCGTGTCGTCGCGCCAGCAGGTCTTCGTTCGCAGCCGAAATTACAGCCATGGCTCAACTCCTCGTGGGAAAAATCGAGCAGAAGGCTACGCCGAGAGCCGTCGCGATCAATCAGCTTGTTCCCGATGACAAGTGCCTGCAATGCACCAGACCCAGCGGGATGAGCGCGCGGCTACGCGGCGAGCACCTTCTTCAGCCACGCCCGCAGCGCCACGATCGCGGGCTCGTCCCAGCGCTCCCGGAGCGCGACGAGCTGATAGGCTCCCATGTGGAGTGCCGAGGGGATCACCTCGACCAGCGCACCGCTGCGCAGATCATCGGCGACCAGCACCTCGTTGGCGAGCGCGACGCCCTGGCCGAAGCGGGCGGCTTCGATGGCGAGATGCGCGTGCCACAGCCGCTGCCCGCGCAACGTGACCGGCTCCCGATACCCCGCCAGCTCGAACCATTGCTCCCATTGCGCGGTGGATTCCTCGTGGATCAGCGAGGCCCTGGCGAGGCCCGGGAGTGTCGCGATCGCCGGAAACCTTGCCAGATAGGCCGGGCTTGCGACCGGGAATACACGTGGGCGCACCAGCTCCTCGGCGACCACGCCGCCGCCCCGGTCGATCGCCTCGGCATAGACGATCTCCGCATCCGCTTCGCCGCGCTGCAGGTCGGGGTGCGCCAGCGTCGGCTGCAGATTGATGTCCCAGTTGCGCGGCGGGCCGCTCAGCTCGGGCAGCCGCGCCAGCAGGCGGCGATTGGCGAGGCCTGGAATGCACCAGATGTTCAGGGTCGGACGCGCTGCGGGCCGCACCGAAATTGTCGCGCGGGCGATGATGTCGAAGGCCTGGCTGACCTCGGCATGAAACTGGCGCCCGGCCTCGGTCAGCGCGAGGCCCCGCCCCTCGGCACGCACCAGCGCCACGCCCAGGCTGCGTTGCAGATTCTGCAGATGACGCGAGACCACGGTGTGGCTGACGGCGAGTTCGTCGCCTGCGGCGCGCACGCTGCCCTTGCGGCCGACGGCCTCGAAGGCACGCAGCGCGATCAGGGAGGGCAATCGAGGTCTCGTCATGCTCGCACAGTTCTCAGCCTGCGCGATCCCCCTCCCCGCCCTCAAGCGGGAACCGCCACGATCCGTCTGTCGCGCGGCTGATGTCGGAGCGCCGGCTGCCTTGGCGGCGTCCGTTGACCGCACGAGGCGCTCCGGGCGGAGCGCCGCATCGCGGTCACGAGGGCGCTTGCGCGCGTCATGCCGCTCTTACCGTCAGCATCGGCGCAACGCCAGCCCAGAGAAAGCCACACTCGCGGGAGCGACCTCCGCGGACGTCTTAACGTGGCAAGCCGCGTCGCAAACGATCCTTAAGCCTGCGGCCATGGCAGTCCGCCGTTTGCCAAAAAGTTTCCACAATTCGACTTTGAATCGGCAGTGCTTCGAGCAGGAGAACCCCCAAGATGCGGATCAGCCAAATGATCTCCGTCGGTTCGCTGGCAGCCCTCGTCGCGACGGCCGCCCCCGCACTGGCGAAAAGCTCCCAGACGCCCAAACCGGATGATCAGGCCACATCGTCCCTGCCGTGCCGCGCCTACCAGCAGGCTCCCGACGGGACATGGATGGAGCGGCCCTGTCAGGGCCAGGGCGCAAGCGCGCCGGCGCGTCAGCGCGCGGTCACCAACGGGGCCGGCAGCGCGGAACAACGTTAGCGGACTTGGTTAGCGGACTTGTGGTTAGCGGACTTGTGGTTAGCGGACTTGGCACGAGAGCCGGAGCGCCTGCGCTGGTGCCGCGCTCAGTAGGGCGGCGCCCTGCGCGCCCGCTGCTCCCTGCCCGCCTCGACCCACCACAACAGATCGTCGGCAAAGCGCGGAAACGCGCGCTCCAGCGCCTGGCCGGAATCGCCGGTCGGCTTGCCGTCGGCAGATAGCGACTGACCGATCGGGCCGACGGCAAGCGTGCTCGACACCACCACCATCCCCATCTCCGACAACGTGCCGTGCCACGCGGTGGCGGCGCGTGCCCCGGAGAGCCGGCCGGCGGAATAGCTCGCGATCGCCGCCGGACGCCAGAACCATTCCTCGAGAAAGTGGTCGGTGAGGTTCTTCAGTCCCGGCTGCATGCCCCAATTATATTCGCCGGTGACGAACACGAAGCCGTCGGCGGCACGGATCTTGGCCGCAAGCTCGGCCATGGCCGCTGGCGCCTGGCCGGGCGGATATTCCTTGTACATGCGGTCGAGCATCGGGAGGCCGACCGCCCTGGCGTCGATCAGCTCGACGTCCTGGTCCTTGGCGCGCAACCCGTCCACGACGAATTGCGCGAGCCGGATGCCCATCCGGTCGGAGCGATAGGAGCCGTAGAGGACGAGGATGCGGAAGCTCATGGCGCGTCAACTCCTGGCCGGACGATCCGCGCCAGACTACCACGCCGCATTGCCATCGAGGTCATTATGGTCACGCCGCGGAACGCTGGACCGGCGGCGCGTGGTTGGCGGAAACGAGGCTTGGCACGCTCAGCGCGTCACCGTGGCCGAAGCGGAGCGCTCGGATGGCCGGCCGAACACGCTGCGGCAACCGTCGCTGAGGCTGGCGCGCTGCTTCATCATGCAGGCAATGATGCGGTCGCGATCGGGAATCTCC
The DNA here is from genome assembly GCF_032489675.1 of Bradyrhizobium sp. SZCCHNR1043. Taxonomy (NCBI): domain Bacteria; kingdom Pseudomonadati; phylum Pseudomonadota; class Alphaproteobacteria; order Hyphomicrobiales; family Nitrobacteraceae; genus Bradyrhizobium; species Bradyrhizobium sp. SZCCHNR1043. Next base: position 292,614 of record NZ_JAUEYN010000010.1, read on the forward strand.
GACGAGCACAGCCGGAACACGTCGCCGGTGCACAGCCGCCGCTGGTCGTCCTCCGTGAAGGCATGGCCCGCGCGCGGGCTGGCGACCATCGCCAGCGCAAGCCCTGCCATTGCCACATTCCAATTCCGCATCCTGAACAGATGAGTTCGCATCGCCGTCCCCAATTCGCCCGCTGTTTGTCCGGTTCACCCGCTGCTTTCGCTGATGTCGCGAAGCAGTTGCCGCCGCAGAATCAAATGATGACACGTCGCGGCGCGCCTTCAACAAGCGCTCTCGTTCCTGCACCACAATTTTGCGGCCTGTTGCATCTTCGACTCCTTTTGCGCTGCCGGACCCCGTGAGACGCCGCCAAATTGTCATTAGGCGAACGCAATCCGGCCCAGCCGCGCTCACACTCTCACGGCGTAGTGGCGGCGTGCTGATGGTGCTTCGGACCATCACGTGTCCCGAGTTTAGGTGTGGGAGTCAGGTTCATGGCGTACACGATGGTGGCTGAGCGGGAGCAGCAGACAATCCGCAAGCAGCGCGAAAGCGCCCTCATCGTTCTCGCCAACGCACAGGTGATGGAGGCGGAAGGCTGGCAGGTCGTCATCACCGACGAGGACGGCAACAGCCTGCCGCTCGCCGAGTTCGAAGCTGGCATCTCGCAGAAATTCTCGTCCTGGTACAAGGCCAAGCAGCGGCCGGTGGTGCCCACCACCATCCCAGCCCCCAACCTGTTCTCGACGCCGGCCAATGACGACGCCGAGCCGGAGGCCATCGTGGCCGCCGAACTCGCCGCCGAGCAGGTCGAGACGGCCGAGGTCCAGGAAGCTGCGGTCCAGGAGATCGCCGAGGACGATTTCGAAACGGCCGAGACCGCCAACGCTCCGACGGCCGAGAAGGCCGAGCGCGAGGAGATCGCACTCGACGCCGCCGAGATGGCCGACTGATATCGCCGCCGCGCCGCAGCATCAGCGAGAGTCACTCGCCGCCTTCGTAGAACAGCTCCAACGGCAGCCCGACCTGGGCCTCGCCGATCCATTGACGCGCAATGATGTTGGACGGCCCCGCGCGTGCACCGCGGTATACGCATGCGATCGGCCAGCGGTGTCGACCGTAGCCACAGCGACCGCCGCATCAAAGATCAAGCCAGCCGCAGACCTTGCGCCACGATCTTGCGTCCTTGGATGGCGCGGCTTCCTTGCGCGATTGGCCTGCGCCGGGCGACTAACAAATACGCTCGCATCGCGGCTCTCGGTCGAACAACGATCATCGCAACGAAGAAACCGGTTGCCCGCCGGGCAAATCAAGCGGCATTTCCATCTGACGGCGTCGCTCCAGAGGCTGAATCGACGAGAAGCGCGATGCGCGCAGAAGCGATTTTCAGCAGGCCCATCAAGCTGATTTGGCCTGTCCAGTCCCATCGTCAGAAATATTCCGCTTTTCCTAAATCGGATTCAGTGCTTTTGTCGTGCCATCTCTCGCTCGCAAGAGGGGCGTATCGCGGTCGTCACGGACGTGGAGCGGGAGGAGCGGTGGACGCGATGGCAGCGCAGCGCATCCTTGCGCCGACGAACGCTGATGTCGCGTACGGTCAAGTCGCGTGGTCCTGGCATCCCGACGCTGATGCCCCCACGGTGGCGCGCCCAAAGCGCGTTGTCGTGCACGGTGACCAGAAAGCCCGGCGCACCGGGGAGCGCGCGAAGCAGCCGTTAAGATCATCGCGCGGGGAATGCCGGTTGCCCGGCGGAACCTGTGGTGACTGCCGCCTGCTTTTTTTCTGCAGGCGGGCCATGGGTTGCGGCCAGCATCCCGGCATTCCCCGCGCCCTCTGCCGTGCGGAGGGCAAGACGAATGGAATCACTCGGACGCAGGATGCGTCGCGAGATCGCGAGATCGCGAGATCATGGGTGGATGATGGCGGATGGCGGGAGGCGCTTGTTCGCGAGGCGCCTCAACACACACGTCATCACTCCGGGGCGCAGCGCGAGTCCGGATCCATATGCCGCAGCAGAACTTATGAAACGAGATGGAGTGACCAGCATGCCTCACATGCCCGCTCTGGATTATGGATGCCGGGCTCGCGCTACGCGCGCCCCGGCATGACGATGGAGCGAGGTCATGGCCCATCCCACGGCTGTCATGCCCCGCGCAGGCGGGGCATCCAGTACGCCGCGGCCTTTCGGTCGATCACTGCCGTCCCGGAATACTGGATCGCCCGGTCGAGCCGGGCGATGACGCCGAGCAGGAATTCTCAGCCCGGAAGGCCGCGCGAGGTCGTTGTCTCAAACGCGTCTCGTCTGCATCACAACAGCTTCGCGCTCACGAACAGCGTGCGCACGGCGTTGGTGGCCTGCACCGTCATGATCGCGTTGTCGGCCGCGGCCTGCAGCGCGGCCATGGCCTGGTCGTGCAGCGACTTGAACTCCATCCACTCGACGGCATTGAGGCTGGTGAGGAACTGATGGGCCTGCCCGACCGTCGAAATCACGACTGGCTTGCCGTTCACCTTGATGTTGAAGGTGGTACGCAGACGCGTTTCCGAGTTTGCGGGATCAATCATGGGGACCTTCCGGAAGATGCGACGGGCGTCACCGCCGAGGTCGCGCCGAGGCCCAGCAACAAAACGTCACTCGGTCTTTTGCGCGGTCCGCGTCGGGGTGCCAGCCTCGAGCCCGACGACGACAACGAGTCGGTTGAACTCGCCGTCATCATACGCCTTCAGGAAGCGATCGTAATTCTTGATCGAGACGCAGCCGTTCGAATCACCCTCCGGACCCAGCATATAGGGGTGGGTCAGCAATCCGCTCCGGCCCAGGGTCGATCCTTCCACCACGTTCATGCGCAGGGCGCGCACGCCGTGAAACGGTTTTTCGCGCGGCTTCAGGTCATAGGTGGCGGGTGGGGTCGCGCCAACCATGCGCTGATTGACGTGCTCTGGGTCGTCGCGCAGGCTGCCCATGCCGGAATGGGCCTCGAGCCCGATGCCGGACGGCAGATACACCATCCTGGCCTTGATGTCGTACACGGCGGTCTTGTCATAGCCGAGCGCGCCGAGATCGATCCCGGAGCGCACGATGCCGCTATCCGGACCGAGCGAGGCGAACTTGGTCGGGCTCGGCAACAGGTCGGACAGCTTCTGCAGGATGGAGCGATCGTCGACACGTCCGACCGCTTCAGGCGCACTGGCCGAAACCAGGCTGGTCGGCAGGTTGGCGACGGACGGGCGCGGTCGTGGCAGCGGCACGCCCGGTGCAGGCATCGTGACGGTATTGCCCTCCGTCAGCATCGGCCGCCAATCGCTGTTGCTGGGGTCGCGTCCGCCCGAATCGCGCGCTTCCATGCCCTTGACCAGCGCGGCCCGGGCATCGAGCAGTTGGCGGTCGATCGCGCCGCGAAGGGCGAAACGGTCGAGCGCGCGAATCGCGTCTTTTTCCGAATAGGCCGTGGCCGAGGCAGAGGCCGGCGCGAAACGTGTCTCGAAGGTGATGGACGGCGCGCCGGCGGCCGGCAGCGCCGCGGTCGCAAGCGACGTCTCCTCGCTGTTGGCGCCGACCCATGCAGCCGCGCCCGCCGCGATCGCAAGTGCTGCAAGCACGAATGCGATCGCTTCGGAGCGCCCGAAGCGGCCTTGCGACAACAGAACGTCTACGCTTGCTTCACTGGAAGCCATCACGTCCCCGATATACCCCCTTTTTCGGACCACCCGGGAAAGGTGCCCGACCCCAAGGGGTACGATTCGACCCGTCATGACATAGGATGGCAAGAGTGCGGCATAATCTAGACAAACGCCAGCCCGGAGTGCCACGGCGCCTCCGGGGGATTGGGCCCGCCCTGGCGCCGCCATGTCTTCCCAGAACAAGAAATTACCTCGATCATTCAAATATTTGGAGCAGCCAATGAAGGCGGATTGTGATGCTCTCGGCCGATTTGTCGACGCACAGAATTCGATTTATTCGCGTGTGACCGCCGAACTTGCGGCCGGCGCCAAGCAAAGCCACTGGATGTGGTTCGTGTTTCCGCAGGTCGAAGGGCTCGGCCACTCCGCCATGGCCCAGCGCTACGCGATCCGCTCCCGTGCCGAGGCCGAGGCCTATCTGACGCATCCCCTGCTCGGCCCGCGACTGCTCGAATGCACCCGTCTGGTGCTCGCGGTGCAGGGCAAGTCGCTGCGCGACATTCTGGGTGTCCCGGACGATGCCAAATTCCGCTCCTGCATGACGCTGTTCGATTCGATCAGCCCGAACGGGATCTTCGCTCGGGCGCTCGATCGCTATTGCGACGGTGCGCGGGACCCGGCGACGCTCGCGTTTCTGCAGCACCGCACCGCATGAGCACACGGTTACCGCAGACGCGCATCTCGGCCTCATCCGGCCGACACGGCAATGAACCAGCTCTGCCGTGCGGCCGGATTTCGGGTGACAAGCCCGAACAGGAAACTTGATCGCGCCAAGATTTGCGGCTCCCATCCGCCGCGTTGTTTGTCCCAAGGAGACACACTCATGAAGAAGTTTTTCCTGATTGCCGCGCTCGCGACCTTCGCCGCCGGATCTGCCTTCGCCCAAGACAGCTGTGAGACCAAGGCCGTGGGCAAGGACGGCAAAGTGCTGGCCGGCGCCGCCAAGACCTCGTTCATGAAGAAGTGCATGGCCGAGACCTGCGAAACCAAGGCGGTCGGCTCCGACGGCAAGAAGCTCTCCGGCGCGGCCAAGACCAGCTTCATGAAGAAGTGCGAGGCCGGCGGCTGACGCGCTGGCGGCTGACGACACTGGCGCCCCGCCATGATGCTTGGCGGGGCAAGCCATGCCGGCGGGGTCCAAGCCGTTCGACATCGAGGTGCTCGCCTCCCCGCGTCGTAGGACCGGCACACTGTTGAACCGAGGGGAACCCGCAGGACACCACTGCATGTCGCCCGCCCTGGCGGGCCCATGCGAGATCATCATGCTCACCGCATCCGCCCTGCTCTGGACCCGTGTCGCCGCCGGCATCTTCGGCTTTCTCGCCCTCAATTCCGGCTACGGACTCTGGCTTCAGCGCAAGAAGACCAGCGGCGGCCGCGACTGGCCGGTCGTCGAGGGGGAGATCGTGGCCTCGGCGGTGTCTGTCGCGGCGACGCATCGGTCCGCAGATGACACCGATGCCAAGCCTGACATCCGCTACCGTTACGAGGTGTTGGGCAAGAGCTACGAAGGTCGCCGCATCCGTTTCGGCAGCCCGAGCCGCGTCACGCGCCTGCAAGCCGACGAGATCGCCGGCAAATATCCGCAAGGCGCGAAGGTTCGCGTTTTTTACGATCCGAAACGCCCCTCGCAATCGGTGCTCGAGCCCACCAATGCCAGCGGCACGGCGGCGCTTGTGGCGCTGTTCGTCGTGCTGTCGGCCGTGACCGCCGTGTTGGTGGCGCATTCGCTCGCCGGCAAGGTGCTCACGACCGAGGCTGGCGTGCCGTTGTTCGCCTTCCTGATGCCGTTCGCCCTGTTCGGCTTCGGAGCCGTCGCACTCGCCTCCTATTGGAAGCTGCGGCAGGAGCGCCTGGCGAGCCGCTCCTGGCCGACTGCGCCGGGGCGCATCACGCGCTCCGGCGTGACGATGGAGATCACACGACGTGAGGACGATCGCGGACGAGAAACGGAAGAGGAGCGTTTCCGGGTCACGATCGAATACAGCTACACGGTGAATGGTCGCTCTTTCCACAGCACGCATTGGAACTGGGGCTGGACCGCGCTGCATTCCGACAGGTCGAGCGCTGAAGCCGTCGCCGCCAAATACCCGGTCAACACCGACGTCACCGTCTACTACGATCCGTTACAACCCGAGACGGCCGTGCTCGATCCCACAAACAAGAGCGGCGTCACGGCGCCGCTCTGGGTCGGCATCTTCGTGATCGCGATCGGCGCGCTGTTCCTGTTCGTCTTCACCCACGTCCAGATGAGCTAGCTTGGGATGATGCGAACAAAGCGCAAGCAGAGCACGAACGACGAGTATGGCCGCGTCGTCAGCTGCGCAGGCCCGGCGCTTCGTGGCCGCTGCGGGCGACATACTCGGTATAGCCGCCGCCATACTGATGGAGGCCGTCAGGGGTCAGCTCGAGCACGCGGTTGGAGAGCGCGGCGAGGAAATGACGGTCGTGCGAGACGAACAGCATGGTGCCCTCGAAGCTCGACAGGGCCGCGATCAGCATCTCCTTGGTCGCCATGTCCAGATGGTTGGTCGGCTCGTCCAGCACCAGGAAGTTCGGCGGATCGTAGAGCATCTTCGCCATCACCAGCCGCGCCTTCTCGCCCCCCGACAGCACCCGACATCTCTTTTCGACGTCGTCGCCGGAGAAGCCGAAGCAGCCGGCCAGCGCCCGCAGCGAGCCTTGACCAGCTTGCGGAAACGAATGCTCGAGCGACTCGAACACGGTCTCGTCGCCGTCCAGCAGGTCCATCGCATGCTGGGCGAAGTAGCCCATCTTGACGCTGCCCCCGATCGCCACCGAGCCGTCATCGGGCTCGGCGGTGCCGGCAACCAGCTTCAGCAAAGTCGACTTGCCGGCGCCGTTGACGCCCATCACGCACCAGCGCTCGCGGCGCCGGATCATGAAGTCCAGCCCGTCGTAGATGCGGCGGCTGCCATAGCTCTTGGACACGTTCTTCAGCGCCACCACGTCCTCGCCCGAGCGCGGCGCGGGCAGAAAGTCGAACGCCACGGTCTGGCGCCGCTTCGGCGGCTCGACCCGCTCGATCTTGTCGAGCTTCTTGACCCTGCTCTGCACCTGCGCCGCGTGCGAGGCCCGCGCCTTGAAACGCTCGATGAACTTGATCTCCTTGGCGAGCATCGCCTGCTGGCGCTCATATTGCGCCTGCTGCTGCTTCTCGTTCAACGCCCGCTGCTGCTCGTAGAAATCGTAGTCGCCGGAATAGGTCGTGAGCTGGCCGGCGTCGATCTCGATCACCTTGTTGATGATCCGGTTGATGAACTCGCGGTCGTGCGAGGTCATCAGCAGCGCGCCCTCGTAGCCCTTGAGGAAATGCTCCAGCCAGATCAGGCTCTCGAGATCGAGATGGTTGGACGGCTCGTCGAGCAGCATTACGTCGGGCCGCATCAGGAGAATGCGCGCCAGCGCGACGCGCATCTTCCAGCCGCCGGACAACAGGCCGACGTCCTTGTCCATCATCTCCTCGGAGAAGCCGAGGCCAGCCAGCGCCTCGCGGGCGCGGCTGTCGAGCGCGTAGCCGTCGAGCTCCTCGAACCGCGCCAGCACCTCGCCATACCGCGCGATGATGTCGTCCATCTCGTCGGCACGGTCCGGATCGGCCATGCCGGCCTCGAGCTCCTTGAGCTCGGCCGCCACCGACGACACCGGCCCGGCGCCGTCCATGACCTCCGCCACGGCGCTGCGACCGGACATCTCGCCGACATCCTGGTTGAAATAGCCGATCGAGACGCCGCGATCGATCGAGACCTGCCCCTCGTCGGGCTGCTCGCGCCCCGAAATCATCCGGAACAGCGTCGTCTTGCCGGCCCCATTCGGGCCGACCAGTCCGATCTTCTCCCCCTTCTGAAGGGCGGCGGAGGCTTCGATGAAGAGAATCTGGTGGCCGACTTGCTTGGAGACGTTATCGAGGCGGATCATGAGGGCTCAGGCGGTGGACAGGTTGCCGCCGCTCTTAGTCGATGCGCGCCGCCGGTGGAAGGCGCAATTTTGCAGCGCAACTCACGCCTTGAGCGGAGCCGGTCAGCGGCCTGGAGGCCGAAAATCCTGGTTGCCGAACGGCTTGTCGGTCGGAATGCGGATCGCGACGTAGCCCCGATCCATCGACGCGTGGCATGCGTTGCATCCCGACGTCAATTCGGTCACGGCGGAAGCGAAGCGCTTGCCATCCTTGGCGGCTATGGCGTCCGAGATCGACTGGATCGGCTGGCCGAGCGTGGTGACGTTGTCCACCGGCAGGCCTGAATAGAAGACCGCAGCGTCAGTCAGGCTCTGCCTCAACTGGGCAAGCTCATAGGACGCGAGATCCCAATTCTTGGACTGTCCCGCGAACCAGAGCTTCGCGTGTCTGACCTGAATCAGATTCATGATGTCGCCGAGCCGCGGCAGATATTGTTCTGCATTGGACTGCGACTGCGCTGCAGCCAGGGAGATGGCCGAACAGGCGACCAGAACGCCTGAAACCCACTTGCGATAGCTCATTCCATGCCCCGCTTCCAAACAAACCGCTACGGAAGACATACCGCTGCGATCGAAACCGGACTTGCGATTGATCAAGGCCAAGGCCGCCTCCGATCGTTCGAGCCCGCCAGACGAATGATCCGCCGAAGCGGCTGCCTCGGCGGATCATCATATCAGCCCCCGGCCCCGGGGTGTTGTGTTCGGCGTCTTAGGCTGCGGCTTTCGCGCCGGTCGGAACCATCGCGATCGTCTTCAGGACCTGAGACGCGATCTGGTAGGGGTCGCCCTGGGAGTTCGGACGGCGGTCTTCCAGATAGCCCTTGTAGGCGTTGTTCACGAAGGAATGCGGCACGCGAATCGAGGCGCCGCGGTCGGCCACACCCCAGCTGAAGGTGTCGATCGAGGCGGTCTCGTGCTTGCCGGTCAGGCGCATGTGGTTGTCCGGACCGTACACCGCGATGTGGTCGGCACGAGCTTCCTTGAAGGCGTCCATCAGCTTCTCGAAATACTCCTTGCCGCCGACTTCGCGCATGTACTTGGTCGAGAAGTTGCAGTGCATGCCCGAACCGTTCCAGTCGGTGTCGCCGAGCGGTTTGCAGTGGAACTCGATGTCGATGCCGTACTTTTCGGTCAGGCGCAGCATCAGATAGCGGGCCATCCACATCTGGTCAGCAGCCGTGCGCGAGCCCTTGCCGAACACCTGGAATTCCCACTGGCCCTTCGCCACCTCGGCGTTGATGCCTTCGTGGTTGATGCCGGCCGCGAGGCAGAGGTCGAGATGCTCTTCGACGATCTTGCGGGCGACGTCGCCGACGTTCTTGAAGCCGACGCCGGTGTAGTACGGGCCCTGCGGGGCCGGATAGCCGTATTCCGGGAAGCCGAGCGGACGGCCGTCCTTATAGAAGAAGTACTCCTGCTCAAAGCCGAACCACGCGTCTGGATCGTCCAGGATGGTGGCGCGGGCGTTCGACGGATGCGGGGTCTTGCCGTCCGGCATCATCACTTCGCACATCACCAGCACACCGTTGGTGCGGGCGGCGTCGGGATACACGGCAACCGGCTTCAACACGCAGTCGGAGCTATGGCCTTCGGCCTGCATCGTCGACGAGCCGTCGAAGCCCCAAAGAGGCAGCTGTTCCAGGGTCGGAAAAGAGGAAAATTCCTTGATCTGTGTCTTGCCGCGCAAATTCGGCACCGGCTTGTAGCCGTCGAGCCAGATGTACTCGAGCTTGTATTTCGTCATTGAGCCTCTCTGTCTTATCGAAAGGTGGGAGCCCAGCAATCGAAGGCTCCCCGCTTACCCGGCCACGATCGGCCAGCGCACTCTTAAGCATGGAACGTGCCAAATCCCGCGACGTCCCGTCGCGTGGACGGAGACCAATCGGGGCGGAGCCGGCGGCGGATTTTGCACGTCAGGGGTGCGGCAAAGCAGCGCGACCGGGATTGCACGGAGCGCATGGCGGAGAAAAGAGCCTGTCGAAAACCCGCTTGATTCCTTAGCATTTGCGGCGATGCGCAAGAGAGGCCGAACAAGCCGTCAGCACCTCCCGGACATTTTCGAAAAGACTTGAGCTCCGCTTCGCAACCTTTGGTCCAGCCCAAGTGTTGGTCAGCGGCACGTTGCTGCGGAGGGAGCACAAGAAAAAATGCCTGTAAAACGCGCAACATGTGATTTCGTTTTGATCATGTTGCATTCCCTCCGGGCAGCACTGATATCGAGACTGGTCACCACAAGACAACGAGTCGGGCGCAACCTGATGTGTGGCCCGCTGGAAGGAGACTGAGGAATGGACACAAATGTGGACGAGGGATCCGCCAGGATCTACCAATTTCCGCGCGGAGGGCGAGCGGGTCTTGCGCCCCGCCAATCCGGATCATCGCCCGCGCCGCTGATCGCGCCGTCGATCCAGCCGACGATCTATAGCGGCAGCTGGTATCATGACGAGGCGATCCAGGAAGCCAAGCCGGCGTGGGATCGCTGATGTCAGTCCGTACCGTGACGCCATCACGCCTTTGCTGAAGGGTCGGACCGACAAGGTTCCGGCCCTTTTTCTTGCGCTGCCGTCTGCATGTCTCTCGCCGCTCCTGACGGTCGCCGGCGGACTCGACCTGCCGGGTTAAACAAGCCGCCGTCGTGACCCGTTTCATGGTCTTCCCTGTCCTGTCGAAGGGCTGTGCCTGCGGCGTCGCGTCCGTCGATGAAACAGCGTTTCACATCGAAGCCCGCGTCCCCTAGAACAAGACGATGTCCGCCTATCCACTTCGCCATCTCGGCCTTCACGGCGCCAGCAACTTCAGAGATCTCGGCGGATATCCCAGCAGGGATGGCCGGCACGTGCGATGGCGGCGGCTGTTTCGGTCGAACCATCTCGGACAGCTGACCGAGCCCGACGTCGCGGTCCTGCGGGAGCTCGGCATTCGCGCAGCGTTCGATTTACGCGGTCGCAACGAGCGCGCGGCCGGCCTCTGCACGATCGCCGAGATCACCGTGCACTCCGTGCCGATCGAGCCGAGCGTCGTGCCGGCGCTGCGGGCCCTGGCGACACGAGGACAGCTCACGACCGACCATGCCTTGGAGCTGATGCGCGAGTCCTACCGCAACTACATCCGCAACTACACGCCGCGCTTCCGCGCGCTGTTCCAGCATGTTCTCAATGAGGACGTCCCGTTGGTGATCCATTGCACGGCCGGCAAGGACCGCACCGGTGTGGCCTGCGCGCTGGTCCTACACGCGCTCGACGTTGCGGATGACGTCATCCTGGAAGACTACCTGCTCACGAACCAGCTCTATCGTCGCGAGACCGCGGCTCACCCAGATCTTCCCGCTGATGTCGTCCAGACGATCGGGATGGTCCAGGCGTCGTTCCTCGCAGCTGCGTTCGACGCCATGCGTGATGACTTCGGCGACGTCGACACCTACCTGCGCGACGGTCTCGGCATCGACGACGCAGCGCGGAAGACGTTACAGGAGCGCTATCTCACGCCGTAAGTCGGTGTGGCGCGAATACGCTTGAGCCCGATCAGGCCGCTTCGATATCGGCTGTCTCGGCGGCTTCCATTGCGTCGAGATCGGCAATCACCTCCTCGAATGCGGAAATCGCCTGCTGAACCGCCGCGATCTGCATCAATTCCCAACCGGTCACCGGACCTGCCCGGTTCTGCAGGGCGACCACCAGATCCCGCCGCTGCTCCTTCAGTTGCACCAGCGGCAAACCATGGTCCGGCAGATGTCTCATCATGTCAAAGCTCCAACGCCCCTCAAGCGGCATAGCGACAGGCTAGCGGGCTGCGCTGGCAATCCACTTACGAAAGTCCGGCAAATTTTATCGATCAGGCCAGCGCAACCGGCACCGTCAGGATGGCGCTGGCCAAAACGTCGCTGATCTTCGCGGTGGCGGCTTCGCTCACATGCAAGCGGTCACCGTGCCCGTCGTCGAGCGCCGACAACGGAATCTGGCCGGCCTCATACCAGCTCTTCATCAAATTCCAGCGCCCGAAGAGGTTGACGTTGGCCGCAGACGTGACCTTCTCGATCCGTCGCTGAATGTCCTCGGCACGCGCCAGCCTGTTCGGCACCGTCACGATCGCAGCCGTGTACTGCAGGTCGATCACGATGACGTCGATGGACAGCGCCGTCAGCCATCGAACGCCGACGCGCAGCGCCGCCTCGACGTCATCGGGACTGTAGACCTCGGGTCTGTAGGCGGCGTTGGTGCCGACCTGCCAGATGACGAGCGAGGGCTGCTCCGCAATCACGTCGCATTCGAAGCGCGAGAGCTGGTCCGGGGATTCCTGTCCGCCCACACCCCGATTGAGGACGTCGATCATGCAGCCGAAATTGGCCTTGCGCAGCGACTGCTCGATCCGGGCCGGAAAAGCGATGATTCCGTTGGTGCCCGCGGTGGAAGATGAGCCCAGCGCCACGATCCGGGTCTTGCGCTGCGCATCCAGACTCTGTCTGAAACGTTTGATTGGACAAGAAAAACTGGTGGGGACGTCAGGAAATTCGAGAGAGCCTGTCGCGGTCATGGTCACCTCTGACGAACCACGCCTTCTGATTGCAATTCCATGCCCCGGCCGCCCGGCCATTGCAACTCATCGGCAGGATCATAGTATAGCAAGCGGCGCTGTGGGGCGCGTCAACGGAGACCAGGGACGGAATGAACGGAGCAGTGATTGTCATAACGGGTGCGCAAGGGGCGCTCGGGCGCAGCGTGGCCGATCTCGCGCTCGCACGGGGCGCACATGTGGCCGGGATCGACCATGCCCAGGCCGAAATCCCGGCGAGTGACGACCGCATCGAGCTCGGAGGCGTCGATCTCTCCGACCCCGAGCAGGCAAAGGTCGCGATCGACTCCGTCGCCGCCCACTTCGGCACTCTGGATGCGCTGATCAACATCGCCGGCGCGTTCGCGTTCGAGACGACCGCCGATGGCGACGATTCCGTCTGGGAGACGATGCATGCGCGAAACCTGATGACCGCGCTGCACGCATCGCGCGCGGCTATACCGCATCTCGTCCGCTCCAACACGGGCCGCATCGTCAACATCGGCGCCATGGGCGCGCTCCAGGCCAGTGCCGGCATGGGCCCCTATGCGGCCTCCAAGTCGGGAGTGCATCGCCTGACGGAAGCGCTCGCGGCCGAATGGAAGGGCAAGATCACCGTCAACGCCGTCCTGCCGTCGACGATCGATACGCCGGCCAACCGCGCCAGCATGCCCAAGGCCGATTTCGACAAATGGGTGACGCCGCAGGAACTCGCAGAGGTCATTCTGTTTCTAGCCAGCGACGCCGCGAGCGGTGTGACCGGCGCACTGATACCGGTTATCGGCCGGGTGTAGCGAAGCCAGCCGGTTACCCCGACTTGGCGCTGACATCACGGGACTCGGCGGGCTAGACTCGCGCGCGCTCTGAGTCGCACACATCGGACGGCCCCTTGGAAACCGCGCTCTACCTTCCCGTCAAACGCTTCCTCGAAAACCTCGGCTTCTCGGTCAAAGGGGAAGTCGGCGGCTGTGACGTGGTGGCGCTCAAGGGCGACGACCCGCCGGTGGTGGTCGTCTGCGAGCTGAAGCAGGTCTTCAACTTGGAACTGCTGCTGCAGGCGGTCGACCGGGCCGGTGCCTGCGACGAGGTCTGGATCGCGGCGAAGCTGTCGGCACGCGGCAAGGGCCGCGAGAGCGACGCACGCTATCGCAATCTGTGCCGCCGGCTCGGCTTCGGCATGCTGACCGTGACCTCAGCCGGAGACATCGAAGTGCTGGTGCAGCCGCCCACCACCGCGCCGCGCAAGAATCCCAAGAAGCGTTCGCGTCTTGTGATCGAGCATCAGCGGCGCAAGGGCGACCCCGTCGCGGGCGGCTCGACCCGCGCACCCATCATGACGGCCTATCGGCAGCAGGCGCTGGCCTGCGCTTCGGCGCTGTCGGACGGGCCGAGACGCGTCCGCGACCTCCGCGCGGACATTCCGGATGCGCCGAAGATCTTGCAGCGTAACGTCTATGGCTGGTTCGACCGCGCCGAGCGCGGCGTCTATGTCCTCACGAAAGCCGGGCTCGCGGCCTTGCGCCGCTGGCCCCAGGATATCCACATGACGCAGGCAGCGTTGCCCGATCGCGACATGGTGAACGCATAGCTGGGCTGCCTCGCGGAATATATATTGCAATGCAACAATCCTGCTTCTAGGTATCCGGGACGATTCACGAGGCCCCCATGAGCGAAGATTGGAACACCAAGTACGGTCCGCGTCGCGTTAGGCGTGATCCCCCGACACTGGAAGAAGCGATCTTCGCTGCGTCAGGCATCACCGACGACGTCCAGGCTCAGGCCGAGATCGCGTCGGCGCTGATGGGTCTGCCGCTCGAGCAGGTGCTCCCCGAGGTCAAGAAGGCAGTCCGCGTTGCCGCGCGCACCAACACGCGCGTCATCACGGCCGACCAGGGCACGCAGCAGCGCGCCGTCGTGGTCGAGCGCCGCACCCTGCGCCGCTTCAATTTCGACAAGCGCACCGGCACCTGAACGCCCTCCGGGGCGCATCGGCCAATGCAATCAAACGAAAAGGCGCGGCAGCGGTGATCGCTGTCGCGCCTTTGTCGTCGCAGCAACGGCTCGGCTCAGGCGGCGCGCTTGTCGCCGTACATCCGGGTCACGAGCTTCCAGCAGGCGCGATTGAGGGTGAAGAACGCCCGCGCTGCCGCGATGGGTGCTTCGATCACGAGCTTCGCCAGCTCATCCTGGGGCTGCTCGGTCAGATCGATCGTGCCGGTCGATTCGCCGTGACGGAACGCCAGATGCGCACCGAACTTGGCTGCCAGCGCCCGCATCGCATGGTTCTGCGATCCGGTCGTCACGCGAAGCTTGCGATAGCCCTTCCACCGCGCCTCCGAGATCACGCGCTGGAATAGCAGGCTGCCGACCCCACGGCGACGCACGCAAGCCTCCACGCTGAACGCAATCTCCGGAAGCCCGTCCTCGGACTGCTCCGGCGGATGCAACTCGGCGGCGCCGCGCACCAGGCCGTTTTCCATGTAGGCGACGACGATCGTGCCGTCGGCCGCACAGCGGGCCGCGTAGCGTTCGATGAAACTGTCATCGAGGAAGCCGTTGAATCGATCGTGCCGGCTTTCCGCATCGAGCCGCAACAGATGATCGCGCAGCAACGGCAGTTCCTCGTGCTGGCTGAGCGTCCGCACATAGCCGAAGCCCGGCCGGGGACGAAAAGTATCTACCTGTGACACTGCCTGAGACTCCTCTCGAGAGCCCTCGCACAGACGTCTTTCCCTAGACAGGAGCTATATTGTGCATCGCAACATTCATTGCAAGCCCCATGCTCTACGGAGAGAACATGCGGCCATGCAAGGATCGCGTGAGTTAACGATTCGTTTGTGTACGAATTATCACAGCACGAGCTGAGTCTGGGTCACGATCGCGACCAGACGCCCGTCCTCGGTTTCCACCCGGGTCTGCCATACCTGGGTGCGGCGGCCGCGATGCACGGGCGTGGCGGTTGCCGTCACCACAGTCCCCTCCTTGGCGCCGCCGATGAAGTTGGTCTTGCTCTCGATCGTGGTGGTGCCCTTGGCATCCAGCGGCAGGTTGATCACGGTCGCGGCCGCGCCGACCGAATCCGCCAGCGCCATGACGGCGCCGCCATGGATGGTGTGATGCAGGGTGCAGAGATCCGGCCGCACCTGCATCTGCGCCACGACGCGATCGGCGCTGGCCTCGGTGAAGGTGACGCCCTTCAAGTCCGCGAACGGCATCTTCATCGCATTGATCTTGTCGAGTGGCGTCATGCCTTCCCTCCCCCGTTTGATCGGACGACCCGTCTTCGCGGGTCAGCGCCGCATCTGGATGCGCCGGGCTTCGAACCCGAAGCAATGACCTGAAAGGTCATTGCTTCAGTCCGATCGTACCGCCGCTCAGCTCAGGCCTTCTCGACCCCGCACCACTCCGCGATGAACAACGCCATGGTCTTGGTGACCTGGCGCAGCGAGTCGAGCTCGACATATTCGTTGAAGCCGTGCATCGCGGCGCCGGTCGCGCCGAAGCAGAGGCTGGGGATGTTGTAGTTGAGCCCGTAGAAGCGGGTATCCGTCAGCGCCGTGAAGACGAGATCCTGGACCTCGCCGCCGTAGACGGCGGTGAATGCCTTGCCGAACGCCGCCTCCGGCTCGGCCGAATTGGTCAACTCGTAGCCTTCGGACAGGAAGCCCGACCACTCGACGACCGGCGGATTGTTGGAGAGAAAGCGATGATCGCGCGAAGCCGCGGCGACGCAGGCGAGGATCTCGTTCTGGCAGTCCTTGACCGACCAGCCCGGCAGGATGGCGATGCGGCAATCGACGTCGCACCAGGCCGGCACGCTCGAGGCCCAGTCGCCGCCTTTGATGATGCCCGGATTGAAGTTGATGGGATGATTGAGCGTCTTGAAATGACGGTCGCTCTTGGCGCGCTTGTTCCAGTCCGCCTCGAGCTTCTCCAACGCATGGATCAGATGATAGCTCGCCTGGATCGCATTGGCGCCGACGCCGGCCTCGAACACATGCGCCGGGAAGCCGCGCACCTTCAGGCGGAACCAGATCACGCCCACCTGAGAACGCACCATCTTGCCGCTGGTCGGCTCCGGGATGAAGCAGGCATCCGCGCGGTAGCCGCGCTGCAGGGTCGACAGCGCGCCGACGCCGGTGCTCTCCTCCTCGATGACGGATTGGATGTGAATGCGCGCCGTCGGCTTGAAGCCGGCAGCCTTGATGGCATCGAGCGCATAGAGCGCGCCGATGGTGCCGGACTTCATGTCGCAGGCGCCGCGGCCATACATCCGGCCGTCGCGGATCACCGGCGAGAACGGCGGCGTGTCCCACATGTCGAGCGGACCGGCCGGCACCACGTCGCAATGCCCCTGCAGGATCAGCGATCGCCCGGCCGACGTCGCCGGCCGGTAGGTTCCGACCACGCTGCGTGCTCTCGAGAAGTCGTGCTCGATCGGGCCGTAGCCGCGCATCTCCTCGAGATCGTCGAGATCGATGTGCCAGTCGTCGACCTCGTAGCCGCGCGCGCGCAGGAGATCGCTGAACATGTCCTGGCACGGCCCTTCGGCGCCGCGGGTCGAGGGGATGGCGACGAAGTCGCTCGTGGTCGCAAGCTGCCGGTCGAAGTCGGCATCGACGGCGTCGACGATGCGCTGCGTAATGTCCTGGGTGATCATGCCTGTCGAGGTTCCAATTGCCGATGACTGCAGCAAATCACAATCTCATGCAGAGTTGCACCGGATTCGCCGCTGCTTTCAGAATCGCAAGGCCGCCCGTACATTCGCGCATACGAAAATGACCGCAACATACTTTGGAATTTGGCATGTCGGATCACCGCAATATCCTTTATTTCCTCCTCGGCATTCTCAGCGCGGCGATCATCGTGCTCGGCTACAATTTCTATCAGGCCAAGAAGCAGCCGGAGGGTGTCCAGATCAATATCGGGCCCAACGGCCTGAAGATCGAAGGAAAGTGATGCGTTCTCAAATCTCCTCGTTCGCGAATGTCGCAGCCCGCCCTCTCGGCGTCCTCGGTCTCTTGCTTTTGGTTGCCGCACCCGCGCAGGCGCAATATGTCGGGCGCGAGCAGGACGTCACCGATCTCCGGCTTGGCCAGCGCGTCCTGGTCGATGACGGCACCTGCCCCGCTGGCCAGGTGAAGGAGGTCTCCGGCTCCAAGATGGCCGAAACCGGTATTGTCCGCACCACGAAATGCGTGCCGCGCTTCGGGCCGAAGAAGAAGTAGCTGATCTCGTTTGATGCGGCTCTCGCCGCCGACCTCCGGCGCGTGACCTTCCGCACAGTCCCGTAGCCGCGCATCGACGATGCTCCTGCCCGTGGACAAGCGGGGACGCAGCATGTCGATGTCAGCGGTGCAGGATCACGGCTTCTTCGAACCGGCAGACCGGCCGCAGCCGGTCAAGGCCGATTTCAGCCGCTACGCCCTGCTCGGCTATCTCTCGGTGGCGCTGGTGTTCGGCGGCTTCGGCGTATGGGCCGCGTACGCCCCCCTCGATCGCGCGGCGATCGCACCGGGCACCGTGTCCGTCTCCGGCGATCACAAGGTCGTCCAGCACCGTGAGGGCGGAATCATCCGGGACATCCTGGCCAAGGAGACTCACGCCGTGCATCGCGGCGACCTGCTGTTCCGGCTGCAGCCGACCGAGGCACAGGCCAACACGGATCTCCTGCGCAAGCAGATGGATGCCGCACTCGCCGAGGAGGCGCGCCTGCTCGCCGAGCGCGGCAATGCGCGGATGATCACGTTTCCCGACGCGCTGCTCAACCGCCAGAACGTGCCGGAGGCGGCGCTTGCCATCGCCGACCAGCAGCGGCTGTTCGTCGAGCGCCGCAATGGCCTGATCAGCCAGATCAACATCCTCAACTCGCAGATCGCCCAGCAGCAGCAGGAGCTCGCCGGCCGCGACCGCCAGCGCGCCGCGCTCTCCGCGCAGCTCGCAAGCTTCGAGACGCAGATGAACAACGTGCGCCCGGCGGTCGCCGCAGGCTATTATCCGCGCAACAAGTTCCTCGAGCTGGAACGCGAGCGCGCCCGCGTCGAAGGCGATCTCGGCCAGGCGCAGGCCGACGTGGCGCGGCTGACGCAGACGGCGGCGCAGACGCGCCTGCAGATCGATCAGACGCTGCAGAAATATCTGACCGAAGTCGGCCAGCAGCTCGACGGCACCCGTGCCAAGCTGTCGGACCTGCGCGAGAAGCTCGTCATCGCCGAGGACGTGCTGCGCCGGGTCGACATCCGCGCCGAGCGCGACGGCATCGTCATGAACATGAAAGTCCACACCGTGGGCGCCGTCGTGAAGCCAGGCGATACGCTCGCCGAGATCGTCCCGGTCGGCGAAGGCGTCGACGTGATGGCGCACGTCTCGCCGCGCGACATCGAGAGCGTCGCCATCGGCCAGAGGGCCGAGGTGCGCTTCTCCAATTTCTCCTCGCGCACGACGCCGACGATCTTCGGCAAGGTCTCGAGCGTCTCGGCGGATGCGATGTCGGACGAGGCGAACAAGCAGAGCTACTACTCGGCGCGGGTCGTGATCGACTATTCGACCATCCCGCCCGAGATCGCCGAGAAGATTCTGCCGGGCATGCAGGCCGACGTCATCATCTCCACGGGAGAGCGCACCGTGCTCGAATATCTGGTCGGGCCGCTGCTCAACACGCTCGCCAAGACGTTCCGTGAGAAATGAGCCGAGAGCACCTAGGCCGACGGCACCGGTGGCGCGCCCGCGACGACAGCAAGGTCGCGGGCACGCCGCACGCCGATGGCGTCCAGCTCGCTGCCCTGCTCCGGATCGGCAAGCCTCTCACGTGTCGCTCCATCCAGATCAGCAAGGCCGGCAGCTGTCGCTACGCCCCCGGACATCGCGAGCTGCCAACCTCTGGTCTCCGCCAATTCAGCCAGACGCGCCGGCCACTCCGTCCCGAGCCCGAGCACAGCCACCTGCGATGTGCGTCCAAAGGTCAGTTGCCCGACGACGATGTCGCCAAGGTGAGCACCAATCGTCAACTCGACGGGCCGACCGATCTCCGCGGCGATCTTTTCGTTGACGCGGTCCATGACCACGTCCATGGCGCCGATCGCCTGCAGCGCATCGCGGCAGCCTTGTTCTGCTCCCTGCTCCTCACCGAAGACGGCGAGGACGCCATTGCCGAGGAAGCGGTCGATGCGCCCGGAATGGGCTTCGATCGCCCTGCCAATGGCGCCGAAGATCTCGTTCATCATGAACCCGAGGTCGGAGGGCAGCCGGTCGCGCGCAATGGTGGCAACCGGACGGACGCGGACGTGGACCAGGCATACCGCACGGCGCTCGGCGGGAAGGTGGTCGACGAGGGGCGCCCTCTCCGCTTGATCGCCGCCGAGGAGACGCGTGATCGTCAGCGGCGCCGCCGGACGAATCTGGCAGGCCAGCCGCACATTCGCCGGAGCCGCCAAGTCGGCGAGCATGACGCGCTCCGCGTGGCCGGGCGGCGCCAGCGTCTCCGCACCTTCATCAACCCGGACGCTGCAAAGACCGCAGCGGGCACGGCCGCCGCAGTCGGACCGCTGCGAGAGCTCGTTGCTGCCGATGATCTCCAGCAGCGTCGGACCGACCGCGGCCCGCACCGTCGCGCCACCCGTGAAGGCAATGACGATCTTCGGCGCCGCGAGCGACGCGACGTAGCGGAACACGATGATCGTCACGCCTGCAACGAGCAGCGCGACGACTGCGATCTGCGCCGAAATTTGCAGCAAGGCGATCCACCTCCCGTCGAGTTCGCTCGGCCAATGGGTGACCTGGCGCATCTGCTCGGCCATGCCGGGATTGCCGAGCAACGCGGCGACGGCGCGCCCGGACACCACGAAACCCATCAGCGCCGCCATCGGCACCGCGACGGCGAGGACAAACAGCAGCGGCTGGACGAGGCGGTACCAGCTCCGGAATTTCAGCCAGTGATGCAGGCCGACGCAGCCGTGGATCCAGACCAGCAGCAGCAGCGCGGTCTGAATCCAGGCCGCCTTGGGCCACATCAACGCCAGCGCATAGAGGTAGCCATCCTGAACGCCAAACAGCGCATGAGCGATGTGGGTCTCGATGACGTGCGGCAGCAACAATAGCGGGATCGCAAATCCCGTGGCGATCTGAACAAACTCCCACGAGGACAGCCGCCACGTGCCGCGCTGAACCGTCTTGACGAAAGCAAGCACGGCATGCGCGAGCAATGCCGCCGCCAGCACGATCATCCCCGGCCACGATCGGGTGACGACCAGCCGCCATTCCTGCACCTCGTCCATCGCCTCGAGGCTGAACAGACCCACCGCATGGTTGAGAAAATGCGTCGCGGCGAACGCAAACAGGACGAGGCCCGACACGAGCCGGATGTTCTGGGACGTTACGGCAGGCATGAGGTCACTGTGATTCAGGCAAGCTGCGAAATCTGAGCACGGCTGATCCATCCGGTAGCGGCTGCAACCGGCCAACTCAAGCGCTGGCAGATCAGCCTCGAGCTATGTGAGGTCAATCACGGTCGACGACGGGCGCCCCAGGCGAAGTTCTCCAGCACCATCGCAAGGGGATCCGACATGACGAGCACCACCCGAAGCCCGCTGGGAACCGCGCTCCGCGCCTGCTTTCCCGCGCTCACCGCGACCTTCGTGCTCAGCCTCTTCATCAATGCGAGCATGCTCGCCTCACCCCTCTATTCCATGCAGGTCTACGACCGCGTCCTCACCAGCCGCAATCTCGGCACGCTGGTCATGCTGACGCTCATCGTCGGTGTTTTCCTGGTGCTGTATGGCGTCCTCGAATTCGCCCGTTCCGGCGTTCTGGCCCGGGCCGGCGTGCAGTTCGAAGGCACGCTGCGCCACCCGCTGTTCGAGACGATGATGAAGGCGGAGCTGTCGCCGCGGCATCGCTTCGGCCAGCAGATCATCCGTGACGCCGAGACCATCCGCGACTGCATCTCCAGCGGCACCGCCGCCATCGCCTGCGATCTGCCGTGGACGCCGGTGTTCGTCGCGCTGTGCTTTCTGCAGCATGCCTATCTCGGCATCCTCTCGCTGCTCGGCGCGATCGTGCTGTTCTCGCTGGCGCTGCTCACCGAATTCTACACGCGCGCCAGCGTCGAGCGCACCAACGCGCTGGCCAACGAGGCCTCGCGTTTCGTCGCGGCGGCGCTGCGAAACGGCGAGGTCGTGCGCGGCCTCGGCATGGGCGACATCGTCATGGACCGCTGGAGTTGCCGTCAGTCAGCGATGGTCGAAGCCCACAGCACCCTCGTCGAGCGTGGCGCGGCGATGCATTCCGTCACCAAGTTCGCGCGCATGGCGGTGCAGACCTCGCTGCTGTGCATCGGCGCCTGGCTCGCGATCGAGCAGCAGATCTCGCCCGGCGCGATGATGGCGACCTCCATCATCATGGGCCGCGCCCTGGCCCCGGTCGAGCAGGTCGTTGGCCAGTGGAAGCGCATCATCGCATTCCGCTCCGCCTATCGCAGGCTGGAGGAGCTGTTCCAGGCCTTGCCGGTCACGGCTGCACCGACGGCGCTGCCGACGCCGCGCGGCGAGATCGACGTCGAGAACGCCGTGGTGTGGCCGCCGGCGGCTGGCCGCCCCTCGGTCAAGGGCGTCAGCTTTTCGCTCAAGGCCGGCGAGAGCCTCGCGATCGTCGGCGCCTCCGCCAGCGGCAAGTCGAGCATGGCGCGCGCCATGGCCGGGGTCTGGCCGCTGCGCGAAGGCGTGATCCGTATCGACGGTGCCGCCTACAGCCAGTGGGACCCAAACCGGCTTGGCAAGCATATCGGCTACCTGCCACAGGACATCGAACTGTTCTCAGGCACCGTCGCCGACAACATCGCCCGGCTCGCGAAGGTGGATGAGGCCGCCGTCGTCGCTGCCGCCAAGGCCGCCGGCGCGCATGAGGTCATCCTGCGCCTGCCCAACGGCTACGACACGCCGATCGGCGAAGGCGGCGTGGCGTTGTCCGGCGGCATGCGCCAGCGCGTCGGCCTGGCCCGCGCGCTATACGGCGATCCGCGGCTCTTGATCCTCGACGAGCCGAACTCGAACCTCGACGAGGACGGCGAGCGGGCGCTGGCGCAGGCCATGGCCCAGGCGAAGGCCGCCGGCCGAACCGTGATCGTCGTCACGCACCGTCCGCAGCTTCTGGCGCATGTTGACCGCATCATGGTGATGGCCTTCGGCAAGACGCTGGCATGCGGCCCGCGCGACGAGGTGATCGCCAAGATGCGCGGCCAGCGTGTCGTCGTCGCCCACGACCGGGCGACGGCCAGCGCCGCGGCCTGAACGGACCCCAATGCAGATCGCACACCGCAAGGAGCCAGCCATGATCAAGTTCACATCGCACGCACGGACACTCCAGCTGGCGCTCGCGACCGCCGTCCTGCTGCCGATGTCGGCTTCAGCGGAGACACCGATGACCGCGCGTCAGATGCTGGCCCACGCGCAAACCCAAGCTCTCAACGTCCCCGGCGACATCAAGCAGCCGGCGCCGGACAGCAGTGAAAGGATCGTCAGCGAGTCCGCCGCCTCGGGCGGTGCTTCCATCGCAGCCCCGCTTCCGGTAATCGAGCCGCCGACGCCGATCTCGGCGCCAGCATCGACGCTCACCGCATTGGCCGTGCCCGTCCCGGCACCTGAGGGGGCTTTGTTGCAATCGCGTACCAACTCACTCACGGCCGCCGCGCCCGCTGCCGAAACAGCCAAAGCGTCGAATCCAGTGCTCGCAACTCCGCCCGTGGCGGCCACCACTGAAACACGCCCTGTGGCACCGGCCGCGACGCCGCCCGCCACGGCCGCAGCTTCACCGGCCGTCGTCCCCGCAGTCGCTCCTGCTGCCGCGCCGACCCAGCCCGGTCTGACGGCCACGGCGCCCACGCAGACGACGCGGACGAAAGCGGCGACCTTGCCATCCGCCGAAAAGACTGCACTTGCGCGGCATCAGCCGACGAGTGCCGATGCGTCAGCGGCCCGCCCTGCTCCCAAGCCGCGTGCGAGATCGTCGAGGCACAGCGACGACGACGCCATCAGCACGCGGATCTCGCGCATCATGCGCCGGCCGGAGGTGCAGTCATTGATGTCGCAGTATGGCCTGGACTGACAACCAGCATCGCCGGACGATGGACGCCGATCGACGTCAGGTCCGGCGGCTGATCAGTTGGCCGGATCGAACATGCACTGCAGGGCAGGCTTCGCGATCTTGGTGAACGTAGGACCGATCTCGGCCTGCTTCGGCGCGGGCACCCAATCGGTCTCGATGGTCGGCACGCCGGTCTCACTGATGCCGCGCAGCAGCGCCTCTCGCAAGTCGGCATCCTCCACCATCGCGGCCGCATGATCATGCAGGCAGGAGCAGACAGCTTCAGGATGCGCCCACCGGTCAAGCATATGAGGCGCACATTGCCGTACGAACTCGCTGCGCAGATCGGACAATCGGGTCGTTATCCGCGCCTCGACGGAGGACCAGAAGAGGCACGACAGCACGGCAAGCGTTGCAGCACCCAGTCGAAAACGCATGGTGGACCGCTGGTATTTGTTTTTCGTCATGTCATCCACGCGGGCCCGGACGACACGATTCGCATGTCGCTGACGCCAGCATCGGTTTCATATCCGCTTCACGTTTCAAGCGGCCTGCGGCACAGGCCCAAAATGGTTTCATGGCCCCGCCGCTTCGTTTCATCGCGACCGACCCGACGACACAAAATACAATCAAAACGAGAGTGATCTAAAACCCCAAGCAGAAGAATGTTTCACTTGCCTTGGGCGAGCCAGCGCCCTCCGGGGCAGCCGTCAATTCTGCCGATGGCGAGCTTCTTAACGACCTTACGTTAACTGTGGCCGGCAGGGAGAACCTCCCAGCTCACCACGGCAACCCAGCAGCGCGCGGCGCGTTGGGAGACGACGTTGCTCCCTCAGGGTCACCATGGACAAGCGCTCGCACACACCCAAACCGAAGGTATCACGCCGCAGCTCCCTGGCTGCACCGATGGCGCAGCAGCGAACCGAGAGCTACGCCGGCTCGACGCCACAGAGCCTGGTGCGGCTGATCGGCTGCCACGATCCTGCCAAGCACAAATTGCCCGGCAAGGCTTTCGGCAGCCGATCGTCTCTTGGCAAGTCCCTTATTGAATGAAATCGCCGCACTTCTGGACCACGCCGTCGTCGGCTTTGCCCCAAGGCATGACCGGAACGGAGGAGGTCGAGTTCTTCGGCGATCCCTCGATCAGCCTGTCTGAGTAAACCATGTAGACGAGCACGTTGCGCTTGGCGTCGCAGCCGCGAACGATCTGCATCTTCTTGAAGAACAGCGACCGTCGCTGCCGGAACATGTCATCGGCCTGTTCGAGCTTGCGTTTGAACCTGATCGGGCCGATCTGCCGGCATGCGAGCGAGATGTCGGAGACCTCCTCGGCCAGGCCCAGCCAACCGGCATAGCCGCCCTTCTGCGGCACCGTGAAGTGGCAGGCGACGCCCTCTACCTCTGGATCATCAACGCCATAGGTCGCGAGCTTGTCATTCGGGCTGAGCAGTTTGAACACGGTCGACCGACGGAAGATCAGATCCGGCTCGTCTGCGGCGTATGCTGAGATCACAGGCGAGGACAATCCGATAAGCAGTAGGCAAACGAGGGTTTTCAGCCACAGATCAAACCGTTTGGTGGCTCTGAACGACATGTCGGTCTCCGTTATACCGCCGATGCTCGGCATACCGCCCATGTAGGGACACAAATGCCTGCAAGGAAGGCGCTCCAGCCCCTGACCTTCCACTACCCCGTTTAACGGGATGTGAGGCTTTTCTGCTACGATTGGAACGAAATCACGCAGGGCAGAAGCCCAAGCTGGTGAACGCAGACTCCGTCTGCGACACTAAAGACCAGATGGTTCTTGAGGATTTGCCGGAATGCTCTGCGTTCGTGCAGCCGCCAGGGGGCGGTTCTATTGTGCAGCAATCGTTTCAGTCCCGCTTGCCATAGCAGTGACCTCACAGGCTGGCGCAGCGTCTTATTACTACTGGAACGACGCGCAGCCCATCACCATTGCTCCGACCGTACGCCCGGCCGCTCCGCGCAAGCCCAAGGCGCGCCACCTTGAGACGCTGACCAAGACCGAGAAGGAGGCTGCCAAGCCGCAAGCGCCGCTCACGATCGCGGTGTCGATCAACAAGCAGCAGCTGAAGGTCTACGACGCAAACGGCCTGTTCGCGGAAGCACCCGTCTCGACCGGCATGAAGGGGCATTCCACGCCGATGGGCGTGTTCAGCGTCATTCAGAAGCAGAGATACCATCGCTCCAACATCTACAGCGGCGCCCCGATGCCGTTCATGCAGCGCATCACCTGGTCCGGCGTCGCGCTCCACGCGGGCGTGCTGCCGGGCTACCCGGCGTCGCATGGCTGCATCCGCATGCCGGCAAGCTTTGCAGCCCGCATCTATGGCTGGACGCGGATGGGATCCCGGGTCCTGGTCACGCCGAGCGAGGTGGCTCCTGCGAGTTTCTCGCATCCGATGCTCGCTGCACTGAAGGCGCCGCAGCCGAGCGCATCGGTGCAACCCAATGCGACTGCGCCCGCAGCGATCAAGTCGGACAAGGGCACCGCCATCACCACCGCGATCACAGTCGCGACGACGGATCTGCGCGCCACGATCGGTCATGCCGAGAGCCCCCGCTTCGAAGGATCGCCAACCGCGTCGGGCCAGGTGCGGACCGCCGATGCCACCAACGCCAATGGGCTGCCACCGAAGATCTCGGACGCTTCGCCAAGCGCCGAACCACCGCGTTCACCCGCGGCGGAGGTTCGGAGCGATGCTGCCGATCTGAAGCCCAGTGTCGCCGAGACCATGATTGAGCACGCGACCGCCGACGCAGAGGCCAAGCCAGGCGCCCCGGCCGGGGTCAGGATCGAGCAGCAGGACGAGGCCAAGTCTGCCCCCAGCGAAGTCGCTCCGGCGAGGCAGCCCACGACTGCTGCGCAGGTGGCCGCTCCGGCTATCGAGAGGCCGGCTGCGGCGTCGGCGAATGCCGAAGCCACCGGTTCAACCGAGCTCAAGCCTGCTGATTCCAAGTCGGCTGAGTCCAAGCCTGCCGACGCCGCGATCGCGGACCAGCCTGCGCCGCCGCCCACACCGGCGGCAGAGGCACCGGCGAAGCCAGTCGACCCCAACGATCTCGCCAAGGATCAGTCGCGTGTTGCCGCACCGGACAAGCCGATTGCGCCCAAGCCCGAGTTGAAGCGCAACAGCCAGATCGCGATATTCATCAGCCGCAAGGATTCGAAGCTGTACGTGCGGCAGAACTTCGCTCCGGTGTTCAACACCCCCGTCACCATCGCACCGGGCGACAAGCCGCTCGGCACCCACGTGTTCACCGCGACGGCTGACAAGGCCGATCCGGCGACGATGCGCTGGTCGGTCGTCTCGCTGCCCTCCTCGGCGCGGAGCGCCGCGGCGACCGATGTCGCGGCCAAGGCGGCCCGGCGCGGTAAGAGGTCCGCGGGCGCCGATGCCGAGCTGAAACAGGTCGTTCCGCTGAGCAGCGCAGCCGAGGCGCTCGATCGCATCACCATTCCCGCCGACGTCATGGCGTGGCTCGGCGAAGCCCTGTCGACCGGAAGTTCGCTGATCGTCTCCGATCAAGGCATCAACCAGGGCGAAACCGGCGAGGGCACGGAGTTCATCCTTTCGCTGCGCTGACGACCGACGACGTCCCTCTTTCCGCCCCACGGCAGGGGTATCCCGTGCCGGAACGCAGTCTGATCCAGCGCCACGTCGCGGCCGTTCAAGCAGCGGCCGGTCGAGCGCGGGCACATTCATGCTGACGGGGCTGGCTCTGCTCAGGGAGATTCACAATGATCGATCGCAGGATGGTTGTTCTCGGCATCGGCGCCTCGTTGTCGGGCGCGACGCTCACGTCGCAGGCCGCTCATGCCGACAATGCGGTGAGCAAGATGACCGCCTATCGCTTCTCCTTCCCCGCGCTGGCCGGTGAGCCGATCCGGCTCGCCGATTTCGCGGGCAAGCCGGTGCTGGTGGTCAACACGGCCTCCCAGTGCGGCTACACCCCGCAATACACCGGCCTCCAGAAGCTGTGGAGCGAGTTCCATGAGCGCGGGCTGACGATCGTCGCCGTGCCCTCCAACGACTTCAACCAGGAGCCCGGGATCGCGGGCGACATCGCCGAGCTGGCCAACAAGGAGTACGGCGTCACCTTCCCGATGACCGCAAAAGCGGTGGTCACCGGTTCCAACGCCCACCCATTCTACCGCTGGGCCGCCGAGGCGCGGCCCAAGGAAACGCCGCGCTGGAACTTTCACAAATATCTGATCGGCCGTGACGGCTACATCGCCGACGTTTTCGCCTCCTCGGTCGAGCCGACGGATACGCGGGTCAAGACCGCGGTCGCCCGGCTGCTGGCGGACGGCTGAGCAACACTCGGCAGGAATGCGGCGGAAGCCGGCAACTTCCCCCGTGTTTTTGCCTCGTTTCCTTTTGGCGCCCATCCGGCAGCTGGGCTAGTATCCCCAACCGGATAACGGAGCGACTCTCGACGCTGGCGCTCCCGTTGCAACAACCCCGAGGAAACACGATGCGGATTGCAGCAGGATTGGTGTTCGCGAGTTCTTTGGCGGCTTCGCTGTTGACGTCTGGCGCGGCCTGGTCGCAGGCGCAGCGCACGGCGGCGGCGCCGACCCCGGCTGCTGCTGGTCCCGCACCGGCCCCTGTTCCCGCCGTGGCCGCCCAGACGCAGCCGCCGCGCGCACCCTGCATGAACCCCGAGGCGCTCGGCGTCGGCCGCACCGTCGAGATCGACACGACAGGCGGTCCGGGATTCGGCTTCGAGCACTTCAAGGACCTCGACTTCCTCAAGGATCATGAAGTGGTCCTGACGTTCGACGACGGCCCATGGCCGGAGAACACGCCCAGCGTGCTCAAGGCGCTCGCCGACCAGTGCACCACCGGCATCTTCTTCATCATCGGCAAGCATGCGACCTATTATCCGGAAATCCTGAAGCAGGTTTACAATGCCGGCCACACGGTCGGCACGCACACCTGGTCGCACGCGGCGCTGACGAACAAGAAGCTGACCGAGGATCAACGCAAGGAAGAGATCGAGCTCGGCATCAGCGCAGTGAAATGGGCGCTCGGCGGCAATTCGCCGGCGCCGTTCTTCCGCTTCCCGGCATTGCAGCATCCGCCGGAGATCGTAACCTATCTCGGCACCCGCAACATCGGCATCTTCTCCTGCGATCTCGACTCGTTCGACTTCAAGGCGCGCAATGCGCAGGCGGTGATCGACGTCACCTTCAAGAAGCTCGACAAGCTCGGCAAGGGCATCATCCTGATGCACGACTTCCACAAGCACACCGCCGAGGCCCTGCCCGAGCTGCTGCGCCGCCTGAAGGCCGGCGGCTACAAGGTGGTCGCGATGCGCGCCAAGGCGCCGGTGCAGTCGCTGCCGCAGTATGACGAGCAGCTCAGCAAGGTCGCGAAGCTGCCGACGGTGAGCCAACGGCCGGTCTCGAGCGTTGTGACGACAGTGTCCGAATGAGACAGGATTCCTTTCGTCAGTGACCAAGCTTCGTCTCGAAGGTTACGTGATCGTGTCGGCCGACGGGATGTTGGCCGACGCGAGCAATGCGATGCCGCCCGCCCTGAAATTTCCCGGCGACGCCGCATTCTTTTCCCAGGCCCTCGATGGCGCCGATCTGATCGTCCACGGCCGCAACTCCTATGAGGACCAGCCGAATTCGCCGAAGCGCCGGCGCATCGTCGTGACCGGCAAGGTCGCGGGGCTGGCGCCGGATCCGGAAAAGCCGCTCTCCACCCTTTGGAATCCGGCGGGTGCCTCGTTCGAAGCCGCCTGTGAAGCCGCGGGCGTCGGCTCTGGCACGGTGGCGGTGATCGGCGGCCCCGTCGTGTTCGAGATGTTCATGGACCGCTACGAGACCTTCTTCCTGTCACTGGCGCCCCACGTCTCCCTGCCCAGCGGCGTGCCGTGCTTTCCCGGCGTCGGTCCCGACCGTTCGCCGCAGCAGGTGCTGACGGCCCACGGCTACACGCCCGCCAATCAGCTGATGCTCGATCCCGCCCACGACGTCAGCGTGACCGCCTGGAAACGCACCGCTTAGAGCTCCCTCTAGATGTCTCCATACGCGCTCTGCTCCGGCGCTTTCGGGCCCTTGCCGTAGCCGAGGATCATGAACAGCGCGCCGATGATCGACAGGTTCTTCAGCGCGTCGATCAGGGTCTTGGCGTTGTCGGGCGGGGCCTGGTTCCAGAAGTCATGGAAGTAGAAGATGGTCGCGCCGACGAACACGATCATCAGAGCCGCGAAGAAACGCCCGAGAAAATTGAGCGCGATCATCACGCCGGCGAGCACCTCGAACGCACCGGCCGCGATCGCCAGGATCTGCGGCATCGGCATCTTGGCGGCGGCCTCGAGCTGCGCCGCATAGGGCGCGAGCATCGTGGGAATCGTGACCTTGGCGGCGATGAGATCGGCGGTGGCGGGAATGCCGAACAGCTTGGTCGCGCCCGTGTAGATGAAGATCACGGCGAACAGAACGCGCCCGAATGTAATGAAACCCGGCATTCTCGCCCTCACGGATCAACTTCAAACGATGTGTCGTCGGCCCACCGGGCCGGATATGTGACGTCGCGAACGCTTTTCAACAATAAAGGCGGGCGGAATACGACCGAAACCGGACGAATTCCGCCACACTTCGATCACGCCAACAACGTCACGCAAACAGCGTCGGCTGCGCCCTCCCCGCCCGTTCCTGGGCTTCGACCGCGGCCACCGCCGTCATGTTGAGAATGCCGCGCGCCGTCACCGACGGCGTCAGGATGTGCGCCGGGCGCGCCGGGCCGATCAGGATCGGCCCCACCGGGACCGCATCCGCCAGCACCTTGATCATTTGATAGGCGACGTTGGCGGCGTCGAGATTCGGCATGATCAGGACATTGGCCGAGCCTTCGAGATCCGAATGCGGCAGGATCGCCTTGCGCGCAGTCGCCGACAGCGCGGTGTCGCCCTGCATCTCGCCGTCGGCCTCGAGGTCGGGACGATGCTGCTTCAGCAATGCCGTCGCCTGCCGCATCTTGCGCGAGGACTCGGTGTCGTAGCCACCGAAATCGGAATGCGAGACGAAGGCAATCTTCGGCTTGATGTTGAATCGCGTGACGTGGTTGGCCGCGAGCGACGCCATCTCGGCGAGCTCTTCGGCCGTGGGATCCGGCCGCACCTGGGTATCGCCGATGAAATAGGCGCCCTTGCTGGTGATGGTGAGCGCCAGCGCCGCGTAGTCGCTGACCCCCGGCATGAAGCCGATGATCTCACGGACGTGGCGCAGATGGCTCATGTAGCGCCCTTCGACGCCGCAGATCATCGCATCCGCCTCGCCCCTGACGACGGCGAGCGCCGCGATCACGGTGGCGTTGGTGCGCACCACCGTGCGCGCCGCATCCGGCGTCACGCCGCGCCGTCCCGCGACCTCGATGTAGCTCTGCACATAGGAGCGGTAGCGCGGATCGTCCTCGGGGTTGACGAGGTCGAAATCACGCCCGGCCTTGATCGACAGGCCGAAGCGCTTGATGCGGGCCTCGACCACGCTGGGACGACCGACCAGGATCGGCCGCGCCAGCTTCTCCTCCAGCACGACCTGGGTGGCGCGCAGCACACGCTCGTCCTCGCCCTCGGCATAGATCACGCGGACCGGCTGCGTCTTCGCCTTGGCGAACACCGGCTTCATGACCAGGCCAGAGCGGAACGCAAAACGTTCCAGCAGCGCGGTGTACTCGTCGAAATTGGTGATCGGCCGCGTCGCGACGCCGGACTCCATCGCCGCCTTCGCCACCGCCGGCGCAATGCGCAGGATCAGGCGCGGATCGAATGGCGAGGGGATCAGCGAACCCGGACCAAAACCCTGCGTCTCGCCGGTGTCGAAGCCGCGGCTGACCGCGTCCGACGGCGGGTCCTGGGCAAGCTGCGCGATCGCGTCGACCGCCGCCTGCTTCATCGCCTCGTTGATGGCGGTGGCGCCGACGTCGAGCGCGCCGCGGAAGATGAACGGGAAGCAGAGAACGTTGTTGACTTGGTTCGGGAAGTCCGAGCGCCCGGTGCAGATCATCGCGTCCGGCCGCGCCGCGCGCGCCTCCTCCGGCATGATCTCCGGGTTGGGATTGGCCAGCGCCATGATCAGCGGTTTCTCGGCCATCTGCTTGAGCAGCTCCGGCTTCAGCACGCCGCCGGCGGACAGCCCGAGGAAGATATCCGCGCCGCCGATCACCTCGGCCAGGGTCCGCTTGTCGGTCTTCTGCGCATAGACCGCCTTCCAGGGGTCCATCAGCGTGTTGCGGCCCTCATGGACGACGCCGTCGATGTCGCAGACCCAGATGTTCTTGCGCTGCGCACCCATCGAGACCAGCAGATTGAGGCAGGCGATCGCGGCGGCGCCGGCGCCCGACGTCACGATCTTGACCTCGGAGAGCTGCTTGCCGGCCAGCGACAGCGCATTCTTGATCGCGGCGCCGACGATGATCGCGGTGCCGTGCTGGTCGTCATGGAAGACCGGGATCTTCATGCGCTCCTTGAGCCGCGCCTCGATCTCGAAGCACTCCGGTCCCTTGATGTCCTCGAGGTTGATGCCGCCGAAGGTGGGCTCCAGTGCCGCGACCGTCTCGACCACCCGATCGATCGTGTCGGCCGCGATCTCGATGTCGAACACGTCGATGCCGGCGAATTTCTTGAACAGGACCGCCTTGCCCTCCATCACCGGCTTGGACGCCAGCGGGCCAATATTGCCGAGGCCGAGCACGGCGGTACCGTTGGAGACGACGGCGACCAGGTTGGCGCGCGCAGTCAGCGTGGCGGCCTCGGCCGGGCTGTTGGCGATCTCGGTGCAGGCGGCGGCAACGCCCGGCGAATAGGCCAGCGCCAGGTCGCGCTGGTTGGCGAGCGGCTTGGTAGCCTGGATCTCCAGCTTGCCCGGCCGTGGCAGCCGGTGATAGGCCAGGGCTGCGGAACGAAGATCTTCAGAATAGGACGACGACATACGTGCTCCAGCGTTTCCGACCCGGATTTTTGGTCTCTTGAGTCTCGGTCAGACGTCGGTTTTTCCGGCCGGTGGAAGTGCATGTGATGCACGTTGGGCGGCTTTCATGCAACATCCGAAACCATGTTCGCCGGCATCCCGGGCCAGCGATTCCCCAGTTCGCAGAAGCACATCCCTACTCCATCGATTTCATTGAGACCATCATCACTTGCTGCCTAAGCCTTGGGCGGAGCACATCAAATGACCCGTATCCTGATCGGAATTCTCACGGCTGTTGCGCTGGCCGTCGCCGGCTTCGTCGGCGTGCCCTGGTACGCCCAGAGCCGCGCCGAGCGCGAGGTCGAGGCCGGCTTTGCCCAGATCCGGCAAAGCGGCGCCACGGCGACCCATGGCAAGGTCGCCTTCGACCTGTGGAGCCGCAAGTTGACCATCGCCGACGTCAAGCTCGAATCGGCCGCCCAGCCGCCGGCCAGCGTCACGCTCGGCACCATCACCGCGACCGGGCTGAGCCAGCCTGATTCCGAGCATGTCACGGCCGCCAGCATCGAGATCAGCGACATCGCCATGGCCGGCCAGATCCCCGGCCCGTCGCCGCTCCGGCTGAGCTACAAGCTGCCGCAACTGCTGGTGAAGGATTATGCCGGCCCGGCGCGGTTCGCCGCGCTCCCGGCCGGCGCCGGCATGCTCGAGACCTCCCGCGCGCTCGCCCAACAGCTCGCCACCATCAGCGCCACCTCGGCCACGGTGCCGCGGGTCACCGGCACGATGGAAGGCGGCCCCTCGGTCGGGCCGACCGAGTTCGGCTATTCCGGGCTGGTGGTGGACGACATCAAGGGCGGCCGCATCGGCAACTACAAGATCCAGGAGGTCACCTTCAGCACCGCGGCGCAACCGCCGAACGGCAAGGTCGAGACGGTGCGCGGCCGCATGCTCGACGTCGTGACCAAGGACATCGACGTCAACGCCATCGTCGCTCTGCTCGCGCCCGAGTCCGCCACCGACGATCGTGTCGTCCGCCTGAGCGGCGTCGCCGGGGCAGGCCTCTACGAGATCACGTCCGATCTCGGCATGCGCATGCACATCGACAGCCTCACGATGGACCAGTTCGGCGTGCGGCCGTCGCGCATCCAACTGCCGGCGCTGGTCGCCGCCTTGACGCCGACCTCGCCGCGAACGAGCGCCATGACGCCGGACCTCATCGACAAGGTGGCCAGCATCTATGACGGCGTCCTGTTCAAGAACGTCGAGGTCCGAGGCCTCGCGGTCGAGACTCCCGACGGCCCGGTCAAGGTCGCGCTGACGCGGTTCGACCTCGACGACGGCAAGGGCGACGTCGCGTTCGAGGGCTTCGACGGCCGAACCCCGAACGGACCGGTCAAGCTCGGCCGCTTCGCCGTGAAGCGCTTCGACATGGGCGGCCTGCTGCGCCACACCGCCAAATTCGCCGTACCGGGAGCCAAGCCCGGTCCGGCCGAAGCCCTGGCGCTGTTCAAGCTGATCGGCGGCATCGAGCTGAAGGCGCTGACGACGTCCTACAAGGCGAGCACCAAGCCGGTCCAGATCGACAATTTCAGCCTCGACTGGGGCCAGTTCGTCGGTCCCATCCCGACCCAGGCACACCTGGTCGCCAAGATGGCCGGACCGCTCGATGCGTCCAATCCGGCCTTGCTGCCGCTTCTGGTCGCCGGCATCGACACCGCCGCTTTCGACGCCGATCTCGGCCTCGGCTGGACCGAGAGCTCGGGCGCGTTCGCGCTTCAACCGTTCAAGCTCGAGGTCAGCAACCTCATCGCAGCCTCGGCCAGCATGTCGCTGTCGCAGGTGCCGCGCGACGTGTTCACGATCGATCTGCAGCAGGCGACGACGGCCGCGGCGCAGATCGAGGCCAGCGGGCTGGAATTGACCCTGCGCGATCTCGGCGCAGTCGACGTGCTCGTCGCCAATTATGCGCGCGGTCATGCGATCACGCGGGACGCCGCGCGCAAGGCGCTGGTCGACAGCATCAAGGCGATCGGCGCGCAGGTCGCGGCCGACAACGTCGATGTCGCCGGTGCCGTCGATGCCATCAGCCGCTTCGTCGAGCGGCCGCACCAGACCTTCACGCTGAAGCTCTCGCCGCGCGCCAAGGTCCCGGCCCTGCAGCTCGCCCAGCTCATCGCCATCGACCCGCCGAGCGCGCTGGCGCAGTTCAAGATCGAGGCGCAGACCGCGCCGTAACTTGAGCCGTGACGTGGAAGGAGGAGCGAGTACCCGCCTCTCTCCTCCGTCATTCCGGGGCACGCGCAGCGCGAGCTCGGAGTCCATAGTCCCGACTCTGCGCGAGGATCGAGACGCCTGAACGCACGACATTCTTCACCAACTACTGTTCGGGAGTATGGATTCCGGGCTCGCGCTGCGCGCGCCCCGGAACGACGACGGAGGGATTCCGCATGGGCTGACATCGGCGCCGACGGTGAGGACCGCGCGGGACCCATGACGTCCGCTCTCACCATGTCGTCGATTCATGCGCATGAACTCAACCCGCGCCTCCACGATCTCGCGGCTTTCTCCGCCCGAGTTCGTCCGGTCGTTCGGCCCTCTCTCATTCGAAGAGGGCGCAGGGAATGCCGGGTGAAGGCCTCACCCATGGCCCGCCTGCGAAAAAAATGCAGGCGGCAGGTACCACA